>JBOGBH010000001.1:0-1147 GCA_051656125.1 Mycoplasmoidaceae bacterium
GTCATTCAGAGGTCCATTTTTGACCAAATAGACTTATATCTCATCCAGGAGCCATCAATTTTGAACTTTTAAGTTCTACCCATTGACTCCTTGTGTTGAAAGTTCAGCCAATATTTGACCAACTGAATATATTTCAGTCCCTGATCTTGAACTTTCTATTGCTACCCGTTGACTCCTTCTGGTGATAGTTCAGCCAATTTTTGACCTTCATAACATATTTCAGTTCTTGATCTTGAACTTTTTGTTCCTACCTAATTGACTCCTTCTTGTGATACATTAGCCATAGAGTAGCTAATATTGTACCCATTGGACAAGTTTCAGTCAAGGATCTTGAATTTTCTATACCTACTCATTGACTCTTTCTGATGTTACATCGGTCATTCAGAAATCCATATTTGACCAAATGGACTAATATCGGGCCCAAGGGTCATCAATTTTGAACTTTCTATTTCTACCCAATTGATTTTTTGTGGTGATACATTAGCCATAGAGTATCCAATATTTGACCCATTGAACATTTTTCAGTGCTTGATCTTGAACTTTCTATACATGCTCATAGAATCCGAATGTTGATACATCAGCCAATCAGATATTCATATTTGACCGAATGGACTTATATCGGACCCAAGAGTCATCAATTTTGATCTTTCTCTTTCTGCCTAAAAGACTCCTTCTTGTGATCAATTAGCCATGGACTAGCCAATATTTTACCCATTGGACATGTTTCAGTCATGGATCTTGCAATTTCTATACCTACTCATTGACTTTTTCTGATGTTATGTCAGTGTTTCAATAATCCATATTTGACCGAATGGACTAATATCGGGCCCAAGAGTCATCAATTTTGAACTTTCTAATTCATCCCAATAGACTTGTCGATTTGTCCCTCATTGGACTGCGTGTCTTTGCCACAAGATATTTTTTTTTTCCTTCTTCTGCGATTAACCGACTACATCAGGCTGCATTCGCATCATGTCATATTTACAGTAATCTCAAGATGACAACGTGAAGTTTCATTCAAAGCTGTTCACGTCCTTGGACTGGGAATTATGCATTTCTATGGCAAGACCAATATGACTCTTAAATGAATCTGCACCAATCAGATGGTACAGCGGTCACGTAGTACAAGTTGGAGCTATTAGGAACT
>JBOGBH010000002.1:0-1098 GCA_051656125.1 Mycoplasmoidaceae bacterium
CGTTGTGCAATGAAGAGAAAACACATGTGCTGTTGCATTGCACAGAGCAAAGTATAAGATATGAACTTGTTGATTTGCATAGCATATAACAAATAACTCATTCCATTTAAAACTTACAACTTTCCTCTGTGACTTAATTCGATGTTACGTCTGCCATAAAGCAGTCAATTGACTGCATGGTTCATTTGGAGCGCATTCACATGAGGGGAACATCCTTATAACTTCAAGCTGCCTCCCTTACACTCTCTCCGGCTGGAGCAGAGAACACACCGCATGGTTGAAAGGGTGTAATTTTGACACTTAGTCGTTTTACTGAGCGTGCACCATTTTTCAGAAAAACGATTAAGTGTATCAACATTAATTCATTCTGCTGTGCATGGAGTTAACATATATGCTATTTTGAAGAGATAATGCAAAATTGCATTGATGCACTTTATTTCGTTGTGCAATTAAGAGAAAACACATGTGCTGTTGCATTGCACAGAGCAAAATATAAGATCATTCACATGACGTGAACATCCTTATAACTTCAAGCCGCCTACCTCGCATTCTCTCCGGCTTGAGCAGAAAAAAACACCGCATGGTTGAAACGGAGTAATTTTGACACTTAGTCGTTTTACTGAGCGTGCACCATTTTTCAGAAAAACGACTAAGTGTATCAGCGTTAATTCATTCTGCTATGCATGGAGTTAACATATATGCTATTTTGAAGAGATAGTGCAAAATTGCATTGATGCACTTTCTTTCTTTGTGCAATGAAGAGAAAACACATGTGCTGTTGTATTGCACAGAACGGAGTAATTTTGACACTTAGTCGAGCGTGCACCATTTTTCAGAAAAACGACTAAGTGTATCAGCATTATTCATTCTGCTGTGCATGGAATTAACATTTATGCTATTTTGAAGAGATAATGCAAAATTGCATTCATGCACTTTATTTTGTTGTACAATGAAGAGAAAACACATTTGCTGTTGCATTGCACAGAACGGAGTAATTTTGACACAGTCGTTTTTCTGAGCGTGCACCATTTTTCAGAAAAACGACTAAATGTATCAGCTTTATTCATTCTGCTGTGCATGGAGTTAACATATATGCTA
>JBOGBH010000003.1:0-1489 GCA_051656125.1 Mycoplasmoidaceae bacterium
GATATAAATTACACTTTACTATATATTCACATAGAAAACTGACATTTTACATTTTAATAATATTTCACAATATTACAGCTTTTCTTGTATTTTAATAACATAAATGCAGCCTTGGTGAGCAGAAGAGGCTTCTTTCAAAAACAACCAAAATAGTAGTTTCCAAACTTTTGATTGGTAGTGCATATCTGCATGTACTGCATGTATTTAAAAAATGTAGGCCTAGCATTTACTTTAAAAAAAGAAACATTAGATCCATATTGACAAAATTATTTACAGGAGAAAGCACCATTTTAAGGACATACAGTAGGCCTTCAATGAAATGATAATTGGACTGCTTTGAAAATAGTAATAACCTTCTTCATCACAGACCTGATGGTGCAGTACTTGATCCACATGCATCCACTTTCTGTCCCTCTGGCTGTTCCTCTCTTTTTGTTAACAAAAAAGGACGCTATGTCCTTTCCTCGTTTCAAGATAACTATCGGAAGAAAAAAAAACGTGCAATACATTTCGTTGCCTAACCATCCCTCCCTACTTAACACGGGCAATAATAACCTGTTGATTACTTTACTCAAATGTATGTTATCGCAATGCAACAGCCAAGACAGATGAAGTTACGTGATTAACATCACAACATTGTGCAAGAACAACCAGTTACTTACGAGATACGAGTCACTTACGCGGCCGGCGCCCGCTCTAATTTACCCGTGTAGAACGTTCCGTCACGTTAGTTCCGCTTTTGGCGCTCGCGTGTAAAATCATAATAAAGTCATAATTCATTTTTTATTTTTATTTTTTGGTCAGCACAGGGGGGGCCACAGGGGTGGCCATGGAAATTTCTACAGAGGCACGGGCCTCCCTAGGCCTCCGTGTAGAACCGCCACTGCTACTAACGTCAGCATCCGCTCAGCCTCGACGGCAAACACACTAATGCAGCGTCTAGTCAACAAACTCATTACTTTAGTGATATGAAAACATATACTGTAGTGTACTGTATAACATACCGCTTTGTTGTCTGTTTTAAATCCATTTTTGAAGTGTCCCCGCGCAGTCTCGCGTCACGTGTTCAACTGTACGAGGCTTCAGTGATAGTTTTATCAGAGAGCGCCTCTAGAGGTCGCTCTCGTGCCGCACTCTCAGCCGCTCCAGCAACGAACACAAACCATCGTATTCTGTGACCGTAGAGGGCGTGGTTATCATTGTGCTGCGTCATATAGGCAAACCGCGTAAATTCTGACGATAAAAGACATTAGCACGAGAACGTTTTTTCTGTATTTATATATAATATAAATATAATAATAATAATAATAATATATAGAGTATATACACAATATATTATTCGATAAATATTATTCTGAATTGCAAAACAAACAGAAAAAACGTGAAAACGATAACGTGAACGCGCGCCAGCGGTTCAGAGGTGTTCGCGCGAATGTTTAATGAACAACAATATGATGGAAACACACATTTCTCTGCAACTACTACTACT
>JBOGBH010000004.1:0-1879 GCA_051656125.1 Mycoplasmoidaceae bacterium
AAGCGTATATATTAATACAAACACATACCCGCACCCCTCATGCGCATATGTATATGTAAAAATATATAGCCATAAGGAAACCTCTGTCAGCCTCAAAACAGGGAGCACTATATAAAAGAATAGTAATTTCCCATAGCTTGCCTCGCTTCTTTTCTTTTTTGAAAAGGAGAGGGGAAATTCGCCCTGTGGCCACAGGGTGGCGGTCTACCACCATTGAGACGTGGATCCTACCACCCTTATGGCCTGAAAAGAAGTCTCACTATCACGCCAAAGGCGGGCCATCAGAATTAATGTCATAGGCCCAGCTCTGGCCTGATATAGAAACTGCGGCTTACAGAGAATATAGAGGGTAAATCATTTCAACCCTCTATCAGGGAGAGGGCATCCATCAGGGACCGCGATCTTTACCGCATCCCTGGCAGATCACCTCTCCCAAGTTTCTTGAGTCTCGCCTCCAAGTGACCTGCTCCTACCAGGAGGGGCGCACGAGAGGCGACACTCTCCTTCTGGCCGTGTCTGCGACCCTCAGGTTGGGACGGGCCAGGCAATCTGTCTGGTTGAGGACTCAGACCTCAGCAGCATGCGCGTCTTGA
The DNA here is from genome assembly GCA_051656125.1 of Mycoplasmoidaceae bacterium. Classification (GTDB taxonomy): domain Bacteria; phylum Bacillota_I; class Bacilli_A; order Mycoplasmatales; family Mycoplasmoidaceae; genus CAMREV01. The sequence goes on from JBOGBH010000004.1 coordinate 594, forward strand.
ATGCCGCTGGTCTAAGTCTCTCTGCAGGACAGCCTGGTGCGCCAGCCACACAGTCATCGTGTGCCTAGCAGCACCAGCCTGACCCCGCTGCCACGTATGCTCTGCCATCTAAGGAAAATGTCACTTTAGGACCTAGATGGCAGAGTTTGAGCTGTATCCATGCAAGAAGTGCCAAACCATGAAATTTATCATTAGTTGGCTAATTCCAGCATCAACACGTACCCATATTCCCGCAAAATAAACCCAAACAGGGAACCGAGGTCTAAAGAGAAATACTTCAGTATTTACATATGAGTAAATGGAAATGTCTCATATTATTTAGCCAACAGTTCATCCTGCGGCCACAGGGTGGCGAGCTTACTCCATGAGCCATACCACCCCATAGCCTATATGATCCACATATATAACGGGCATATATATACATATATACACAAATATACATACATATATACACATGTACATGGAATATTTAAGGAATGCAGAACATGGGTTCTTCCATGCCCCCCCCAACCTCAGTATTAGGAGGGCATGGAAAGCTCACTAGAGCTGTAGAAATATGGCCAGAGAGAAACCGATCGTAATTCATTGAATGCGCGCGGCCTCTCCCCAACGCGCTGCCATGGAAACTGTAATCTGCCTGCAGCGCGTTCCATAATCAACAGCTCAGCATACGCGGCACCGGGTGGCTGAGAGAAACAGTATTTACTCACCCTCTCCAGCATCTCCTGCTCGGTTGGAAGAGCACTCACCGCTGGACTTCTGCAGATGTAGCAAACAGCGCATCCTGTCCCAGCCGCTCCTTCTCGCGAACCGCCGAATCGCGCGAGCGGTCACACCCCTCTCAACTGTTCGGCGAGCGTCATCTGAAAGCCCCATGATCTGAGTCTCCGCTCCGCCTCAGCGCGAGCGGGACCCGAACCACCAGGCGCAGATGCTGAACTCTCTTCCCTCGAGAAGGGACCCAGACGAGAATGGAACGTTCACAGTTTGCACTAGCAGCTCCCTCGAGAACTGCCCGTGCGTGCTCTTCACGCAGACAGAGAGCGCACAGCTCGTGTGTGTAATCTAATGTCAAATAAGGAGTGACACGGATCCACACACTTAGTTAGCCTGTGCATTTCATAAAACCACGATAGTGTTTCAAAACAACAGTCCCTGAAGACGATGAGAGGATGACATGTTATCTGAGCGCCCCTTATATACACGTGGGGCGCGTCGATATGACGTCATGGGCTGTCGCCGGTCAAGTTGGTATTGACAAGATTGGATATTAGTTTCAGACACCG
>JBOGBH010000005.1:0-1349 GCA_051656125.1 Mycoplasmoidaceae bacterium
GTTTAGCCAATTTTTGACCTTCATAACATATTTCAGTTCTTGATCTTGAACTTTCTGTTCCTACCTAATTGACTCCTTCTTGTGATACATTAGCCATAGAGTAGCTAATATTGTACCCATTGGACAAGTTTCAGTCAAGCATCTTGAAATTTATATACCTACTCATTGACTCTTTCTGATGTTACATCGGTCATTCAGAAATCCATATTTGACCAAATGGACTAATATCGGGCCCAATGGTCATCAATTTTGAACTTTCTATTTCTACCCAATTGATTTTTTGTGGTGATACATTGCCATAGAGTAGCCAATATTTGACCCATTGAACATTTTTCAGTGCTTGATCTTGAACTTTCTATACATTCTCATAGAAACCGAATGTTGATACATCAGCCAATCAGAAATTCATATTTGACCGAATGGACTTATATCGGACCCAAGAGTCATCAATTTTGATCTTTCTCTTTCTGCCTAATAGACTCCTTCTGGTGATCAATTAGCAATGGACTAGCCAATATTTTACCCATTGGACATGTTTCAGTGCTTGATCTTGAACTTTCTATACATTCTCATTGAATCCGAATGTTGATACATCCGCCAATCAGAAATTCATATTTGACCGAATGGACTTATATCGGACCCAAGAGTCATTAATTTTGATCTTTCTCTTTCTGCCTAATAGACTCCTTCTTGTGATCAATTAGCCATGGACTAGCCAATATTTTACCCATTGGACATGTTTCAGTCATGGATCTTGCAATTTCTATACCTACTCATTGACTCTTTCTGATGTCATGCCAGTAATTGCGATTCCATATTTGACCAAATGGACTTATGTCGAGCCCAAGAGTCATCAATTTTGAACTTTCTACTTCTTCCCAATAGACTCCTTCTGGTGATCATTTAGCCTTAGAGTAGCCAATATATGACCCATTGAACATGTTTCAGTCCTTGATCTTGAACATTCTAAACATGCTCATAGAATCCGAATGAGGATACATCAGCCAATCAGAAGTCCATTTTTGACCGAATGGACTTATATCGGGCCCAAGAGTCATCAATTTTGAACTTTCTATTTCTACCCCATAGACTCCTTCTGGTAATCAAATAGTCTTAGAGTAGCCAATATTTGACTCATTGAACTTGTTTCAGTCATGGATCTTCAAATTTCTATGCCTACTAATTGACTCTTTCTGATGATACATTAGCCATAGAGTAGCCAATATTTGACCCATTGAACATTTTTCAGTGCTTGATCTTGAACTTTCTATACATTCTCATAGAATCCGAATGTTGATACATCAGCCAATCAGATATTCATATTTGACCGAATGGACTTATATCGGACC
>JBOGBH010000006.1:0-1432 GCA_051656125.1 Mycoplasmoidaceae bacterium
GTGAAAGCCACTTGATTTTAAGTGTTTTTAAACCTTATTCTTTAAATCATTCAAGCGATTAGACAAGATTCGATCACAAGAACATATTAAAAAGCTTCTTGTACAGTTTGGAAGATTTTCTGTCACACAAAGAGACGCGCAGCGTCTCCTAAAAATGATCGCGCCCAGTTATACAAATACATCTTTACAGATGCTGGGATTTTAAAACATAAAATTCAAATATAAACTTCTGCAAATAACTAATAATAAACTTATGCACATGATGACAAAATACTGAAGATGCTGAAGACATTCCAGCTATTCTACAATATAAACACATGAAAGACATTCATGTAGAGATTGCGAGCCGTGTTTGAAAGTTTCATGTCTGTGAATGATCACGAACTCATTTACATGGAATTTTTTGTCATGTTCTTTTCATTCCTTAGTTTGAATATTTATGTGTATGACTGTGTTAATGTGTTGACGCTGTGCGGCATCTGTGCAAACTTCATTTCCTAATGGATTAAACAGAGTCGCGCGTCATTTCTCTGAAAGGGAGTGATCACGAAATCATGAAAGCTCATGTTTTTAAACCTTATTCATTAAAATATTCAAGCGATTAGACAAGATTCGATCACAAGAACATATTAAAAATCTTCAATTACAGTTTGGAAGCTTTTCTGTCACACAAAGAGACGCGCAGCGTCTCCTAATAATGATCGCGCCCAGTTAAACAAATAACTTTATGCAGGGATTTTAAAAAATAAAAATAAAATATAAAGTTCTGCAAATAACTAATAATAAACTTCTGCACATGATGACAACATACTGAAGATGCTAAATTGCGAACGATAATAGTACATCTCATATGGTGTTGCCGTGGGGAAGGTTTAAATTAAGAACAAAAAGGGAATTTAGAAGTTGTCAATTATTCATGAATAATTGAAATATACACACCAAATTTCTACATTTATTAGTACAAATATAATAAATAAACATTTTAATATTTTTTTTTTCATTTCAAGATGTATGTGTAAATTAAAATGAGGGGAAACAGTACTCTTAAAATTATTGAAATGATCAAATGAGCACTAGAGGGCAGCATATACCTATTTTTGAGATGACACTCAATGATAATTCAAAACACTAAACAATATTCTCCTTTGAATTATACACTGTTTATTTCTATATACAATAACACTAACATTGAATAAGAACTTCAAACTTTTTTTAATCTATGTAGTTTAACTTAAAAATAAGCACAATAATGTTCTGTTTAAGCACAAGAAATAAAAAAGAAATTTAATAACCAAAAGATGGAAGATAAATTCAATGGAACCTGGATGAATTTAAAATGAAAATACTACATTTCAGATCAATATATTTGTTTTCTTTAAAATAATTCTTCTGAATCTCTCTCTCTCTCTCTCTCTCTCTAAGGGTCTTCCAG
>JBOGBH010000007.1:0-1395 GCA_051656125.1 Mycoplasmoidaceae bacterium
CCTCCTCTATCTCCAGAATTTCAGCAGGAAACTTACAGACTCATATTCTCTCATGCAGTTACAGAAGCAGCATTTTGACTGTACCACTTCTGCACAAGATGAAAACACATTTTAAGAGTTTCTTGGGTCAAGAAAACACTCGCTCTGTCTGGATGTGCTTAAATACACAGCAAGGATACTTTCCTGTCACATATCACACAAATATATAAATATAAATCACACATATAAATATAAAGCTGCTAGACCTTGTAAAAGTGTTTTAAAAACGCATGGCCACAACAGATTTATACATGATTGGAGAAGCACTTCTGATTAACTCTCTATCTATTTGTCAGTCTGGACCCTCAACTCTTAACCCTCAATCAGGGTTTGGGTTAGGTGAGCAGGGGTTTGACATCCAATGGCTTTTAAAATCAAAGTTAGAACAAAATAAATCTGTACAATCAGACATGTAAACATGCTAGCCTGATTCATGATTCTTTTAAATACTTTTTGTATTATATGTAACTGCTCTGTTGCTCTCTCTCTCTCTATATATATATATATATATATATTCAAGGACATTTTTGTTTGTTTAAATCACAGTACTGGTTCTTCAAACTTAAAAAAAGAAAAAAAAACAGTCGTGGAGTAAGTCTTTCTAGAGAGAACATCTCTCTGGAGCAGACATCTTATTTTCTACTAATTCATTTATTTAACATTTCAAGGGTCTAAATAAAACTTTAAAGTTTAAAAGTTCATACAAGTTCATATCTTATATTTTGCTTTGCGCAATGCAACAGCACATGTGTTTTCTCTTCATTGCACAACCAAATAAAGTGCATCTATGCAATTTTGCACTATCTCTTCAAAATAGCATATATGTTAACTCCATGCACAGCAGAATGAATTAATGCTGGTACACTTAGTCGTTTATCTGAGAAATGGTGCACGCTCAGAAAAACGACTAAGTGTCAAAATTCCTCCGTGTGAACCATGCGGTGTGTTTCTCTGCTCAAGCCGGAGAGAGTGAGAGGTAGGCGGCTTGAAGTTATTAGGAAGTTTCCCTCTTGTGAATGCGCTCCATATGAATCATACAGTCAATTGACTGCTGTATGGCAGACGTAACATCAAATTAAGTCAAAGAGGAAAGTTATAAGTTTTATAACGGAATGATTTAGTTCTTATATGCTATGCAAAGCAACAAGTTCATATCTTATATTTTGCTCTGTGCAATGCAACAGCACGTGTTTTCTCTTCATTGCACAACCAAATAAAGTGCATAAATGCAATTTTGCATTATCTCTTCAAAATAGCATATATGTTAACTCCATGCACAGCAGAATGAATTAATGCTGATACACTTAGCCGTTTTTATGGATTATGGAATTTATGGAATATGGATTTCTGAATGAC
>JBOGBH010000008.1:0-1158 GCA_051656125.1 Mycoplasmoidaceae bacterium
GGAGACAGCAATGAAAGGGTTAAACCTGCAAGACCCTCAGAGAGAGAGGGGGGGGGGGGATATTCAGAAGATATATTTTGAAGAAAACAAGTATATTGATCTGAAATATAGTACATTCATTTTAAATTCATCCTGGTTCCATTGAATTTATCTTAAGGTATTTTACGTTATTTTTAACCATATTATTAAACTAGTTATATAGAACCATATAGTCAGTGCACGACAACTGAATTGGTTCTATGCCTTCATTTTTTATGAGATATCCAATTCTATAATTCAGAAAAAAAGAGACAGCAATGAAAGGGTTAAACCTGGAAGACCCTCAGAGAGAGAGAGAGAGAGAGAGAGAGAGAGAGAGAGAGATTCAGAAGAATTATTTTAAAGAAGACAAATATATTGATCTGAAATGTAGTATTTTCATTTTAAATTCATCCAGGTTCCATTGAATTTATCTTCCATATTTTGGTTATTATTAAATTTCTTTTTTATTTATTGTGCTTAAACAGAACGTTATTGTGCTTATTTTTAAGTTAAACTACATAGATTAAAAAAGTTTGAATTCCTTATTTAATGTTAGTGTTATTGTATATAGAAATAAACAGTGTATAATTCAAAGGAGAATATTGTTTAGTTTTATGAATTATCATTGAGTGTCATCTCAAAAATAGGTATATGCTGCCCTCTAGTGCTCATTTGATCATTTCAATAATTTTAAGAGTACAGTTTCCCCTCAATTTAATTTACACATACATCTTGAAATGAAAAAAATAAATTAAAATGTTTAATTATGATATTTGTACTAATAAATATAGAAATTAGGTGTGTATATTTCAATTATTCATGAATAATTGACAACTTCTAAATTCCCTTTTTGTTCTTAATTTAAACCTTTGCCACGGCAACACCATATGAGATGTACTATAATCGTTCGCAATTTAGCATCTTCAGTATGTTGTCATCATGTGCAGAAGTTTATTATTAGTTATTTGCAGAAGTTTATATTTTAAATTTATTTTTTAAAATCCCTGCATAAAGTTATTTGTATAACTGGGCGCGATCATTATTAGGAGACGCTGCGCGTCTCTTTGTGTGACAGAAAATCTTCCAAACTGTAATTGAAGATTTTTAATATGTTCTTGTGATCGAATCTTGTCTAAT
>JBOGBH010000010.1:0-1044 GCA_051656125.1 Mycoplasmoidaceae bacterium
AAAAGTTATGTTGTTATTATTGTTATCGTTATTATTTAAATCCTCAAATACAACGTTAGACGAAAACATCAATATTACGAATTATGTATTTTTTCTCTTTTTTTTTATTCAAGAAATGTTTTACGATAGTGCAAACACACATTTCTTAGAAATCTAGTACATTTCCAAAAAAGCATATATTAAACAAGTGAAGTAAATTTTGCACAAATGTATTTTTTTAATCTTATCCACTGAGCGGCACATACCACGTCACTTCCGGAGCCTTCGGTTGATTTGCTATTTGCTAAAGAATTGAAAAGTAAATTAATATGCTGTTTTCTTAAATAATATAAATACTGGTCTCTGATTTTATCTTTATTATTATTATAATAGATTGCCCCTATTTTTATTATTTTCTTTTAGTTCATTCTGTGAACTAATTCTGTACTTATACTGTACTGTATATTGTTGATTGTATCTTTTGGATGTCATGTTATTGTTGTATGTTGTGTCTTTTGTTAAATAATAATAAATAAATAAAAATCCATTGTGGGATATGGGCTTTGAATGCGTCTAGCTCAGATCATATCGTAATGTTCTGTATTACAGCGTTTTTATAGTCCATGATTACAGCATACTGTAGAATTTCACCGCTAATAAGACAGAAATAATATGATTAAAATAAAGGAATGAATTCCATGATAACATCTAAATAAATATTGATAGATGTAGCGTTAGTTTTTAAAATATAAATTGCTGAATGCGGTTGTACACCATGTGCGTTGTTAAACTCACCGCTTTTGAATGCGCACCGCTGATCTTTGCTTTCAAAAACCATTTGGAGGGCCAGATAAAAATCAACTGGGGTGCTGCCATTTGACTCGCCCTGGCATAGATCATTTTTTGTAGCCTATTCCTATTTATTTGTATTTATTGTAGTCTCGACCCATTCAAGGCAGACAACGGGTTGCGGTGTGCTGACCCAAGACGTCAAATTTGAACGCTGTTGAGTTCTATAGAAGTCTATCGGACTACCCTGCACGTTGAAAAATGACGCCAAAGGTA
>JBOGBH010000011.1:0-1266 GCA_051656125.1 Mycoplasmoidaceae bacterium
TGGCGCTGAGGAATTGTAGTTTCACGTCACGCAACAGCGGATTTGACTAGGAGCAATTACAATTCAGATATCTTAAAATATAATTGTGACTAGTCGAAACCGAATTACAGATATCTCTAATGACCTTTGCGGATAAATGACGCGTCTTTTAAAGATATATATGACGTCATTACAGATATCTTAAATGGAGTTTTGACTAGTCAAATATATATTACAGATATCTCAAATCAGATTTCTGACTAGTGCAATTATAATTGCAGATATCTCTAATTGTCATTCTGACTAGTCGAATTATAATTATCACTCGTCAAAATACAATTGTTACTATCTTTAAATATATTTATAGATAGTCAGAACAAAGTTTAAAAGCTAAAACGGCTTGCCATACACGCTACGCTTTCTTTCTGCCATACTTAGTGCCATTCTGTTTATGCGCACCGCGGACAATATGCGACGCCACGCGTGCCGTGAAAGTGACGTGTACGTGTGGGCGGGGCACGTTGCTCGCGTTTCTCACAGTCATCACGTGACAAGGGTGAGCTAAATGTCAGAGAGGGGATTTCAGTTTTAGCACAAACATTAAACAGAAGTACCGAAAACACGTTTTGCAGAAATTATTCATTTAATTTTGAGTATCGATATATCGATACTGCGGCATCGATATGCCCATCCCTACTATCTCTCTTAACCCTCAATTATGGTTTGAGTTAGGTGAGCAGGGGTTTGACATCCAATGGCTTTTAAAATCAAAGTTAGAACAAAATAAATCTGTACAATCAGACATGTAAACGTGCTAGCTTGATTCATGATTCTTTTAAACACTTTTTGTACTATATGTAACTGCTCTCTTGCTCTCTCTCTCTCTCTTTCTCATAATATTTGCTGTAACTGTCCTCCTCTATCTCCTGAATTTCAGCAGGAAACTTACAGACTCATATTCTCTCATGCAGTAACAGAAGCAGCATTTTGACTGTACCACTTCTGCAAGAGATGAGAACACATTTTAAGAGTTTCTTGGGTCAAGAAAACACTCGCTGTCTGGATGTGCTTAAATACACAGCAAGGATACTTTCCTGTCACATATCACACAAATATATAAATATAAATCACAAATATAATCACACATGAATATAAAGCTACTAGACCTTGTAAAAGTGTTTTAAAAACGCATGGCCACAACAGATTTATACATCATTGGAGAAGCACTTCTGATTAACTCTCTATCTATCTGTCAGTCTGGAGTTCATCTCACTCCACTGAAGTCTC
>JBOGBH010000012.1:0-262667 GCA_051656125.1 Mycoplasmoidaceae bacterium
TCCAGGTGTTGATATTACAGTTGTTTTAAAAGATGCATATAGTACTGATAACCCTATTAAATTTACTTCAGGTACTTTAGGTCAAGTGGGCAAAAAGAATTTAGCTGTTACTATTGGACCAGATGCTGCAGCAGCTGCTACAACATATTTAGAAACTATAGTTACAGGAAGTTATGATGAACAAGAAACAGCATATACAAACTTAAATGGCGATGCTACTGAAGAATTTATAAATTCAATTAAAAATGAAATTATATTTAATGGTGGAAATGTATCTTGAGATGATGCAGTTGCAAATGTTACTTTAACAACAGGAACATTCCCTATTGAAGGTAGTATAGATGAAATTCCAGGTGTTGAAATTACAATTGTTTTAAAAGATGCATATAGTACTGATAACCCTATTAAATTTACTTCAGGTACTTTAGGTCAAGTGGGTAAAAAGAATTTAGTTGTTACTGGCGAAATAGAAGCTGCAGCAGCTGCTACAACATATTTAGAAACTATAGTTACAGGAAGTTATGATGAACAAAAAACAGCATATACAAACTTAAATGGCAATGCTACTGAAGAATTTATAAATTCAATTAAAAATGAAATTATATTTAATGGTGGAAATGTATCTTGAGATGATGCAGTTGCAAATGTTACTTTAACAACAGGAACATTTCCTAGTGAAGGTAGTATAGATGAAATTCCAGGTGTTGAAATTACAATTGTTTTAAAAGATGCATATAGTACTGATAACCCTATTAAATTTACTTCAGGTACTTTAGGTCAAGTTGGTACAAAGAATTTAGTTGTTACTGGTGAAATAGAAGCTGAAGCAGCTGCTACAACATATTTAGAAACTATAGTTACAGGAAGTTATGATGAACAAAAAACAGCATATAAAAACTTAGATGGCAATGCTACTGAAGAATTTATAAATTCAATTAAAAATGAAATTATATTTAATGGTGGAAGTGTATCTTGAGATGATGCAGTTGCAAATGTTACTTTAACAACAGGAACATTTCCTAAAAATGCTGGTGATCCTATTCCTAAAGTTAAAATTGAAATTAAATTAAATAATGGATACATTGTTACTAGTGGAAATCTATTGTTTGAATGTGATCTAGGAAATTTAAATGTTACAGGAGTAGATATTAATGCTACTAAAAAACTTCAAGAGACTACTAGTGATTATTTTAAAAATTTATTATCCAATAATAATTACAATGATCAAAAAAAAATCTACAATGAATGAGAAACAAAAAATCCTGACGGACTTATAGACTTGCTTAAAATTGCAGTTATATTCAATAGTGGAGCTTTAAAATGGGATAATATAGTTGAAAATGTTAATGTGCTAACTCCATTCCCATTCGCTGGAAAACCTGGTAGTAACATCAGTTATATTACAATTAAAATTAATTTTAAACCTGGGTATAATGATACTAATGGTGGTTTTATAACATTTAATTCTCTTCCTTTAGGTCCTTCAAGTAGAGTTTAAAAATAAAAAATATTTAATATTAGTAAAAAAACTTAATTTCTAATTAAGTTTTTTTTAATACAAATCATAAATCTTGATTAAATTAAAATAATATAATAGTTATATGAATAACAATATAAAATATTTAAAAATAAAAGACATTAATAATATATTAGATAACTTATATCCATATAAAGATACTGACATATGAGACAATGTTGGATTATTTAGAAAGGCATTTAAAAACAATAAAATAAATAAAGCTTTATTATCTTTAGATGTATCAATTGATTTAATAAATTATGCAATTAAAAATAACATTAATCTTCTAATTACACATCATCCAATTGCAATTAATAAAAAAGATTTAAAAGATAAACATATTAAGCTTATGGTTGATAAAATGAAGGCAAATAAAATAAGCTTAATTAGCTTGCATACAAACTTTGATAAAAACAAATCAGGTATGAATTATCAATTATCAAAAAAACTTAATTGTATTAGCTCGAGAAAAGCCTTTGATAATTCATATGGCAATGTTTTTAAGCTTGAAAAAGCAATCAGTGAAGATAACCTAGTGAAACAAATAAAATCAAGCTTAAATTACGATTATTTAATCACAAACGAATTAAAAGATAAGAAAGATATTAAAAACATCTACATTTGTGGTGGAGCTGGTTCAAATGAAGTTGAATGCTTAATTAAACAAAATAAAAAAATCGACTGCTATATTACTGGTGAAATAAAATGACACCTATGAAATTATGCAACTGATTTAAATATAAAACTAATTGATGTTGGTCATGCAGTTGAAGATATTTTTTGTGAAACAATAAAAGCTAAATTAAAAAATGAAAAGATTATATGTGATATCTTTCCAAGAAAAAAACTAAGATTAGTTTAAATTTTATCTAATGGAATAATTTCCATTATTTTTAATCCTGAAGCAATAACTGATTTAATTGCATTAATTAAATTTAACCTTTGCTTTGATATGTTTTTATCATCGCTAATGATTTTTACATCAGAATAGTATGAGTGAAACATTGCTGCTAATTTTAATAAGTAACTATTTAACAAATGAATCTCACAATTATTTGCTATTAAATCAATTAAACAAGGATAGTAAGCAATAGCATTTAGTAATTCTCTCTCTTTTTGATGACTTAATAATGATGAGTCAATTGAGTTTATATTACTATTTGAACTAGCTAGAACTTTCGTTATTCTAGCATTAGCATACATAACATAATAGATAGGATTAGAACTATCAGTTGATTTAGCTTTAGCTACATCAATTTCTAAATGAGAGTTTGCTGATTGTGAAACCAAGTTTCATCTAGCAGAATCAACACCAATTGATTCTATTAAGTCATTTAATGTTAAACTTTGTCCTGATCTTTTAGACATTTTAAATGGTTCACCATCTTTTGTCAGTTTAACCATTTGCATAATAACTCCATTTAGTTTATCTTTATATCCTAAACAATTACATGCAGCAGCAATTCTAACTATATAGCTACCATGATCAGCGCCTAAGATATCAAAAATCTTATCATAGTTTTTTCTTTTAAGTTTTTCATAGTGGTAACAAATATCAGGCATAAAGTAAGTTACTTCTTTATCACTTTTAATTAATACTCTGTCCTTGTCATCATTAAAGTCTGTCGTTCTTAATCATAAAGCACCATCTTTTTCATATGTGTAATTCTTTAATTTATTAAGAGCAACTTCAATTAAGTTTTCATCAAAGATTTTAGATTCAGGATAATAGAAATCAAAATGAACTCTAAAGGTTGATAAAGTCTCTTTTATTTTTTCCATTAAATAGATTTTAGAAAAATCATTAATGATTTTTCTTTCATCAATATTAGTAATTTTTACACTATCAAACTCTGTATTTAAGAATCTATCATTATATTTATCTTTAAGTTCTTTAGCTACTCATTTTGGTTCTTCACCATGATAAGAGTCTTCTGGCATTTCATTCTTAATATTAAATAGTTCTTTATATCTAATAAGCACAGCAACACCTAATCGATTGATCTGAGCTCCACCATCATTAATATAGTATTCACGATCAACAGAAATTCCATACTTTTCTCAAATATTTGCAAGTGTACTACCTAAGGCAGCATTTCTTGCATGCCCAATATGTAATGAACCTGTTGGATTTGCTGAAACAAATTCAATATTATAGTAAATATTCTTTTTATTAAATTGTCCAAAATTAGCTTCTTTTTGAATTGCTTCTTTAAGTAGATGGTTATAATATTCATCAGATAAAAATAGATTAATAAAACCAGGTTTAGTTACTTCTATTTTTTTAATTTTATTTGAAGAAATGTTTTTTGAAATTTCTTCAGCTAATTCAATTGGATTTTTCTTAAGATTTTTAGCTAAAACCAATGCAATGTTAGTAGAAAAATCCCCTCAATCATTGTTTTTTGTTTTTTCAACAATAAAGTTAACTTTTTCTATATTGTTTTTTTCTAAATATTCTTCAAAAATATCATTTATTTCGCAAATAATAGTTTTATTCATTTGTATTCCTTAATATATTTTATAATAAAAAAATTTATATATTTTATTTTTTAAGAAATATCATAATAAATTAGACATATATATAGTATGAATAAAATTAAGGAAAGAGACATTCTTTTAGTATGGTTAGAAAATACTTTCTATGAATTGCATAAAAATAATTTAGATTACGATCATCAATTACATATTAAACAAACAGATAATTTTCATGAATTAAAAGAAAAATGCAATTTTTTAGGAATAAATTTAATTCAAATAAAAAAAGATAATTTATTTAGTGAAGCAAATAAAAATTTAATTTGTTTTATTGAAATTGATTATAAAAAGCAATACTGTATTTTAAAAATAATTGGAAATAAATATTTTATTACTACAAATGATAATAAATATAAATTTACTGAAAAAGAATTTCTAGAATTAAATATTCAAAAAATATGATCTTATCAAAAGGGTAAAATCAATTATCAATTTTTAGAATTAAAAATAGATATTAAAAAATATAAATTTAAATATACTTGAATAGTTGTTTTAATGAATGTTGGATTATTTTTAATAATGATTATAAATAATTTATATTTAAAAATAATTTTGCAAAATATTATTCCAAACAATGCAATGTTGGACCTTATTTTTATTTCATTTTTCTTTTTATTGCTTTTTACTTTAAATATTTTTGTTTCATCCTTTTTAACATTTTACAAACATAAAAATTTTCATAAAATCATAATAAAATATTTTAATTACTTCTTAAATAATTCAATGATAAAAAATGAAAAATTTATTAATGAAAATAGTCAAGAAAATATAATTTTAAATTTTAAATCAATTGCTCCTTTAATTCAAAAGAAAATATATGCGGTTCCTGATTTTATTTCAAATTGTTTTATTCTTTTAAACACAATTATTTTTATATCAATAATTTCTTATGTTTATTTATTAATATCTTTAATAAGCATTTTATTTTATTTAATTGTATTTATATTAAAGAACTGACATATTAAAAATATAGGAAATAAAAACAATTACTATGAAACAAAAATAGAAAATAAGCTATATAAGTTTATATATAGAATAAAAAATGAATGAAATTATAAAATTTTAAATGAAGAAAAAAATAAAATAATATATGAAACAGAAAACTTTCAAAATTTTACTTATGAAAATTTAAAGATAAAAGAAAAGATATCATTAATTGAAAAAATGGGAAACAAAATAATATTTTTTATTTTTACTGTTATTTCAGTATTCTTTATTGTTAATGGAGTAAATGAGTACTTTTCAGTTGGATTAATGATATATGTATTTACTTTAATAAATATAATTAGCGATTCTTCTAATGCTATCTTTGACTTTTTAGCAAATTTATCTTTTTATAAAATGCATGAAAACAAAGTAAATAATTTTTTAAAAAATATTATTAAAGAAAATAAGGGAATTGATTTAGAAGAAAAAATAACGAGTATTAAAGTTCAAAATTTATCAGTTAAATATAATGATAAATACATTTTTAAAAACTTGAATAAGAAATTAGAAAATGATCTAATCATCTTTGGAAAAAGCGGAGTTGGAAAAACTACTTTACTTAGAAAAATTTTACCAAACAATAATTGCAGAGAAATAGTCATAAATGGTATAGCTACAAATCTATATAATTATGAATCTTTAAAAAGAAAAATTATTTATCTTTATTCTGAAAACAATTTAATTGATATCGATATAAATAAATTAATTCATTTTAATGTAGATATGAAAATGCAAATGATTGAGTTTTTAAAAGTAAACAACTTGTTTGAAATAATAAGTAAAAAAGATGTAAGTATGGGAGAAAGACAAATAATTAATTTTCTTTCCATAATTCATGAAAAAAGCAAAATAATTTTGCTTGATGAACCTTTATCACATGTTGATAGTAAGACAAAGAAAAAAATTATTAAAACATTTAAACATTACTTGATTTCAAATAATTTTGTAATATGGGTTTCGCATGATAAAGCAATAATTAAATATTTTAAAAATAAATGAGAGATAAAAGATGAGCAAAAATCTAAAAATAATAATATTAATTAATTTACTTGTAATATTTTTGTTATTGTTTTTTTATAAAATAAATATTTATTGTAATGGGGAAAAAATAGTAACTAATGATGGAAGAGTTTTTCTTATTTTCCTAAATCAAGATTTTGAAAAAAAGATTATGCTTTTAAATAACAATGATGAAATTAGTTTTTATATTAAAAATATTTATACAGCTGGTGATTACAAAATATATGAAATAAATGATAGATTAAATTCAATTGAAAATGTCGTTGCAATCAAAGAAAAGATTTCATTAATAAAATACATTCTTAGATTTCTCTAAGAATGTATTATTTATTATTTTCTGCTAAATACTTCATAAATTTTTCAGTAATTTTTCTTGGTCTTGTTATTGCAGAACCAACAACAACTCCATAACATCCTAGATCAAGTAATTCTTTAACTTCATAAGGTTCTCAAATGCCACCTTCAGCTATAATTGGCTTACTCGTTACTTTTAGACATTCTCTAATGAATTCATAATTATTAGAAATAATATTTAGTCCCTTTGATTCTTTTGTATTACCTGTTAAAGTAGTTCCAATTAAATCAAAACCTAATTGATCAGCTCTTTTCACATCTTCAATAGTTGCACAATCAGCCATTATTAAAATATCTTTATCTTTGCTTCTTATATAATTTACGATTTCTTCTAAAGATTGATTAGGTCTTTTTCGATTTGTTGCATCGGTAGCAATACATTTAGCTCCAATTTCAATTAAATCATCAACCTCTTTAAATGTTGGAGTGATAAATACTTCACTATTATCATAATCTGCCTTTATTAAACACATCATTGGTAAATCTGTAATAGTCATAATTTGTTTAATATGATCTTTTTGACATAAACGCAAAGCTTTTGCTCCGCCTTGAACAACTGATTTTGCCATTAATCCTATGGCTTTAGTGTCATTTAATGGTTCGTCATCAAAAGCTTGACAAGAAACAATTAAATTATTTTTAAATTTTTCTAATAGTATATTTTTCAATTTAAATCCTTTAAAAATATTATACATAATACATTAAAAATTAATTATGAAATAAATAAAAAATACAACTTTAAATTTGTATAAGTTGTATTTTTTATTAAGTTAATATTTTGTTTATATTTGTGTAAACTACTTCATTATTTCTAACGATATTAAAGGTTCTTATTGCACAATTTCCTTCGTCATTCAGTAACATTTGATCTATCATAGGAATTTGTTTGAAATCATGGTATCCTAGTTCTTTTAAACAATCACTATATTCTTCTAAATCAATAGAAACATAGTTATTTACTGATGAAGATGGAATGAATGCACTATCGATAATTCTTTCTACAGGATTTTCTGTATCAAATTTATAATTATTTTGATAATATTTTTTAAGAATAACTTTATCTAAAATAATAAATGTCATTGACATTAAATTATTCAATGCATCCTTATTCTTTAATAAAAATATTTCGCATTCATTTTGACTTAATTGAATAACAGGACTTAAAATATTTAATTTCTCTATTTTTTCATAAGAACTTGAAGCAGCTTTGTTTTTTAAAGATTTAGCTAAGAAAATAATGTCTAATGCTCGTGAGGAAACAATATATCCCATTCCTTTAAATGAATTTAATACATTAATGTTTGATAAACACATAAGTGATGATCTAGATGTTAGTCTGCTGCAATTAAATTTTATAGCAAGTCTATTTTCACTAGACACTAATTCGTTTAATTTATAATCGCCTCTAAGTATTTTAAGGACAATATATTCGCTTATATATTTCTTTGAGCTTTTCATTATTACTCCTAGTAAATTTTTTTAATTAATAATCTATATTATACAAAAAAATAAATTTTTAATAAAGATTATTTTTTTTATATTCTTCATAGTGCTTATCTATAACTTTTTTTAACTCAGATACAAGGTTTTCTTCCTTAACAGCTTTTACTATTTTTCCCTTTTCAAATAAAATCCCAGAACCAATTGCACCAGCTATTCCAACATCAGCTTCTCTTGCTTCTCCAGGCCCATTCACAGCACAACCAAGGATTGCTACCTTTAAAGGAAACTTCATATCTTTTGTGTATTCTGCAATTTCTTTAACAACAGGCTCCATATCAAAATTTAATCTTCCACAAGTTGGACAAGAAATGATATCAACCATGTTTGAATATAATCCTAATGAATTTAGTAATTTTTTACAAACCTTTACTTCTTCCACAGGATCACATGTTAATGAAATTCTTATTGTGTCACCAATTCCTTCATATAACAAAGGAGCAAGACCAGCACATGATTTAATTGTACCCATTTCTTTTGGTCCTGCTTCAGTAATACCAAGATGTAAAGGATAATCAAATTCCTTAGCAGCTAATCTATATGCTTCTATTGTTAGAGGGGCATCTGTTGCTTTTAAAGAAATTACAGTATTATAAAATTCATTTTTTTCAAAAAACTCTATATATCTTCTCATTGCCATCATCATTGAAATGGAAGTAACACCAAATTTATTAACAATATCCATTGGCAATGAACCAGAGTTAATTCCAATTCTAATTGCTGTTCCATTCTTTTTAGCTAATGATAAAATTTTTTTTAAAATATTTTCATCATCAATATTTCCTGGATTTAATCTAATTTTTGCTACTCCATCATTGATTGCATTGATAGCAAAATTTGGATTAAAATGAATGTCAGCAACAATAGGGCAAGGAGCTTTTTCAATAATTGTTTTTAATGACTCTGAATCTTCATTATCAAAAACAGAAACCCTTACAATTTCAGCACCTTCATTATATAATTCATTAATTTGTTTTAATGTTTCATCAATGTTTTTTGTTTTAGTATTAGTCATACTTTGAATAACTACTTTTTTATTTCCACCAATAAAAACATTACCAACTTTTATTTGTCTTGTTTCTGTTCTTTTCATGAATTCCCTTATACATATATAGTATAATTATTCTTATAATATTTTATTACATTTTACATTATAATAATTAATATAAATTCACTATATTAATATGAAAAGGACAAGAATTGAAGGCACTTTACAAATTAGTTAATAAATATTTTTGAAAAGGTGGAACTGGCCCAATGTTCTGTTTTTTAATGCCATCTATTTTGTTAGTTTTTTTAGGTCTAATTCTTGATTATGGATTGGTACTTCCAGGTGCTTTTACTCTTCCCATTCTTACAACTGGTTTAATTTTTATGCCTCAATCAATTTTTGAGTTTAAAAATTCATCTCTTTTAAAAAGAATTGGATTAGCAAATGTAAATTCTAGTAAATTTTTGTTTGTAATATTTACATATAATTTTCTATTAATTTTAATTGGAATATTAATTCAATTTTGTATTTCATTTATTATTTTTTATGATGATTTATATAGTCCACCTATCGAAGTTGTGCAAGGACTTCAAAGGCTTAACTATCTAGACACATTAAGAGCTGTTGATTGAGGTGGATTCACTTATAGCTTAATAATTTTGATTGCATCAACAATGGTCATTGGTCTATGTGTGTCTTCATTTTCAAATTCAAGCTTAATCATTGTATCAACTGGAATAAGTCTTGTATTGATTACAATGTTCATCGGGCCAGCTACTTTACCAATCAATATGGTTGGTAAGGTTGAAGAGATTAAATACATAGGTTATTTCTGGCCATTAAGATATCCATTAGGATGTTTAATTGAAAGCTTCAATGGTAATTTATCAGATTCTGTATCTATTAGTAACCTTTATGATAGTTCAATGTGAGATATCTACACTAATTACGTTATTTTAGATATCTTTGCTCCAAGTGTTGAAAATGAAAAAGAGATTGTTTATTTTAATATGCTAGATAAACTTTTAAATTTAGCAATGCCATATGTTATTTTAATTTTCTTTTCAGTGCTAGCTATATTAAAATTCTCTTGATCAACAAGATCAACTAAAAAAATAAATTGAAAAAAGATTAATATTAAAGAACTAGCTAATATAAGTGAGAGAAAAATTGATAAAAACCAATCTTTCAAAAACTCTTATATAAGAGGTTCTGATGAATCTCCCTTTATTATTGAAGCAAATTCAGTATCAAAAAACTTTGGTAATTCAAGAAATCCTTTTTATGCAAATGATGATATAAGCATTTCATTTAAAAGAGGTGAAAACGTTGCTATTCTTGGTGGTAATGGAGCTGGTAAAACTACTTTTATTGAAATGCTATTAGGATTAAATAATCCAACAAGCGGATACTTCAGATATAACTACAAATACCAGAAGAAATTCTCATATTATTTAGGTGTTCAATTTCAAGAATGTTCTTTCCCAAATGGACTAAAATGTAAAGACATCATTTTATTCTTTATTGATATTTATAACCTACATATTTCAGATAAAGATTTAAATAAAATGATTAAGGATTTTGGAATTGAAAAATTTTATAATAAATATGCAAATTCATTGTCTGGCGGGCAAAAGCAAAGAGTTAATCTATTACTTGCAATTTTACACAAACCAAAAGTTATTTTCTTAGATGAACTTTCAACAGGGCTTGATATTGAAATCAGAAATAATATTAAAGCATTCATAAAACAATATGCAAAGGATAATGATATTTTACTGGTTGTAATTAGTCATGACATGAATGAAGTTGAATATCTATGTGATAGAATTATAATTCTTAAAAAAGGTAAAATTGTTTCAGATAATCTAAAAAGTGATATTCTTAAAAAGAATAAAAATATTGAAGAATATATTTCGCAATATCTAATCTAAAAAAGGAATTTAAAATGGAATTAAAAAAAGGCTTTGAAAATATTAATTTAAAGAAAGTTCAAGAGCTTTATGATAAATGTTTTCAAGATAGCAAAGAATTTAGTGATTCATTTTTTGGTAGTTACAAAAAATATTATGATTTATGAACTATATGAGATGGCGAAAATGTTGTTTTAATGACAACATTAGTTAAAAAAAGAATATCTCAAAATGGTAATAAACTAAAAGTTGGATTAATTGTTGCTGTTGCAGTAGATGATAAATACCGAGGAAAAGGTATAATGAGAGACTTCATGAATAGCTTTTTAAATGAAGTAAGACCACTTTATGATCAAATTTATATTCAAGCTACTAATTGAGATTTATACAAATCATTTAACTTTCATACTTGCACACAAAAATATAAAACAAGACTTAAAAAAGATCAATTTTTAAAATCGAATGACTTAATTGAAAAACCAAATTATGATAAGTGTAATAAAATTTACAATGATTATGTAAAAATGATGAATTATGAAAATTTTTCTTATAGAACTACAAAAGAAAATAAACAAATAGCAAGGATGATTTTAAATGCTGGAGATAGAATAATTCAATCATATGATTGCTATATTCATATTGCTCATAATGAAGTTGTTGACTATGCTTATAAGGACTTTAAAAACTTTATGAGGCTTATATCAACTCTTCCATATGATACAGTTATTTGAGCTCATGAAATTTTAGATAAAAGATTCTTTAATTATCTTGATGAAATTAAGATAGAAACAAAAATATTAGATAAAGAAAATATGGAAGTTCATTTTGCTGAGTTCTTCTAAATTAAGTAATAAGAACGTTTATAAATCTTAATTGGTTTATATGAAAGTTTTGATTTAATAATGCCTTCAGAAGAAGCGCCATCTTGTCGATCAATAAATGCACAATTAATATCATTGATAATTAAGTTTTGAGAAAGTAAATATTGAAATGAGCCTTTAATGCTTTTAAAGGCTTTTTCAATGTAAATTTCATAATAGTTGTTTCTTAAATAACCAAGTGTAAACCCTATTAGTTTATTATCTAAGTATAAAATTGATCCAGTCATTGTTTGTTCGTCAAAATTTTTAAGTAAGTCTGTGTAAAATTCAACTTCTGAATCAATAAATTCAATCTCGTCATTTGGGTTTGCAATAAATTCTAAAACAACATTAAGATTATTTTTTGTAAGTTTTTCAATTGAAGAATTTGCTTTATAATTTAAATTAAAATAATTTAAAAGGTTTCTCTTTTTTTGTAAAGCTTTACCTTTAAAGTATTTTAATTTTTCTGTTTCATAAATGTAATTAGAATCTCATTCTCATAAATGTTTCTTTTCTGAAATATTTACTAAGTCTTCTTCATAAAAATTTCCAAGAATAATATTTTCTGTTGAATTAATTTCTGCTTTGCAAATTTTAATAATGTCTTCAACACTATCTTTTAAAAAAAATGGTCTAATAATTGAATGCTTAATATTAATTTTATCTATTTTATTATCAACACTATTTTCGTTAATAATATTTTTTTTTTTATTTGTTATTTCTCCAACAAATAAAATGCTTTCATTATAGAAAGCAAATTTAATATCTACTCCATAATATTTTCATGCTAAGTAGGTAAGGGCTGAAAATGGTTCATTATCTAAGTTATTTAATAAGATATCAATACTTTTATAAGTGTTTCAATCTAATTTTTTTCAAGTTATATTTTTGAGGCTATCCATAGTTTATTTATTATATATTATTTTTAGTTATTTTTTTATATCTATTAATTTAATTTTTTTAACAATGTTTCTTGGAATAATTTGCGCTAATTCATCTTCTGAAGCATTAACTATCGCTTCAAGTGAATCATATTTTTCTAATAAGTTTTTTATTCTTTGTTTTCCTAAACCAGGAATATCATTTAGCTTTGTATAAAATAATGATGCTGATTTTTTATTTCGATAAAACGAAATAGCATATCGATGAACTTCTTCTTGAATGTTAAGCAAGAATAAATAAACTTCATTCTTTTTATCTAATTCTATTTCTTCACCATTTTCTAAAATAATACTTTTTGTTTTATGTCTTTCATTTTTAGTTAGACCAATAATTGGAACAACTCCATCTAAAGATAATTTTTTTAATGAATTTTTAGCAGCAGTTATTTGTGGTTTACCACCATCAACAATTACTAAGTTAGGCAACATGCTATCTTTGCCATTTTTAACTGCTAAAAATCTTCTATATATTACTTCTTCCATATATTGAAAATCTGATTTGGCTTCAATATTTTTAATATTATATTTACGATATAGATTAGTGTTTTTATAGCCATTTAAGTAAGCAACTTTAACACCAACATTAATGGTATTAAAAATATTAGAATTATCATACATTTCAATTAATGATAAATTATCAATTCCCAATAATTTTTCTAATTCTATTAAAGCATTTTCATTTCGATCAAAATTTTGGACAAGTTTATAGTATTTTGACTCATTTGCTAATTTAGCATTTTGCATTGCTGTTTTCATTGTATTTAGCATTTTTCCACTCTTAGGATTAATGAATTTAATTTTAATGATATCTTCAATATCTTTTAGTTTATCGGTCTCTATTGAGATGTAAATCGATTTTGGCTTGTTTGTAAGGTCATCAAGGTAATAGTTGATTAGAAGTGATTTAATGTAGTCTAATTCATCATTATCGAATAAAAAGTTTGTTGTTTCATATTTATCAAGTAATGCTCCATTATTATATTTAAAGATAACAACAGTAATTGAATTTTCTTTTACATAGAAAGTAAAAAAATCAAAGTCTTTTTTAGTATCAAAAATAACTTGATTATTTTGAATTACAAAATCAAGTGCTTTAGTAATTTCTAAATAGCTATTTGCTGTTTCAAATTCTAGCTTATCACTATAATAAATTTCTTTTTCTTTAAGTTCTTTTTTAAATTCATTTATTTTACCTTTAAATAATGAATCTATTTTCTTTTCAATGTCTTCATAAAATCCTTGTTCAATTTTATTAATGCAAGGGCCAGCACATTGTCCAATATCATAAAAGATGCATTTTTTCTTTGGTAATTGACTACATTTTCTTAATGGAAACATTCTATTTAAAATAATAAATAATTCATACTTATTCATTTTAGAATTTGCAAATGGACCATATTTTTTACCTCTAATTTTATCGGGATTACGAGTGTAAATTATTCTTGGATGTTTTTCATCTGTTACTACAATGTAAGGATAGTTTCCCCCAGTTCTTAACAAAATATTATACCTTGGTTTATATTTGTTAATTAAGTTTCTTTCAAGTAAAAAAGAATCGTTTTCATTATCAACAGAAATATAATCAACATCTCAAATTTTAGAAACTAAAACTTGTGTCTTAGAATCTAATGATTTGTTATTCATATATTGACTAACTCGATCTAATAAGTTTTTTGCTTTACCAACATAGATTACATTTCCAGTATTATCTTTTCAAAGATAACACCCTGGAGTTTCTGGTAAGTTCTTTATTTTTTCAAGTAAATTTTTTCGATTAGAATCCATATTAACTCATTGATTTTCAAAGCATTTATTTAATTAATTATATTAAATAAAGATTAAAAGTATTTTTATAATTTAAATAAAAAATATATTTTTAATATTTATATTAATTTTTTAAATAATTCATAAATATTTCATTTTATAAAATATTTTTAGTGCTATTTCAGATATTATATCTTTACTATTAAGAATTATTATTTTTGTTGAATTTTTAATTTTTGTTGTTAAAATAATTATTTGAAATTTTAATAATATTTCATAATACAAATAATTAAAATATATTTTTTATAAAATAGTAAAAATTTATTAAACGAATAAAAAACACAAAAAATTAATTAATTTTCAAGAACATGTATTAGATTAGAACTGTAAAATAATTTATGAGTTATTATTTTGTATCTTTCTTTGTCGTTTGATAAAAGTATTTCTTGATATGGTATTCTTATTAAAAATAAAAAATTGATTATTCCATCTAATCCATCTTCAGAAATCTTTTCAGTAAATTCATTTTTTTCATAAATGTTTTTGAAAAAATTAAAAATAATTTTTCTAATTGATGCCAATTTTAAATCTGAAAAATTAACATCAATTTCTCTAAGTTTTTTTTGAATTTCTGTTAAATCTTTTTTATTTTTTGAAAACTCTTTAAAGCAAAATTTATATTTCATTCTGTTTTCGGATGAATAAAAATCATTAATTTTTATTAAAATGCAAGAAATAAGTTTTAAAATTTGTCATTCATTTTGTGAAATTATTTCTTGATCTAATTTATATTCATAATGTTCTAAATAACTTTCAAAAAAAGATGCTAATTTTTTTTCGAAAGAGAATATTAAATTAATATTTATATCTTCTATTTTAATATTTCCGTTATTATTAATAATCTGTTTTACAAAAAATGATTTTTCATATTTTTCTTTAATTTTCATAAAAGCAAAACCATCATAATCCTTGCATAAATTTATCATAAAAGAACTTAATATATTTATATTGTGAGTTGATACAATTATTTTTCCATTTGATTTTGTTTTATTTTCAACATCTTCTCTAAAATCAGAAAGACCTAATCCATTAAGTTTTATTTTTTTAAAGTTCATATATTTGTAATGATCATTTGAATCAAATGGATCATCGATGAAAATAATAAAATCTCTTTTAATGCTTGCTAAATTAATTTCTAAATCAGTTAAAAAATATGCTAATGCAAAAGATGATTTTTCTCCTTCTGAAAAAAATTCAATACCTTTAGAATTAAATGGCAATTCTAAACCCCATTCTTTATTTAATGCCTTTAATTCTGCGTCTAAATCATATTTAATATTTGTCAAACTATATAGATTTTTAGTAAATGTTTTAATAATTTCTTCTTTATTTTTTTCGGAGTACTCTTTTATGGAATCTTTTAAGTTTTTTTGAATTTCTTCAAAATTTTCTAAAACCAATAAAAAATCTTTTAAATTGCTTTTTTGTCCAATCATAATTTCTGAAAATTTATTTGGTTTTAAAAAATAAAATTCGTTTTTAATTTCATTTAAACTATAATTTGATTCTCAAAAATAATATTTTTTGCTCTGTAATCAATTCTCAAAATCTTTTTCCATTTCTTCATATTTTTTAATTTCTATTTTTGCTTTTTTAAGAGCCTCAACATCTTTTGAAATTAAAAAAATTTTCAGTTTATGAAATTTATATAGATCTTTATCAATTATTTTTTTGTAAAAATTGTTTTCTTCTAATTCTTTATATTTTTTATAAAAAATAGATTCTTTGTTTTTTAATTTATTTTTTAATTCATGAATATTAGTTTTAAATTTTTCAACATATTTTATAACATCTTTAATATCATATTCTTTTTCCAAAAATTCTATTTTATCATTTTCTTGCAATTCAATTGCCGTTTCATGAAATTTAATAACTTTAATCGATTTAATGCTTTTGTTTGTTTTTTCAATTAACTCTATTTCCTTATTTAGATGAATGCATTCAATTCCCATTTCAATAAGTTCATTATATGATTCTTCAAAAAATAATCTTTCATTGTATTTTATAAAATTTTCAAATTTCTCTAAAAAATCTTTTTTATTTTTTTCAAAATTAGATGAGTCAATTTTTTTAATTTGTTTTCTTTCTGTTAATAACATTTTTTTAATTGAATTTATTTTAATAAATTCTTCTTTTTCTATTGTTAATAATTTATGTTTAAAAAGAGAATAATAATCATTTTCTTTATCAAATTCACTTGATAAAATCTTAATAACATCAGATATTTTTTTTGATTTTTTTTGCATTGATATCAAATCTTTGCCAAGTAATATTTTGAATGAATTTCTTTTATTTTTAGCATCTTGTTTTATATGAAGCAACCCTTTATTATCATCTATATCTTCAACAAAAATATTTTTAGCAACATAATCTTTATTAAAAACAAAAACTTCAAAATTTTCTCCTAATTTATTTATAATTTCTCTTGAAAGGGTTGTTTTTCCACTTCCATTTTTACCAAATAAATATATAAATTTTCCATCATCAAGTTTTTTTGCATTTTTATTAGAAAGTTTAAAATGCTCTAAATTTATTTCAAAATTTGAAAATAATTTTGAATTAAAATGATTTTTATCTGACAAATCTTACCCACTATTTTATATTTTTTATATTATGATAATATATAAATTTAAAATTTTATCATCAAGTATAAAAAATTAAATAAAAATAAGAAACAAAATTGTTTCTTATTTTTTATTAGTTGCCTCTTAAACCTAGAGTTTTAATAATAGCTCTATATCTTTCAATATCTTTTCTTTTTAAATAAGTTAATAAAGATTTTCTTTTAGAAACTTTTTTTTGTAACCCTCTTTTAGAGATGTTATCTTTCTTATTTAAAATCATGTGATCTGTTAAAGATTTGATTTCAGCTGTTAAAATAGTGATTTGAACTTCTGTCATTCCAGTATTTTCTTTGCTTCCGCCAACTTCTTTGATGATTTTTTCTTTTGTAGCTTTACTTATAGCCATAATTTCCTTTTCTTCCACTATTACACAGCAATAAACTAATTAGTTTATAACACAGTAGTAGTCTTATTAATATACATATATAAATTTAACATAAAAAAACAAAATATAAACTATAAATATTGGTAATATTTTTTATTTATTAGAATAAATTTATTATTTAAAATTTTTAATAATAAAAATTTATGCAAATCGCTTGTTTTGTACATATTCTTTTTTAAAAAAAGAAAAATATTTTTAAAAATAACAATAAATAATTATGATATTATTATATATTGAGGTCATACAATGAAAAATAAAAGTGTTTATTCAAACAATAGAAATGTTGAAATGCCATATGGTAAAAATATATTTAAAGATAAACCATTAGAATTCAATAAAAAATATAGAAAAGATGGGTTAAAGCTACTAGATCAAATCAAAGATGATTGTATTCCTGTTGTATTTTTTGATCCACAATACAGAGGCATATTAGACAAAATGAATTATGGAAACGAAGGAGCAAGACAGATTAAGAGAAGTCAATTACATCAAATGTCTGAAGAAACAATTATAGATTTTCTTGTAGAGATTAATAGAGTTTTAATTCCTAAGGGTCATTTATTTCTTTGAATAGATAAATTTCATCTTTGCGAAGGAATTGGCTCATGATTAAAAAAAGTTGATTTAGCTATTGTTGATATGATAGTTTGAGATAAAGAAAGAATGGGCATGGGTTACAGAACTAGGAAGCAGAGCGAATATCTTTTAGTATTGCAAAAACCTCCCTTAAGAGCTAAAGATGTTTGAAAATCAAGAAATATTAGAGATATTTGAACTGAAAAAATTTCAAATAAGAAACATCCACATCAGAAACCCGTTGAGTTACAGAAAATTTTAATTGAATCAGTATCAAATATTGGAGATGTTATATTAGATCCCGCTGCAGGAAGTTTCTCTGTAATGGAATCTGCTAATTTATTGGATAGATTATTTTTAGGAACTGACTTAAAAGTAAAGGAAGATAAGTAGTGAGTTTAATAAAAGATAGAAAGGATAATAGTAGTGGTGCTTATGAAAGAATTTTAGGAAATAAAAAATTAGATAATTTAATTTCTAAAATTCATGCAACAACTATTTCTGCGGGACGCGAATTAGAAAATTTAATATTATCAGAAACAAATGCTTATATTGTTGATGATATTAGTGACTTTAACAAAATTATTAATAATGAAAAAATATTAGATAAAGAAATTTATCTAATAAGAAAGAAAGTAATAAAAGAATCAAAAATATCTCATAAAAATGAGCCAGATTTTATAGTGATTGAATTTCATAGTAAAGAATTAAACATTATAGAGTTAAAAGAAGGATACGTTTTTGATACAAAGAAATCCGAGGGAGAGCTTAATAATTTAAAAGAATTCAGCAATTTTATTTCTTCAAAAATTTCTTATAAAACAAATATATTTATATGCTGTTTTCATATAAACAATAAAGACGTAATTTTCAGAGGATTAAAAAAGAAAGTTCCTTTAGATAATATAATGACTGGAGATAAATTTTGTAAGCTTTTAGGATTGAATTATAAAAAAATAATGGAAATAAGAAAAAAAGAAATTAATGAAAATTTTAAATATTTTATTGACCAATTAATGGAAATACCAGAAATTGAAAATGAGTTAAAAAATATTATACTTTCTAGAAATTCATAAGTTTTTTTATGAATTTTCAATTTGGATTTCCATCATTATCTGCAGGTATTTTTATTTCTTCATTTAAAAGAGTACGTTTATTCAAGGTTTTTCCATGTGAATACTTTGGTTTAAATACTAAGCTACATATTTTTGCAATAAAAACACCAACACTTACATCAAAACTAAAAATAGGTTTCAAAACAAATACACTTGCCGTTGCACAAAAATCTATATCTTGAAAATATGTCATACCAGCTCCTCCATCTCCTTGGGAAACAACAGTTAATTTATTCCTTGAAAAAATTTTATTTGGTTCATTTACATAACCGCCAATACCGTTATTATCCTTTTTAGCATTTACACAAGGTGTTTTGCTGTCATTTATTTTTTTATTTATTTTGTCCTTGCCTTTATCTTCATAAGAAAACAATTCACTTATTTTAAAAGTTTTTCAAGAATTAATACATAAATCAATTTCTAATACAAAAGGGTTGATATTTGAGATATAATTATTTCTAACTGAACTTAATAAATTATAATCTCATTTGCTTTTAAAAAAATCAATTTTTGCTTTATGAAAGTCTGATATATTTATTTTGATATATTCAAATATTGGCTCAACTAATCAATCATCTTTATAATCTACCAATCGAAAAATTTTGATATTTTCATTAAAAAAAGAATTAGTCTTTTCCTCATTATTTTTATTAACTCTGCCCACTCTCATTTTATAAGTAAATCCATCATCAGAAAAATCAGATTTTATTATTTTATGTTTTCCTTTTATTTTATTTCATGCTTTAAATACTAAAATACAAGTATCAATCGATGCGTTTGGAAAAAACAAATCTTTTGGAAGCCTTACAGTTTGAATTAACTGATGATTTTCAAGTATTTCTTTCCTTAATTCATTTCACTTTCTTCCTAGAGCGCAAGAAATAGGTAAAATAGATGCAAGCATACCATCTTTTTTCATGTTATTTAATGTTTCTAGTACAAATTTTAATTCAGGAACATCTTGTGAAAATGGAGGGTTCATTAAAACTTTGTTATATTCATTTTTTAAATGAGGTAATTTTTTGAAGCAATCATCCATATATATTTGACTAGCTCCATCTCCATGTAACATCATATTTATTCCAGCAAGAGTTGCATTAAATCCATCACACTCTATACCAATAAGTTGATTTTCTTTTATGTTATTCTTTTCATTCTCATCAATAGTCTCTTCTAACATATTTGCCATAGAATTAGTTAAAAATGTTCCACTTCCACATGTTGGGTCTAAAACAATATCATATTTGCTTATATTAATTAATTTATACATAAATTGAGCAATATGATCAGGAGTAAAAACTTCACCTTTTTCATTAGCGTTTGCTGAATTTCATTTTCTAAAAATTTTTAAAAATAGATTCATTGTATCGTGACCTAATTTGTTAGAAACATTTATAAAATTAAAAACTGTTGATATCTCTGAAATTATTGGAAAAATATATTCAAATTTAGAATAAATTAATGAGCTATCACTTAAAATATTTTTTAAAAATTCTTTTTTTTGTTTTCTTGTAATGGGAGTGTCACTTATTACTTCAGATATTCCTTGTCTAATTAAAGATAGTATTCCTTTTGTACTATTATTTAATATATTTTTTTCAAATTTTAAACAAAGCATAACCGCACCAATAAATGGCACATTAATTTGTTTGTTTATTTTTGAATTACGGAACATAATTGATAATTTTTTTGCAGATTTTTCAACAATTTCTTGATTAGTATTTTTTTTTGGAAAATACTTATCTAAATAATATTGGTAATTTTGCAAATTTACCTCATCTATTTGCTTTTTATCATTAATTCAGCATTCAAATTTATCAAAAGAATACTTAAATCCAATTTTGTTTTTATTTTTTTCTAATAGTAAATAATCTTCAAGCTGACCAGAAAATTTTTTTCCTTGTGCTTTTGCATCCAATATAAAGGTTACTCCATCAGCAAAAAAATAGCCATCAGGCTTTAATGCCTTAGGCTCATTTTTTGGCCTCTTATAAATGAATAGAGTTCCATCTGTTTTATTTGGCAGACCTAAAATTGATTCAAAAATTTTTACATTAGTGTATTCATTTTGCATAAAAATTCCATCCATAACTAAAAAATATTCATTTTTTTTATTATATCATTTAAGTTAATAAAGTTGTTTTTTAAATATTTTTTGTTTTTAAAAAGTATATAAATAAAAAATTTAATATTGTTAAAAAAATGACTATATTAGAAAAAATAGATTTATCATTCTACTTTTTTAATTTATTTTTAATAATATTTAAAACTTTTTTATTTTTTCTTGAATATTCTAAAGTATTTATATGTTGAACAAATCCATCATATTCTGATGAATATATTGAATTGAATTTAAAACCTGTTTCTTTTTCTAAAGCTTCTTTTTTATCAATAAACAAAGCATATTTATTTTCTATCGATTTTAACATTGATGGATCACTATTTTTATTAGCTTTATTCCTATAATTATTAAATTCTCATATATATTCATTAATTCTAGTTTGAAAGGCAATTAAATCTTTCAAGTGTTTACGCTCTTCTTTTGTGTCTTCTTTTGCTAAATTCATTAATTTCTTTTTGTTAATAGATATTCTACAATGTTTGATAAAACCATAACCATTAAAAGGTGTTATTTTATATTTATTCTTTAAACCTGTTTCTTCTTCTAATGTTTTAATTCTTTCTAACAGTTTGTTAAACTTTTCTTCTTTCTCTTCTTTTCTTTTAGTAAAGTTATGACTACTTCTATTTATTCTATAAACATTATCATTATAAAGTCAAATATAATCATTAATTTCATCATAAAAATCAATAATTTTTTTATCATCTTTTTTCATAAAAGTTTCCTTTATTTTCTATATTTTTAGTTCTCTTATTTATTTAAATGTCTTTTTTATTATAGCTTTTTTCTATTATATTTTTTTAAATAAATATTGGTTAAGCATTATTAACTATCCATATATTTATTAATATTATGTTATTATTTAATTATTATATTTATAAATATATTACCAAATTTAATAAAAATATATTTTGGATTTTCTTATGAACAAAAATAAATTAATTCATGCTAATGAATATCTTATTGAAATGAAAAAAATTGATTTTTTAATGGATCATTCTGGTGAATTTCTATTTAATGCTAAAAAAAATGCCGATGAAACAATTCCTTATTTACAAATATCTGTTGCTTCTTTGTTTTTAAGGAAATCTATAGAAGTCTTAATTTTTTCTACATTGGTTATGGATAGGGAAAAATATAAATTAGAAAAAGAATCTTCATATTGAAATATAAAATATGTAATTAAGGCAATTGAAAAAATTAATCCTAATTGATTCCCTGTTCCTATTACTATCGAAGATTTAACTATAAAAAGTGATGATTTGTCGTTTGGTGATTTAAAAGAAAAAGAAAATAATACAAAAATTTTTAAAGCTAAAATAAAATGAATAAATAAAGAAGATAATGAAGACAAAGTTGATAAAAATATTTTAATAGAATATTATGACTATCTATCAGGATTCATACATTATGAGAATCATTTAAGCAAAGAAAGAAAGAATTGAAATGATAAAAGTTTTATTAATGATACGATTTCAAAACTATATAAAATAGAATATGATATTAAGAATTTGATAAAAATATTTAGTATCCAATTACCAAATGACGACACTATTTATATTTATGATACATTTTTTAATACATTTTATATATCAGATTATTAATATTATTTTTATATACAATTTTTAAATATTTAATTTATTACAAGTTAAAAAAATATTGAATTATTAATTAATTTAATTAAACCATAAGTAAAATTTTTCTATTTATTATAAATTAAAAAATATGATTTTATAATCATATTTTTTTTAAATAATTATTTGCCTAAATTCGTAAAAGTTTTTTCGCCTTTATAAATAGCAGCATCACCTAATTCTCTTTCAATTTCAATTAATCTGTTATATTTTGCAATTCTTTCAGATCTTGACATTGAACCAGTTTTAATTTGCCCTGTACCTAATGCAACAGCTAAGTCAGCAATTGTAGTATCTTCAGTTTCACCTGATCTATGAGATACAATTGCACTTCAGCCATTATTCTGAGCCATTTTAATTGCTTGAATAGTTTCAGTTAAAGTACCAATTTGGTTTAATTTAATTAAAACAGAGTTTGATGCTTTTTTCTCAATACCAACTTCTAATATTTTGGGGTTAGTACAATATAAGTCATCACCAACAATTTGAACATTTTTACCAATTTTTTTATTTAATTCAATGAATCCATCTCAGTCTTTTTCAGATAAAGCATCTTCAATAGAAATAATTGGGAATTTTTTAACTAATGCTTCTCAGTATTGAACCATTTTAGCAGATGTAAAAGTTCCTTTTTCTTTTGTTAAAATTTTTGCTTTGATTGCTTTTTCAAAGATATATGTTCTTGATTTAGAATCATATAATTCAGAAACAGCTGGATCTAGTGCAATTGCAACACCTTTATTAGTTCCTGCAGTGTATCCTGCTTTTTTAATAGCTTCCATCATTAATGTTAAAGCTTGGTTTGCATCTTTTAATCTTGGAGCAAATCCACCTTCATCACCTTTATTAGTATCAAATTTTTTCTCAGCTAATATTTTTTGTAATGCATGGAAACATTCAGAAGCTATTTGACAAGCTTGATTTAAAGTTTTAGCACCAACTGGCATAAACATAAATTCTTGGAAATCAATTGTGTTGTCTGCATGAGCTCCACCATTAATTACATTTAACATTGGTACTGGCATAATGTATTGTGTTTGTGGTTCTTGTACAATATCTTCAGCAATATATTTGTATAATGGTTTTTTGCTAGCTTTTGCTGCAGCTTTAGCAACTGCTAAAGAAACAGCTAAAATTGCATTAGCACCTAATTTTGCTTTATTTTCAGTTCCATCTAGTTCAATCATGATTTCATCAATCATTGATTGTCTTCTTGAATCTTTACCAATTAATGCTGGTGCAATAATATCATTAACATTGCTAACTGCTTTTAAAACACCTTTACCATTGTATCTATTTTTTTCGCCATCTCTTAATTCAACAGCTTCTCTTTCACCAGTTGATGCTCCTGATGGAACCATAGCTTTTGCTACAATCCCTTTACTTAAAAGAACATCACAAGCTACAGTTGGATATCCTCTTGAATCTAATACTTCATAAGCAGAGATATCTTTAATATGAAATTTACCCATTTTTTTATTCCTTTTTCTTTAAAAATTATTTATTTATTCACCAATAATGAACCTGATGTCATTTCTATTGGTATGTCTAACATTATATATTGTAATATAGTACTTGAAATATTTGACAAATTTCCACTTTTTTTAAGCAAAATATTTTTATCTGTGCAAACAAATGGTACTAAATTAGTTGTGTGAGCAGTAATTACATTGCCTTTTTCATCTAACATTGACTCAGCATTACCATGATCAGCAGTTAAGAACATTGTTCCGCCTAATTCATTTATTTTGTCTCAAATTCTTTTAACTTGTTCATCAATTCATTCAATAGCTAAAATTGTTTTTTCCATATTGCCAGTGTGTCCTAACATATCTGGATTTGCAAAGTTTAAAATGATTAAGTCATAATTTTGCATTACTTCTAATAATCTATTTGTAATTCCTTCAGCTGACATTTTATATGCTTCATCATATGTATTTACTTTAGGAGAATCAATTAGTATTTTATCTTCTCTTGGAAAATCAACTTCAACTCCGCCATCCATAAAGAATGTTACATGTGCATATTTTTCAGTTTCAGCAATTCTTAATTGAGATAAACCATTGTTTGCAATTACTTCTCCAATTGTGTTTTTGATTATTGTTGGAGGAAATAATACAAAATTTGGTTCAATTCCTTCATATTTCATCATTGTTGCAAAAAATAAATTTGTTTTTTTATTTTTGTTTTCATAATCATAATAATTTGAACCAATTATTAAGTGAGAAAGCTCTCTTGCTCGATCTGGTCTAAAGTTAGCAAAGATGATTGAATCATTATTATCTATTTTTACTTTATCAATATTTGCGTTTATTGTAGGAGTAAAAAACTCATCATTAATATCTGCTTCATATTGTTCGTCAATGTATTTATTAATATCTGTAAAGGTTGTATTAGTTTTACCAATTAAAACATCATAAGCTTTTTGAACTCGATCTCATCTTTTATCACGATCCATTGCATAGTATCTTCCTGCTATTGATCCAATGATTCCATTAGTTTCTTTTAAAACAATGTTTAATTTCTCAATACTGCTTTTAACTGATCGGGGAGGAACATCCCTACCATCTGTAAATAAATGAACAATTGGTTGTAAGCCATTCATGCTAGCAATTCTCATTAAAGCAAAGATATGTTCTTCATGTGAGTGAACTCCACCTGGAGAAATTAATCCCATAATATGAAATTTTGAATTATTATCTTTTGCATTTTTAATTGCTTTAATTAAGCCTTCATTATTTTTTAAGTTATCATCTTTAACATCTTTATTGATTAGTGAAAGACCAGTATAAACTACTCTTCCAGCACCAATGTTTAAGTGTCCAACTTCAGAGTTACCAATTTGTCCTTCAGGAAGCCCAACAGCACTACCTGAAGCTTCTAATTCAGCATATGGATACTCTCCGCTTAATAATTTATCTAAAGTTGGTTTGTTAGCAAGAGAGATAGCATTCATATTAGATTTTGGTGCTATTCCATAACCATCTAAGATTGCTAATAAAACAGGTTTTTTCATTATGCAACCACTTTTAATAAGTTAACAAATAGTTTTGCATCTAATGATGCACCACCAACTAAAGCACCATCAATATTTTCTTGTGATAAATATTCTTTACCATTTTTTTCATTAACAGATCCACCATATAAAATGATTATTTTATTTGCAACTTCTTCGCCAAATAAGCATTTTATTTTAG
This sequence comes from Mycoplasmoidaceae bacterium, assembly GCA_051656125.1. GTDB lineage: Bacteria > Bacillota_I > Bacilli_A > Mycoplasmatales > Mycoplasmoidaceae > CAMREV01. The sequence goes on from JBOGBH010000012.1 coordinate 26,104, forward strand.
TTCTTATTTCAAAACACATATCTTCTGCATCTTGTGAAGTTGCACTTTTACCAGTACCAATAGCTCAAATTGGTTCGTAAGCAATTACTAAGTTTTTGATTTCATTTTCTTCAATGCCAATTAAAGCCATTTCAAGTTGTTTTGTCACAACAGTATTTGCATTACCTGATTCTCGATCTTCTAGTGACTCACCAACGCAAAGAATTGGAACCATTTTTTCTTGCAATAATTTTGTAGTTTTTTTATTAACAATAGCATTAGTATCACCAAACATTTCTCTTCTTTCAGAGTGTCCAATAATTGAATATTTAATCCCAATATCTTTTAATTGTGATCACGAATTTGCTCCAGTAAATGCTCCTTTTTCCTCAAAGTGAGCATCTTGTGCAGAAATAATAATTTTATTATTATCTTTAAATGCCTCTTTAGTAAATTCTAAATATATTGATGATGGAGCAACCCCATAATCACAATTTAGATTTAAATTTTTTATTTCATTTTGAAAATCTTTCACAAAGTCTAAAATTTCTTTTTTAGTTTTGTTCATTTTTCAATTTCCGATAATTAGTTTTCTTCTCATAAATTTCCTTTTGAATTACTTTATAATTTTACTACTTTTTTTATGCATAATAAAAAAAACTAAAAACAAATTGTTTTTAGTTTTAATTTTTGAAATTATATTTCTAAGTTTTCTTTTATATTTATACTAACTTCTTTTTTGCTTGGGCCTTTTTTCTTAGCAATGTAGTCTTCCACAAATGTTGGAACAAACATGATCGCAAAGAATAATAATAAAACAACAACAAGCATTATTCTACCTAGTAAGTCTTCAGGATTGTTTGCAATATTATAAGAAGGTACATATATTAACATTAGGTCAATTACTGGTGTTAGCACTGTAAAGAATAAAGTAATTGACATTATAAGAACAGATGAGATTGCATATGGCATAAAGTTTTTGTATTCTTGAGTTTCTATTTTTTTAGTTTTTCGATTTCTAATCCCACCATAAATTGCAGCCACAATAAATGCGAATGCAAACACAGCAGTTCAATTAGCAACTATATCACAGAAACTATATAATGCTACCATTTTAGATCCATATAAATCAGGATAATCTCCAGTGTTATCAAATCCTAATGCACCAATAATACTAAATAATATTATTATTGGAACACTTGCAATTAATGTATATGCAATACCAACTACTGGTTTATTAGCATTTAATTTATTAACATATTTGCTTGATAATGGTAATTCATTTTCTTGAATTAAATCTTCTGTGAATCTTGGAGCTCATAATGAGAATCCATTGATGATTCCTAGAATACCAATTGCAATTAATATATTAACAATTCCAAATAATCAATCAAGATTTTCTGAAACTAATCATTCACCAAAACCAAAGAAACTTCCACTACCATTTAATGACATTGAAATAGCAATTGCTAAATAAATACCAGTAACAATGATTAAACCAAATAAAATAGCTTTTGGAGTTTTTTTAGGTTCTTTCATTTCAGTTTGTAATCCAGCAGTTACATAGAATCCATCATATGCAAAGAAGATTCCTGAAACAGCTAAGAACATTCCAAAACCAGGACTAAATGTTGAGAATCTTGTAGGGTCGTAATTTCCTTCTGGAGTTGGAGCAGGTTCAATTCCTCCAGTTCCTTCCATTGCGATGAATGCATAACCAATAAAGGCAGCAATTAGTAATGGTATAAATTTAACAAAGCTTATTGCTAAGTTTTGGATATTGCCTATTTTAGAAGATAATCCAGCTGAAAAAATAAAGTATATACTTATTACTAAAGAGATTGCACTTCATATAAGTCAATCAACTTCAGTTCCAAACGAGTAAGGAACAAGATCAACAACACCAGCTGCATCAACTGTTGTATGTGTTCATACTCCTATTCCATCTTGTAATTGCATTATTACATACATGGGCATAAAGAAGTATGTAAGAGGTAAGTAGATATAAAACATAAAGTTTTTTGAAGCTTTATACATTATTCTACTATTGAATGTTTTACATCATCCAATTAATGATAAGTTATCATTTCTAGCACTTGCGATTTCAATTAAACTAAGTGCCATAGCTATAACTGCAAATGCAGCAACTAATCAACTTAAAATAGCAAGTGGTAAACTTCCTTGGGCATGGCCAAGGACAGAAGCAGATCTTAAGAAGATTCCAGCACCTACTGATGAACCAACGACAACTAACATTGCTGAGAAGAATGATATTTTTTTAGAAGTTGAAGCTTCAGAAATAGATTGAACTTTTGGTTCGCTACTAGAATCTAACTTATTAGATTTGTTTTTCGCTTTTTTCATTTTTTTTCCTTTCCTTTTGAGTATATCATATTAATAAATTAATATGAGGTTATAAGTCAGTTATTTGTGTTCCTGATTCACCATTTAATGCTTCTTCCATTTTGTCTAAAGAAGCAATAATAGCTTTTCTGTTACTATGCCCTTTTACAAATTTTATTGCAGCTTCAACTTTTGGAAGCATACTTCCAGGAGCAAACTGATTTTCTGAGCAATATTTTTCTAATTGTGCAACATTAACTTTTGTTAAAATTTCTTGATTAGGCTTATTAAAGTTAATACAAATATTATCAACAGCAGTTAAAACAACAAATATGTCTGCATTAATTTTATTAGCAATTTCACAAAGAGCGAAATCTTTATCAATAACACCATCAACCCCAACAAACATGTCATCTTTAAAGATAGTAGGGATTCCTCCGCCACCACCAAAGATAACAACAGAATTTAAGTCAACAACTTTTTTAATTGTCTCTATTCCAATAAAATCAACTGGCTTAGGGCTAGCTACAACTTTTCTAAAGCCTCTTCCAGAGTCTTCAACAATTGTACTGTTAGGATTATTTTTCTCTGCTTCTTCTTTTGTTTCATAAAAAGGTCCAACAGGTTTTGTAGGATTTTTAAATCCAACATCATTTGCGTCAACAATTGTTTGAGTTAAGAAGTAAAGTACATCCTTATTGATATTTGCTTTTTTTAATTCATTTGTAATCGCAGTAATCATATGGTATCCAATATATCCTTGACTCATTCCTCCCGCTTCTGCAAAAGGAACTAAAACATTATTTGGATTATTTTTTCTTGCATCAACAAATGAATTAAAGATCATTCCTACTTGTGGACCATTACCATGACCAACAATTACTTTGTGATTATTTTTAATTAAAGAAACAATTTTTTTAGCAGGAATTTCAACTAATTTTTTTTGTTCTTCTGGATTATTGCCAAGAGCATTACCACCAAGAGCTACTACTATTTTTGACATATTAATATCCAATTGTGCTTAAAATAATAGCTTTAATTGAATGCATTCTATTTTCTGCTTGATCAAAAGCATGATTTTGTTTTGATTGGAATACTTGATCAGTAACTTCCATTGCACCATCTTTTACTTGAGGAAATTTTTTACCAAATTTATCAGCTATTTCTCTTGAAAATTCAGTATGTTTATCATGGAAAGCAGGTAAACAATGTAAGAATATTGCTTCTTTGTTTGCAGCTTTCATCATTTTTTCACATACTTGGTAATCTTTTAAATCATCAATTCTTTTTTCAAATAAAGAAAAATCTTCACCTAAAGAAACTCATACATCAGTATAAATTACATCTGCATCTTTTGCAGCTTTAATTTTATCATCTGAAAATGATAAAGATCCGCCATTAATTTTAAAAAGTTCTTCACATTTTTTAATGTAATTTTTATCAACTTCTTTTGCATATGATGCTGGACCGCATAATGTTATATGCATACCCATAAAAGCAGCACCAATCATACATGAAATTCCCATGTTGTTTTTAATGTCTCCAATAAAAACCATTTTTCTATTTTTTAAATCGCCAAATTTTTCTTTCATTGTCATAAAGTCAGCAATTATTTGCGTTGGATGTTCAGCATCTGTTAATCCGTTTCAAACTGGAACACCTGAGTATTTAACTAATGCGTCAACATCTGATTGAGCAAATCCTCTAAATTCTATTCCATCATAGAATCTACCTAATACTTTTGCAGTATCTTCAATTGATTCTTTTTTTCCAAAGTTAGAACCTTGTGGACCTATATAAGTAACACCAGCTCCTAAATCAGATGCAGCAACCTCAAATGAACATCTTGTTCTTGTAGAGTCTTTTTGGAATAATATTGCAATATTTTTTCCAACTAATGGTCTGTTATTAACATGTAGTCCTTGTTGTTTGCTTTTCTTTAAATCGATACTTAAATCAATTAAGTAATTAACTTCTTTTGTTGTGAAGTTTAGCATTGTATCCAAACTTCTACCTTTTAAATTTAATGGCATATTTTTTCTCCTATTTTTTACCTAAATATCATCTCTTTTTAATGGCATAGACATGCACCTTGCAGAACCCATACCAAGAGATAATTGGTTACCTTTAAATGATAACACTTTAATACCAGCTTTTATTAATGCTGCTTCTGTTTTTTTGTTTCTGCTATACCCAACAACAACACCTGGTTCAATAACTAAATAATTTGTAGCATCAAAATGAGTTTCTACATCAATATCTAATTGTTTTGCATTTTTACCTGCAACAGGGATTAAGATTGGTTTTCTTTTTGTAACTTTCTTTAAAAAAGCTTCCAATGAAACATTTAGATGTTTCATTTCATCTGGTTTTTTTATATCTATTTTATAAAATTTAATACTTGAATTCATGTTTGGTGAATAAATAAATTTATCGTAATCAACCATTGTTAATCATGTATCTAAATGCATTAAGTTTTTTGCTTTTGGAACATTAACTGCATAAATTGTTTTAAACTTACATTCTTTATTTTTTTTAATGTTTTTTGCAATTTGAATGATCGCTTTTTTAGATGTTCTTTCTGAAAGACCGATTACTAATGTTTCAGAATTATAAATGAATATGTCTCCACCTTCAATAGTTCCAGAAGCTGTTCTATTATAATACTTAGGAGTATTTTTATAAGATGGATGATTATTAAAAATAAATTCTGAAAAAATTGTTTCTCTTCTTCTTGTATCATACTTCATTCTATTAATACTTACACCATTACCAATTGATGCAAACGGATCTCTTGTAAAGTATAAATTTGGCATTGGATCAACAACAAAATCAATTTTTGATTTTTCTTTTATTTCAGAATAAAAGATACCATGCATCATTTTTAAAATTAATTCATTAACTGATTTTAATGATTTTAAATATTTAATAACTTTTAATCTAATTTTTTCACTTTTAATTTCTGGTTTTGCTTCATTTATTCATTTTTGAATAAATTGAGCCTGTTCTTTCTTAGTACAAGCATTAAAAGTTTCTACTAATAAATCAACTAGTTGAATCACTTCAACACCATGATCTTTTAAAATCTTAGTAAACCTCTCGTGTTCTTCAATAGCACTTCCTGGTTCTATTAAAGCAGACAGTAATAATTCATCTAATCTTTGTGGGCTAACATTTTCAATTTCCTTACTAGGAGTATGAACAAGCACCTTTTTTAGTTTTCCTATTTCGCTATAAACGTTTATCATTTTATGAAACCTTCTATGGCATTAAAAAGCCATTTTTTATTTCATTATAATAAAAAACTAAAATAGCTGTATATTAATATTTAAATAATTATATATATAAATATATTTTAGCAATTTTAGTTTTTTGTATTATTTGATTTTTTGATTTCTTTTTTTGGTTCTTCGTTTTTTGTATCACCTAATGACTCAGTTAATTTTTTAACTAAATCGTTTAGATCGATATTGCTAAGATCCATATTAGAAAAAGCATTTTTTTGGTTTTCTGATAAATTTTCAAATTGTTTTGAACTTGCATCAAAGTTTTTTAATACATATTCAATAAACTCTTCAACATTGTTTACATTAATAGCAACAAGAGATAGTTTTTCTTTTTCATATCTATCTAGTAGACTTTCATATAAATCTTTGCTTATTTCAATTTTAATTTTTTTAGACATATTTACTCCTATTTGTATTTCTCTGGGTGTTCAATCATCATTTTTTTAACAAAATCTTTTTTAGGAAGGTCTTTATATTTATTCATTAGTTGAACACATTCATTATATTCCTGCATTGCCCATTCAATTGAATTATACCCTTTTATTTCCACAGATTTAGATTGAAGGTTTTTATAATTCTCAAAAAAATCCTTTATTTCTAATAATAAATGAGGTGAAAGATCTTCTAATTTATTTATGTGTTTGTATCGTGGATCACAATCAATTACAGTAATTAGTTTTGTGTCAGTTTCTCCACCATCAATCATTTCCATGGCACCAATAATTCTTGTAGGAACAACACATCCAGGAATAAATACTTGATCAGAGATAATTAGTGCATCTAATTCATCACCATCTCAATCTAAAGCTTCTCTTACAAAACCATAGTTTAAAGGATAAGAACTAGAACCATATAATATTCGATCAACTGTTATTTGATTAGTTTTTCTGTCATATTCATATTTTATTTTTGAGTCTTTTGGGATCTCAATAACAACATTTATTTTATTCATTTTATTTTGTTAATCCTGCTTCTTCTAAAAGTTCTTCTGTAGTAATAAATTTACTAATTAGTTTATTCTGACCATCTATCTCAACTTTATCATTGAACATGTTTGATTCTGAGCCATAAATATATTCAAGCTCTTTTTTCTTTTCTTCAGTTACTGAAATATTTATAATGTCATCAACTCTACCATCTGCATATAAGAATAATATTATTGTTGAAAAATTAGAATAAAGTTTTACTTCTTTGCCAACAGATAAATCTTCATCAAATATACCACTAAATAAATATAATTCGTAAGGAATAATTGGATCAACAACTTTTAATTCTGGAACTTCTTCAGGTTTTAAACCAAGATCAATTCTTGTTTCCTCAAAAGCTTTTATAATCGCCTCAGGTGTTTTATCTCTCGGATGTCCTTTATAAATAATTTGAACATCTTTTCCTGGATTATTTCTTTTTGTAATTATATCAATAGCTCTTAAATTATTTAGTTCTCCCCTTCTTATATTTCTTAGTTCTTCAGGTGTTATGTTACTATTGTTTAATAAAGTACCTGAGTAAACAACATTTACTTTGTTATTCATTCCTTGTGAAAGAGTAGGGTCATCTAAAATATTAGACGCTTTTAAAATTTTTGATAATTCACCAAACTTTTCTTCATCTAAATATTTAAATGATTCTAGAAGGTCAGCTTCATAAGAGTTGTAAGGATTTAGATAATCATCATCATTTGTTTGTAAAAATGCGGAATTTCCTCTATTGAAATCATCAATTGGTTCAGTAGTAGGAAAAAAGAATTTTGAGTCTGGATAATGAGATTCTTCTGGACCATTATAGTTTGGATATTTATTGTCACCACTAAAATCTTTAGTAATCATTAAAGAAATAATATACATAATTGCATTATTTTTTTCTAAAAATTTATGAGCAAAATCTTCTCCCTTTTTTTGACTTTCTAAAAATTCCTTTCTAAAATTTGCTGCCTCTTTATATTCAAATTCATAAACTTCATTGTCAGAATATTTTGTGTACTCTCCAATACCCGCTTTTGTTAAAAATTCATAAAATACTGTATCAAAAAATTGGTATACGTCATGGCCATCTGCAAAAATATTAACAGACTCAAATTTATTAAATAATCCTCAAAAATCATATATATTTTTCTTTAATAAAGGTATATTAGAGCCTTCAAAAAAGTTTTTTATAACATTATAAAATGTTAAATCAGCAAAGTATGCATGGATTCTAGGTGGTACTCCTTCATCATTTGTGTGTTTCTTATATATTTCATTAAAAAAATCAATTGGTGTAATAAATCTATTCGATAATAGTCAAACTCCATCAGTGCTATCAAAACCTGGAGCTGATTCAATTATTTCCACATTTGGATATTTTCTTTCTCCTGTTTTTTCATCAATAGCTAACAATGGAGAATAGTCATTTATTCCTGAAGTTTCCATTAAATATATTTTTTGTTCTGGGTTAATAGACAAAACTGATAATATGTGAGAAACAAGTCCAAATCTATGGAACACAGAAAATCAATAGATAGAATATACTAGTACACTATCTGGATCATATGTAGCTTTTTCATATGCGTCTTTATAAAGTGCATTTTGAAACTCATCTTTAGCTAAGCCTAATCCATCTTTATTTGGAGATACTTGTTCTTTTGATGTTTTAAATGATTTAGTATTAACAGTATTAACAACAAGATTATTATTGTAGGGTAAAAAACTTAAAAATGGAATAGTGACTAAAGGCAAAACACCTGTTAAACCTATTAAAATATATTTTAAATTATTTTTTCTCTTTTTCTTTTGCATAATTTATCCTAAAAATTAAATTAATATTTAATAATTAATTATATGTTTAAATTTATAAATTTTCTAAAAAAAATTTTTCTAAATAAGTTGTATAATATTAATAATAATAATTTTAGGGAGGATATATGGCAAATTATCAAACAACAAATGATCAGCAATCAAGAAATAAAATATATTCCAAAAGACAAGTATCAATGTTATCAAATGCATTATTTGTTGCAGGTATCGGTTTTGTTTTCACTGCTTTACTTGGATATTTAACAGCTTTTTTATTTAGAACAAATTCAGTTAGTGGTGATGTTTTATATTATCTTGGTGGGCCGCTTATTTTTATTAGTGTTATTTTATCAATTGTATGACAGTTTAAAATTGAAAATGCTTCTAACTTTTTTATGTTTTCTGTTGTAACAATATATTGTATTGCAAATGGTATCGGGTTTGGAAGTATTTTCTTAGCTCTTGAAATGGAACAAATTATGATTGCATTTGGTATGACAGGATTTATATTTTTGGGAACATTTATTATCTCTAAATTAATGAGCATAAAAGCTGCAATGAGCTTTGGAAAAATATTATTTGTTTCAGCAATTATTTATATATTTGGAAGTTTAATAGTATCTTTATCATCTTGATTTATAATAGGAACTTCTAACACTGCTTTCTTTAACATTCTAATAATTTCAACAATTGTGGGAGGTTTATTAAGTGTTGGTTATTTAGCCTATTCTTTATGATTAATTCAAAATATGGATAAATTCTTAACTAACAACGATGATTTAAAAAGAAAATATAGTATTTTCTTTGGATTTATTTTATTAATTAATTTACTTTCAATATTCTATAGAATCTTACAGCTTATGTTAATATTTGGTAGAAATTAATAATATAAGTGTTTTAAATAAGTTTTTATATATTAAAATATAAGTGTGCATCAGTAGCTCAATGGATAGAGCGTTTGGCTTCGGACCAAAAGGTTATGGGTTCAAGTCCTATCTGGTGCGCCATTTTTTTAAAAAAACAAAGGCGCCTTTATATGAAAAAACTATTATCTAACCCAAAACATTGTACTTTGATTAGTGTAATTTCTTTAATTATTGTAAGTTTTTCATTTGTATTATCTCTTGTTTCTGTGTTTGGTATATACTATATCCCTACATTTTCAGGATGATTTGGACTACTAATAACATTCATTGTTATCTTTGTAATTGCGTTTATAATAGCGCTTGCAATAAACATTATGGCATTTAAAAATAATGATATTGTTGTAATTAAAAATTCAGACATCAATAACAATGCAAACAACATTAAAAAAGAAAAAGAAGATCTTAAAATTCAAGTTAATGAGTAATAAAAAAATAGCTTATGCTATTTTTTTTTATCAATTATATTAAATTTATCTAAAAGTTTACTTACATCATTTCTTAAGCTATTTAAAGCTTGTTCATTACTATGATTATTTAGGGCTTCATGAATAATTCTTGAGAGTTCAATAAATTCTTTTTCTTTAAATCCTCTAGTTGTCATAGCTGGAGTACCTAATCTAATTCCGCTTGTAACAAAAGGAGATTCACTATCATTTGGGATAGTGTTTTTATTTACCGTTATATTTATTTTTTGTAATGTTTCACTAGCTATCTTGCCATTAATACCATAACTACTTTTTACATCTATTGTAAATAAGTGATTGTCTGTTCCACCAGAGATAACTTTTGTTCCATGCTTTTTAAATGAATCAGCAAATGCTTTTGCATTTTTGACTATTTCTTTTTGATATTCTCTAAACTCATCTGTTAGAGCTTCACCAAATGCAACAGCTTTACCTGCAATAGAATGAAATAAAGGGCCACCTTGATAACCAGGAAAAACTCATTTATCAACATTCTTTGCAATAGCTGGGTCATTACACATAATAACTCCACCCCTTGCACCTCTTAATGTTTTATGAGTTGTCGAAGTAATTACATCAGCATATCCAACAGGAGTAGGATGTAAGCCAGCAACTATTAAACCAGCAATATGAGCTACATCTGCTAATAATTTAGCTCCAACACTATCAGCAATATCTTTAAATTTTTTAAAATCAATTATTCTTGAATAAGCAGAAGCTCCACAAATAATAAGATCTGGTTTTACTTCCTTTGCAATTCTAGCAATTTCTTCATAATCTAATCATCCATTTTCATCTACTGAGTAAAAATAACTCTCATAAAAATATCCTGAAAAATTTATGCTATAACCATGTGTTAAATGTCCTCCTGCTTCTAATTTCATTCCTAATATTTTTCCGCCTTTTTCAATCAATGCTGATATAGCTGCTGCATTAGCACTTGATCCTGAATGTGGTTGAACATTTGCAAATTTAACATTAAATAATTTCTTCAATCTTTCAATTGCTAAATTTTCAATAACATCAACATTTTCACATCCATCATAGTATCTTTTGCTAGGATATCCTTCACCATATTTGTTAGTTAATATAGAACCAGTTGCTTTTAAAACTTCATTAGAAACAAAATTTTCAGAAGCTATAAGTTCAATGTGATAATTTTGTCTTTGCAATTCTTTGTTAATTGCATTTTCAATTTCTTTGTCTTGTAATTCGATTTTTTTATATTCCATGTTTATCTTTTAATTCCTCTAATTTTTTTAGTTCTTTATGAAATTGATGACTTTGAATTAATATTTTTATTAAAGTCTTTATATATCTTATTATTGGTAAGGCCATTAAAGCACCAATAGTAACAAATATTATCCCTCAAGGCAAACTTGAAAATCCATTTAATAAATCTCCTTCTCAAAGACTTTGATGAATAGCTATTACTCCAAATGTAATTAACATTATTGAAACAGTTAAATAAGATAAAAATAAAATTACTACTATTAGAAGTAGTTTTATAAAGGGAAATTTACTAAAACGATCATATTCTTCCCTTTTTACTTTTGGATTATCTTCTCTAATTTCTTTTCTAAATTTTTTATCACTTATTATTTTTGCATCAACTTTTTCAACCTTTACATCTTCACTCATATGAACCTTTTTTTCTATTATATTTATAATGTATTTATTATATAATTTATTTATGTTTTTGATAGGAATAAAATGAAGTCAATAAATAAAATTTTATCAATTGAAGAACAGATTGAAAAACTAAAAAAATCTGGTCTTAAATTTGTTGATGAAGACTCAGAAAAAAAATTTATTGTTTATTTAACTGAATACAATTATGAAATACTTATAAACGGTTATTGATTTGACGAATTTTATCAAGATGATAAAAAAACTTTTTCAAAAGATGTTTCATCTAATGATATTAGATATATCTTCGATATTGATAGAAATATTTCATCAATAATTTGAAAATATTTTAAAGGAATTGAACTTCATTTCAATTCAATTATAACAAATACACTTTGTGAAATTTTTGAGAAAAATTTAGATGGACCTTATGTTGCTTTACTAGATGAAAAATCAGTTAAGGAAATTTTTGGATACTATAAAACTAACAAAAAAAATTGTACAAATTCCGAAGGTATTAAAGAAGCATTTTTAAGAAACGCATATCGTGAAAAATGATTTGATAATTTGGAAATAAAAAATAGAAATCTTGAGGATGAAAAAATAATTAAAAAAATTGATTCTGTTTCAAAGACTAAAAAAACAGAAAAAGTTGCTAAACATTCATTAGTTCATTTGAAAGCACTATCTTCTTCCTGAACATTTTCTCAAGTTAAACAAATTTATAAATGGATGAGCGATGATTATAAAAATATTGTGATAAATAATTTTTTCAAAGATATAAAAATTGATAAGCATATTAATTTAAAAAAAGAAAGATTGGCATTAAAAGAGCTTTTGGAAAAATTTTCTGATTTTAGAAATGCTTTAGCACATAATCATAAAATAATTGATTGAAAATTAGTAATTAAAAATGATGAATTAGCAAAAAATTTTTCGCTAATAACAAATGAGAAAATATCAAAAAATCAGTCATATAATATTTCATATATTATCAAAATGGTTCAAAGTATTGAAAAAATGGAAAATGATAAAATTTTAAAAGAAATTGAAGCATATATTAATGAAAAAAACAAAAATTTAAAATATAAAATAAGCGAAATAACAAAAAACATTATAAAAAATAATTTAAGTATTGAAATGAAATAAAAATGGATAAATATAAAAATACAAGAGAAAATTTAAAATATATTTTTTATTCAAAAATACAATTAGTTTTTTTAATACTTCTAATATGCTTTTCAATTATTGTTTTTAATTCTCCAGATTTAAACGAGCCATTAACAGAAGATCTATCAATTAAATCTCAAGAACAAAGAATAGTTTTTTTAGCTAGTTTAAGTACTTTATTTTTTATAACTATTTTTATAGGATATCTTTTTTTTATAAATAATGTTTTTGAAAATAAATTCTTAAATATATTTGCTTGTTTATTTTCTTTTATAATCGGTTTTTATTTTTTAATAAAAGTTATTAAAGAAAAGAATTTTAAAAAATTTATTATTGATGAATATTCAAAAGAAAGTTCATTCAAAATTTTTGGTTTTTATAAAGCTAATAACGATAAAGAAAAAATAATGCTTACACAAAATACTCTTTTTGTTGCATTTCAATTTTGTGTAAGTTTAGTTGGTTTCAGCCTTTGTTTTGTTTACAAAGCAACAGATAAAAACTTTCCTACCGATTCCTTAATTATGAACAATTTAACATATTTTACAGAATGGGGAAATATTGGATCATTTATATTTATGCTTTCATTAGTTATCACAGGGCATAGATTTTTTTTCAAAAACAATTCATACACATTAGCAATGATTTCCTATATATCGATTATTGGAGTAGCATTTTCATTAGCATTTGTATTTATGATTTTTCTTTATCACACTCCTTTTAATGATCCTCAAAACACAGCAAAATCTGTTTGGTTTCATTTTATAAATCCTCTTTCATTTGTAATTTTTGGAGCTTTCTTACTAAGAAGATCAAATCAACAAATGGAAAATAATAGCAAATATTTAATGCATGCATTATTATTACCTACTATATATGGTGGATTTGTTTACTCTATTCCATTTTTTACAAACTTTTCTGTTTATGGATTTGTTACAAACTTGAATGAAAATATAGTTCCTTACTATGGCGATGATAGCCCTAATTTTTATAACGGTGGATGACAATCAGTGTTTTTTTTATTGTTAATTATAATAATGTTTCTAACTGTTATTATATTGTCTAAATTTTTATTAAGAAGAAATTTGAAAAAATGAAAAATCATTAAATAATTTTATAATTTTAAAGGTATAATTTTTATAATATGGATAATAAATATTTAAAAAAAGAAATATTAAATTTTGATGATCTAGAAAAAAGCAAAAAAGTTAGAAAACTATTTGATTTTTTATTTTCATTGAATAGCATTTCTGATAAAGAAAAATATAATTCATTTATTAATCTTTGAAATGAATGTGAAAAAGATTACTCTTTTTTTAAGAGAGAACAATTCAATTACTCAAAGGTTAAAGATTTTTATTATCTAAGTTACGACGAAAAAACAAAGAACTATATTGCTTCTGGAGAGCTTGGTGAAGTTTCATTTTCAACATTTGATGCTTTATGAGAACATTTTGACAGCAGAAAATTTAATGTCATTTTCTATTGTTATGATTTTGATAATTTAAGTAAAAAAATTAGATCATTTTTTGAAAAAACTTGATTTAGAAATACTAACAAACAATTTGTTCAAGATAATCAATGAAAGTATATTTTTTATAAAGATAAAATAAATGGTTTCTTCTTAAATAGATGTACTACAAAAAATAATGAATCAAAAAAATGAGAAATGTTTTTTATACCTGTTGAAGATCAAAATTTTGTTAACCAAGGGATTCAAACGCTTGAAAATATAAAAAACTACGATTTATATAGAATGTCTTTAGAAATTCTTATTACTTTTATTGTTACAATATATTCAAAAAATAATGACAATTACGATAAATTTATCCATGAATTAGATAAAACGAAAAATGAGTTGAATAATAAAAGAGTAATTAATGAATTTGATTTAAAAGTTAAATCATTATTTACAAATTGAAGCGAAACAAAATGCATGAAATCAATAATTTGAATAGCTATCATAAAATGAAACACTAAAGAACGTTTCATTGAAGAATGAGCATTAAATAACGATATTAAACTTAATGCTAATAACTTTTTAAAGTATATGGAAAAAAACTTTGATAAATTAAGCGAAGGTATAATTCATGAACTTTTAACAAAAAAGGCAGAGTTCATTAATATCTTAAGTAGTAATGATGTTAGTAGTAGAAATGTTTACTTATTTCCAGAATTAAATTGTGGATTAAAAAAATTTGAAATTCAACAAGGGTCATTTGCAATATTTAATAATAATTTATTTAATGTTTATTTTGATGAAGAGTGAGAATATAAAAATGAATACTTATTTAATGCATTATGTTTTTACATATTTAATAATATCAATGCAGATAGAGATCAAGTATCTTATAAAATAGATAAGGTAAGAATTTTAAATCCAAGATATATGAAGTGAGTTGAAATTGATATTAATAAGCTGGATAAATTTATTAAAGACAATTTTAATACAAACTTATCTAATATCCAAAGCCAAATGAGAAAATTGCTAAATGGTGAATAACATTAGCATTTTTTTTATTTTTAATAATATAATTTTAACAATATAACTTCTTTTAAAGGCTTAGAATGAAAAAATATTTAGATTTAGTTAAACATGTAAAAAATAATGGCCATAAAAAAGAGGATAGAACAAATACAGGAACTATTTCATTATTTGGTTGCCAGGAAAGATATAATTTACAAAATGAGTTTCCTATTCTAACAACAAAAAAGGTAAATTTTGATGCAATTGTTCATGAATTATTATGATTTATAAAGGGCGATACAAACATAAAATATCTTCTTGATAACAATGTCAATATTTGAAATGAATGACCATATGAAAATTATAAAAAATCTAGTTCATTTCAAAATGAGACAATCAATGAATTTATTGAAAAAATAAAAAATGATATTGATTTTGCAAAAAAATGAGGAGAATTAGGACCAGTTTATGGAAAACAGTGAAATGACTTTAATGGAATAAATCAATTAAAAAATGTCATTGAGCAAATTAAAAACAATCCTAATAGTAGAAGATTAATTGTTTCTTCTTGAAATCCAAATGAAGTAGAAAATATGTTATTGCCTCCATGTCATTGCTTTTTTCAATTTTATGTAAACGATAACAAACTATCATGCCAACTTTATCAAAGAAGTGCTGATTTATTTTTAGGTGTTCCTTTTAATATTTCTTCATATGCATTACTTACATACATGGTTGCACAAGTTTGTAATTTAGAACCATATGAATTCATTCATACAATTGGAGATTGCCATATTTACAGCAATCATTTAGAAGCGATCAATGAACAACTATCTAGAGATGTAAAAAAATTACCAAGATTAGAAATTAATAAAAATATAAAAAACATATATGATTTTAAGTTTGAAGACATAAAATTAATTAACTATGATTTTCATCCATTTATAAAAGCAAAGGTGGCAGTATAATGATTAAAATTATTTATTGTGTAGATAAAGCAAATGGTTTTTCTTACAACGAAAAATTACCATGAAATAATAAAGATGAAATGATACACTTCAAAAAAACAACGATAAAAAATACTGTTTTAATGGGAAGAAAAACATATGAATCAATTGGACGTTTGTTGCCTAATAGACAAAATATTATTTTTTCTAGGGATAAAAACCTAAAAATAAAAAATGCTATAGTAACAGATAGCATTGATTGAGTTGTTGAGAAAAGTATTCAAGATGATATTTATGTAATTGGCGGACAAGAAATAATTAATTTATTCTTACCATTTGCTGACGAAATAATAGAATCCGTTTTAAAAACCGATTATAAAACAGATATGAAGTTAAAAATTAATAAGGATTATTTTAAAATAATCAAATCTATAAATAAAAAAGATTTTAAAATAAATTATTACAAAACCAAAATTTTATCTGGTTATAAAATATCAAAAAAAATAAAGCAAGAATTAATAATAAAAAATAATTTTTTAATAAAAGAATACAATAAAAAACCAACACTTGTAATTATTAATGTTGGCAACGATTTTGCAAGTTCTGTCTATATCAATAACAAAGTAAAACTAGCAAAAGAAATAGGCATTAAAGCAAAAGTTAAAAAATTTGAAGAAGCTACCACTACTCAATTATCTAATTACATAGATAAATGTAATAATGATAAAACAATCAATGGAATTTTAGTGCAATTACCATTGCCTAAAAATATTGATGTAAATAAAATATTGAATAAAATTAATCCACTAAAAGATGTTGACTGTTTAAATAACCAAAATATAGGTAACTTATTTAATATTACAAGAGAAAGCATTCTACCTTGTACTCCAAATGCTGTTATCGAAATCCTAAAAAGAAGCAATATTAAAATTGAAGGGAAAAATGTTGTTATTGTCGGAAGAAGTAATATTGTCGGAAAACCATTAGGGCTATTATTTTTAAATGAAAATGCAACTGTTACAACTTGCCACTCAAAAACTAAAAATTTAAAAAGCATAACAATAACTGCAGATATATTAATATCTGCAGTTGGTAAGGAAAAATTAATCACAAATAAACATATAAAAAAGGGCGCAATTATAATTGATGTTGGTATCAACAGAAGCAAGGATAATAAAATTTGTGGTGATATTGATTTTTTAAATGTTTTAAAAAAATGTGATTTAATTACCCCTGTTCCAAGAGGAGTTGGACCGATGACAGTCACAATGATGCTACTAAATTTATTAAATGCTACAAATTTACAAAATAAAAAAACTACAAATTAATGTAGTTTTTTAAATGATTTTTATAAATAATTAAATTTATTTTTGATCGTATTGTGAAAAGACATGGATAAATAAGTAATGTAATATAAAGAAAAGAATTTTATTATATTCATTAAAAAAATAAATAAATAAATTTGAAATAACTTTATAAAAATCAAATTAAAAAAGCATAACAGAATGAATATGCATAATTTTTATCATTTTCCCAATAAAGACATTTAAAAAATTAAATGAATACTTGTTTAAAGCAACAAATATAAATGATATTAAACCAAATCGGTGATTTAATGAGTTTATTATAGTATATAAAATATAAAAATCAATAATTTAGATTTTATTTTTATATTCGCCTCTATAGTATTCAATATTTTTAGAATTGTAGTCATCAACTATCATTGTTTTGAATATTTGATCAGTAACTCTTCATGGATATAAGTTTCATTCTATTTCAATAATTCTTAAGACTTTATAGCCCCTATTTTCTAAAAAGTTTTGATTATCTGCTAATTCAACTCTTTTTTGTAAATCAAATCTGTTTTTCTTAGAATCTAATACAATTCCTAAAGTTACATCAGTAGAATTTTTTTGTAATAAAGCAAAATCCAAAATTTCATTACCTATTTTGAAATCATAAGATATTCTATATTTGTTTAAATTAATGATTTTCATTAGTAAATTATTAATTTCTTCGTGGAATTTTGAAGCAAATTTATGTGTTTCAGAAACCTCATCACTTCATGTTCTTTCATAAAATGAATCAACATTATCAACATAATGAATAAATTTTTTGAATGTTTCAGTACTTTCACTTGACTTAATCATTTCTGCTTTAATACTTTTTACTACTATCATTTGTTTTTTAGCTCTAGTAATAGCAACATTTAATCTATTACCTCCACCATTTTGACTTAAAACACCAAAATGATTTTTAAATAATCCATATTGATTTTTAGCAAAACATATCGATAAGATAACTAAATCAGCTTCATTACCTTGAACATTTTCTAAGTTTTTAATTTGAATATTACCTGCATCAATTTTGTTTCTAATTTCTTCATTTAAATATAATTCAGATTGAAATATTTTTTGATCTATTAATTCTGATTGTGGAACGTTTAAAGTAACAACTAATATTTTTTCAAATTTTTTATATTCTGAACCAATAATGTTAACAATTGTGTCCGCTTCAACTTCATTAACTCTATCATTATAAATTCCGGGCACATTATAAACAACAATTGATGATTTCATTAAATCGGTGTTTACAGATGCAGTATTCAAAGATGAATTATAAAAGTTTCTATTTGAGAAATCAATTAGATTACTATTTAAACTTCGGTAATGGTTTTTTAAATGGAATTCACTTCACATACAAAGTTTAGCTTTATCTAATAATGATTCAACATTATCATTTTCTAAATCTTCTTCTTCATCTTCTATTTCATTTCTAGAGTGAAAGAATGATGTTGGTCTTAATTGCTTTTCATCACCAGCTACAACATTTATTTTACATCTATAAACTACAGGGAATGCTCTTTCTAAGAACATTTGACTTGCCTCATCAAATATACCATAATCAAAAGTTTCTCTTTTTAAAGGAACAATTAGTGATACCTGTGTTGGATTCATAATTCAAACAGGGAAAATTATTCTTAGTTCTTCATAATATTTTTTAATGAATTTATTAACACTTAGTTTATCTTTTCTTAAAGAGTATGTAATAATTTGCTCTCAAAGCTTTTTCTTTTCTTCACTTAAATTTTCATAAATTGTTCTAATTTTTTTTAAGTGATCTTGCAGGATAATAAGATCTGTGTTTTTAGGAACTAAATTTAAAGTATCGTAATAATTGTCGTATCTTTCTTTATAGTTAAATAAGTTTTTATCAAATATTGAATCCAAAATATTTATTTCTAATTTTTCACTTCATAATAATAAGTTATTAAATTGTGAAAGTTCTTGAACATCAATAAAATTCATAAAAGTAATTAACTCTTCTTTTTCAAGAATAAATTTAGATAATTGAGAATCAGCTGCACATCTTCTTATTAATTCTTCTATTTGTTTATCAGAATAAGATTCTTCTTTATTTAAACTTCTACCAGGAACACCAATTTTACTTACTGAACCAGCTAATACAAAGTTTGTAGCAATTGTTGATCTCTTATCAACAAAAGAAGACATAGAAATATGAACATCTCTTAATTTATGAAAGTTATTGAGAATATTGTCAAAATGTTTAGGCAATAAAATTTTACGCAGTTCAAAAAAATCACTAATTAAACTGTGGGATTGCTCATAAACATCAATAACAAAGGCATTAAGTCTTACCTCAATTTTTCTTAGATTAGCTAGTGTAACATTTTCAGCAAGTTCTTTAATTCTACCTTTATCAAATAGTTTTAAAATATTTAAATAATTATAAAAATTCGCTCCTGTTGAAACCCTCGCCTTATTAATTTCATTAATCATGTTTAAGTCATATTTCATGTCCTTAAAAAGTTTGTCATTCTTATTGATATTAATTTTTTGTTTATTAATTAGGTCAGAATCAATTTTTTTAGGAAATAATTCACCAATTTTATGAATTTTTTCATAAAATCTATCTTTATCATTCATGTCAAAAGCAAAAAGAACAATATCAGAAAGAGAATATAATCTCTCTTCTAATACTTCTAAAGCTGCTTTCTTTTCAGAAACTAATAATGATGATTTTTCCAATCTAATAACATTAGCAATTATATTTGCAATTGTTTCTGATTTCCCTGTTCCAGGTGGACCATGAATTAGTGTATCTTCATTTAAAGAAGACTCAACAGCATATTTTTGGTAAATATTTAAAGGTCTACCAATTTGTGCTATAGAATTTCTTTCAATTACATTTTGAACATGCGGACCATGAGAAGTTGTTAGCGATTTAGTTTTAAAAACTAAACCAAGTTCATTTCTTTTTGAAATGATTTCAATATCACCCTTAAGTAATCCACCTTTTGGATCAATCATTTGTAACGCAACATTTCTTTCAATAGAAAGTTTTTTATATATAACTCTTATTTGATCACTATTATGAGAAATAAAGGGCTCAAATTCAGAATTCATTGGTTTTTGTAGATCAAGACCCTTTAAGTCAGCTTTTGTAGCTTCTGAAATAACCTTAATAAGTTCAGCATAGTTTTTACATTTTAAAAATTCTTTTTTAAAATCATACTGTTTTAATAAGAAGGCTTCTAATTTTTCATTAATTATAAATTCATTATCAACTTTTGAAACTTTAATGTTGTCATCTAGTACTTCGATCTTAATTGGAATTAAAAACAATGGAGCATTTACAACATCACCATTTTTAGTAGTTCCCTTTAAAAAGTATACAGACAAATATAAAGGATAAATTGATGTATCAATTTCTGCGCTATTTGCATCTAACTGAAGCTTTTCTAATTTTTTTTGAATACCTAAGTTTTGAGAAGAAAATTTTGCAACAATTTTTTCTTTTAACCCTTCAAAATTATTAGTAAGCATTTTTTGCTCACCTTTATTTAGCTCAAAATTAATTTTTTCTAATTTTTTTTGTAAATCCTTAGCATCTTTTGATTTTGCAATATAATCATAATCTTCTAATAAAAACGAAAATTTCAATGGAGAATTTTTTTCAAACGAAATGAAGTCAAAAAAATCAATCAAATTATTATTAGCATATCTAAAAATATCAAAAAATTTACTTCTCGAATCAGAACTTCTTATTGCAGAATCCTTCGAAGAAAAAGATATTAAATTTTTAGATTTTTTTAAAATTATTGAATGATTCTTTTTTGCTTCCATTTTTGGTCCTTATTTAAATAATTATATATTAATTTTTAATACTGCTTTTATTTATTAATTCAAAAGTATTTGTAACGATATCTTTAGGTTCTATTTCTTTACTTAAAACTAAACAAATTGATTTAAATAATGGCAAATTGTTGTTTTTAATTATTTCTTTTTTAACAATTTGGTATAGTGTATAACCTTCTACAGTTGTTTTTCCCGTTTTAAATGGTTTATCTGTAATTCTTTTATGAAGATTTTTACCAAATGTAAAATTTCTTGATAAATCAGAAGTACAAGTTAGAAATATGTCTCCAATTCCACAAAATTCAATAATAGTAGCTGATTTGCCACCATTATTTTTACTAATGATTGCAATTTCTTTTATTCCTTGAGTTAAGATGGCTGAAATTGTATTAATTGATTTTGTGTTTGCAAAAACCATTCCCATTCCAATTGCAAGTAAATTTTTGTATGCAGCAATTGTTTCAGCTCCTGCTTCATCTGGACACTTAACAACTTTTAAATAAGGAACAGAGAATAAATCACAAACTTTCTTGCAAACAATATCATTCTTTGAAACGACATTTACAATTGTTTGCTTATTATGAAAAACATCAATTGCAAATGATGGGCCAATTATTGAAGCCAGACCTTTTGATTTGTCTTTTAATATTTTTGAAATAGTGAATGATCAAGGTTTTTTATTAGCAGGATCTATCCCCTTAACTAAATTGATGAAAATAACTTTATGTCTTAATTTATTTTTAATTATCTTAAGCATATCTTTTAAGAAAGCTGATGGTAAAGCAAAAACAACATAATCTGCATTCAACAAAGCATTGTCTATATCATTTGTAGCTCTTATAATTGTATTTATTTTAGTAGTGCCATAATATTTCTTGTTCATGCCATATTTATTGATATCTTTTATTTCCTTTTTATCAACTCCAAACATTGTAACATTATTGCCGCTTTCAGATAAAACCTTTGCGATAGCCGTACCTCATGCCCCAGTTCCGATTATAGTTATATCATTGAATTCATTATTATTTTTTCTGCTAGTTTTTTTTACAACTTTAGCTACAGTTTTATTTTTTTTTGCTGTAGTTTCAGAACTTTTTTTCACAATTTTTGTTTCCATATTAATCCTCTTTTTTTCTTATTCGAGAGTTTTTACTCTTGAAATATAGTGTTATTGGTACATTGTCAAAACCAAATGATTCTCTTAATGTGTTTTCCAGGTATCTAGCATAACTAAAATGAAGAAACTTAGGATTATTACAGAAAAGAACAAACGTTGGTATTTGGCCTTCTACTTGTGTAACATAATTGACCTTCAATCTACCGCCTTCATTAGAAGGAGTATTATTCATCATCTGCGCTTTGAATATAACATCAGTTAATGTTGAAGCAGAAATTTGTTTCTTTAAGTTTTCTCTTATTTTTTCTATTTCCTTAAAAATAATTTTAACCCTTTTATTCTCTTTTGCGCTAACGAAAATTATTGGAGATCAAGATAAGAATTTGAACCTTGATTTTAAAATCTTAATATAGGTGTTCATTGTGTATGTATCTTTATCAACTAAATCCCATTTATTTACAACAATAATTGAAGGTATATTAGCAGAAAATACTAGTCCGCCAATTACTTCATCAAGTTCGTTAAACTCTTCTGAAGAATCTAAGACAAGCAATAAAACCTTAGCCCTTTTTATTGATTGCTCAACTCTAAGAACAGAGTATTTTTCAATACTTTCTTTTACTTTACCCTTTCTTCTAATACCAGCTGTATCAATAATTGTGTAATCTTTTTTATTAAATGAGAAAGAAGTATCAATAGCATCTCTTGTTGTTCCTGCAATATCTGAAACTATTACTCTTTCTTCATTAAGAATTGCATTTACTAATGAAGATTTTCCAACATTTGGTCTTCCAATAATCGCAATTGGAAAACTTTTACTATCATCTACTTCTTTAGACTTATCGTTTTCAACAATTATGTCCAATAAATCACCAACACCTATTCCATGTGAAGATGAAATAAATATAGGCTCTCCAAATCCCAATTTATAAAAATCGTTTAAAAACTGAGCAGATTTGTTAGATTCTGATTTATTTACAGCCAAAAATATTTTTTTATTTTTTATTTTTTTTAGCATTTTCGCAATAAAAAAGTCATCCTTATCAATGCCGTCTTTACTAGATACTAAAAAAATTATTTTATCTGCTTCATTAATTGCATATTCGACTTGAATTTTAATATTTTCTTTAAAATCAAAATCAGATATTGTTAAACCACCTGTGTCTATTAATGTAAAATGTCTATTTAATCATTCAGCTTCTGAATAAATTCTATCTCTTGTAACACCAGGTGTATCATGAACAATAGATTTATTTCTTTTTATGATTCTATTAAATAGAGTTGATTTACCTACATTTGGTTTACCAATAATTGCTATTTTTTGCATTCTAAAAACTCATTAATCTTTGTTTGAACTTCAGAAGTAACATCAATTAAGGTTTTATTTCTTGTTGATATAACAATAGCATCCTTTGCTTTTTTCAACGGATCTATTTTTCTATGTTTATCTTTTCAGTCTCTTATTGCAGTTTCTTTTATAAGGAAAAATAAATTATTTTTTTCTGATGTTTCTTCTAATTCTTTTTGTCTTCTCTTTGCCCTTTCGATAACACTTGCCTTTAGATAGAATTTTAACTCTGCGTCTTTTAAAACAACTGTACCAATATCTCTACCTTCCATAATTACACTTCTATCTTTAGCAACATCTCTTAAAATATTATTTGCATATTCTCTAACTATTGGTAATGATGAATATTTACTAGCAAGTTTTGATATTTCATTTGTAAATAAAAATTCATTTATTCTTTTTCCATCAACAATTACTGATTCATTTTTAAAATTTATTTTATTTGACTCAAGAGTTGATTTAATTGAATCAATATCTTTTACATCTAAACCCTTTAGAATATATGCATATGCTCTATAAAGAATTCCAGAAGAAAGAAACAAAATATTATTTTTTTTAGCTATAGCTTTAGATAAAGAACTCTTTCCAGAACCTGATGGTCCATCAATTGCAATTTTATATATCATTATATTATTCCTCCAATTAAAAATAGTATCATTCCTAATATAAATAAAACAAGAAAAAGCATTATTGTAATAAAATAAAAATTTTTCATTTTTTGACTTCTTTTATCATTGTTATTATATGCTTTTATTTTAGGAATGAATGGTTTACCGTCTCTTAATTTTTTAGATTCTGTAACCATTTTTTCTATATGATTACTAACATCCTTCATTTCTCTTTTAAAGACTTCTTGATTTTGCTTTTTAGAGTTAATTTCATATTCAATTTTTTTTATATCTCTATAGTTAAGATCATCCTTAAGCAATGATTTAATCAAGTCATCATGAGTTATATTTGAAGGTTCGATTTTTTTAACAGGATTTTGTGATTCTAATAAAATTTTTGATATTTCCTTTAAATCATAAAAAGAAATAATCTCTTTTAAGTTAACTAAATAATTAGATCAATTATCATCATATACAATATCAACACTAAATAAGTCTACTTCTTCAATAGCAACTAATGAGCTATCGATACTTCTTAATTTAGACTCTAATTTTAATAATTCTTTATTATCTTTGTTTACTTTAGATAAAAAAGTATATTCTCTGTCAATTTGTTTTCTATATGACTTATATCTTTTTACTCTACTTTCACTCACAATTAAAAAAACCTTTATAATCAATATAATTATTATAGAGTAAAAAATGATATTAAAATATGAAAATTAGATTAATAACAATAGGTAAAATTAAGGATAAAGAGTTGCAAGTCTTAATTAATTCTTATATTGAAAAAATAAGCCATTATTGCAACATAGAAATAATTTCAATAAAAGAAGATAATTTTTTAAAAGATCCAGGTTTTGAAGAACAAAAGATAATTTTAAAAAATGAATCTGAATTAATAAAAAAATACTTAATTGATTCATATAATATTTCACTTTGCATTGAAGGCAAGCAATTTGACTCAATTGAATTTTCAAATAAAATTAAAACTTTAGAAGAAATGAAAAATTATAAATATGTAAATTTTATAATTGGTAGTTCATATGGATTAGACAAAAAAATAAAAGAAGAGTCTAATAATCTTTTATCTTTTTCAAAAATGACATTTAATCATCAAATGATGCAATATATTTTGTTGGAGCAAATATTCAGAGCTTTTAAAATAAATAGAAATGAAAAATACCATAAGTAATTATTTTTTTATTGGCTTATAAGAAAATCTATGAAAGTCTTTTATTGGGCCATATTTATTTAGTGCATCTAAGTGAGTTTTGGTTCCATATCCTTTATTATTTTCAAAAAAATAATTAGGACATTTTTTTGCCATTTTTATCATATATTTGTCTCTATATACTTTTGCTAATATAGAAGCTGATGCAATTGAAATAGATTTTTGATCCCCTTTAATTATTGATAAATTTTCAATTTCTGAATTTATTTTTTCTGCATCTATCAAAACAAAATCTGGTTTCGTTTTAATTTTTTTTAAACAGTCTTGCATTCCTTTTATAGATGCTTTTTTTGGATTAAGTTTATCAACTGTTTTTGGATCAATTACTTCAATGTGAAAGTCAATGCAATCTTTTCTAATTATTTTATCAAGTTGATTTCTCTTAGTTGAGGAAAGCTTTTTAGAATCATTTATTTCGTTATTTACATAGTTTTTAGGAAGTATGCAAATAGCAACAACAATAGGTCCGCATAAAGCACCTCTTCCAACTTCATCAATTCCCGCAATTAATTTATAGCCCTTTTTAAAATATTTATTTTCAAAATTATTCATATTATTTTTCATAATTTACTTTGCAAATATTTCCAGAACAAAATTCTTTATAAAGTTTTTCAAGACTTTTTTCAACATCATATTCATTCTTATTTAAAAGCATTTTTTTATTCAAACAATATTCATTTAAAAATTCTTCAAAATTATCAACTATTTCTGTATTAAAATATTTTTTAAAATCATTTAAATAATTTTCACAATAAAAGTTATATGCAAATTTGATAACTTCATATTTTGGGGTTATATCTCATTTTACACATTTAATTAAGGTTAAAATAAATCCAACATCAATATTCTTGATTTTTTTAAATAAAATACCAGGAGTATCCATCATTTGAATTTGATCATTTATTTTTAATCAAGTATTTTTTTTAGTAACTCCGGGTCTATCACTAGTAATTAATTGGCTTTTTTTAGCAATAAAATTAATAAAGCTAGATTTACCAACATTTGGTAAACCTAATACCATTAAATATATTTTAGGTTTTACAATTCCTTTTTTAATCATTGCATCAATTTTTGGTTTTGCAATTGTATTGATTCTATGTAAAACAGTTTTTCTAAAAGCTTCATTTTTTATAGAACCATGAATAATATTTTTATCATCATTCAAAACATCAGATAAATCACCTTTAAGGGCAATTTTTATAACAGTTTTATTTGGAGCAATTTCATTAATTAAATCATCATTAGAAGAATTAACAACCGATCTTGAATCAACTATTTGAATAATGATATCAATTATCTTCATTTGTTCCTTAATTAATCTGGTTGCTTTTTGCATGTGACCAGGAAATCAATTTATTGATTCTTGATTTTGTTTCATAAATTACCTTAAGAATACTGGGAAGCTTAAATTTCCATCAATCTCAATATTTTTATTAATTACAATAAAGGCATTATTATCAATTTTTCTAATTTCTTTAATAATTGGACCAAGTTCAATAATAGTTATGTACATTTCAAGAATGTATTGTTCTTTTTTAGAGTAAGAACCAATTGCTTTTGAAATTGTTCTTGAGTGAATACAATTTATACTATCAAGATGCTCATTAATTTTTTCAATATTTTTTCCAAAAACCTTAATTGAACTCATTCTAAATCTCGGGTATAAAACTTGTAGTAAGAATCCAAAGATTGAAAAGTTGATTATAGAACAAACTAAGTTTGGAGAAAAAAAGTTTTGATAATGTCAATCATTTTCAAGTATTCCAATTGATATGTAAGATCCTATAAATGATCCAGTAATAACACAAAAGAAATTAATTACTATTAATATTTGACCTAATGATTTTAGTTTTATTTTTAAGTAGTAAATTGAAATAATATCACTACCACCAGTAGAACCACCAATTGCATAAACTATTGTATAAAGTAATACACTTAAAAATGGAAATGCTAATGAGTAGAAAAATAACGAAATAACTTTTCCAGAATCTAAAGAACCTCAAGTTAATAAAGTAATATTTGGAGGTAAGTTTGTTAATTCTACAGATTTAATATCACCAAATAATAATACGTTTTGAATTCCAGGAATAAGTGAAATTAAAAATGGAAAAATTGAAGATGTTAAAAGATAAGTAAGTGTTAAAAATGTAAATTGGTTACCAATATGCTTTTTAGCAAAAAATAGTAAAGGTGAATTAACAATTAAAATAAAGAACCAAAAGGTTAAGTCAGAAACAATATTAACGGCATTTTGATCAACCTTATTAAGAAACATTATTGAAGTAATTATTCTTGATAAACCTTGAGTTATGGCAGTAACACCCATTGAATATAATCCAGTATTTTTAAGAAAAATAAGAGTTAAAAAACCAATCATCATACCAATCAAAACAACCATCATGTATTTTTGTTTTTTACTTGTGATTGAATATATTTTCGATAATCTTAGAGTAGAAGACTTAAAAAATTTTTTTTCAAAGTTAGCACTAGCACTACCTTTTACTTGAATTTTTTCTTCTTTTTTATTAGAGATATTATTTTCAATTTTTTCAGTATTCATTTTCTTTCCAGCTTAATCTATAGAATCTTCAACACTTAAGGTTCCGTTGATACCTAATAGAGAAGATATTGTTGTAAATGCTTGATCATCTACTTTCTTTATTCAATCTAATAATATAGGAATTTCCATATATAAGCATACAATTTCAATACTTTGTTTTTCTTCAAGAGAATAACCACCAATATTTTTATTAATTGTTAATGCATGATTGAATTTTTCTGAATAAAAGTAATCTCTTATCTCATTAATTTTATTACTATAAATCGTTATTTTTACTTTTTTATCTTTAGGAAATAAAAAATTTAAAGTTAGCGACGAAATTATTGACATTGCAATTGATGCAACTAAATTTTGTGAAAATAATGTTTGATAAGAAAAGGGAGTTGGAGCATATTCCAAATTCGCATTAGGATCATTGCTAACTCAAGTGAAATCTGTTATACCAGAAGCAATATATGAACCAATAATAATTGAAACAAGCACAGAAACTAAATTAAAGTATGCAAGAATTGTTCCAATT
Source organism: Mycoplasmoidaceae bacterium (assembly GCA_051656125.1). GTDB lineage: Bacteria > Bacillota_I > Bacilli_A > Mycoplasmatales > Mycoplasmoidaceae > CAMREV01. Next base: position 54,633 of record JBOGBH010000012.1, read on the forward strand.
GGCTTTCCTTTTTTCTTTGAATAGAAAAATGAAATAAAATCAAGTCCACCAGTAGAACCACTTACAGCTAGTATTAGTGCAATATATCCACCAGTTATTAAGCCATTAACAAGTGCGTAAATCATCAATGGTCCAAATTTATTTAAATCATCGCCATAGAATGTTAATAGCTGCACGCCATTAGCTTGTAAACTTTCATTTGGTTCAGTATGGCCAAATAAATAAATATCATTTATACCAGGAATAAGACCAAGTAGTATTGGGATTACGTTACCCAAAACAATAACTATTGTTGATAAATATGTAAATCTTTTACCAAGTTTAAAATAAGAAAATATGATTAAAGGAATATTTGCCAATAGATACAATCCATAAAATAAAATATTATATATGTTTTCTATTGTTTGTTGATCTGTAATATATTTTGATGAAGTTACTTTAACAATTCTTGCTATACCTTGAAATATACCTGAAAGACCAAAGCTATATAATCCCATATTTCTAACTAAAAACATAGATGCAAGTGCCGTAAGTATTCCTACAATAACAGCAATTGTATATCTTCATCATATATCTTTGTTTAAAAAAACATAAGTTAATGGACCTAGAGGATGTGAGAAATTTGTTTTCACATATTTCGTGCTATCTGGTCTTGAATATTTTTTAAATTTTACAGTAGACATAAATAAAAATTATTTTTTTTCTTTAATTCTAGCAGATTTTCCAGATCTTTCTCTCATGTAAGAAATGTAAGCTCTTCTTACCTTACCTCTTTTAACAATTTCGATTTTTTCAATTAAAGGAGAATGAATTTGTAAAATTTCTTCTACTCAGATTCCATTACTTTCTTTTCTAATGTTAAAACTTTCTGATAAGCCTCTGCCTCTTCTTCTTAAAACAACACCTTCAAATTTTTGAACTCTTGATTTAGTTTCTTCTTTGATTATATTGTAAACAGCAATAGTGTCACCAGGACCAAAATTGGGAACGTCTTTTTTTAATTGTAAACTTTCTATTCCTTTGATTAATTCTTGCTTATTTATTTTTTTGTAATTATTCATTTTTAATTCCTTTCTTGTTTTTGATATGCTCTTTGTATAAATCATATCTATTTAATTTAGTTTTTTCTAATTTAGATTCATATCTAAATTTTTCTATTGATTTATGATTGCCGCTAATTAAAATTTCAGGAACTTTATGTCCTTCAAAATCAATCGGTTTAGTATAAACTGGATAATCAAGTAAATTATCTTCAAATGATTCTGAAATTAAACTTTCTTTATTTATTACATTTGGAATTAATCTAACTATTGAATCCACAATTACAAGCGCAGGTAATTCTCCGCCAGTTAATACATAGTCTCCAATTGATATTTCTTCATCAATGTAATTGTTTAATCTTTCGTCAAAACCTTCATAATGACCAGCTATAAAAATTAAGTGATTTTCTAATGCAAGTTTTTTTGCATAAGAACTTTTATATTTTTTACCGCTAGGAGTTAATAGAATTACTTTTGAATTTTCTTTTCTATAAAATTTAATTGCATCTACTATTGGTTGAAGCGAAAGAACCATTCCGCCTCCACCACCAAATTGATAGTCATCTACTTTTTTATGTTTGTTTTTTGAAAATTCTCTGAAATTAACAACTTCAATTATACAGTTATCATTATCAATAGCTCTTTTAATTATTGATGAATTTATATACTCATTTATTACACTAGGAAATAATGTTAATATAGTTATTCTCACGATTAAAATTATTCGCTTTTATTTTCAGTTGTTTCTGGAGTAGGATTGTTTTCAACACTAACTTCCACTTTTACTTCTTCAGGTTTAACTTCTTCAACTTTTTTAGTTGATTTTTTAACTACTGGTTTAGGTTTTTTTGCTTCAGCTTTTTTTTCTTTTTTAGCTGCAGATAATTTTCTTTTTTTATTAGGTTTTGTTTTTTTAACTTTTGAATCTTGATATTCTTTTCATAAACCTTTATCTTTTAGTATTGCTAAAATTGTTTCTGAAGGTTGAGCTCCAGCATTTAATCATTTGAATATTAATTCTTTTTTAAAATCTACTTTTCCACTAAATGGTTCGTAGTGTCCTAATAATTCAATAAATGCACCATCTCTTCTAGTTCTTGAGTCAACAGCAACTATTCTGTAATATGGTAATTTATGTCTACCCATTCTTGTTAATCTTATTTTAACCATTTTTTCTCCTTTTTTTGAAAACCATAGAAATTATAATACAAAAATTAAAAAAGTGTTAAGGTTTTTTACTTAACACCTTTATTTAAAATAATTGCTTTATTTCATTTCGGTCTTATTATTGATATTAGTTTGTTCATTAAATCGTTGTCATTAATGAATTCATTATTATTTATTTTTAAAATGTCTGAAACGTATGACGATAGATTTTCATAAGAAATATAATAATATGATGGTAAAGATCCAGTCATCGAAAAATAGTATTTTACAAATGAACTAAAACTTTTATTAACAATAATTATTGAATTAACAAAGAATATATCCTGAAATTTTTTATATATTCAATTAATGTTTTTATCTAAAATGTCTTGTTCATGTTTTGCAAATGAAATATTTTTAGTAAACTCTTTTAATAAAACGCCTTTGCTTGAAAACTTTTTAGCAACAAAGTTAATACTGGAAACATATTTTTCTTTTGATGAATCATCATAATTTTTTTTATTTATTTTTAAATCAAAATAAACGTAATCTCAATCCTTTGATAATGAAAGAGTTTTTTTATTTTCTTTAGAAGAGTTTTTTCTATACAATTTTCTTCTTGGTTTAATTAACTCACCATAAATCATTTTTTTAAGATTTTCAATATTATCAATTTCCAAAGAGTAATTAACAACATTGAAAAGCATTTTTGCATCAAGAAGAGCATCATGTTCTTTCTTCTGAGTGTTATTTATAGATAAAGCTTCAGCCAATAAACTAAGAGATAGTGATGATTTATTATTTTTTAATAATTTATTAAAAAATTTATCTTGAATGTCTATTAGCTTAATTGGTTCCTTTTTAATTGTAGAATACTGATATTTCATTATTTCTTGATCATAAGAACCAAAACAAATAAATTGATCATATTTAGAAGCGAATTTTACAAATTCTTTTAACAAAAAAATATTTGATCTTTGACTCAAAAAAAAATTATTATCTTTGTTAACAAGAGCAAGTACATGTTTAGATATTGGAGAATTAGGATTTGCTCACATATTAAATTCATCTACAATTTCATTATTTTTAACTACAATTGCTGCAAGTTGCAAAACTCTATGATTATTTTCAAATATTGTTGCTTCGATATCTAAATAAATAACTGGTTTATCAAAATTAATTATTTCTCTTAATGTTTGCATACTAGAGACTTAATCTTTTCTCATTATTTATATAGTTAATAATCGTTTTTAGTTTGTTGTATCATTCAAAAATTAATTTATCATCAATCTTAAAAATATTTAAAAAGTTTTCCTTATCATCTTCGTCAACAAAAATATTGTTAAAAAAGTTTTCTGAGTCAAAAAAGTCTCTTGCGTAATATTTTATTTCAACTATATTCTTTTTAATTTTATCAAATGCAGAATTTCATTCAATTAAATCCGTATTTCTAATTGAATGATCATTATTCTTTTTCATTAATTTAAAACTTCTAGTCATTTCAATTAATAAATTAACCATTTCCATGCTGTATTTTTTTAAATTCTTACATTCAGAATATACCATAGAGTTTATAACTTCTAAAAGAACCTGATTAATATAAGCTATTTGATTTTTTTGAGATCATATCATTTTTTTTAACAGAAAAAGATCTGATAAATTTACAGCATCTCGCCCATTTAAAAAAGCGCTTGCCTTTAAGATTGAAACATATTCTTTTCAACGATCTTTTTCTAAAATGATGTCTTCATCAAATTCTTCTTTATTTTCATTATATTTTTCTAATTTAGAAAATATCATTTTTAAAGCAATCATCACTTCTTCTGTAACAACTACTTTTTTAGCTTTGTTAATTGAATATCTTAATTCTTCTTTTGAAAATGATTCTTCAATAGGTAAATACAATTTTTTATGTTTGCTATCATTTACAAGTTTTGTAATTTGGTCATTGTATGTAAAAAAATCAATTTTTGTTTTTAAAGAAAAATTTTTAAAAATATCATAATCCTTTGTGACATTAAAACCTTCTTCATCAATTGCAATAATTGAAAACAAGTTCTTATTTTCTTCTTGAAGTAAAGCTTTCAGAGGAATCATAATGTCTGGCAATCTTGTAAAGTTATTTATTATTATAATATTTGCATTAATTATTTCTTCTCAATTGCTTTTAAATTTAGCAATAGAATCTTTAACTGTTTCATTTACTTCAATATTATATTTATAAACATTAGCCCCTTTAACTAAATATCTAATATCATCGATACATGTTGGAGAAGAATTTATAAAATTGGGTAGTGATGAAAAAATGCCAAGAAGACAAAATTTTATTGACTCTTCGTTGTGAAGTTCTTTAGTAGATAATTTTTCTATAATCGATTTAATTCTTGCTTGATTCATAAATTCCTCAATGAAATAACTAATTAAATAATACATTAAAAAAATATTTTAGAGTTTCAAAAAAAATAATATTTAAAAAAATAAATAAGTGATATAGTTATATTAATTATAAAAATTATAAATAAGGAAAATGAATGAAAAAAAAGTTTAACTTCAAACTTCTTTCTATATTATCAATTGGAATTGTTGGAGTTTCATTAATAGTTCCTGTTTTTATGGTTAAAAGTGTTTCTAGTTATAGAACTAATTTATTTACTACACGTGACAATGCCCTTGATAACTCAATTGCATTAGGAATCGCTCCAGATTATGATAACTATTCAAATTCAGGAAAACTTAAATATGCTGAATATTTAAAGGGCTTCACAAATGATGAAATCACTCAATATGTTAATATTGACATAAAACACGGAAACGAATTAAATCGATTACCAATTGAAAATCTAAAAGCAGATACAATTATTTTAAATGAGCATATGAAAGCAGATGAATATAAATTCAGTGATCTTGTTAATAATATTGCTTGAACATCAATGGGAGATAGTCCCACTGCGAGTTATAACGAACCAACAGTTATTGGTGGATGAAAATATGAAACACAAGTTTCTATTGATAATGCTTTCTTAATGCTAGCAAAAGACCTAGATAAAATATATTCAGGAAATAATTTTCGATCAAGAGCAGAAAAAATTATTGAACAAGATAAAGAAAGAATAAAAGGGATAAATCAAAGTGGATTTGATTTTAAATCTATCAATATTGGAATAATATCTGGAGGAGATGATGGCGCAACCATTTCTGACTCATTTAGTTTTTACTCACCAAATATATATCCTTTCTTTTACGGAATTGGCGAAAATAACGAAAAGGGGCTTGGAATGAATTTCCCAGAACCAAAAGATAAAACCTTTTTAAATAGCACTCACTATAAAAGTTGATCAATAGTTGGTGATACAAGCAAACAGCTTTTAGAGCAATTCAAAGGCAAATTTGATTACCTAATTTACTCTGCACCAGATTTTTCTACTTATAGCAAAGAATACGTATTAAAATCACAAATTGTGAACTTATTAAAAGATCCTTCAAAAGCGGACCAAAACATTGAATTTGGAAAAAGTGGAAAATGATATACATCAGCATGAGGAATTATAGGCAAGAGACAATTATTGACATATATAGTTGAATTCTTAAATAAAAACAATGGAAATTTAATTAAGGAAGATCCTTCATTACTTTGAGAAGTAATTCCTCCAAATGAATTAGTTAAATTGAGAAAAAATGAAACAGAATAAAATAAAATTTGCAGCTACAAATAATAAAATTACTAAAAAAAATATATTAATAATGTTTTTTTTAATATCTGCTTTTATGTTTATTATGGCATTAATTCTTTCATTAGGTAAAAATGGTTTCCAAGATGCAGAAAAAATATTTATTATAAACAAGAATTTAATTTTTGTAATACCCATAGCAAGTGCAAGTTTATCAATTGCTTCACTTTTATTACAACAAATTTCAAAAAATAGATTAGCAGACAGTTCCGTTTTAGGATTAGGTAATATAAATTTAATTATATTAATAGGTTTAATGTTTATTGTTGATTTTGATAGTGATTATACAGTGAATAATTATATGAATATTTATCCATTTTTATTTATCATTTTTTCAATGCTAGCTTGTTTTTTAATATTTTTAGTAAGTTATAAAAAAAATAAAAATATAAGTAAAAAATTTATTATTGTTGGGATTATATTTAATTTCACTTTTTTATCAATATCTTCTTCTTTAAAAATTTTTTTAACGCCAAATAAAATTTCTGCATTACAGCAATTTATAAATGGGTTTATTGATACTTCTCATGACTTGCCTATAATTGTTTCTTTTGTTGGATTCTTAATAGCAATAATTTGATTAACATTTATATTTCAAAAATTTAAAATATGTACTACAAGTTATTCAATAGCTAAATCTTTAGGAATAAACGCAAACTCAATTAATTTGCAAATATTATTAATATGCGGTTTGTTATCTGGAGTTGCATTTACCTTAGTGGGAAATCTAACATTTTTGGGTTTAATTGCTGGAAATGTTGCATCATTTATTTTTAAAAAAAATTATCACTATTCTATTCCTGCTTCATGCTTGATTGGATCAATTATAGTTGGCTTATCATTTTTAATAAATAAAAATATATTTGAATCAAATGTAAATACTCCTGCTGTAATCCCTTTGATAGGAATACCTTATTTTATATATTTAATTCTCAAGGATAAATAATTAAATAAAATTTTATTTAAAAAAATTATTAAAAAAAAATAAATAATGTTATAGTTATATTAATTATAAAAATTATAAATAAGGAAAATGATGAAAAAAAGATTTAATTTTAAATTTCTTGCTATGTTATCAATTCCAATTGTTGGAATTTCATTAATAATTCCTGTTTTTACAGTTAAAAGCGTAGCTAGTTATAGAATTAATTTATTTACTACATATGATAATGCTCTTGATAACTCCATTGCATTAGGAATTGCTCCAGATTATGATAACTATTCATTTTCTGGAAGACTTTCAAATGCAGAATATTTAAATGATTACATAAATTATGAAAAAACTCAGTTTGTTCGTGTTGATGTAATGGATGGAAATGAAATAAATAGATTACCAATTGAGAATCTAAAGGCTGATACTATTGTTTTAAATGAGTGAATGAAAGCAGACGAATATAAATTTAAGGATGTTGTAAATAATGTAGCTTGAACATCAATGGGAGATAGCTCAAATGCAACTTATAATGAACCAATGACTACTGGTGGATGAACTTATAATTCACAGGTTTCTATCGATAAAGGCTTTCTAATGCAAGCAAAAGACTTTGATAAAATATATCAAAGAAATGAATTTCAAAAAAAAGCAGAAGAAATTATTGAACAAGATAAAAAGAGAATAAAAGCAATAAATCAAAGTCCATTTAATTTTAAATCTATCTCCATTGGAATAATAGCTGGAGGAAGTGATGGAGCTAACATTGCTGATTCATTTAGATTTTATTCACCAACAGTTTATCCTTTTTTTTATGCAACTGGTGAAGATAATGAAAAGGGACTTGGCATGAATTTTCCTGAACCAAAAGATAAAACCTTTTTAAACAACACTCATTATTTAAGTCACACAATTGTTGGCGATACAAGCAAACAGCTTTTAGAACAGTTTAAAGGCAAATTTGATTATCTAATTTATTCAGTACCAGATTTTGCTACTTATAAAGAAGAAGACGTATTAAAATCACAAATTGTAAGTTTATTAAAAGATCCTTCAAAGGCTGATCAAAATATAGGATTTGGAAAAAGTGGCAAATGATATACATCTGCGTGAGGAATAATAGGAAAAAGAGAATTATTGACAAATATGATTGCATTTTTAAATAAAAATAATGGCGATGTAATAAAAGAGGATAAATCATTAATTTGAGAAGTTACCTCTCCAGAAAAATTAGAAAGGTTAAGAAAAAATGAAGCAAAATAAAAATAAATTTATCTTTTATAAAACTTCACTTAATTGAAAAAAAACAATTTTCTTAATTGCGATTGTCGTTTCATTTATAACTGTTTTCTTTATTTGCCTTTTTAATAATGGATTGTCTTTCATAAGTCCTAACGACATTGTAAATGAAACATTATTAAAAACTCTTGTTGGATTTTCAGCTGGATTTAGTTTAGCAGCATCAGGCGCTGCTATGCAGTCTGTAACAAGAAATGAATTAGCTGGTCCAACCACACTTGGCTTTCTACCAGCTGCATCATTTGGAATAATTCTTTATAAAATAATGGATTTTCCTTCAATACCTTTATTAATATTATTTGCATTCATTTTTGCGCTTTTTATTTTAGCTGTTAATTTCTTTGTATGCAAAATTAATAAGAACGATGTTAAAGGTTATAGAGTTATTTTGATTGGCGTAATTATTGGAGCTTTATTTTCATCAGTATCAATAGTATTAAATACAGTTATTCCAAAATTAAACGAATCTCTTATTCCTTGACTAGGACAAGTAAGTATTGATTATAACTGAGAAAAGGCATCATACACATTTCCAGCCATGATTTTAGGAGTAATAATAATTATGTCAATTAGTAAAAAATTGAATATCGTTGAAAAAGATCCTTTTTTAGCTAAGAGTCTTGGAATAAATGTAGATCATATATACTGAACTTCAGGAATAGCATCTGTATTAATAACAGTTTCATCAGTGATACTTGTTGGTTCAATAGCAATGATAGGAATTATTGTTCCACATTTAATTAGAATGCTTTTTAGAACAAGAAACTATTCATTGATTACTCCTTTATCTGGCATATTATGTGGAACAATAACGATGGCAGCATTAATGATTAATAGTAGATGAAGTGTTGGTCCTAATTTATTTGCAACAATCTTATCAGCTCCAGTTTTCATCTTTCTAATTTTAAGAAAAGAAGGTAATAAAGATGATTAAACAAAATAAAATAAAATTTATCAGCTCAAATAACCCAATTACCAAAAAAAAGATATTAATAATGTTTTTTTTAATAACTACTTTTATGTTTATTATGGCATTAATTTTGTCCTTGGGGAAAAATGGTTTTCAAGATGCAGAAAAAATATTTATTATAAATAAGAATTTAATTTTTGTAATACCAATAGCAAGCGCAAGTTTATCAATTGCTTCATTACTTTTGCAGCAACTTTCCAAAAATAAATTAGCAGACAATTCTGTTTTAGGATTAGGTAATATAAATTTAATTACATTAATGGCATTGATGTTTGTTGTTGATTTTGATAGTGATTATTCAGTGAATAATTATATGAATATTTATCCCTTTTTATTTATCATTTTTTCTATGCTATCGTGTTTTGTAATATTTTTAGTTAGTTATAAAAAAAATAAAAATATAAGTAAAAAATTTATTATTGTTGGTGTGATATTTAACTTTACATTTTTATCAGTATCTTCATCTTTAGACATTTTTTTACCAGCAGGAAAAAGTGCTTCATTACAACAATTTATAAATGGATTCATTGATAGCTCGCATGACTTACCAATTATTGTTTCTTTTGTTGGGTTTTTAATAGGAACAATTTGATTAGCTTTTATTTTTCAAAAATTTAAAATATGTACTACAAGTTATTCAATAGCTAAATCTTTAGGAATAAATGCAAACTCAATTAATTTACAAATATTATTAATATGTGGTTTATTATCGGGAGTTGCTTTTACCTTAGTAGGAAACCTAACATTCTTAGGTTTAATTGCAGGAAATATTGCCTCATTCCTTTTTAAAAAAAATTATGCATATTCTTTCCCAGCTTCATGCTTAATTGGATCAATCATAGTTGGTTTAGCATTCTTAATAAATAAAAATATATTTGAATCAAATATAAATACACCTGCAATAATTCCTTTAGTTGGAATACCTTACTTTATATATTTAATTACCAAGGAGAAATAATGGAAAAAATAGTTTTTAAAAATGTATGTTTAGGATATACAAAAGATACCAATATTATAAAAGATGTTTCACTATCAATTAAACAAGGAGATTTTGTTTCGATAATTGGTGTTAACGGTTCAGGAAAATCTACTTTATTGTTTGCATTATTTTCGATGGTAAATCTAAATTCTGGAGAGATATTTTATGATGGTGTAAATTTAAAAACACTGTCAAGAAAGCATATTTCAAGAAAAATTGCTTTTGTACCTCAACTTTCCACATTTCCTGAAGATGTGACTCTTTGAGAATTTGTTCAGTTAGGAAGACATCCTTATAATAGCTTGTTTTTCTCAAGTAAAAAAGAAGATGATATTAAAATAAAACATGCATTAGAAAGTGTTGGTCTTTATCATTTAAAAAATGAGTATATAGATCAACTTTCAGGCGGGCAAAGACAAAGAGCATTAATTGCCTTAACAATTGCACAAGACACAGAGACAATTGTTTTGGATGAGCCAACAAATCATTTAGATATTAAAGCTCAATTAGAAATAATGCATTTACTTCATGATTTGAATCATAAATTGAATAAAACAATTATTATAGTTATTCATGATATCAATCATGGTTTAAAATTTTCAGATAAGGTAGTTATTATGAAAGATGGCAAGGTAGCTCTTGAAGGAAAAACAAATGATATCATTACTAAAGATTCTATTGAAGATATTTTTGGAGTAACTCCAAAAATAATTAAGTCTCATAATAAAAAGATAATTTATGATTATTGAATTAAAGACCTAAAATCTCCAAATGATTATCCTGGTCATGAAGTTGAAAAAAAATAATGATTTTAAATCATTATTTTTTTATAATCTTATAGTCTCTTGGTGAGAACCATCTGCTTTTTTAATCATGATAGTTGCACCTTTGTTAGAAGCAAATAATTTAACTTTTGAAATAGCTTCATCTTTAGTTTTGCAAAAAGATGTAACTTTTTTAGAACCTTCTAGTTTAACTTCTCATCCAATCTTTTTACCAGCTTTGTCTTTTCTAGGAGAAACATGGTAAATATTTCTATTTGATCCACCAGATTTAGAAGAAGATGATTTTTTTGCAGGTTTCTTTTTTGAAGAACTAGCTTTTTTAGTAGATTTCTTTTTAGTAGAAGTTTTTTTAGCTGGAGATTTTTTTGATGTAGAAGTTTTTTGAACAATTACTTCTTCATTTGCATAGTAATCTTTAGCTTCTTCCATAGTTACATCAATTTTTTCTTCTTCTTTTGATAATTCTTGAGAGTTATTGTTTTCAGTAGAAGCTTCTAAATTTTTTTTCTTTTTTCAAAATAACATTTTTGTTCCTTTTTTATTTTTTATTTCCTCTTTAAAATAATTATATAGAATATATTAAAAAAATTATTATTTAATTAGTTTTTTATTAATTAATGTTTGTTTATTCTTTTAATTTTTAATATAATAAATATGAATACATAACTTTAAAAAAGGCATAAGAAAATGAGTAATAAAAATATAAATATTGTTAATAGAAAAAAAACAAATGTAAATAATAAAAAAATGAAAGATTCATTGATAACAATGTTCCTTCTTCCTTCGTCAATTTTAACAGATCAAGAAGATAACGTTGAAAAGTGTGAAAATAGCTACTCATTTTTAGAAAATGAAAGCAATGGAGTTTTATATAAATTTAAAAAAAGTATTCCATATTTTGAAAAATTAAAAAAAGAATTTATAGATAAAAAGTATATTGTTGAATCAGATGATTTTTTTGAAATAAATTCAGTAGATTTATTTGCACTTCAAACTATTACTGAATTTTTAAATAATAAATTTACATACAAGACACAAAAAAATTATTTTAAGGTTTTATTCGAAGATACAGAATACTTTGAATTATATGAAAAAATAACTACCTTAGAAAAATATATAGTAGCGTTATCTGACTTATTTAATATCATTGAAAGCAATTTATTTGATCTATCTTCTGCAATGACAAGTAGTATTGATGAATATATATCAAAATTTGAAAAAGATAGACTGATGATTTCTGACTTGCTTTTTGGAAGAAACATTAAACTACAAGATCTAATTAAGAAAATTAAAATATGTTCTTATGAAACTGATAAAAAACTTATTGAAAAAATAAAAAAACTTGAACTTGAATACAATAATAATGGTTTCTTATATAAAAATGACTTTTTAAAGTTCTTATTTTATACAATGGAAGAAATTAAGAATTTATTTGCTTCAATAATTGTTGAACTTATTCCTGCAGTTGATGTTTTATGAAAAAATTATGAAATTAAAATGGAAGAAGATAGACTTGTTGAATTAAAAAAACAAGAAGAAAAAGAAAGACAAAAAGAAGCAAATCTTGTTCAAAAAATTAAAAAAATAAAAATTCAAGAAAAAAGTGATGTTGAAAAACTAAGAAGCATTTCTTTACCTAAAAATGAAATTAAAAAAGAAATGGCTTTTGAAGAATCTAATAGCTTAGGTGCAACATTAGAAAATGATGATATCTTAATTGAGGAATATGATTTCTCAAATGAAACACATAATTCAGATTCTAAAAGTAATTATGAAGAATTTATAATTCCTAAGAATGAAGAGGAAGTTATTGAATGAGATGAAAATAATGAACTTACTGAATCTAAATGTAATACCTCTTTTGAAGAAGAAAAATTAGAACTAGATAATGATAAATGACTAAATCAAGTAGAAAATAAATCATTTAACAATGAAGAAGAATCAAAAACAGAAGATATTTTAAAATTAGATGATGACAATTGACTTAATGAAAAAGATGAATCAGAATCAGATGATGACAATTGACTTAATGAAAAAGATGAATCAGAATCAGAAGACGATAAATGACTTAATCAAGATGATAATTTAAAATCAGATGATGACAATTGACTTAATGAAAAAGATGAATCAGAATCAGAAGATGATAAATGACTTAATCAAGATGATAATTTAGAACTAGAAGATGATAAATCATTTAATGAAGAAGACTTAGAATTCTGAAATAAAAATGTTGATGTTAATGATGATGATTTCGAATTTAAAAGCAACGAAACTAATGAAAACAACTTTATTAATGAAACAGAAAACTTAATTTATGATACATTAATTAATGAAATTAGTGGTCTTGAAGATGAAGAAGATTCTTCATTAGATGATGAAGAAGCAATTACAAAAAACATGGATAGTCTAATCAATGAAATTAAAGATTCAATTGAAAAAGAAGACAATGATAGTTCAAGCGAAGAATTTGAATATTAATAAAATAAAATTAAATTAATTTTTTATTTTTTTATTGTCTTTGTCAAAGTTAAACATGCTTAATCAAGTATATTTTTCAAAAAGTGTTTTGGGTTTTGGAATAATTTTAAATTCTGAATTATCTTCAATTGCCTTATGTTTATGAAATTTCATTTTAAATAGTTTTTCTAATTCAAGAATTATAAAAGGAACTATTGCCAGTCCAAAACCGGTTAAATAAATATATCCATGGACAATATCATTTGATGTTTTTCCGCTATAAACAATATCATTAATTATCTTTTGATCCACACCTATTAAATCATTTTTAAAAACTAACTCTGGTCTTTCAGCAAATAATGAAGTAACTTGAGGAATTAATGTAGAAATTAATACAATTATTAAACTTCCTAAGCAAGCAATTAAAACTCATTTAATATGGTTAAATTTTTCAATAAATATAAGTTTATGAGATGATATTGAAATAGATTTAGCAACACAACCTAAAGCAAGTGTTAAGAATGCTGCAATAGTACCATAGTAAAATCTTAAACCAGGTGCTCCCGTAGCGATTGCTATGAAAGCTCCTAAAGTAAATGCAATAATAGTTAAAATACCATTTATGAATCCTAGAATAATTATTTTACCAATAAGTCCATTGGCAAAAATACTTTCATATTTGCTACGTGGTCTAAATTTCATTAATTCATCAGAAGTTCTTTGAGTTCCTAATGCAATTCCTGGTAAGGTCTCAATAACAATATTGGTTATTAATATTTGGATGGTAGTCAATGTTGTTTGAAACTTAATTTGGCTATTTATTTCATCTGCCATTTTTACCTTCAGCTCAAATGAACCATAAAAGCCTGATTCTATCTTTCCTCAACCTAAGCCAATATTAGGGTCTTCAAAAATCATATAGAATAAAAACATACCTAATAATATTGAAATTACTGATGCAATATTAGAACTAATTAAAAATTCTATTATTCTAATAATGTTTTGATAAATCCCTCTACCCGATCTTACAGAAGAAACAATTGTAGAGAAGTTGTCATCTGTTAAAACCATATCAGCTGCACCCTTAGATACATCGGTTCCAGTGATTCCCATTGCACAACCAATATCAGCAGCTTTTAATGCTGGTGCGTCATTAACACCATCACCCGTCATCGCAACAACTTGGTCTAATGATTGTCATGCTTTAACGATTCTTATTTTGTTCTCAGGAGATACTCTTGCATAAACAGAATACTTTTGAATATTTTTTATTAGTTGTTCATCAGATAGTTCATCTAGATCACTTCCTGTGATTGCTAAATCATTATCATTCATTATTCCTAAGTCTTTAGCAATTGCAATAGCAGTATTCAAATGATCCCCAGTAATCATTACTGGTTTTATTCCTGCAGATTTACATATTTTAATAGAATGTTTAACTTCTTCTCTTGGTGGATCAATCATCCCAATTAATCCCATAAAGTTTAAATCTTTTTCGATATCTTTTGCATGAATTTCTTTTGGAAGCTTACCTTTTATTTCTTTGTAAGCAACAGCAATTACTCTCACTGCATTATCACTTCATCTATTATTAATTTCTTTTAATTGTTTTAAAGAAATATTTTTACATTTAGAAAATAATACATCTGGCGCACCTTTTACAATAGCAATTTGTTTGCCATTTATAATATTAATTGATGTCATCATTTTTCGATCTGAATCAAATGGTATATCATGAACTCTTTTATGATCTTCATCTCATTTATCATCATCATAGCCTTTTTTAATTGCAAATTCAGCAATAGCTATTTCTGTAGGATCTCCAATTAGGATATTACCTTCATCACTTTCTTCAATTACACAATCAGTACATAAAGTTGCATATTTAAGTAAATCTAAATGTTCTTTTGATAATTTTTCAGACTTATCATTACTAACATCTTCCATTTTTGATTTGGGAACTCACATTTTAACAATAGTCATTTTATTCATTGTAAGTGTTCCTGTTTTGTCAGAACAAATAACAGCTGTAGAACCTAATGTTTCAACAGATGATAATTTTTTTATTAATCCGTTTTGATCACTCATTCTTTTAACACCAATTGCTAAAATTATATTAATAACTGTGTTTAGGCCTTCAGGGATTGAAGCAGTAGCTAATGATATAGCTAAAATGATTGAAGGAGGGAATGAATCAAATCCATATTCAACAACATTTTCAATAACTAATAACGAGAATATGAAAGATATTAATGTAATGAAAATTCCAAATAAACCAAGTTTTTGACCTAATTTATGTAGTTTATGTTGTAATGGAGTTTTTAATAAATCAGTATCACCAAGTAAGTCAGCAACTTTTCCTATTTCAGTTTCGTTACCAATACCTATTACTATTCCAGTTGCTCTACCATTAATAACATTACAACCAGAGAATATATGATCAAACCTACTTCCAATAGGTGAAGAAGCATTTGATTTTTTTGTGTGATCTTTATCAACAGGCATTGATTCTCCTGTTAATGCAGATTCAACACATTTTAAATTTGATGAATCAACTAATAAACAGTCAGCAGATACCATATCACCTGCTTCAACTATAATAATATCTCCAATTGTTAGTTCACTTGAAGCAATTAAATTCATTTTACCATCTCTAAGAACTTTACTCTTAGGAGATGACATTTTTTGAAGTGCCTCAATAGCATTATTAGATTTATATTCCTGGGTTGCACTAAAAAATGCGTTTATAAAAACTATGAATAATATTATTATTGATTGAGAATATGCTAAAATATCTGGATTATTTGGGTCTTGAGCATGTTGATAAATTGTTAAACCTAATGCAAACAAACCTGCAAATAAAAGTAGAATAGACATTATTTCTTTTAACTGACTAAAAAACAAAGAAACAATATTTTTTCTTTTAACTTTTTTTAATGCATTTAAACCAAATTTCTTTTGTCTTTCTGAAACTTCTGTACTTGATAATCCAACTTTAACATTTGTATTCAAGTAGCTAGATTTATCGGAGGGTGTTATTTCATTTTTATTAATATTTTTCATCTTGTCTTTCATTTAAAATTAATTTAAAAATTAAAAATATTATAACAAATAAAATTAATTTTTTTAAAAATATTATTTTAGTATTTTTTTTGCAATAATATAGTCTTGATAAGTAGTAATTTTAAAGTTTAGACTTTCGCCTTGAACAATAAATACCTTTTCATTTGATAATAATGCCAATGTTCCAAGATCTGATTTATTAAATATTTTCTTGTCTTTTATTTTTATAATATTATTTATTTTTTCATATGTAAATGTTTGTGGAGTTTGAGAACAAAATAATGTTTCTCTATCTAAGACATTTATTACATTTTCATTTTTGTATTTATAAATTGTATCAGGTGAGTATATTCCAGTTAGAACACATTTATGTTTTTTACAATTTGCTATGTTATCTTTTATAATTTTTGAACTAACAAAAATTCTATTAGCATCATGTGTTAGAATTATGTCATTTTTATTAACCTGAAAATTTTTATTTATGAATTTCAAAGTGTTAACAATTGATTGATTTCTTGAATTCCCTCCAACACAAAAATATAAAAAATCGCTTTTAAATTTATATTTTTTAAATATTGATTTAGCTTTTAATAAATACTCTTCTCTAATTACTATTATTAATTTATTAATTTCCTTATTTTTAATAAATTTTAAACTTGAGTGTTCTAAAATAGTTTTATTATTTATTTTTAAAAATTGTTTTGGTGTATTGGTTTTTGTTCTAAGACTAAGTCCTGATGCTAAAATAATTGCTATATTCATAATTAATTAATTTTTTCAATTTTCTTTTTAATTGATTCTATTTTAAAGTTCTCTATTTTATTTTTAATTGTACTCATATGAGTTTCAATAACTATTTCTATTGCAGCTTTTATTTTTTTTGATGAGCTTTCTATTTTTATTATTTCACCATGTATTTCTTCACATTTTTTATTTATATTCTTAACTGAATTTTCTAGTATTTCATTTTTCATTTTTTCAAATTCATCTTGAATTTCTTGCTTATTTTTAAAATCTAATTCAAGTCTTTTTATACCCTGTCTTTGATTTGAAATGTATTCTATTAATGATAAAAAACTCATTAAATAAGCTGGTCTTATTACAAACATATTTTTATATTCAGGCACCTTTCTTATCAAGAAAGTATTTTCTGGCTCAAGTTCACTAACTAATATAGAATATTCATAATTTAATTTTTTTCTTTGTCTATCTAATTTCTCATAATGTTTTTCATTTTTAGTTCCACCATTTTCAGATTCTGTCTTTGCTTCAATAACTGCTGATCCTAGATTTTCTTTGTTTTCACCTAATACAATAAATTCAAAATCTGCCATAGTATTATCATTAATGCTTGTAGATTTTGTTATTTTTTTTAGATTAACTTTATCATTAATTGGAAAATGCTCATAAAATTCTCTTAAAATTCATTTTTCTAAATCTTCTCCGATAAGTTTAATGTTCTTGATATTTCTTTTTTCTAAATCTTTTTTTAAAGAATCTATTTCAGCATTAAGATCACTTAACTTTTTTTGATTTTCTAAAATCAATTCATTTTTTATCAATTGAATATCTTTTTCTTTATTTATATGAAAATCTTTTTCTTTTTGTTTAAGAGAAGATAGTTCTCTTTCTAAATCTAAATATTCTTTCGATGCTTTAAATTCATTTATTAAATTTTTTTCTCTTTCTTTATGTGACCTTTCTATCGATTCAATTTTTTCTTTAAAAGAAAATGATTCTTTTATTAGTTTATGGTATTCTTCTGATGATTTAAATTCATTTTCTCAATTTTTTTTCTCTGTTTTTAATTTTTCAATAAATCTTTCATTTGCAATCTTATTTATTTTTAAATCACATTGCTCCTTAATATCATCTATTGAAAATTCTTTTATGTCATCTAAACAAAAATAGTCTCCTTTTTTTGCATCTTCTTGCAAGAAAAATTCATTTTTATCTGAATCTTTTATTTTTATACTAATTTTTCTAGACATATCTATAATATCCTTAACTATTTTCTAAAATTATATATTTAATTATTATGTATTGTTTATAAATATATATTTTTTGTCTTATAATTATTAAAGATAAAAAAGAGAAGAACACATTGAAAACAATAAATAAAGAACACTTTGATTTACTTTTAATGTTTAAAAAAGAAAGATCGCATGCTGAAGACAAACTGAATATATCATTAGGTATTTTATTCTTTTCACTTACTTTTGTAGCAGCTTTATTTAATCAACTGGGATGAAATTATTTTATTTCATTAATTGTTCTTATAATTTTAGAAATATTATTTGTTGTAGTTTTTTTATTGCCTGAATTTAGGTACAAAAGAATAAAACATAGATATAAATCAATTGATAGTAGTTTTAATATATATAGTTGACAAGATTGAACAACCTATAATAAAAATGAAATTCAAGAGAAATATGATATTGATATTGATATATTAAAACAGATAATGATTAATATTAATATTATTAGAAGAAAATACTTAGCATTTCAAGTGTTTGCTTCTTTCATGTTCATAGATATGATTCTAATCATCATTTTCTTGTGTATAAGGAATGCATAAAAAACTACTAAATTATTTAGTAGTTTTCTTTTTGTCTATTTATGTTAACTTGGTTCTTTGAATAGTAAGCTTTCTTTATTTCATGAAAAGTTAAATCTAAATCAATTGCTAATTGAAAAAGCTTTTTAATAAATGATCTAACTTTCTTTTCATTATTTAATGAACTAACATTTGTTATTAGTTCTGTAAATGATTTAGATAATTGTATTTTATCTTTCTTTTTCTTTTGTGATGTTTTTATTGAAAATTTCATTTCATTTACCCCATAAAAAAGACCTATTGAAAGTATGAAGTGTAAGCAATCTACAAACTCATCCAAGATTACATCTTTATGACTTGATTTTTTTAAAGATCAAAATTTAAAGCATCTAACTTCATTACATAATTCAGATAGTTCAACAATTAATGCTAATCTTTTTCTAGATAATAAATTTTTTTTTAAAAGTTTGTGATTTTTTTCTATAAAATTATCTAGTTCAATTTGAGTTAAAATTATTTCATTTAAATTTACATTCATATTTACCTTATTTAGTTTATTATAAAATAAAAATAACTACACTTATTATCTTTTTAAGTATAGTTATTATTTATATTTTTTATTTGTTAATTAAAATATTATTAAGTATTAAACAAAATTAATTTTTAAGTTTTGGCGGGGCTTCTCTATTTGTATTTTTAGAAGGACTAATCGGACCTTTTTTTCCAATAGGTTTTGGAACAGAAGAAATAAATAATGATTTATTATTTAAAATCTCGTTGTTTGATTTAGTTGAAGATTTAGAAGTACCGTTTGGACTTTTATCTAGTTTATCAACATTCGATTTATCAGATATAGAGTTATTAATTGGATTTTTATGACTAATAGGTTGGGGGATAGAAGTAAATAATGATTTATTATTTAATCCATTTGAAGATGTTTCAATTTGAAATTTAGATTTTCCTTCATTATTGATATTTATAGTATTTGGAACACTTGTAGTTGCTCTTTTATTTTTAACAACTTTATTTTGATCTGCTCTTAATTTATTTATAAAGAACACAGCTAATACTATTGCAATAATTAATGCAATACCACCAATAGTGCTTCCAACTATAATTGGAGTGTTGTTATCAATTGGTTTAACAAATCCTAAAATAGTATTACCAATTAAATCACCCTGCAATGAAGAAACTCTTTCAATTAAATTGCTATCAAAATATTTCCCATTAATAGTTAGGGTAAGCTCAATTATCCCTTCACTATCATCTGAAAGAATATTATCAATTCCAGAAATAATAGGTGCTGGATCTGGAAAATTAACAAAATCAAAATATTTTGAGTAAGAATTAAAATCTTCACTTAATTCTTGAGCAATTTTAGAAGGTAAAACTTTATTCATACTACTTTTTAAAACTAAAGAAGTTGCTCCTGGAACTTTTTTAAATCCAGATAATTCAGTTGTTATAAAAGAATCCTCAGAAATATATTTTCCATTTTTATCAATATAATTTTTTAAAATATACTCAATTTTTAAAGTGCCAGAAAGATTGTCAAAAGTTCGATCAACTTCTAAAAATTTTGTATTTTCTTCTGAAGAAAGATTCTCAATAGCATTATTTAATTTAAAAAAATTATTAATATTGGTTTCTTCATTTGCAATGTCAGAAGCATATGCTTTTCCTTGATCAAATGAAGAAATTTTATCATAAGATGTGGGAGCTTTTAAAGATTTAAAATTTCTTATTATAATTACTCTTTCCAATGGTGAAAAATTAGGCGTATTAGAATTTATAGTGTTACCATTAGAATCAATATAATTATTAACTCTAACTAAAATATCAGCAGAACCTCTATTTGTAGCATTACTAAATTCTGGTGGAGATAAATTGTTAATGCCTGTTATTAAAAATTCAACATCATTAGCCATATTAAAGTTAGTAGGAATAGATCCTCCTATTTTTATTAGACTTTCTAAAATTGATCTGTTATTTTCAATTTGAAATGGATAATTATTAGCTATAATATTTTGACTATTAGAACTTAATTCAATTGAAGTTCTTGACTTTGTTATACTATTTTGGCTTTGAAAGTCATCAATTGCTAAAGCATTAGAATCTTCATTTGCGATTTTAATATCGCTATCATTTAAAGATGTTAAATTATTTGAAGCAGAATTTAATTTTGAAACATTATCTAAATTTGTAGCTAATATCATTCCCACAAAAGCAAAAAAACTTAATGAAGTTAATATTATTTTTTTATTTTTCATATTAATAAATTCCTATATACTAATTAAATTTATTTTATTATAATTTCATTTTTAAAATTTGCAAGCTAAATAAATAAAAAAACCATATTGTTTGTATGGTTTTTTTATTAGACTCTATTTTCTAGCCGGAGGAGGAACTGGTCTGTTTCCAGGTGTAGGTGGACCAACTGGAGGTTTTGTACCACCAGGAACTGAACTACTCATTGAAGAAGGAGTTGAAGTTGTAGTTTTAGAAACGCTACCTGTAGGAGGAGAAACTTTTTCACTTAATTTTTGTTTTCTTAAGTTTTCACTTTTCTTTTTCTTAGCTCTAGATACAAAGAATATAGTTAATGCTATAGCAGCAATTAAAGCAATACCACCAACAGAAGCACCAACAACAATTGGTATTATATCAACTTTTTCAACTTCTGAATTTAATCCTTCTATAACTGTATCAACATCAAGCTCTGCTGCAATTTGTGGAACAAGATTATTATCAAAGTAACTTCCACTAATTGTATAAGTAAAGCTAATTTTTCCGTCCTTATCATTTGCAGAAACATTTTTAATAGCAGTAATCGGTTCAGGAATACTGTCATTTGGTAAATTTTTCAATTCAAATCATTCTTTATATGATGCAAAATTTTCTTCTAATCTTCCAGCAATAGTTGAAGGTATTAAAGTGCTTCCGTTAATACCTTCTTTTAAATCTAAAAATGTAGGCCCATCAACTATTTTAAAACCAATCACATTAACTGATCTAGCAGGTGTTTTTGAAGAAAAGTATGTTCCACTTTGATCAAATCAATGTGTTAGAGTATAACTAACTGTTAAACTACCTGCGTTATTATTAAATGAAAGAGATAAAGGTTCTGCTATTGTATTTATAGAAACAGATGAAACACCATTTTTTACCTCAAGAACATTTGTTATATCAATTTTAGATGGATCAGATGAATTAATCTCAACATCAGAAGCATAATGATTTGAAGGATTAAAAACACTATTTTTATCATATGTTGTTTGGCTTGTTACAGATTTAAAGTTATTAATTGCAACAGTATCAGCAAATGTAGAACCATCTTGCACATGATTACCATCTGCATCTATATAATTTGATAAAATTACATTGATAGTAGCCCTACCACTATTAGTTGTAGAACCCAAGTTATTAATAGCTGAAGCAGAAACTTCAACATCTCTATCCATATCAAAATTAGGTGGAGTATTAGAAATTAATATTAAACTTTTTAAAAGAGATGTGTTATTCAAAATTTGAAATGGATAAATAGTTTGAATAGTACTATTAGCATTTGGGTTTCTAGCAATTGTAGTTGCTGTATTAAATGTAGATGAATTATATGATGTAATGTCACTAATTTCATTTGCAGTTTTAACAACATTATTTAAAGAAGATTCATTGGAAAAACCAGTTTGTAGTTTTGAAATATTATCTAAATTTGCAGCTAATACTACTCCTGTAAAAGCAAAGATGCTTAATGAAGTCAATACTGCTTTTTTTAATTTTTTATTTCTCATATTTATAAACTCCTATGTTTAAAATAAATTTATATTATAAAAATATAACTATTATTATTATACCTTAAAAACTTATTTTTTTTAAAAAAATACAATAAAGAATGCAAATATAAAACAATTTCAATAAATTAAATTATTTTTTACAAAATAACCTTAAATATAATTAGAAAAAAATTTAATATAATATAAGTGTTTAAAAAGGAGTAAAAATGAAAAGAAAAAAAATAGTTCTTATAGGCGCTGGAAATGTTGGGTGTTCTTTCTTATATTCTGCTATTAATAATATGATAGCTGATGAATATATACTGATCGATCATTTCAATGAATTAGCCGAAGGGCAAGCAATGGATTTACTAGATGCTATTGGTGTTCTACCACATTGTGATGCAACAATTAGAAGTGGTAGCTACAATGATTGTGCTGATGCAGATATTATTGCAATAACTGCAGGAAGACCTCAAAAACCTGGTGAGACAAGACTTGAAATGATACAAGATAATGCAAAAATAATGAAACAAATTGCAAAAAGTGTAAAAGCTACTAAGTTTAATGGCGTTACAATGATATCTTCAAATCCAGTTGATGTGCTAACTATGGTTTATCAAAAAGAAACTGGTTATTCAAAAAATAAAGTTTTTGGAACAGGAACAATGCTTGACACATCAAGATTTAGAGTATTAGTAGGTAAAGAATTAAAAGTAAATCCTTCAGCTGTGAATCTTTGTATAATGGGAGAGCATGGAGATAGTTCAATTGCAAGTATTGAATATGGATCAATTTTTACTAAACCAATTAGTAAAGTAATTTCAGAAGGAAAAATTAGCGAAAGCAAATTAAAAGAATTACATAAAGATGTAGTACAAAGAGCTTATGAAATAATCAATAGAAAAAAATCTACTTATTATGGAATTGGTGCATGTATGATGAGACTAGCTTCGCATGTTTTTAGGGATTCAAACGAAATTGAAACAGTATCTGCATATTTAGATGGCGAATACAAAAACAAAGATGTTTATATCGGAGTTCCAGCAATAATAAATAAAGATGGATGACAAAGAGTAGTTAATGTTCCATTAAGTGATGAAGAACAAAAAAACTTTAACGAATCATGTAAAACTATAAAAGAAAATTTTAATAGCATAAAATAGTATTGAAAATAAAAAAACCACATTAAGTGGTTTTTTTATTTATTAAAAACTAATAATTATTTTTTAGTTGGAGGAGTAGGTGGAGTTGCAGTTGGACCTGATGGTCTTTTTACAACTGGAGCATTACTCTTAGGAACTGAAATTGTAGGAGGAACATATTTCCCTGGAGCTTGTGGTCCGCCTGGCGCACCAGGTCTTCCTGGAGCTATTCCGCCAGGTCCAGGTCCCATTGAAGCATTTGCAATTTCTGGACCTTTTTTAGGTTTACTAGACATAGAATGTAACTTGTCATCCATACTTTTTTTCTTTCTGATTTCTTCAGTTTTCTTTTTTTGGAATCTAATAAAGAATATTAAACCAACAACTAATGCAATGAATCCAACACCACCACCAATAGCTGCACTAACTATAATTAATGTATTATCTGCTTGTTCAATAAACTTACTAAAACCAGCAACAACGAAAGAAAAAGTTTGTTCTTGTTCTGAAGTATTTGGTCTTATAGGAACTAAATTACCATTATTATCATATCCATAGTAGCCACCTTTTACAGTAATCTCAACTGTTACAGTACCATCTTTATCATTTGCTTCCTTAATAAAAAATTTATTAGGAACTAATTCTGTACTATTAATTAAAGGATTTCCTGGAGCAGATGATTTAATAGTTAGTGGATATTTTAATTCTCCAAAAAATTGTTTTATAAGTTCATCACTTAGCAAGCCATCAGCATTTGCGTTTCTTAATAAAACTGATGGAGTAGTAGAAGATGCTAGACTAGTTGTTGAAAATCCTGTTGGGCCATAAATTCTTTTAAATCCCGGTACATCAATCGTATGATTAAATGAACCAGATGAAGCAGGAACAAAATTATTTCTTGAATCAATATAGTTTTTTATAGTAGCAGATACAGTTAAGGTTCCACTTGTATTGTCAAATACTGGTGGTCTACTTGAATTTAATTCAATTGTTGAATTAAATCCAGTACCTCCAGCAGCATTCTCAATATGGTTTATTGGAACTATGAAACTAAGGGGAGTTTTGTTTGGAACATAAAGGTCAACAATGTCAGAAGCATATTCTACATCAGTTATTGGTTTTAAAGTGGGGTTAAGAACAATATTAGTTGATCCAGTAACACTTCTCATATTAGTTGTTCTAGAAGTCAAATTTATTTTGCCATCTTGAGGAACGCCGGCTTCATCACTTCATCTACTAATTTCAGCAGTTATAGATAAAATACCACTTGATGTATTGTCACCTTTATTTGTATAAATTACATTAGTTATCATAAATGTTACAGTAGAATCAGTTTCTGGATTAACAGTACCATTTATAGAAAAGAAATCTCAAAACGGATGTTTTTGTGGTACTTTTGTATTAATTGGTGGAAAAGGTATTTCAAATGGATAGTAATCACTAAAATTTACACCTGGTTTTCTAATTAAAGCTGTTTTTTGAGATTTAGTATCTATATTATTAGCACTTTCACTAACTTCATTAACTTCTTGATTATTAACTAAGTTTTCTTCTTTTAAATCAAAACCACTAATAGAGCTTAAAGATAACCCTACACCTAATAAAGATGAGAAAGTTAAAGTAGATAATACTATTCTTCTAGCTATTTTGTTTTTCTTTTTATTTTTTTTCATATTTTTCTCCTTAAGAATTCAATATAAATATTTTTATAAAATTATAATATTCATTATAACATTATTTAGATAAGTATATTTAAAAATAAATTCTTATATTTTCACAATCTATTTAATTATAAAACAAAAAACAAAATATAACTATTAAAAATAATTTATAAAATGTATAATAATTTATGTTAATTTATTTTTAGGAACAAAAATGTCAAAAAAAAGAAAAAAAATAAGACAGCAAAAATTAGCTGATCAAAAAGAAACTAGAATTAAAAAACTTATTAAAAAATCAAAAAAAGAAAAAAAACTTAATAAAAAAAATCCATAATTTATTAATATGAAAAATATAAATATAATTTTTATTCATGGCTTGGTAGCAAATAAAGATTCAAATAAAGCCCTTAAAAATTATTGTGAAAAAAATAAATTTAATTATTATTCACTTGATTTACCTGGTCACGGAAAAGAACCTTTTGGTGACATAGACATAAATTTAAATTCATATATCGATTTTGTTTTAAATTTTATAAAAACTAATAAAATTAAAAAACCAATTTTAGTAGGACACTCATTTGGTGGTGCCATTATAGTTGGTTTAATTTCTCAAATGAAAAAAGAAGATAAATATTTAGCAATACTTGAAGATCCAATTAATCCATCAATTTTACAAGGTATTGATCCTAATAAAATTGATAAAAAATTATTTGATATTGCATTATTTACTAAAAAATTAAAAGAAATGTCTAAATATAAATTTGATGATTTTAAAAAAATAATAATACTTTTAACAAATACTACCAGTGAGAAAACCTTACTTTTATTAAGTGTCTGATATAAAAAAATTGACATTCCTACTTTAGTAATATTTGGAAAAAATGACAGGCTAATAAATCAAGAAGCTTCATTTAAAACTATTAAAAAGTTGAACAAAGAAATTGAATTTTCTTTAATAGAAAAAGCTAGACATACACCACATGATGAGGATCCAGAAAATTATATAAAATCTTTAAATGAATTCTTAATAAAAAATAAGGTTATTAAATAATTTAAAACTATGTGCAACTTTCACATATCTCATCAATAATATCTTTCTCTGTTTTGCAATAATAGAATGTTTTTATACCTAATTTAAAACCATATAAATGGTGAAGAGTAAAATCAGTAAGTGATTTTACTTTTTTAAAGTAAATATTTATTGATTGGGCTTGATCAATATAACATTGTCTTATTGCAGCTAATTCAATAAGTCTATATTGATCGCAATCTGAAGCAATTTTATAATATTTTCAATTTTGAATATTTGGTACTAGTGTTGGCAAATTTATTTTTCCATCTTCTTTGTAAAAAAAGTGTTGAATTGGTTCTGTACTTTCAGTAGCATTAATTGCTTTCCCACTTGTAGCAGTTGGAGCAATAGAAATTAATTGTGCGTTTCTAATTCCATACTTCTTTATTTCTTCTGCAAGTTTTTTTCATTTGTTTAAGTCTGGTTTATATTTAGTTAATTCTAAGGCGCTTTTGTTTGCTTTAAATATTGGTAATTCACCTTTTGCTCATAGTGTTTCTTTAAATTTTGCAAATGGACCTTTTTCTTTTGCTAAGTCTTTTGAAGATTCAATTATTTGAAAAGTTATTTCATCAAATATTTTATGAGTAATTTCTAAAGCTTCTTTTGAATCAATAACTATTTTTTTAGTTGCTAAAAAATTAGCAAGATTTAAGACGCCAATTCCTAAGTACCTATAATTTGAATTAGTTAAATAACCTTCTATTACAGGATAAATTGCAACATCAACAGAGTTATCCATTGCTCTAACTAAAATGGAAACAGCTTTTTTTTGTTCTTCTTTAGATAAATAACCTCAAACATTTAAATTGATTGATGCTAAGTTACAAAGTGATATTTCCCCAGCAGTAGAAGTTTTTTCAATTTTATATCAATCGTTTTCCTTAATTTCTTTTATATTATTTTTTACAGATTCTCTTGAAGGTAATGTAATTTCAGTACAAAGATTAGAAGAGTTAATGTATCTATCTAACATAGAAACAGAATTAACATTTTCTTCATGAAATAAATAAATATTTCCTGTTTCAACTCTTTCTTTCATTATCATTTCAAATAGTTTTCTAGCAGAGATGACTTTTTTTCTTATATTGTCTTTTTTTTCATATTCTTCATAAATATTTTCAAATTCTTTTCCAAATTTAAATTTTAATTTTGGAACATCTGCAGGATCAAATAAAGTCACATTTTTATTTTTTAATAAACGATCAATTAATAGGTCATTAATTTTAACTGCATACTTTAATTGTCTAGCTCTATTTTCTTCTGTACCACTATTACTTTTAAGAACAATTAAATCCTCAAAATTATAATGTCATCATTGAAAATATATTGCACAAGCACCTGGTCTTGATGATCCTTGATTAAATGCTTTAACTGTTGATTCAATAATTTTTATAAATGGTACTGGTCCAGACGAAAATCCAGCATTACCCATAATGAAGCTGCCACTTGATCTAATACTAGAAATATCAATTGCATTTCCACCTTTAAATTTAGAATAAATTGCAACATCATGAGCTGTTTCCATTATAGAATCTGCAGAGTCTCCCATTTTAGAAAGTACACAACTAGATAGCTGTTGGTTTTTAGTTCCTGCATTTAACATTATAGGAGTTGCTAAAGTAAAATAATGTTGAGAAATCATATTATAAAAGTCAATAATTTTATTGATTCTATCATTTTTTTCATTTATAAAAAGTGCCATTGCAATTCTTATATATGAATGTTGAGGTAGTTCTAGTTTTTTTGATTTATTATAGTTTAAACAATATTTACTATAGAAAGTATAAAGTGATTTAAATGTAAATAAATAATCTCTTTCAGGATTAATAGCTGAATTTATTTTTTCAATATCTTTAGAAGAATATTTAGAATAAATATCTTTTCAATATAACTTGTAATGTAAACCTTTTTCAATAACATCTTTTAAATGAGGATAAGTTTTATTTGTTTTTATATGTCATGAATCTCTATATATTTTTAATAAATAAAGTTTAGCTGCAATCTTTTCATATAAAGGATGAATTCTACTAATGTTATTTACTGCTGTTTTTATTAGTTCATCATAAACATCAACAATTTTAATTTTGTTATAAAGTTTTATCTTTGTAGAGCTTAATAAATTATCACAATACTCTTTATTGTTTTCACATGCTCAAAGACATACTTTTCTCATTTTATCAGTATTATATTTTTCTTCTCTTCCATCACGCTTAATTACAATAATTTCATCTGCAATTATATGGCTATTTTTTTTAGAACTTGTATCTATCTCTTCTTGCAGATTTACTGCAATCTCTAATTGAGATAACTTTAATGTTTTAGTTTTCATTTTAATTCTTTTTTGTTTGTTATTTTATTTTGTTTTTAATATTTTTATTCAGCTTCTCTTTTGAATAATCTTTTTAATAGTTTTTCTAAGTCTTTGTCTTCATAGTCCATATCCATTGAACCAATGTTATAGTTTAATGCTGTAGCTTCTTGTTGAGCAGTATTATCTTTATTTATATCTTTATAAGTATTAAATCAATCGATAATATCTATTTTCTTTACATTTTTATATAAAGGTTCAAGACCAATTCTATCTAATCTATCATTTGCATAATATTTCATAAATACTTCAAATACTTCTTTTGTTAAAGAAGGAATTGGTCCAAAGCTTAATAAATAATCTCCTCATCTAACTTCATCTTCTACAATTTCTTCTACTATCTTATAACATTCATCTTTAAATCATGTTGATTTAAATAAGTGAGTAAAACCTTCTGATTCATCTCTTTTTAAAATATTAATTAATCCCCCAACAACAGCAACATGCATATCTTCATCAAAGTTAATTAATTTAATAATTTTAGTAACTCCAGGAATAGCATCTTGATATGCATTGTTTATCATATATGTAACCATGAATGATATGTAAAATTTTAATCCTTCTAAAAAGAAAATGTGAATTAATAGTGTTAAAATTTTTTGTTTTATTTCATCATCACTAAAAGTTAATTCTTTATTAAGATATTTTTTAACAACAGAATAAGCTTCTATTTCTTTATCAGTTCTATTTTTAATCATTGGAATGTCATATATTCTGTCAAATATCTCTGTTGCATTTGAAGAAAACATTTCTCTAATAATATGAGAATAAGATAATGAATGAATTAATTCAAAATATGCTTGAGATTTAAAAACAGATTCTCACTCACTTGAAGTAACTAATTCAGACATTACACTATCTAAACCACGATTTTGAACACTATCCATAAAAGTTTGAAATAAAAGGTTGTTAATAAACACTTCTTTTATATGTTCAGGTAAATCCTTAAAATTTTCTCTATCAGAAATCATTGATATTTCTTCTGGTGTTCAAAAAGCTTGTCTCATAGATTTTTCAATTACCATTGAAAAAGGGTGCTTATAAACATCATAACGTTGAAATCCATTATATTGCCCTAAAAATATTTTAATATCCTTTGTTGGAACAACTAAGTCCAAGTCTACTATTTTGTTTTTTTTCATAATTAAATCCTTTGGGTAATTATTATATAGATGTTATGCAAAAATATACAAAATATTTTTTAATTGTAATATTTTTCTTAGTATTGTATAATTAGAGCAATAAATATCAAAAATGTTTATTAGAAAGGGTTCACGTGAAAAAAATATTTAAAATTGTGTTTTCATTAGCATTTTTAGCATTATCTATTATTTGAGTATTGTTCGCACTTGAAATGCTTTATCCACAAGATAATTCAATATTCTCAGGTTGAGATTGATTCGTAGAAGATTTATTGCCAAGAATAAATGCATCATATGAAAATCATCCACGGGGTCGTGAGGGATTCGAGTTAGTCGTATATTCTGGTTCAATATTCTTGGTTTATACATCTGCAATTTTCTTAATATCTAAAATACCAGTTATTGGAAAATTTATTAAATATCTAACTAGTTTTATTGGATTCTTATCATTTGCATTAGTTGTAATTGGTGTTCTTTTATGAACTGGGGTTATTCAATAATAACTTTATAAAATAAAAATATTGGTTAATTTAATCAATATTTTTATTTTATAATAGTTTAGTATGAGCAATCAAAAATCTAAAACAAGAAAATTCCTTTTTTTAAAAGAAAATACAAATTATAGTGAACCTTTAATAAAAAAATTTTTTAAAATTTTTTTTGTATATTTTTCATATATGCTTACAATTGTCTTTCATAATTTAATTCCATTAGCAATAAATAGTGTTGATGCAATAAATAGTGTAAGTGGGGGGTTGGTTTCTCAATCAATTGGTTATACACAACCAATAAGTTTTTTTTCAATAACAATTATTGTTATGATTTCTGTTCAAATACTAACAATAACAAAAAATAATTTTAAAAGTGATAGTAAAAGAGATTATTTTAAAGAAATAATAAATACAGGTTCAGCTACATTATTAATGGTAGGAGTAGCTATTGCAATAATTTTTGGATCAACAATGTTACTTTATTCCGAATATGCTATTGCTGCATCTTCGCATACTCATAATGCGGAAATTTCAAAATTTATTAATGAATATTCATCAATGATGATTTTAAATTTATTTTTAGTTGCTGCAAGTATATATTACACATTTATATTGCTTGAATATAGGTTTCATCTTAGAATAATAATTTTAATTCAATTATTGCATTCCTTATTAAGTATTGGACTAAGTGTATTATTTCTTTTTTATACTGATTTATCACCTGCAATATCTTTGCCACTATCATCAATAATATTAAATTTAATTTATGTAGTAATTATTCTATTTATATTTTATTCTTATGTCGCTAATTGAAAAATATATGATTTTAATTTTGATAAAGCAATTTTTAAAACAATTATTAATGGAATATATAATTTGTCAATCTATATGCTTGTTTATAGTTTAACAATGATAGCTCAGATGATATTAATTACCTTTATTAATGTAAATGATCCAAATTTGGTTTATTTGTACACAAAAGATGGTGAGTATCTAATTATTATGTCCAGAATTGTTATTTATTCAATTATAAATTTATTAATTACAATTTCGAGATCTATGGGAAGAGCAATAAATTTATATCATGATCAACCAAAGTTAAATTTAAAGCAATCTGAAAAACAATTTAAGGAAGCAATAAATTTTGCTATAAAGGTCACGATAATATTTTTATTAGTTGGTTTAATTATTTCAACTTTTATTGTATATTTAGCTGACTTACTTTTTAGTAATCAAAGTTGGGCACAACAAATAATTCCGTCTGAAATTGCATTAACTATACCATTTCCTCATGCTGAAGATGTCAGATATATAGACATAATTAAGAAATTCATTTATGAAGGATTCTTATTATCTTTAACTGCTCAAACAATTCAAAGTATAGCAATCAATACTAGAAATGCTGCTTTCTATAATTTCAAAAGAAAACTAAGAGTTTTTTGAATTATTTTATTAAACTTCTTTATTATTGAAGGAATAGCAAGTTATTTCTTGGGAGTTGTTATGCAAAGAGAATTACCAGGAATGATTGGGTTTGCAATAGCACAAATAATGAACGCTACAGCTGCACTAATAACAGTTTTAGTAGGAGTGTTTTATTGTAAAAATAAACTTATCAATGATATTTTAAAATCAAATAATAAAGATGCTTTAAATCCTGTTTATAAGCATAAGTCTATTAAAGAATATATAATTAATAGAAAAGAAAAAAGATTAACTTGCATTGATTGCTGTTAATCTTTTTTTAATTCTATATTAATTTTTGGTTCAATTTTAATTGGCTTAACTATTGAGCTAAATCTTTCAATTACTTCACCATTTTTATTAATTAAAAATTTCTCAAAATTTCATTTAACATTTTTATTTTTATAATGAGATATTAATCAACTATATAAAGGCGATATTTCATCTCCCTTAACTTTTAATGTAGCAAACATTTCAAACGTTACATTATATTTCGTTGAACAAAAATTTTTAATTTCGCTTGAGTCTTTAAATTCTTGTTTAAATTGATCAGATGGAAATCCTAATATACAAAGACCTTGATCTTTATATTTTTGATGAAGTTGTTCTAGGCCTTCATATTGCTTTGCAAAACCGCATTTGCTTGCAACATTGACTATTAAAACAACTTTGTTTTTGTATTTAGAAAAATCAACTTCTTCTCCATCAATGTTTTTCATTTTAAATTCATATAAATTCATCTATAACTCCTTGTTAGATATTCTTATTATATCTAAATATGATAGCTTGTCATTTCCAATAATTTTTATTTTATATTTTTTCATCGGTGTAACTACAACATCAATATTAATTCCATCTTCATTTGTAATTTCAGATATTTTAAATTTAAAATTTTCATGATTATAACTAATGCATTCAAAATCGCAATTTTTATTAAAATTATTTTTAGCAGTAACTAAATAATAATTATTATTTAAATCTTCTTCAACAATGAAAGCAAAATTTTGATTCACCTTTCTTTCATCAGAAGAGTATAACATTTTACTATAGTCAGCATTTCCATCAAAATAAGCGTTTGAAGTAAGTCTATTTTCTGCTTTTTTAGTTTCATCAACATATGCTTTATTGACTATATTATTTTCCTTAAATTCATTAATAGCTTTTTTGTATGAAGAAACAATTGTTGCAATGTAATGGACCGACTTCATTCTTCCTTCAATTTTAAATGATGCAATATCTAGTCTTAATAATTTATTTAAATCTTCAATTAAATTCATGTCTTTTGCTGACATTGTAAAGTTTTCAATTTTTTTACTATTATTATTAACTTTATAATTTCATCTACATGAATGAGCACATCCACCAACATTAGAATCTCTATAAGAAAAATTATTTGACATAGTGCATCTTCCAGAATATGAAATACAAACAGCGCCATGAATGAAATATTCGATTTCAATTAAATCTTTTGTATTGCTGACTATTTTTTCTAAATTATTGTAATCTACTTCTCTTGCTAAAACTACTCTTTCTGCATTGTTTCTTTTTCAAAAAAGAGCAGCTTTAGAATTTGAAATAGACTGTTGAGTAGAAATATGAATTGGCATATTAGGATCAATTTCATTAATTGATTTAATAATAAAGGGGTCTGCACATATTATTCCATCTACTTTACATTCAGAAATTTTTTTAAAATAATTAGCAAAACCAGGAACATGAGCATTTCTACAAATTATATTTAGCACAACATATACTTTTTTATTATTTCCATGAGCATATTTTGTTATTAATTCTATTTCTTTAATATCAAAGTTTGATGCTCTTGCTCTTAATGAATATGCTTTTGGACCAATATAGATGGCATCTGCTCCATAGTTTAGTGCAATTATTGCTTTTTCATAATTGCCGGCTGGAGCTAAAAGTTCATGCTTAGTCTTCATAATCTTCCTTCTCCATTTGAGGCATTTCTTTAAAATTTCCTAAAAATGATTTAGAAATTGGAAATTCATTTTCCAAATTTTCTAATTGTTTTAGATCTTTTTCATTAATTTCCATATTTGTAACAATCTTTTTGTAAATATCAAAAACTTTTAAAGTTCAATTTTCATCTCTAAAAATGTTGTCAATTAAAATGCTATCTAATTTAAAACCATTTAATTCAGGTATCAAATCATATATGCACAATGTAAAACCAGAATACATATGTGTGCCTGTTTGATCTTCTTGAATTAGGTTAGGCATTTTTCTTTTTTCTTCTTGAATTACTAAATAATTTAGTTTATCCAATTTTTGCTTTTTTAGTTCTAAGTACTTTTTAAAATTTGAAACCATTGGTCATTTTGAATGCATAAAAAATGTGAAACCATGTGCTTGAATTTCAATCTCAATATTTTCTTTATCTTCTAAGATTTTTTTGATTTCTAGTTTTGTCATTTCTCTTGCTAAAGATATTTTTTCAATATTGTTTTTTCTAAAAAAATCTAATTGTCCATAATTAGTGTTTAATGTCTCTGGATTATAGTGAAATTTAAATTTAATTTCTTTTTCATAACAAATTTGTAATATAGCATAGTCATGAAAACATAATTCATCAATGTCTATTTCTGATAAATTAGTTAGTAAATTTTCAAGCATTGGGATTTCTTCTTCAGAATATAAATTGTTTAGAACAACAGATATTTTTGAATCCTTTTTTATTGATACTATCTTTTTTAATGTTTCTAAATCAATATATTTATTAAACCTACAAGAAAAATTATTTATACCAAAGTATAATAAATCAGCTTTTCTATCAATTAGTTTTTTGGCCATTTCCAAATCATCACATTTAATAGCTATTTTCATAATTCTTCTTTCTTTTGCAAATTGCGATTCCGTCATCAATATCAATTATAGATATTTCCCAATCATTTAATCCATTTAAATATAATCTAAAATTTTCTGCTTTTTTTAATAACGAATCGTTATTTTTTGTTTTATTTATGAACTTTAAAAATATGTTGTCAATTATAATTATTCCATCTTCATTAAGAAATTTTAAATATTTTTCAAATAGATCTTTTTGTTTACTTTTTGGTCCATCCAAAAAAATGCAATCGTATTTTTTATTTGGCGAATATGAAAAAGCACATTCATTTAAAAAAACTAAATTTTCGTTTTTTATATTATTTAAACAAAAATTATATCTATCAATATTTTTTTCAATTGATACTATTTTTATATCTGGCTTTTTACTTAAAAAAAACATTGAACTATATCCCATACCAGATCCTATTTCTAAGATTAATTTTACTTTTTTGTCAATTAAAATTTTTGAAATGTATTCTGCAGATTCATCTCTTAAAATGGGAATGTTATTTTCAATAGATATTGACTTTATTTTTTTAAGATCCATTGTTTTTTCCTAAATATCTATTTAAAATATTAACAGCACTTAAGGAATCCTTTTGATCCTTAATTCTATTGTTTTTATAACCAGCATTTTTTAATAAATTGATTGATTCTTTTGTAGAATTTTTTTCATCCAATAAAATAATTTCAATATTATCAATAGAATTTTTTAGTTCATTTGAAAATTCTCTGATTAACAAACTGGTTTCAGTATCTTCATTATTGTTATTCAAAGGTATCCCTATTACTATTTTAGAAATTTTTTCTTCAATCACAATTTTAGATATTTTATTAATTACATCAAAATTATTAGTATTAATTATCTTATCATATGGCATAACAATATCTAACAAACAAATTGCTAACCCAATTCTTTTTAAGCCATAATCTATTGCTAAAATATTCATTAGTTTTTATTCAACCCTAAAAGAACTGATTTTATTTTTTCTAATGATTTAGTATTAGAAGTTCCACCTTGTGCGAAGTTTGGTTTTCCACCACCTTTTCCACCACTAGCTTTATTCATTCTTTGAATTATTTCATTTAAATTTCTTTTTTTATTATTTTCATTTTGAGCAGCAAAATACTGAATTTTATCTTCGTTAATATTTATAACAAAAAAAGTTTTGTCTGGTTTCTCATTAATAAGTTCTGTTAAAGCATTAACGATAACTTTGCTATCAACATTCTTTATTATTATTCCTTCTAAGAATAAAATTTTATCACTAAACTTTTCTTTAAGAGATTTAACTAGAAACAATTCTTTTTTCTTTTCATAATCAATTTTTAATGTTTCATAAATTTTCTTAATTTCTGATTCAATGTGTTTAATTTTTGAAAAGTGTTTATCTGGATGAACCAAGCACTCTCTAAATATAATTAATGCATCTGTAAATTCTTTTGATCTAATATTCATTTTCTTATATTCCTTCATTCAAAAGTTAATATTGTCAGCAGAAGCTTCAATTGCATCTAGAACAAATTTTTTAACATTATAGTTTGTCGTAACAGCTTCAATCCTTCATGTATTTGAACCCCTTGTAAAAACATCTATAATCTTAAAATCTTGAATATTTTTAGTGTTTGTTAAATGAGTTCCTCCACATAATTCTGTAGAGTATTTACCCATTTTAATTACTCTTAAATCTCCATCAATTTTTTTATACTTATCTTCAAAGTAAGCCATTGCTCCAATTTTCTTAGCTTCTTCTAATGACATATGTAAAACTTCAATTCTAATTTCTTTTGCAATTTTGTCCTTAATTCATTCTTCAATTTCATCTATTTCTTTTTGAGTTATTTTTCTATTAAATTGAAAATCAAAAGTAAGTTTCTGAGCTGATTTAAAAGCTCCTTCTTGTTTAATATTTTTGTCTAATATATTTTTAAGTGCAGAGTGTAATAAATGCTCAGAAGTGTGATTTGCTGAAATTCTAACTCTATCCTTTTCATTTATAGAAATAAAGTAAGTTTTTGAAAGTTCTAAAGAAGCATTTTTAACTGCATGAATATGTTGTCCATTAGGACCTTTAATAACTTCTACAATATCAAATTCTTCAATTTTTCCAGTATCATGAATTTGACCACCAGATGTTGCATAAAAACAAGTTTTATCAAAAACAATATAACCATCTTTATTTTTTAGTTTTTTAACTTTTTTAAAATTGTTATCAAATAGTTCAACTATTTTAGATTTCATGTAATAAGAACCATAAATAAATTCTGATTGAACATTTAAGTTTACTAATTCAGAATTTTGAATGTTTAATCCTGTTTCTTTTTTTGAGGATTTTGAAATTTCTCTATGTTTTTCAAAGGCTTTATTGAATCCATCAAAATCAAATTTTATTTGTTTTTTATCTTTTATAATTTCGCTTTTTTTAACATTAAAAATAGAAGTTAAAATTTGTAGTTCCTTATCATTTTCAATTTCTTTAATTATTTCTAAAGGAAAGCCATGAGTATCAACTAAATTAAATAATGTCTTACCATCAATTTTTCCAGTTGATGCTGCTTTTATAAATAAGCTTTTACAATTTTTAATTGTTTCTTCAAAAGCTTTATATTCTTTATTTAATACTTCAAGAATTAGTTCTTGTTTCTCTAATAAATAAGGATAATAAGCTTTCATTGATTTGATAACACCTTTTACAATCTCTTCTAATATATTTTCTCTAATAGATAAAATACTTAAAGAAACAATTGCTCTTCTAATAAGCCTTCTTAAAATATATCCTCTATCTTTATTTCCAGGAGTTATTCCATCAGCAATCATAAATGTAGCTGCTTTTATATGATCAGCTATTACTATATAATTTTTATTAATATTTTTTTGCTTTTTAGACTTTGAAAAATATGCTTTTGAGTCATATTTATCATTTGTTTTTTTAGAGATAGCTTTTATTATTGGTTCAAAAGAATCAATATCAAAGTCTGTTGGTACTTCTTGCATAATTGAAGCTAATCTTTCAAGTCCAGCACCAGTATCGATATTTTTTCTTGCTAAAGGAGTTAATTTTCCTTTGCCATCATTATTAAATTCACTAAAAACAATATTTCAAATTTCTACATATCTGTCATTCTCAATATCTTTTTCAAAAAGTTCAATTCCTTTTTTATTTGGATCATATTTAGATCCTCTGTCAAAGTAAATTTCTGTACATGGTCCGCAAGGCCCTGAACCAATATCTCAAAAGTTTCTATCTTTTCCACATTTAATAATATTTTTTTTTGCTATTCCTAATTTTAATCATTTATTGTAAGCTTCTTCATCATCTTTATAAACTGTAATATAAAGTTTTGATTTTGGCATTTCTAACTTCTTAGTTAAAAAGTCAAATCCAAATTCAATTGCTTCTTCTTTAAAGTAGTCACCAATAGAAAAATTACCAAGCATTTCAAATAAAGTATGATGCCTAGAAGTTAAACCAACATTTTCAATATCATTTGTTCTAATACACTTTTGACTATTTGCTAATCTGTTTGATATAGGACTATCAACACCAGAAAAATAATTTTTTAATGTTGCAATACCAGAATTTATTAGTAATAAAGAATTATCATTTATAGGAACTAAAGATTGAGATTCAAGGATATAGTGTTTTTTGCTTTTAAAATATGATAATCATTCTTTTCTAATTTGGTTTGCTTTTAAGTTTTTCATTTTTATACCTTACATGTTTAAATATTGAATATTTTAGAAACATTATAGTTTAATTTTATCATTATTATGCGATGCTAAATTATTAAAAATAAAAAACAGTTTTAGATACTGTTTTTTATTTTTTCTAAATAGTAATTTGTTTTTTTAACATCTGATAAGTGAACACTTGAGACAGTTCCTAAAGAGCCAGCTGTTGCGAATAAAAGAGAATCTCTTAATGAAGCTCCTTCAAGTTTTTTTGCAGCAAATAATGATATCATAGTATCACCTGCTCCAACAGTACTTATTACTTCATCTGCTTTTTGTCCCTCAAAATGAATAAAATCATTATTTGCTAAAACACAAGATCCTTTAGAACCCATCGAAACAATAATATTTTCTGCACCCATTTCATAAAGTTTTTCCATGTGCTTTTTCACATCAGAAATTTCTTTAATTTTCTTATCAAAAAGATTTTCTAATTCATCAATATTTGGTTTTATTAAATATGGTTTAAATTTTAATAATTCAAAAATTATTTTTGAATCAATATCAATTACTATTTTAACTTCTTTTTTACTTAAAAATTTTACTAAGTCTAAAATAGTTTTCTCTTCAGAAATTCCCATAATAAAAACTAAATCACTTGAATTTAATTTTTCAAGCTTCTTTTTTAGATCATTAATACTTTTGTCGTTTATTTTTGATTTAGGGCCATTAATTTCAAAATGATCATTTTTATCAAAATATTTTACATTAATTCTAGTATCTTCTTCTAAAGGAATATTAACTACATTTACTTTTTCTTTTTTAAGTAGATCATTAATTAAGTTTCCTGTTAGACCGCCTAAAAATGTTATTGCAGTATTATCATATCCATGTCTTTTTAAAATAATAGAAGAGTTAATTCCTTTTCCACCAGGCAGGATAGAAAAGTTGTCAATTCTATTTAATCCTTTTGAATTAAATTTCTTATCATTGCTTATGTAATAATCAATTGACGGTGATAAAGTTATTGTATAAATCATATTATGCTTGTGGATTTTCTAATTGTTTATTTTTACCAAATTTAGTAAATTTAGATAATACATAAATAGAAATCATTGAAGCAACTGATCCTAATAATATTGCTGCTAAGAATAATGTAATCCCTAATCCTAGTTCAAGTTCTGGAGTATCGAATAATTGACATCTTAATAATGGAGCCACAAAGATCCCACCATGAGGTGCTAGTAATCCAATTTGTAAAGAACCAATTGCTATTCCAGCAACAGCACCACCAATTAAGTTAGAAATAATTAATTTTCTAGGTTGTTCTGCTGTGAATGGTATTGCACCTTCACTTATGAAAGATAGTCCCATAATGTAGTTAAGAACACCTTCTTTTCTTTGTTTTTCAGTTCAAAGATTTTTATTAAATGTACATGACAGTGCAATTCCTAATGGAGGGATCATACCAGCTCCCATAGCTATTGCCATTGGAATAGAACCACTTGTTCCAGCAGAAGGGCCAGTTAAAGTAATAGTACCAAATACATAAGCAGCTTTATTAATTGGACCACCTAAATCTGAACACATCATTAATCCCATAATTAAACCTAGTAAAGGATACAATTCTGGTATGTCTGCAAATAGATCTAAGAACATCCCAAATCCTAAGTTTACAAACTGTAATGGAATATTTAAGAAGAAGAATATTACTACAATAATTAATGTACCAAATAATGGCATTATTAATATGTTTTTAATTGCATTTAATTTTGTTGGTAAATAATCAAGAATGTATTTTGTAATTACTACAAACATTAATCCTGTAACAATTGCTCCACCAATTGCTCCAAAAAATCCACTACCAGCTTTTAATTGATCGGGATGCACTTGACCTCCAAGATCTTCAATACTTGGCATTAATCAAGGAACTCCATTATTTGTAAATGCTCCATTAGATATCATTCCACATATAAATCCAGGTAATAATCCGCCTTTACCAACTAAGGCAAACGCCATATAAGCAGAAAGGATTGGAACAATTAATCCAAATGCAAGATCTCCAATTCCTTTAAATCATCTTGATGTAGGTAAAATAGAGCCTAAATCACCTGCATTAGTAGAATTGGCACCAAAAGAATCAATCATAAATGCAATAGCAATCATAATTCCCCCAAAAATTACAAATGGAAGCATATGGCTAACACCACTCATAATTCCTTGGTAAGTTCTTTTTCATCAATTATCAAAAGACACTAAATTATTAGTTTCATTAAAAGTAGTTTTATTTGATGTGTTTCTTACACCCTTAATTTCTTTACCTTCATTATTTAATACTTTATTAATTTCTTTTTTAGGATCTTTAATTACAGCTCTTGTAGAAACGTCAACAACGTTCTTTCTTCCAATGAATCTGTCTCTATCAATTGCTCGATCTAATGCAAGAATAACACCTTT
The DNA here is from genome assembly GCA_051656125.1 of Mycoplasmoidaceae bacterium. GTDB lineage: Bacteria > Bacillota_I > Bacilli_A > Mycoplasmatales > Mycoplasmoidaceae > CAMREV01. Next base: position 95,684 of record JBOGBH010000012.1, read on the forward strand.
TGCATTATCAATTTCATCTTGGGTTAAAGTATTTTTAGAACCTTCAGTACCTTGAGTTTCTACTTTTATTTTTAAATTCATTTCTTTTGCAGTTTTAATTAAAACTTCTGCTGACAAAAATGTGTGTGCAACGCCAGTTGGACATGCAGTAACTGCAACAATGTCATAAGAACCTTCAAAAGTTTTCTCTTCTTTTTTTTCTTCTTTTGATTCTGAATATTTTTCCATAGTTGAAATTAAACTTTTGTAATCTTTTACATTGCTTAAATCTTGAACAAATTTTTCATTTAAAAAAAGTTTTGATAAAGAAGCAATAATATTCATGTGAGAATTTTCACCCTCTTGTTTATTCATACAAATAAAAAATATAAATTTTACTTTCTTATTATCAACTGAACCTCAATCAACATCATTTACTTTTGCAAATAGTATTACTGGCTCTTTCATTACATCATCTCTAATATGAGGGATTGCAATGTGTTCGCCAATACCTGTACTAAATTGACCTTCTCTTTCTAAAGCTTTTGAAAGAATAGTTTTTGAACTTTTTCCATAACCCTTTTCTTTTAAGGTTTTTGCAAAAAATTCTAAACATTCTTTTTTAGTTTTAAGTTTATTATTAACTAATACTAAATCCTTTTTAAAAAAATTATTTTTCATTTTATTCCTTATTTTCTGCTTACTAAATATTATTTTTATAAATAAATATATTTCACAAATATAATAACTAAATAATATAATACATTTAAATTTCATAATTTATTATTTTTTGTATTTACCCAAGCAAATATTTGATTATATATCTTATATATTCAAATATTATAAACAGAATAATTTATTGCTGTTTATGTTATATTTTTTTTGGAGGTTTATATATATATGATAGATATAATAGAAAGACAAATTGTCTTAGATGTTGAATCAGATTCAAGAGATAAAGTCTTAAAAGAAATTTCAAAAATTTGTTTTAAGTCTGAAATAATAGATGAAAAAGATATTAATATTTTGTACAAGTCTTTTATAGATAGAGAAAATGAAGTATCAACTGGTTTTGAAAATGGTTTTGCAATTCCACATGCAAGAATTAAACAAATAAAAAAACCAAGTATAGTATTTGTTAGATTAAAAAAAGGCATAGATTGAAAGTCGCTTGACGGAAAACCAACAAAATATATTGTTGCATTATTGGTTCCAGAAAAAAATGCTTCTGATAAGCACATGAATATTTTAAGTTCTATAGCAGTTGGTTTGCTAAATGAAGATTTTAAAAATAAGTTAAAAAACAGCAAAAATAAAAAAGAAATTATTAATAGTTTTCAAGAAATAATGATTGAAAAAAAAGAAAATAAAAAATCTTTAAAAAATGAAATTGGTAAAAAAAATATATTAGCAATTACAGCATGCCCTGTTGGAATCGCTCATACATATCTTGCGGCAGAAAAAATTGAAAAAGTTTCAGAAGTAAATAAAAACTATAATATCAAAGTTGAAACACATGGTTCAATTGGCGTTAAAAATAAATTTACTGATGAAGAAATTAAAAATGCAGATGTTATTATTATTGCATCTGATGTTGGTGTTGATCAGTCAAGATTTGATGGAAAAAAAGTTTATACATCTAGTTTAAAGAAAGCTATCAATGATCCTGAAAATTTAGTTGAAGCAGCATTAAATACAAAAGAAATTTATTATAATTCTAAACAAGATTCTGAAATCAAAAAATCAAATACAGGATTTGATAGTGAAAAGAAATCATTTTTTATTAAACACTTATTAAGTGGTGTTTCATATATGATTCCGTTCATAATTTTTGGTGGTTTATTAATCGCTCTTCAAGTAGGTCTTGGTAGAATTATATATGGTGATTCAGGAAGAATTCCTGAAAATGATCCTTTATTCTATATAGGAGGAATTGGTGGAGCAGCGTTTACACTAATGATTCCAGTTCTTGCAGGTTTTATTGCAAACTCAATTGCAGGAAGGTCTGCTATTGCGCCTGCAGCAATAGTCGCCTTAGCTTCTAATATGCCAGTATTAATATATTTAATACCTGGACTAGAAGGGGTTACTTCTAGTGGACAAACACCTTTAGGATTCTTAGGGGCAATCTTCTATGGTTTCTTAATAGGTTATACAGTTAAGTGAATGAATACTTGAAAAATTCATAAAAATATTACAGCTTTAATGCCAATATTTATTATTCCAATTGGTGTTACATTATTTTTTGGTTTATTAGCAATGTTTATTATTAATGCACCTATTTCTTTTGTAATGTTAAAAATTGGTGACGCAATGCAAAGTCTATTTGAGAGAACAGAAAACGGGCAAATAAGTCAAGGTGCACAAATTGGTATAGGAATTGGTATGGGTGCTGTTCTTGGAGCAATGGCTGGATTTGATATGGGTGGACCAATTAATAAAATTGCTTTTATCACAGCTTCTGCTTTATTAACATTATCAACACCAATAAACGAACCAATGGGAATGGTTGCTGCTGCTATACCTATTGCACCATTAGGAATGGGTATTGCTACATTTGTATATAGAAAACATTTTACAAATGAGCAAAGAACAATTGGAGCATCAGCAATTGTAATGGGAACAATTGGTATTTCAGAAGGTGCAATCCCTTTTGCAATATCAGATCCAAAAAGAGCTATTTTAGCAAATGTTATTGGTTCAGCAGTTGCAGGATCAATTGCGGGAGCATTAGGAGTTACTGGAGCAGTTCCGCATGGTGGTCCAATAGTTGGTATTCTTGGCGCAATTGGAGGTAGCTATATTGGTGATACTTCAATCGCAATTCAAGGCTTTGGTATCGCATTCTTCTTCTTAGCAATAATAATTGGAACTATGACAACAGTTTTAATGTTTGGTTTATTTTTAAAAACAATTCATTATAAAAATGATAATCAGGTTAAAAATAAAAAAGAAAATAACTTTATTATTCATGCTAAAAATTTAAAATTAAAAGTTAATAATTCATCATCTATGATTTCAGTAAGAAAAAATCATATGATTATTGGAGAAATAGCAATGATAGTTCTTGGAGTTGGTCTTTTAGTAACAGGTGTTGCTCTATCAAGTGTTCATGGTGCTGATTTTGCAGATCTAGTTGAATTTTATAAAGCGCAATTCGATGCTGGAATTGTAGAAGTTCCACCATTTGATTTTCCAGAAATAATTTATGGTGTTTTTGGAATAATAACAGGTTTATTATTCTTATTGGCTTCGTTCATGTACTGATTCACTGTAAAAGATAATAAAAAACAAGTTAATATGAATGTTTAATTATTTATGAATAAAATTAATTTAATTTTTCTAAAACCATACTTAGATGAAAAAATTTGAGGTGGTAGCAGATTAAAAGAATATGGTTATGAATTAAAATCAGATAAAGTTGGAGAGGCTTTAATAGTTTCTGCATTAGATAAAATGTCATCAAAAATTATTAATAAAGAATTATTTGGTGTTTCATTAAAAGATTTTTATGAAACAAATAGAGACTTTTTTGGAAACTATTATGGAGAATATCCTATTCTTACAAAAATTATTGATGCCAATGATGATTTAAGTGTTCAAGTCCATCCAGATAATGAATATGCAAAAGCTAACCACAATAAATTAGGTAAAACTGAATGTTGATACATATTAGAAGCAGAGGAAAATGCATCAATTATATATGGACTTAAAACAAATAGTCGTGAAGAAACTGAAAATCTTTTAAATAAAAAAAATTGAAATGATTTATTAAATGAAATCAAAGTAAAAAAAGGTGATGTTGTTTATGTTGAAAGTGGAATGGTCCATGCAATTAAAAAGGGAATATTAATATATGAGTTACAACAATCATCAGACATAACTTATCGTTTATATGATTATGATAGAAGAGATGATCAAAATAATCCAAGAGAACTTCATATTGAACATGCCTTAAATGTAATCAAATATAATAATATTGAAAATACTTCAGACGAAAATAATTTAGTCAGCAATGAATATTTCTCATTAATGAAAATTGATATTGATGGAACAAAAAAAATATCAATAACAAATGCAATATGACTAGAGGTAACAGTTATTGATGGATGTGGTAATGTTGATAATTTAGATTTTAAAAAAGGATCAGTGTTTCTTGTTAGAAATAATTATGAACCAATAGTTACAGGAAAATGTTCATTATTAATAGGTTACGTTAAAAAATAGAATTTTATAAATTCTATTTTTTATTGTTTGATTAAAATATTGTAAAGCTCTTTGGTAATTAAAGTGTCGTATTTAGCACCATGTAATTTACTTTCATCTAATTTAATACCATATCTATTTGCAAGATCAATTAATTTATATCCCTTTGCATATTGTCGAGCATTATCTATTTCTCTTGCCATAACCATTGTGTCAAATGTTTTATTATTTAAAGTCTTATGTCTGTACTTAGATAAGTTATCATTTAAAAATCTTAAATCAAAACTAATAATGTTATGACCAACTAAAGTTTCATTAGAAATAAAATTTACAATATCGCTAATATGATCTTCAAATTTAGGTTTATCACTTAAAAAAGCATCTGTTAATTTTGTTTTTTCTATAATTATAAGATCTAAAGGTTTTGATGGTTTAAAGTAGTAATGCATTTCACCAATTTTATTTCCTTCTGCATCTTCCTTTAACATATATATTTCTATTATTTCGTATTTAGTTCCATCAAGACCTGTTGTTTCGATATCCATGTAAATCATATTTATTATTCCTTATTTTTTAATATACTTAGTCTGCCTTTTTTTCCAATAAAAGGTATTATCATGCTTGTATTTTTAATGTAATTTTGATAATCAACATTATCTTTTAATTTACTTCATTCTTTTTGTTCAAGTAATTTTAATCCCGATATATATATCAATGATATATTCAAGAAAATTGGTGATATTAGGAAAACAATATAAATGTAATTTTCAGATAATTTAGAATCTGAAATTAAAATCGTTGCAATCATTGTCAATGCTATTCCATATCAAACACATGATTCACCAAAGTAATTAGGGTGTCTTGATATTTTTCATAATCCTGTTTGAATAAAAGCTTCATTTGTATTTTCTTTATTTTTTGCTTTGTTATTATAAAAAACATTTTTCTGATAATCGCCAATAGTTTCAAATATCAATCCAAATAATGAAACTAAAAGTATTAATGAAGCAAAATTAGTTGAGCTATTTTTGATAAGCAAGCTAGCATTGTAATTTAAAAACATAATTCCTGGTAAAGAAGTTAAGAAGACAATAAATGCTTGTAAAGTTCAAAAACCTCCAAATTTTAAAAATGAATTTCTCATACTATCAAATCTATGATCAACTTTTATTTTTATAATTCTCATAAATAAATATGTTCCCAACCTTAAGGCTCATAAATTCATTAATATAAAGACTAATATCTGATTAATGTGAAAGTTTTGCTTTCAAGCAAAAAATATTATTGTTAAGACAGAAAAGGACATTGCATATGTAATGTCTGTAAAAACATCACTTTTAAAAATTCATGCAAATATAAAGAAAAAATAGTTTATTCCAAAACTTATTAAAAAAATTCATAATATGTCAATAAATTCCATAGTAAACCTAAAAATTATATAATTATTGTTATTATACAACAAATATTTTTAATATGTTTTTATGATGAAATTCTCTTCTTTAAATATTGTCTCATGCTCTCATCAAAAACTTCTTTTCTAATTCTACATTTTTCTAACTTTAATGTATCAAATAAGTAACTCTCCTCTTCTTCACGACATCTAAATTCGCCATCCTCGTTAAAGATAAATAACCCTTTATCAAAAGCTCAATGATACTCACTTTTCATCATTATTCCATTACTAGGATTTGAAACATGATAAATATCATCATTTTCTTTTTTGATATTTTTAACTTCATATATATGACAAGCATGAAGATCATTGAATTTTGCAGTTAGTTTATCATTGCTATTTTTGTAATCAACTAAATCAGAATAAATGTCATTTTTATCAAAAATTAATTTTTTTGATAATCTATCTTCAAGAATCATTTTTTTAAATTTGCTTCTTTCAGCAGAGATTGCATTTTGCTTATTCAATTCATCTATTTTTTTAATAATTTCATAATCATTATTATTTTCGTTTATGCAATTATATATAGAATCAATTATTTCTTCCAAATTATATTCTTTAAAATTATTAATAATTAATTTTTTGTAAGTTTCATTATACATTTGTTCGATTTCTTTTTGACTATTTTTTATAGAAAGAAATTTTATTCCTGAATTTTTGTTTCTCTTTCTTTTTTCTATTATTTCATATTCTTCATCAAAGTTTTCAAAATCAAAGTTCTTGTAATGTAATAGACACATAAATAAAGAAAAACCAAGGTTTCTTACTCAACTTATTGCACTTTTTTGTCCATTAAATATGATTGATAAACCCATATTTTCAAATTTAGATAATTTTTCTTTAATCCCATGACATTCTAATAAAAAACCTTCTTTTTTAAAGGAACTAAACATTACAATGTCTAAAGCAGTTAACACTTGACAATATTGTCTTACAGTACTTTGAGCAACTTCTTTATTAATTTTCGCAGGAAGTATATTTACTTCATTTGCTATTAGCGAATACAAAAAATTACCATTTTTATTGTTATTTTCGGATTTTCTTATTTCTATATATCTTACTTTATCAAAATCTTTAATGTTTTCATAAAGTCTTTTCATCATGTTAAAAATATCGGTATCTATATTTCAAATCATCGGTTTTTGAAAGTATTTTTCAACTTTTTCAAAACCATCAATGTAATTAAGGTCACCATTAAAGAAGCAATTCATAATAAAATTTACTTTTTCTATTAAATCTTTACTCATTATTCAACTCCTGAATTTTTTTAATAACAGGTATGATTGCATTTACAACAATTGAATTGCCAGCTTGTTGGTATAGTTTTGGTTCTTTTATATTTTGTTTTTTAACTCTATCATAATCTTTTTCATCAAAGCCCATTAAAAGATATGCTTCTCTTGTAGTTAAGAATCTATATTTTGCTTTTGATAAGTCCTTGCACTCTATTTCTGAACCTCTTAAATCAATTACCCCAGCATTTGGATGTCTATCTTGTCTGGTTGTTAAAGTTCTTGCGTATTTATGTTTTTTAAAGTCATTTAAAATAAAGTTTTCATAAAACATTCTTTGTCTTGAGATAGTTCTATTTGGTGTTGCCTTTAATGCTTCTTCTTTATATTTTTCAATTGAGTAATTTTGTTTGATAATATCCTTTAACTCTTTTTTCTTAATACTTTCTTCTTTTTCGAGCTTATTAGGCATTTTATTGCATTCTTTTATTTCATATTCTTCTTTATCAAAGGGTAAATCAGAATCTAAAATTGAAATAGCATAAACTCTTTTCCTTATTTGAGGGATACCATGATCATATGCAGAATGTTTATAAGTCTTTGTCTTATAACCAAGTTTAAATAAATATTTCTTCCATTTAATATATTCTGGCATATGTCTTGAGCTAATCATGTTAGGAACATTTTCTAACAATAAAAATTTAGGTAATTTATTTTTTACTTTTAATTCAGTTAAAATTCTTCCTATTTCTCACAATAGACTTGATCTTGTATTTGAGTTTTTTGACATTCCTTTATTAAATCCATAAAAAGAACCTGCAACTGATAAATCTTGACACGGAAAAGAATATGTTATCAGGTCAACTTTTTCATTATTAGTAATAGCTAAAAGATTGTCAGCACTTATTTCTAAAATGCTTCCAATGTTTTTGGAAATTTTATGAGCTTTATATAATTTTATTTTTTTATCTTTATCAAGGCTTTTAAATTTATTTTTGTCTAAAGGTTTTTTACCATCAAGGGAGAAGGTGAACTTTGAAAGATAGCTCTCTCTCTCTCTCTCTCTCTCTCTCTCTCTCTCTCTCTCTCTCTCTCTCTCTCTCTACTGGTTTTGACCTAGAGTCAAAATTGGGATAATGGATTGCAGCATATGCTATTATTGCATCAATATCTCATTCACTTGTGGCAACAACTTCATAGTCATAACCATATTGTTTTTTTAAGTAATCAAGAGCTTTATGTTGAGAACCAATACCTGCAAATGTTTCGAAAACCTTTAACTTCTTCATAAATACCTTAATATCTGTTTTTATACTAATAATATTTTAATCAGTAATGCTGAAATACTGCAGATTATTTTGTAATTAAAAAAATATATTGATTTAATAAGACATTTTTTTATTATTTATAATTTTAATATCCTCTTTCATCCAATTTATCATTGTATTCTTCTGCCTTTTTTTCTCAATCATTTGCATATCAAAAGTCTAATTTATGTTTTTTATTTATAAGTTTTATTCATTTTTCTTTATCACTTTTTTCAATAAATGAAATAAAAATATTTTTTGAATTTTTTATTTCATTTATTGAATTAATAAGTCTGTTTTCGCCTTTTGGAGAAATGCCAAATAAAAAAATGTCATCTCCAAAGTTAAATCTATTTGATAATAATTCATAATTCATATCAATGTTATCCGATAATATCCATCCTGTGTATTTTTTATAGTTATCTTTTAAAAAACCTAAATTATTAGATAAAAATTTCCCATGAAGGTATGTCATATAAATCGGTATTTTGGGATTTATTAAAAATTGATTTAATGGATAATTTAGTTTTTCTCTTTTAAAATCTAAATGGATTCTTAAATCATCTGTCATTAAGTCATCAAATATATAATTTAATGTGTATCAATTTTTTATTCTCAAATTTGAGAATGAATTTGAAAATTCTTTTTTATTTTCTGAATGAAATTTATTAACTATATTAAAAAAAGACAAATTAACAAAAGAGCTATATAGGTATATTAAATATTTATTAGCCTTATTTTTAAAATTTTCATTTAACTTTATATATCTTTTGGGATCTAAATCTAAATTTTTTTCTTCATCTGATGAGTACTTTATTAAAATTATTTCATCTTTTATGATTTTATATTTTTTAATATAATATTTAATAAAAAACTTTTTATCTATTTTTTCTATATATTTTTTAATACTATCAATGTCATGAAAAAAATTTAACTCAATTAAATCTTCATAATATAATTTTTCATCTTTATTTTTGTCTATCTTTTCTTTTAATTCTTTAATTTTTAAATAAACTATTTCGGGTAAAAAATGATTTTCGTTAATGTCATAAGAAACTGGTAAAACTTCATTTAATCTATTTTCTAAACAATCATCTAATGAAAAAAGGGTTTTTTTAAAATTTGATAAAAATAATAATTTATTTAATTGAGATGAAAATCCAAAAGTATTTTCATTGAATTCCTCATATGAATATTTATTAATTTTTTCAACATCTGATAAATAAGTATCAATAATTTTATTGAGTTCTTTTTTATATACATCATCTAATTTTATTTTTTCACATTTTATACATTTATTTATATTCTTATTTGCAATACATTCATCACATTGAAATTTATAATAACCATATCTATAAAAAATGCCATTTCCAATTATTATTATGTTATTCATAATTTCTATCTAAATACTTCTTCTAAAGTCTTACCATTTTTATTTTTAAAACTAGATCATCCACTAGCAGATGTGCCACCACTTACAAACTTTGCAGCTTCTGAAGGTGAATTTACTTCAATATCTTTTAATAAGATATATTCGTCATTATTATTTTCAATTTTTTTAATTCAATTATTCTCAAGTCAATTTTCTATTAAAAATTTTCTTCTTTTTATTACACTATCTAATCATCTCTGGTGTTTTTGTTCTACTTTGATTTTTTCAACTTTAGAATACCCAAGTATTATGCTATCTTTTAACATAAATAATCCCTGTGAAGAATAAATTATTTTTACTCCCTTGTACTTAAAAACATCATCGGATGTTGTAATCTCTTTTTCCTTTAAATTTATTCTTAAAAAAGATAATAGACAATCTATATTTGAAATTAATTTGTTTAAATTGACTCTTTCAATTGGTTTTAAATTTGGAGTTTTAATCCTTAAATCTTTATTATATAAACTTCAATAATTAGACTTACTTAACTTATTAATAAAATGATGTTCAAGATAATCAATATAGGTTTGTGAAATTAAATTGCTTTTAGTAGTGAAGGTATAAATATAGTCAAAATCCTTTTCGAATGACTTACTATGTTCTATAATTCTTTTCAATAAATTATCTGTTTTTCCAATATATAGGTTTTGTGATTTTCTATCAACTAAAAAATATATTCCATAATTATCAATATCTTCATATGAATCAACAGATAATAATTTAATTTGGTTTCTTGGAATTGTGAATGAAATTATATTATCTAAATAACTAATAGATATATCTGTTTTAGTATTATATATTACTTCTATAGCAAACTCTTCATTTATGCTCATAATAATCCTTTTATTTTTAAATATTATAATAAGTATTTATAAATATAATTTGTTTTTATTTTTTTATAAATTTAAAATTTATTAAATTTAAAGCAAAAAAATTATCTATATACTTCTTTTAATGTTTTGCCTTCCCTATTTTTGAATGCAGTTCATCCATCAGCAGAATATAATCCACTTACAATTTGTGCTGCTTGAGATGGAGAGTTTAATTTAATATCATTTATTAAAATATATTCATCACTAATGCTATTAATTTTTTTGATTGAATTATTTAAAATTCAGCTTTCTATTAAATTTTTTCTTTTAATAATTTCATTGCTTAAATTTTGCTTGTATTTTTCAGCAACTTTGGTCTTTTCCATTTTAGAAGAACCTTTTATTACACTATTCTTAAGTAAAAAAGAACCTTTCGAAGAATAAACAAAATAAGCTCCTTTAAAAGTAAACACTTCACCAGATAGTTCATTTTGTATTTCAATAGGTTTTTCCATTTCAATAATCTTATTGCTTTTTTCAATTTTTCTTGTTTTATCTTTTAAAGTTATTCTCAAAAATGATAATAAACAATCAATGTTTTTTATCAACTTAGTTAAATTAACTTTTTCAATAGGTTTTAAATTAGGAATTTTAACCCTTAAATCTTTGTTATATAAATTTCAGTATTCTGAATCGTTTAATTTTTTAATAAAATAATGCTCAAGATAATCAATATAAGTTTGGGACATTGAATTGCCTTTTGTAGTAAAAGCATAAACATAATCAAATGTTTTTTCTGAAGATCTACTATGTTCTCTGATTCTTTTTAATAAATTATCAGTTTTACCAATGTATAAATTCTGTGATTTTATATCAACTAAAAAATATATTCCATAATTATCAATCTCATCATGTTCTTCAGCAGATAATGATTTAATTTGGTTTTTTGGAACCATAAATGAAATTATGTTATCCAAATATCCAATAGATATTTCTGTTTCTATACTATAAACTATTTCAATACCAAACTTTTCACTTTTTATCATAATATTCCTTATGCTCTTTAATTATTATAATAAAAATTATGATTATATAAGTAATTTTTATATGTTTAGGAAGTTAACTAAATGTTCTACTAATGAATCAATACGAGAGTTGTAACTATTTTCATCTCATTTTTCATATTGAGATAAATTATTATTAAGTTTTAGCTTTGATTCATTAGAAAAAATTTCTTTTTTATTTGATCAAGGTTTGTTTTTTAATTTTTTATTTGCTTCGGAAGTAACAAGTGTTAGATTTCCTAAAGTATGTCTAATTCTATTGTAAAAATCTTTAGCATCATCTTTATTATTGAAGTATTCATAATATTCTTTTTCTGCTTCTGATGATGGATTAATAGGAAAAATATGTTCAACTTCATAATCTTCTAGAAGTTCATTTAAAGAAGTTTCAAAATTTGTAGAATATCCTTCTATAGCTGCTAGCATTATTTTAGCTTTTGATTTAGATGTTTGATAAATATTAGATGTTTTTATCATATCTCTTAATTTATCTTTAGTAAATGCTGAGATTTGAACATCATCTTCTTCTCTATCTTTCATTCAATCTCAAAATAAAATATCTTCTTTACTATGTGATATTTCTTTTTGATATCTTGAATAAAGAGTAGCTGGTCCCCTTGTTAGATTTTTTTGTTCACTACCATTTAAAGTAGTATGCATTACAAGTCTTGCTACATTATTAATTTCTTCAATTACTTTTTTATAATCAGTACAAATGAATTCGTTTTTGTTATTTTCATCTTCAACAAAAAGATCCATTACTAATGAATGAATTAATGGATAAAATGTATTTCATGCATTCTCGATTATTTTATTGTAAATAACTTGTTTGTTTGATAATTTATCAGATTTTATTATTTCATAAACAAAAGTAGTAACTTTTGCATATTTAATTAATATTTGAACAAATTCTTGTGTTTCTTCAAAATTTTCAAAATTAAAAGATCTATTAAAAATATTTTTACGTTTTTCAATATTTTGCTCATTATTAATTGCATCTTTAAATCCGTTATAAATTGCTAATCCATTATCCTTTGTTTTTGAAAAAAGATAATGATCTGAATGAAAAACAGATATCATGTGTCTATATCATTCTGATAAATCACCATATAGCTTTAGTTCTTTTATTTTCGATTCAACATGACTTATATAAGATTGGGATAAAGTAGCCATTTCTTCATGAGCATAGAAAAAGATATAGCTTTTAATTAAGTCAGATGACTTTAATTTTTTACCAGTAGTATTTACAGTTTCAAATATTTTACTTGGTTGATCTTTTTCTGCAAAAATTTTAATTAATGCAACCAAAGTATGTGAAAATGATTTGATAACATCCTTTTCAAAAAAATTAATTATTTCTTCAAGTTCACTATATTTTAAAATCTTCAATTTATTTAAAAAATAATTTGTTATTGATACAAAATTACAATAAATATTTGTTGACTTTCACTTTTCATTACTTTCTATTTCTACTTTTAGATTTTCATTTCAGAAACATAATTTTTCAAGCAAGTCGTCATTTTCAATACTAGTTAATTTTATCTTTGTTTTATCTCTGGTATTTTGAGAAGTTACTTTTTCAATACTATAAATCAAATCATCATATTTACCTTTTATTTTTGGATCATTGTTTTTATTAGCATCATATTTGTTCTTTAATATTCTTCTTATTGATGCAAAAATAATTATTGTAGAAGTTATTCTTTGTTGACCATCTACTACCATTAAGATATCACTATCTTTTTTTAAGTCATCATAAACAATAATATTACCTACATAATATTTTGCGTCATCACGATCATAATTTTTTTCTTTATGTCTTTCAAAATTTTCATAAATATCTTCAAAAAACTTTTTAACATCTTTTTCATTTCAATCATAGTTTCTCTGATAAATTGGTATTTTAAAACCTTTTTTGTTTGCAATTAATTCATACAAATTATCTGATTCTAGTCTTGCCATAATGCTCCTAAAATGTTTTTTACAGTATAACAGATAAAAATTTAAAAAAATAAAAATTTATATATATTGAATTTGATAAATTTTATAATTTTAAAGCACTAAATTAAAAATAAAATTATGTTATAATATATAAATACAAGTTTAAAAAGGAATATCGTGGAAGAAGTAGAAAATAAAAACGCCTATATAGATGAAGGACAAATAAAAAATAAACAGGAGGTAAAAGAAGAGCAAATTTTTATTGGAGATCAAAAGTTAAAGAATTTTTATGATTTTTCTAAAAAGAGTGTTAAACAACAAATTATTTGTCTTGCCTTGTTTCTTCTAATAATTCCATTATTTATATTATTGGTTTTAGAAATAATTTGAGCAATTAAAGCATTATCAGTTAATTTAGATGATTCAGATATAGCTAGCTCCGCTACTATGATGGGGATACTGTGCTTTCTTTTAGTACCATCTTTTATTTGTGGATTAATTTTAAATTCAAAAATAAAAAATAAATATCCTACTATAGATTTTTAAAAATAAAAAATTCGACTAAAAATTTGTTATATTGCAGTCGAATTTTTTTATATTACCTTTCTGAGAATTTCTTGGCTTAAATCAATAATTATATTAGCGTTTGCAAAGGTATGATATTTATTTCTCAAGTTAACATCTAATATGGGTCTAAAAAAACACCATATGTTCCTGTTTCAGAGTTGTAACTCAAATAATTGCTTTCTCTGTAAGTTATACTTGAAATAACATCATTCCATGAAAGATTATCTCCTCATTGATTAACAAAATCAAGGGTTCAAGTAATTAATTGGAATTCACGTAATGATAATAATTTGCCAAATGTTTGAGGGCTCAACAAGTGTTCGATTTGTTCTTTATTATTTGCCATAACTAACTGATTTTTAAAAACTTCTTTTGATTGTTCTATGTGATCTTCTCCAATTAAAATAATATATTGAATTTCTTCACTAGCACTACAACTTACTATTGGTAATGTAATTGCCATTGCTGATGTTGTTAGTAATGTTACAAATAAACTTAATTTAATTTTTTTATTCATGTTTTATACTTCATGAAAATAAACATATTAAATATTTATATATCTAAATCTTTTTAATTTATTAAATCATATTTAATATATAAAGTTTTTATAAAAAAATATTCAATGAATGTTCGTTGAATATTTTTTATTATTGACAATATTAGATTATTTTTTTATTTTGAAGTAGTTTCTTTTTCTTCTTTAGATTTTAATTATTTATTATTTTTTTTAGTATTATAAACTTTAATTGATATCAATAGCAAAATAATAATAGCTACTAATATAGAAACAGAAATTCCGATAATCATGCCAATGTTAATACCATCATCAGGTTTTACAGGAATAGGTTTTTCAGTAATATTTGGTATCAAATATTTGTTTCCAAGTTTCTCAACTATTTTATGTATTTCAGTTAATCCCTTACTAATTTCTTTTCCATATTTTTTATTTTCATCGTTAAAGATAATATCTACATATTTAAATATTTCATCACCTGAATTTTTTGCTATTTCAATAAGATTTTTATAAAATTCTTCATCTTCAATATTTGTACTTTGAAAAATTGTTTTTAACTCATAACCAACAACTTTTTCAGTTGTAATTATTTTTCCATCTTTCTCTTCTTCTGTTGTTTCTCAAATTGGTTTAAAGTATTCATCAAACTGATTAATTAAAGTTCCGTATCTTGTGGCGTTATCAATATATCTATTTTTCATTGTCCTCATTTTTAATAAGAAATAACCATTTGGAATTTTATTAGAATATGGTTCTATTTCAATAATATCCATTGCCCCATCTTTATTGATATTATTAATTATTTCTATTTGATCGCTTTCTTTTCAGTGACCTATGTATTTTTCACCATCAATGATGGTTTCTTCTCCATTTCAATAAGGAGCAATTGCTATCATGTAAAATATTCCATCATCATCACTAAAATTTTCATTAACTAATTCATCAATAACTTTTTGATGAAATTTATCATTTTCTTCATATTTTAAGTCTAAGAATTTTAATAAATCTGGATTATTAAAATTTAATTTTTCTATTTCGCTTTGCAAAGTACTTTTGTTAAATAAATTTGCACTATCAAATAAATTGGTACCAATATTTTTCAAAACTCATCACTTAACATCTATATCATAATTTCCTTTAAATCGAACAATGCTGTTCATTTGTGGTTCTTTATATAAATATGTAGATAAATTATCAGTTAATATATCAACTGGAATACTTCTTTGTAAATTGCTAAAAGTTTTAGAAACTTCTTTTTTCTTATAAGCAATATTATAGTTATTTTTCCTTAAAATTATTTCATTAAAATTATCACCACTTTTTTTATTTGTGCTTAAATATTTAATTTCATTTTTTTCAATAAAGCTGTAAAAATTTTCACTAATAATTATTAAAGGCGAAATAGCCATTGCAGATAAAAATATTGAAGATATTAGTATTTTTTTTATATTTCTTTTCATATTTTCTCTTTTGTTTTTTAAATGTGCTTAATATATTTTAACATAATATATTTATATATATAATTATAGTTACTAAAATATATTAATCTATGCATTATTTAAATAATAGGTAATTGGATAAGTATTTTTTTCTATATTCCAATTATTTCTCCACCACCAAGACATATATCATCTTTATATAAAACAACATATTGACCAATTGATATAGATTTAACTTCTTCATCAATGTTAATTAATACTTTATCATTATCAATTGTGAAATTAGCATTATGGAGCTTTCCACAATGACGATATCTTATTTTTACATTATTATCAGTAGGAATCTTGTTTATTCAATTAAAGTTATTTAAAATGCATTTATTACTATATAAGTACTTTTCTTCATCAGAACTTGGCGAAACATAAATGATGTTTTTATCTAAATCTTTTTTACATACTAGGTATTTATCTGGATTACCAGCTAAACCTAAACCTTTTCTTTGTCCAATTGTAAAGTAATGCAGTCCATCATGCTTACCAACAACTTTCTTAGTAGTTATATCAATGATATCACCAGGTTTTTTTTCAATATAATTATCAATGAATTCTTTAAAATTTCTTTTCCCAATAAAGCATATGCCTGTTGAATCTTTCTTATCTCATGAAGGTATTTTATAAAATTCAGCAATTTTTCTTACTTCTTTTTTAGTAAGATTGCCTAAAGGGAAAATCACATTTTTTAATTGTTCTTGATTAAGTTGGCAAAGGAAATATGTTTGATCTTTTTTTTCATCTTTAGCCATTTTTAAATCAATTGATAAGTCAAAATTAATAGTTTTATTTGCATAATGTCCAGTAGCAAAATAATCACAATCAAAGTTATTAAAAACATAATTTCTAAATGCTTCAAATTTAATATTTTTATTACATAAAATATCTGGATTAGGAGTTTTACCTAATGAATATTTTTTAATAAAGTCTTCAAAAACATTATCCCAATACTCCCTAACAAAATTAACTTTATGAACTTTGATATCCAAGTATTTAGCAATCTTTAATACATCTTCATAATCTTGCTTAGATTCACAACCATCATTTGATGATTTTGAATTTTTTTCCCCATTTAAGAAAGCATCTCAGTTTTGCATGTAAACACCAAAAACATCATATCCTGCTTTTTTTAAAATAAATGCACTAACAGCAGAATCTACTCCGCCTGATAAACCAACTATAATTTTTTTATTTTTCATAATGATATTATAGTAAATAAAAATAAAAATTATTAGAATTTTTAAATTCTAATAATTTTCTTTTACATAACATAAGTCTAAAGCTTTTAAAATTGCTCCAATAATAAAATTGAAAGGTTTATTATAATGTGGCAAGAAGAATACATCAGTAGTTAAGATATCAATAATTGACATATTTTTTTGAATACATAATGCTAACAAGTTAATTGTTTCCATATGTGTATCTTTTGTATTTTCATTTGAAGTTGAGTGAATTTGTGCACCTAATAATCTTAATGTAGTATCTTCATAAATTAATTTAATAGTTACTTTGTTAAAATCATTCATAAACTCAGGTCTATCATTATCAGTTCATTCTACAGATTTGTAATTAATCTTTAAATCTTTACATCTTTGTTCATTAATACCAGTACTTGATAAGTTTTCTCCAAAGATATGAATTGCATTTGTACCAACCACACTTCTTAGTTTAGCTATTTCAACACCATTAATATGACACGCAGAAACAACTCCTCCTTTAACAGCATTAGTTGCTAATGCTATGTTTTCAAATGTTTTAGAAGCTGTATTAAAGATAGCAGCTGAATCACCAATTACATATACATTATCAATAGATGATCTCATGTGTTCATCAACTATAATAGCGCCATTTGGAATTTTATTTGCTTTTGGTAATAATTCTGTATTTGGTCTAGCACCAACAGAAACAATTACTAAATCAGCACTAACTGTCCCAGTGTCAGTTTTAACTTTTGTTACAAACCCTGCTTCATTCTTTTCAAAACCTTTTACACCAGTTCCAAGATGAAGGCTAACACCGTTTTTATTTAAAGCATTTTCAAGTTTGTAACATAATTCATCATCAAAGTAGTTTGGTACAACTCTTTCTTTTGCATCAATTAAAGAAACTTTTTTATTTTTTAAAGTAAATGATTCTGCTAATTCTACACCAATATAACCAGCACCAATTATTGCTACAGATTTTATTGCTTCATCATTTGCTTTTTCAATTATTTTTAATGCATGAAGATATGTCTTACATAAGAAGATATTTTTTGCATCAACATTTGGAACATTTAATTTAATTGGTCATGAACCTGCTGCATAAATTAATTTGTCATAACTTTCAACATATTCTTTGCCTACATTTTCTTCATCATTTAAATTAATGTATGTAACTGTTTGAGCATCTGTATCAATATTAACTACTTCATGCTTCATTAATACATTAGCACCCATTTTTTTCAATTCTTTAGCATTTGAATAAAATAAGTCATCTACATCTTTTACGACAGAAGAAACACTTAAAGCGATCCCGCATCCTAAAAATGATATATTATCACTTTTATCTATTGCTGTTATTTCTAAACTACTATTTTGTTTTAGTAGAGTTCTTAATGCAGAAGTTCCTGCATGATTTATTCCTATTATTATTATTTTCATTTTCTAAACCTTTTCCCCCATTGTTATTTTACTATTTGCTTCTAATATTGCAAATGTTGAACCAACAATTAAAACAGAGGTTATTCCAACTAATCCCCAAAAAAACATTCATTTCCTCTTTTTATTGGGTTTTTTTGTAGTAATTTCTATCTCTTTTTTAATTGGTTCCATTACATTGTCCTTGCAAAATTATAAAGCGTTTTTAGCATTACAGCTTGACCCTTATCTCCAGAATCAGCTGTTGCAGCTACATCAAGGTGAATGTATGGTAAGCCATTTGTGAATTCGACTAAGAAGCAAGCTGCTCTTGATGAACCTGCTCTTGGATTACTAACTGAGTTTTTAATGTCTGCAAAATCAGAATCAAGCATTTTTCTAAAATCATTGTGAAGTGGAAGTCTTCATACATATTCACCTGATTTATCAGCTGCTTCTTTGAACGCAACTCAATCTTTTTCCTCTGTAGTTCAAACACCACTATATGTGTCGCCAAGAGAGTAAACCATCGCACCTGTTAAAGTAGCTATATCAACTAACTTAGTTGCTTTTAAATCTTTTGCAGCATAATATAATGCATCAGCTAGAACAAGTCTACCTTCTGCATCTGTATTATCTATTTCAACTGTTTTTTTATTATAAGCAGTAAGAATGTCATCAGGTCTTATAGCTGTTGGACTTACTAAATTTTCTGTTAATGGGGCAACAATAGAAACATTAGTTTTAATCTTATTTTTAACTAATGCATACAATGTTGTACAAACAATAGCAGCTCCTGACATATCATATTTCATTTGTCTCATGAAATTACCAGTCTTAATATTCATACCACCTGAGTCATATGTAATACCCTTACCAACATAGGCAAATTTTTCTTTTGAAGGAGAACCCTTATATTCAATTACTAATAATCTAGGTTCAATAATACTACCAGCATTAACACCTAATAAAAGACCCATTCCTTTTGCCTTGATTTCTTTTTTTGTTAAAACTTTTATAGTAACTTTTTTTTCAAAAGGCTTGAATAGTTTTTTAATCTCCTCAACAAAGCTTAATGGATTAATTATTAAACTAGGCGCATCTTGAAGATATCTACATTTAGTTTGAGCTTCTGCTAAAACTAAAGAATTATTTACACAATCTTCAAATCCTTTTGGGACAATTATATTATGTGAAAATTTTTCTATCTTTGTTGTTTTCATTGAAAAAGGTGTTTCAGTAAAAAATGAACCTCATGTTACAAGAGGATTAATTACTGAACATCTTTTAGTATCAGCAAATTTTAATTTTAGAAAAGAATCCAAATCAATATTTATTCCTGATTTTTGCTTTGAAAAAAAATCTTTTAAAGCTCAAGAAAAATTAGGAGCGTCTACTTCCTTAAAGTCTTTTGGAAAAACAATGTAAATATTATTTTTATCTTCAAAAGTTTCAAATAATTTCTTATTCTTTTTATTTAAAGAACTTTTTAAATCAATAGCGATTAATGTTTTTTCATATTTGTTTTTTTTATTTATTTCCATTTTTATTCCAATCAAATAATAATTTGTACTAGTATATTTAATAATTATTAAATAATACTTTATATTATTATAGTTTAATAATTTTCTAATGACTTACAAAAAATATTATTTTTTTCAATAAATTCTTCTAATGTTGAATTATTTTCTAAAACATAATCTGGACTAAAATTTATTGGAGTAGCTAATATTTTACTAATGTGTTTTTCATCTACAATATTATTATTTCTTTCTATAAAAATCACCTTATCAAATAATTCTTTAAAAAAGTATTCATTATTTAAATATATTGCTAATTCAAAAACTAGTTTTTCACCATCAATAGATTTAATTCATTTAAAAATTTCTTTAGATGTAAAATTAGTTAATTTTTTAAAAGCCTCTTCTTCATTAACAACTAATTTATTTAGTTCAAAACGGTTAACTTCGATATTGTTAACATATTTATCACCAAAAGTATTTAATATAAATTCATATCCTATTTCTCCCTTTTTATATATTCCGTGAATAAAGTCATCTGCTTTATATATTTCTCAATCATAATTCTTTATGCAATTTAAAAAGGTGGATTTTCCACTATTTTTTTTACCTGTGACACATATTTTCATTAATTTTTAATTCCTTGGCAATTTGAACAAAGGTATGTTCCTCTTCCATTGACTTTTATTTTTGTGATTTTAGTTTTGCAATACTTACATTCACTATCTTTTTTTGTATGAACATTTAAAAACTTTTGGAACTCCCCTTTTGTTTCACTTTTATACATGTATGTTGAAATAGTTGTCCCTTTATTATCAATTGCTTTTTTAATTATTTTTTTTGAATTCAATGCAATGCTTTTAAAATCTTCATCTGATAACTTATTACACTTACTTTCGGGATGAATTTTAGAGGCAAATAAAATTTCATCAACATAAATATTTCCAATACCTGAAACGTTGCTTTGATCTAATAAAGCAGTCTTAATAAATTTATTTGATTTAGAGATATTATTTTTAAGATATTTTCAATCAAAGTTTTTTTGTAATGGATCTAAACCTAGTTTTGATAACTCTTTGGAATCCTTATAATTATCTTCATAAAAAATATGAAATGTTCCAAATCTTCTTGTGTCTTGATATCGCATTTCTTGTTTGCCGAAACTTATTCTTAGCAAAGTGTGTTTTTCATCAAATTTACTATTTGAATCTTGAAAGAAAATTTTACCTTCCATTCTTAAATGCACAACAAAAACTTTTTTATTTGATAGATGAAAAATTAAATATTTACCGATTCGATCAATATTAATAATTTTTTCATTCATTATAAAATTTTTAAATTCATTGGGTGTACAATTTTTAAATAATTTATCCATGTAAAAATTTACATCTTTAATTTTTCTATTTAAAATATCTTCATCCAATAAAGAATCAATTAAGGTTTGAACCTCTGGCATTTCTGGCATATTATTCTCCTAAGTATCTATCAAAACCGTTAAGATTATACTTTTTTATTATTTTTTTTAATTCATCATAATTAATATTTTTTATTTTAAAATATTCAATACTTTTATCATTAAAATAATTAGTTTCAATTGTTGCTAGATCTCTAAACATAAAAGCATTTTCTTTATTCTGAGTTAGTTTTTCTTGTGTTGCCTTGCTTTTAATTTTATCTAAATTATTATAAATTCCATCTATATTTTCAAATTCAAGCAATAAATTTACTGCTGTTTTTTTTCCAATTCCTTTAACACCAATAAAGTTATCAGAAGCATCACCTGCTATTCCTTTAAAATCTGGTATTTGATTTGGCATCAAACCTTCATTTAAATTTTTAAAATTATCTAATGTATTTATTAAAGTATCAGAAATACCTTTTTTAAATAAAATAACATTAATATTTTCATCTACCAATTGCAAGATGTCTTTATCTGAAGTATAAACATCCACTTTTACATTATTCTTTGATAAAAGCTTTGCAGCAGAGCCAACAACATCATCAGCTTCTATTCCAGAAATACATTCAAATTGAAAACCAAATAACTTTGAAATTTCATGAATTAAAGGAATTTGATCAATTAATTCTTGTGGTGTTCTTTTTCGATTTTTTTTATAATCATCGAACATATCATCTCTGAATGTTTTATCTTTATGATCATAAGCAATAACAGCATAATCATATTTATCTAAATATAATAATTTAAAAAATATTTGTAGCATCAATTTAAGTGCATTTAGAGGTTTTAGATTATGAGCCTTGTAAAATTCTAATTGTTTATATGTAGCATAATATGCCCTATAAAGCAATGAATTACCATCAATTACTATTGCTTTCTTATTCATTTTTTATTACCTCTTTAATTTCGACAAGTTGTTTATAACGTGAATCTGATTTAACTACTGCAATTATATAATTAGATTCAATAAGTTTGTCTTTAATTGCTTTGTAGTTAAAGCAAGATAAGGAATCTGAACTTTCTTCATCACATATTTTAATAAATGCCATTTCTTTGTTAAATTTAGTCATCTTTAATTCTACTTTTTGAATTTTAAATAATATTGTATAAAAGTTTACTTTATCTTCATTTACAATATCTGCTATTTTATCTAACTCTTGATCTGAATAGCTATTTCTTATTTCAGCAAATTTATTATTCTTTTCTTTTAAAAAATTAAAACCAATTAAATTAAATTGATTATTTAAAAAAATTTCTTTATCTTGCTCTGTTTCTTCATTAATTATTCAATTTGGTTCAAAAAAATAGTTTCCCTTTTCGTCAACATTTTTAGAAAGTTCAATTGCTTCTTTCAAATTATCAATCATAAATTTCTTACTTTTACCAAAACAATCAAATGAACCAGAATAAATTAGTGTTTCAAGAGAAGACTCACCAATTCCGCCATTAAATAATAAAGTCACACAATTTTCAAAACTATCAAATTTTTTATTAGATGATTCATTTCTAATATTAATAATTTTATTTGCTGTTTCAGTACCAATTCCTTTAATACTTGAAAAACCAAAATAAATAGTTTTGTTAACAATAATGAAACTCTTTGAAGAGATATTAATATCTGGTTTTTCAATTTTTAAATTCATTCTTAAAGCTTCATTACAATAAATACCAATTTTATCTTGACTATTCTCTGAAGTTTTAAATAAGACACTCATGAAAAATAATGGATACCTTGTTTTTAAATATACCATTCAATAACTTATTAATGCATAAGAAATAGAATGACAATGATTAAATCCATAACTAGCAAATTTTTCAATATAATTAAAAATTTCTTCTGAAACTGGTTTTGAATAATTATTATTAATAGCAGATTCAATAAATCTACTTTTTATTGACTCCATTTTCTTAGCTTCTTTTTTAGACATAACTTTTCTAAATATATCAGCATCAGCAGCTGAAAAATTAGCAACTCTTTGTGCTATTTGTATTACTTGTTCTTGATAAACAATAATTCCGCTAGTAGGTTCTAAAATGTCTTTAATTCTATCATCAATATAATCAATTGGTTCATTTGAAAATCTTCCCTTTATAAATGTTGGAATATTTTTTTGTGGCCCTGGTCTGTAAAGTGCAGATACTAATGAAATATCTTCTAAATTTCTTGGTTTAATTTTTCTTAAAGTACTTCTCATTCCAGGAGATTCTAGCTGAAATATTCCAATAGTATTACCTTGAGATATTTCTTTAAAAACTTTATCATCTTCTAAAGAAATACTTTCTAAAGTCATTTTCATTTTTAGATTCTTATTTATTAGTTTCAATACATTAAAAATAGTAGTAAGATTGCTCAAACCTAATAAATCCATTTTTAATAATCCTAGAGACTCTAAATATTCCATAGAAACTTGAGTTGTGATAATGTTATTTGCACTCAACTGTACAGGAACAACATCTGTTAGTTTTTCTCTGGATAATAATATTCCCGCAGCATGAATACCAACTTGTCTAGGAGCAGAAATTAATTTACTTGCAGAATCAAATAATTCTTTATATTCATCATAAAAATTTTTTAATTCTGAATTTTTATTTATTGCTCCATAAATATCTAATTCAAAATCAGTTGATATCAATTTGCTTATTCTATTTATTATCTTTAAATCTATGTCTAAAACTCTACCAACATCTCTAATAGCCATTTTAGCCTTTATTCTTTGAAAAGTAATAATATGTGCAACATGATCTTCACCATATTTATTAAAAATATATTCAATAATTTCTTCTCTTTTTTTATCCATAATATCGATATCGATATCTGGTAATGAATTTCTATTTGGGTTTAAGAATCTTTCAAAGATTAAGTTATATTTAATTGGATCAATTTTTGTTATGTCTAAAAGAAAGGAAACTAAAGAACCAGAAGATGATCCTCTTCCTGGTCCTATCAAAATGTCTCTGTTTTTAGCTTCCCTAATAAAGTCATGAACAATTAAGAAGTAATCATTAAATCCCATCGAATTTATTACATTTAATTCATAATTTAATCTATTTCTATAAGATTCAATATCTTTTTTTTCTATTTTTTCAATTAAAGATTCTTCACATAGTTTTTTTAAATATTGTTCAGAACTAATATTATCATTCAAAGGAAATTTTATAATTTCTGCTTTTTTGATTTCTTTTTTTCATACAACTAAATTCAATAATTTATCATGGTTAATTAAATTTTCTGAAACATGATTTTTAAATTCTAATTCAGTTAAAAGATTTTTGTCTTCTTGTTCAATAAAAAAATCATTTATTTTTTTATCAAATTTTATTGCGTTCATAATCTGCAAAGTTTTTTGATCTTCTTTTTTTAATACCCTTGCTTCATTTATATAAATGTCAGTATCTGAATTTGTATTTCTAGTAAAAAAATAATCTGGATTTATTTCATCAATTTTCTTTCCATCAAAAATTATTAAAATATCTTGTGAATAATTGTTAATGTCAAATTCTTTTTTTTGTAAAATATTTGACGATATTTTTATTAGGTTTTTATATCCTTCATTACTTGTAGGAAATATTATTAATTGCTTGTTAAAATAAAAAATATCTAATCCTATTATTGGGATTAAATTTTTTTCTATAGCTTTGTTATAAAACTCAATTGAACCATATAAGTTTGAGTCTGTTAAAAAAACATGTTTTTGATTATTTTGAATTGCAAAAGAAATTATGTCGTCTATTGATAATGTAGACTCTAATAAAGAATAATAAGAATGTGTATTTATATTAATAGACATTCTTATTTAGTTCTTTCCTTTAAACATTTTTCCATAGTTTTTTTCATTTCTACATCTAAATCTTCATTTTTTAATTTATATCTAATTTCATCAATTGTTAGAGATTCACAATATTTTATTTTATCTTCTTCAGTATCATCAATGTTTATATCGTTTAAGTTGATAATTTTTGTTTCAGAAGCTGTTTTTTTATCTTCTGTTATTGTTGAATCTTTTTTCTTATTTTTAAATAACTTCATCTAACACTCCATTTAATTTATTATATAAAAAATATTTTAAATTATTTAATTTTTATAAATTAATTTTTTTTATTATTTCCTGACTTTTCAAATCTATTACTACTACTTCTATCTCTATTTGTAGAATCTGATCTTCTTCCTTCGTATTTATTACTTGAATAAGACTTTCTATCTCCGTCTTTATTATTAGAATAAGATCTTCTTTCGCCATCTCTATTTCCTGAATAAGATTTTCTATCCCTATTATTTGAATTAGAATCTCTATTTCCAGAATATGATCTACCATCTCTATTACCAGAATAAGATCCTCTATTTCCACCTCTTGCATATGAACTAGAAGATCTATTGTTTCCTCTTCTTGATCTGTTTCTTGAAGAACTTGAAGATGATCTTTCTGAGTTATCAATAACTAATGGTGAAAGTTCCATAGTGTCAGGAGTTACACTAAAACATATAATAGTTTTCCCAGTTGTTTTTTGAATATCAGCAATTTTACCTTTATCAGTGCTTGTAAAAATCGAAAAAGCATTACCCTTACTTTTAGCTCTTCCTGTTCTTCCAATTCTATGAACATAAGTTTCTGATGAATCAGGTAAATCATAGTTAATAATATGTGAAATATTATCAACATGAATTCCTCTAGACGCAACGTCAGTTGCAACTAAAATTCTGATTTTTCTTTCTTTAAATTCTCTTATTATTCTTGTTCTTTGTCTTTGTTCTTTATCACCATGAATCGATTTTGATGATATTTTATTATCATGTAAGAATCTATCAATTGAGTCAGCTTCTATTTTTGTTCTAACAAAAATAATTGCAGAATCTATATTGTTTTCATTTATTAATTTTAAAAGCAATTCTCTTTTATGTCTTTTTTCTACACAGTAACCTGTTTGATCAATACTATCAATTGTTGATGATGGTGGAGAAGTAATAATTTTTTCATAATTTGGTTTCATAATTTTATCAACTAATAATTGAATTGCTTTAGGCATAGTAGCTGAGAAGAATAAAGTTTGATGATCTTTTGGTAAAAAACTTATTATTTTTTTAACATCTGTAATGAATCCCATATCAAGCATTAAATCTGCTTCATCTAAAACTATTGTATTTACATTTGAAATATTCATATATCTAGATTTAACTAAGTCTAAAAGTCTACCTGGTGTACAAATGGCTACATCAACACCTTCTTTTAATGTCTTGATATTGAATCTTTTTGATTCTCCACCATAGAAACAAGCATATCTCTGATACAAGCCGCTTCCATATTTTTTAAAGTTATCAAAAACTTGCATTGCTAGTTCTCTTGTTGGAGTCAGTACTAAATGTTTAATAATTATTTCATCCTCTCTTTTTCTTGGATTTTCAGCTAACATATTTATTATTGGTAAAGCAAACGATGCTGTTTTACCAGTACCTGTTTGTGCACAACCAAAAATGTCTTTACCACTAAGACACGCTGGAATTACTTGTTGTTGAATTGGAGTTGGTTCTTCATAACCATGTTTGCTCAAATTTTCTAATATTTTTTTGTTTAAATTTAAGTCTTTAAATTTCATTATTTTTTTCCTTTTTTATTTATGTAAAAAACAACTTTATTTATTTTAAAGCCTTTTTCCATAAATTTTTTTTCATATTCTGTTTTTATATTATCTTTGTTTAATTTAGAATCATTTTCAAGATCAAATGTTTTGCTAATTATTGCAAAGTTATTTTCTTCAAGTGTTTCTAATGTAAATAAAAATAAATTGATGTTATCCGTCTTGAATTCAACTAGAGAATCTTCTGAAGTAATTTCTTTATAAATATTTAAATTATTTATGTGCGTTAATCTTCTTTTTGAATGCCTTTTCTTGGGTCAAGGATCTGAAAAATTTAAATAAATTTTACTTATCTCATTTTTATTAAAAATCATATTTAATTTACTAGCGTCTAATAAAATAATTTTAATGTTTTCTAATTTTTCTAAATCTACTTTCTTTGACAATTTAACTAGAATGGATTCCGCTCTGTCTATTGCAATAAAATTTATATTTGGATTTTGTAAAGCAAGTTCGCAAATAAATTTTCCTTTTCCCGAACCTATTTCTATATGTATAGGATTTTCGTTTTGAAAAACTTCTTTATTTCATTTACCTTTATAATTTTCAAAATCTTTTATAAAATTTTTACTGCTACTTAGAATTTCATTTGAATTTTTTATATTTCTTAATCTAGCCATAATTATAACTAAGATAGTATAGCATAATATAAAATTATAATAAATTATTAATGTTTATTTTATTAATTAAAAATTAAGTAATATAGTTTATAATATATAAAAGATTTTAGGAAAAAAAATGAAATTAAGTGTTTTAGTTCCTTGCTATAATGAAGAATTATTAGTAAGAAGATGTATTGATAGTTTGTTAAATCAAACAGTTAAAATTGATGAAATTTTAATTTTGAATGATGGTTCTAAAGATAATACTCTAACGATAATAAAAGAATATGAACTTAAACATGATAATGTAAGAGTTTTGAGCACCGAGAATAAAGGATTACCAGCTGGTGCAAATACTTTAATAAAAAATTGTACTGGTGATTACTTTTATTTTGTTCACGCTGATGACTGAGTAGAAAATAAATGCATTGAAAATTTTAAAAATAAAATTTCTGAAGAAAATTATGAAGGTGTTTTTAGTCCTTGTTATAAAAATAATAGAACATATATAACAAATTCTAGAATTAATAAAAACACAACTAAAGAAAAATACTGTATAGATAATCTAACTTATGTGTGAAACATTTTTTTTAAAAAAAGTTTTTGGGTTGAAAATGAAATTTTCTTTAATGAAAAATACAGAATTTTTGAAGATATTGGTGTATATGCAAAAATAATGATTAAATTAAATAATGTGGGCTTTATATTAGAAAAAAGTTATCATTGAACAACTGATAAAAATCCAAAAAGTAGATTTGTTTTTGGAAAAGATAAATTAGATCAAGCATTAGGTCAATTAGAAACTTCATTTACTGATGCAAATAAGGAATTTAAAGGCAATAACCCAAGATATGTAAATGATATTTTAGCTTTTTTATTATCGATAACTGCGAACTATGTTTTATTTTTATCTAAAGATGTTTCAAAAAGAGAATATATTAAAAAAATAAAAAGTATAGAGAAAAAAAATGGAAAGATTAAGTTCCCAAAATCTCCATGAAAATTTATTTTCTTCATTTTATATAAAATATCTATATAATACATAAAAAAATTTTAAGGATATTTAAAAAATGAACGATTTAGAAAAAGCAGATATAACTGCTGATAAAAACAACTTTTTTACAAAAAAAAGAGTAACAATTCTTTTCATTACTACTATTTTTGTTATTGTTTTTTCTATTTCAATTTCTATTTTTTTATTAGAGATAGATATAAATGCTATAAATAATTTTTTTATAGAGGGATTTAAACAAGAGAACAGCATGTTTTTCTTGTGATTATTTTTAATGTTCTTTTTTCCATTTTTTGCATCATTTTGAAGATATATTGTTATTTATACAAGGATCAAAAAGGAAAATTGTAATGCTAAATGATATGACTGAATATTTCTTATCTTTATTGGTTCTTTTTTAAATGCTATCACACCATTTTCGATTGGTAATGAACCATATTCTTTATTTTGATTAAAAACACATGGTTTAACAACAAGAAAATCATTATTAATTTTAGCATCAACAGGTATTGTAAGTTCTTTTACTCAAATATTAATAACATGACCATCGTTTTTTGTTGTAAGTGCATCATATGGTAATTTTGGAAATACAATTGAATGATCATTAGGTTATTGGTTGGCTTTTGCTGGATTAATTTTTGATTTAATTGGGTTTTTTCTATTCTTTGCACTTACATATAGTAGAAGAATTCACTATTTTTTAAATAGATTATATTACGCAATTAGAAAAAAATTAAGAATGAGTTATAAAACAAAAGAAGATATCAAAATTAAATATATTCAAAGAGCCATTTTTAAACAAGAATTTATTGATGAAATTAAAAACTATAAATTTTACTCATTTGTTTTGACAGGAAATATTATTTTAAATATAATTTTATATTCAACAATGTTTTTTTCTTTTAAACTTTCAGGAATTAATGTAGATATTAAATTTTGAGATTGATTCAATTATACAAATATTGCAGTCACTGCTAATAATTGAGTTCCAATTCCAGGATCCGAAGGAACACTTCAAATTTTAATTCTTGCATTTATGAATGGAATAAATTCAAATATTAATGATATTTGAAAAGAAAATATAAATACAATAATATTTGTTTGAAGAATATTTACATTTTATTTATCAGCAGTAATAGGAATGATTTGTTTTCCAATTTCTGCAGGATTATTTTATAAAGGTATAAAAAATAATCTTAAGTAAAATTATTTTTTACTTTTAAAAAATAAATAAAAAATATACATAAAAATTTTCTTTTTTATAAAAAATATAAATAATTTTTGCATAAAAATATTGCTTTTTTTGGTTAAACAAATTATAATATATACACGTTATGGTTTTAGGACTGTATATGAACCAATTAGAAAAAGCAGATTCAATTAATGATAAAAATGTATTCTTTACAAAGAAAAAGGTAATAATTCTTTTTATTGCTACTATTTTTCTTATAGCTCTTTCTGCTACAATATCTATTGTATTTTTAAAAATTGATGTGAATTCAATAAATAATTTTTTTATTGAAGGTTTTAAACAAGCTGACAATATGTTTTTCTTGTGACTATTTTTAATGTTTTCATTTCCACTTTTTGCATCATTTTGAAGATATATTATGTTCTATTCAAGATTAAGAAGAGAAAAATTAAATGTAAAATGATATGATTGAATATTTTTTATTTTTATTAGCGCCTTTTTAAATGCTGTTACACCATTTTCAATAGGTAGCGAACCTTACACATTATTTTGATTGAAATCACATGGTTTAGAAACAAGAAAATCACTTTTATTATTAGCAACTACAAATATTATTATTTTTCTTGCACAAATATTAGTAACATGACCATCATTTTTTGTTGTTTGTTCTTCATATGGAGTATATGCAAATGTGCAAGAATGAACAATAAGTTTTTGATTAACATTTACTGGTATAACATTTGATTTAATAACTTTCCTAACTATTTTTTTACTTACATATAGTAAAAGAATTCATTTTATTTTAAATATGGCATATCATTGATTAAGAAAAAAACTAAAAATGAGTTACAAAACAAAAGAAGACATAAGAATAAAATATATTCAAAAAGCTGTTTTTAAAGAAGAATTTATTGAAGAAATGAAGGATTATAAATATTACATATTTATTTTAATTGGAAACGTAATATGAAATGTATTAATGAATTCATCAATGTATTTTTCTTTCAAACTTTCAGGAATAAATGAAAATATTAGTTTCTCAGATTGATTCAATTATACAAATATTGCTTATACTGCAAATAATTGAGTTCCAAGCCCAGGTGGAGAAGGAACACTTCAAATATTAATAATTGCATTTATAAACGGATTGAATACAAATGTAGATGATGTTTTCAAAGAAAATGTTAACAATATAATATTTATTTGAAGAATATTTACATTCTATTTATCTGCAATAATAGGTATGATTTGTTTGCCAATTTCAGCATGATTATTTTATAAAGGAATACAAGGTAAATTTAAATAAGTTTACTTTTTTTTATAGTTTTTCATAAATATTTTTATTTTAAAAATATTTTAATTTTGCTTTTTGAAAATCAAATACTAAAATATCAAAAAGCAAATAAAACTAATGAGATAACTATTGCTATTGGTATTACAATAAAAAAACTTTCTCATCTTCCTGAAGAAGGAATATGTTGTCCAGAATCAACAAGTTCATTATATCTAACATCATAATAAGGAGTTGAATTTGGGTTCATGTTTGTAATTCATCCATAGATTGATGTTTGGGTAAAAAATGGCAAAGCATATATGTATATTGCATAAACTAATGGATATAATATATGACTTATCAACAACTTGTCAAATTTAACTGGTGTTCTTTTGGTTATTTTTAATGTCCAAATTGAGAAAATAATAAAAATTATTGGATTAACTCCATGATGTCATGTTGTTTTAACAAGATCAAATGGTCTTGGATATGACAACATTATTGCATCCATGCTTTTTGGAAATATTAATAGTCAGAAAACAAATAATACAATAAATATATATGAAGCTATATGAATTAAATATTTGTTATCTTCAAATAAAACTCTATTGCCAAAAAATATAAATGATATCATGAATAAAAATGTTAAAAAATTAGTTTGTGTCGTAAAAAAAGATAAAGATCCAAAGAAAAAGTTTGAACGAACATTATCAGAATCAAATCTTTTGTCAGTAGTTATAATCGGAATTAATGTTATGATAACAGCAGTAACTGTAACAGCAAAACAAAAAATAGTAAAAATTTTGTATAAGATATGATTATTGTATTCGTAAAATTTTTTATTTTTATAAATTCCATTTTCCTGCTTTCCTATTTCATTTATGTATTTAAAAAATTTTTTGTAATATTTATTTTTTAATGAAAAATAAATAATATATGGAAGTAAAAAGTTAACAAAAAAACCACCAGAATGAATTAATATTTTTTTTGCTTTTTTATTTTCTATATTTTTAATGTAATAAATACTAATAGCAGAGAATGTTAAATATAAAACAAGTGATAAATAAGCAGCGCCCCTAAAAACTTGAACATCAATAGGAATTACATTTCCTAAATTATGATCATATCTCAAAAAGTTATATCCGTATTCACTTCATGTTGGAATAGTAAGAACAAAAAAAACAATTCCAAAAATTGCTAAAAAATTTATTAGTGTTGAATAAATAGTTAATTTTGCAAATACTTTAAAATCCATAATAGTTCATAAATGATTTTACTAAAAAATCATTTCCTTTTTTATTTCTTTTTTCTTAAGACTGTCTCTCTTATCGTGTAGTTTTTTTCCTTTTGCAAGACCAATTTCAACTTTAATTTTTTTTCCAGATCAATATAACATTGTAGGAATTAATGTAAGTCCTTCTTTTTTTATTCTGGTACTTATTTTTAGAATTTCTTTTTTGTGTAGCAGTAGTTTTCTTTTTCTTAATGGATCTTGATTGTATCTATTTCCCTGCTCATATGGAGAAATATGCATGTTTACAATTCATACTTCACCTTTGCTTATTGTTACGTAAGATTCATCTAAACTAAGTTTTTTATTGTATATTGATTTTACCTCAACACCTTTTAGTTCAATTCCTGCTTCATATTTATCTAGTATAAAATAATTAAAAGAAGCTTTCTTATTTTTTAAAATTATTTTCATGATATCTATTTTCCATTAATAACACTTATAATTTCGACATCTATTTTTTTTGATACTGCATTAGCGCCAACTACTTTTACTAAAACCGGTTGTCCAAATGAAAGAACTGTTTTTGTTCTCTCACCTATATATGTAGTATTTTCTTCATTATATTTAAAAAAGTCATCTATCTTAATATTTTTAATTCTGCATAAACCTTCAATAGAATTTTCTAATTCAATAAATATTCCAAATGATGTAATATAAGAAATAACTCCTTTAAAATTATCGCCAACATGCTTTTCCATATACTCAGCAAATTTTAATGCATTAACTTCTCTTTCAATTGAAACAGCTTTTTGTTCATTATTTGAAGACAATGAGCAAATATTATTAAGTTGAGATAATAAACTATTTCTATCGCTATCACTATATAAATGTTTTTCAAATGTAAACATTCTATATAAACGATGAACTATAAGATCAGGGTACCTTCTTATGGGAGAAGTGAAATGAGTATAGAATTTACTTGCTAAACCAAAGTGACCAATATTTGAGGTTAAATATTCAGCTTTAGCCATCACTCTTAATAATAACTTGTTAATTAACTGTGATGAATATGACTCTTCATTTTGTTCAATTCATCTAGCTATAGTATTTGGCTTTATTTCTGTTATTTCACTATCAATTTTAAAGTTAAGTTTTTTTGCTTCAACAGCAAAGCTTTTTAACTTGTTTGGATCTGGTTTGTCATGAACTCTATAAATGAATGGAACCTTATATTTTTGAAAATTAATTGTAACAGCTTCATTTGCTGCAACCATAAAGTTTTCAATCATCATTTGGGCATCGCCTCTTTCATATAATTTTATGTCTATTGGTTTTTCTTGGTCATCAAGAATTATCTTAGGTTCTTTTATATCAAAATTTATATAACCTCTTTTTTTAAAGTTAGATCTTAAAATTTCATATAACTTAAAAGAAGAATTTAAAACTTCAATTATTTCTGCATTTTCTTTATCAAATGAAATTTCTTTGCTAAAATATTTATTTACTTCATCATAAGAAAATCTTCTTTTATTAATAAAAATTGAAGGGTATACATCTATCGATTTAAAATTGCCATTTGAATCAATTAACATTTCACATGTTAAAGTCAGCCTTTCTTCATTTGGATTAAGAGAGCAAATATCATTAGATAAATTATGAGGAAGCATCGGAACAACTTTATTTACTAAATAAATTGAAGTCCCTCTTTTTAATGCTTCAATATCAATTAATGAATTTGGAGTAACAAAGTGAGAAACATCAGCAATTGATACTCACAATCTATATTCATTGTTTTCTTTCTTAATACATATTGCATCATCTAAATCTTTTGATGTTTCTGGATCAATAGTGATGAATGGTAAATGTGTTAAATCTTTTCTTTTCTTTCTTTCTTCATCAGAAATTTCTCTTGAAATGTTATGTGCAAAATCTAAAATTTCTTTTGAAAATTCAGGTTCAATTTTGTTCTCACATAGAATAGATAAAATATCTATTCCTACATCGTTTTTATGACCAATTATTCTTACAACCTCAGCAATAATTGAATCATCTCTATAATCAATTGCTTTTAAAACTATTTTGTGACCATCAACAATGCCACTTAAATTTTCAATAATTATTTTCTTATTAACTTTTTGGTCATTCAAAATGACATTGTAGCCTTCTTCGGTTTTAACAAATTCACCTACAAATATATCTTTCGCTCTTTTAATTACTTTTGTAATAATACCATTTTTTAAATTGTTTTTTGATAATCCATCTGTCTCAACAAATTGGACAATATCTCCATTTAAAGCATTTTTAACATTGTCTCTATATATAAAAATCTCTTTTGAATCATCACTATCTAATTTTACAAATCCATCTCCATAAGAATTTATAGAGATTTCTCCAGTTCCTTCACTATTTGGAATTATTTTTCCAGAATCATATGGTAAAACCATTTTACCTGAAATTAGTGTTACGATTTTTTTGTTTTTTTCTAAAAAACGTAAAGAGTGCAAAATATTTTTTACCTCAATATCTTTATGTTCTTTTTGAATTTTAGTAATTAATATTTTTTTTGAAACTGGTCTGTTGTTTTCTTTCTTAATAAATTCAATTATTGTCTGATCTAATTTATTCATAAATTATTTTATTAAGAATCTATATATAAGGGCAAGGGTTATTAGTACAAAAACTATTATAAATAAAATTATTTGTAAAACTTTTGTAACTCCTCTATCTTTAGTCTTTTTGAAAATTTCAAGATCACTAGCAGCCATTGAGTTTAGACCATTTGATGAACCACTACCAGAAAGTAATAAAGCAATAACTAATGATAGACCTGCCATTACATAAAATATTATTTCAATTGCATTCATTGTTTTACTCCAACTTATTTAATTATATAAAAAAAATAACTATTAATAGTTATTTTTTTATTTTTTCAATTAATCTAATGCTTTAACTAAATTAGAAATTTTGTCTTTAAATTGATCAACAAATTCTTCTTTTGTTTTGTTTCCTTGTGAAGGTATTTTAGATCCATCCAAAATAACACTTTCAACAACATTAGAACCCAAGAATCTGAATGTTCCTTCTAAATTAGAAGGAATTGCAGAAAATGGATAATATTCAATTGGTGAACCTTGAGAAGTTATAAAACCAACTTTTAAATTTTTTAGTAAACCAACACTACCGCCCTTACCATTGTCATATTTGTAACTAAAAGTTTCTCCAGCTAAACAAATTTTATCAATATAATTTTTTAATAATGATGGGTAAGTAAAGTTAACCATTGATGTAGCAATAACTAATTTATCTACTGATTTTAATTCACTAATTAAATCTTTAGAGTTTTGATCAAATCATGTTGATAAATTATTATCATTTAAACATAATTGTAAAAAATCTAATTTATTTAAATCTTTTTCAATTATTGTATCATGAGGATATTTTTCAGCATATTCTTTTTTAAATAAATCTAAAGCGTGCCCAGAAATTGAACCTCTTGGCGATTTATTATTAATTGAACATTTTATTAATAATATTTTTTTCATATTTTTTCCTTAACAGAACTAGTCTGCAATGTATGGTATTAAACCAACTATTCTTGCTCTTTTAATTGCGATTGAAACTCTTCTTTGGTGAGAAGTGCAATTAAATGATTGTTTTGCAGGAATTATTTTTTTGTTGAAATTAATATAATGTGATAATGTATTCACATCTTTATAATCAACATGCTCAATTCCTTGAGCACAAAATCTACAGAATTTTTTTCTTCTGCTAAATTTGTTACCTTTAAATTTTGAATTATAAGGTTTATTTTCTTTTTTTTGTTTTACTTCAGACATTTTATAAATCCTTTCTTTATTTTAATTATCTATTTCATCTAATCAGTCAAGATCAATTACTTCATCATATTGTTCTTCATTTGCAATATTATTGTTGTAGATAACACTTGAATCATTATTTTGACTTGGCATTGAATTTGTATTTGCATTAAAACTATTAACTGTACTACTATTTGAAAAATTATTATCAGTCATTTTGTTAATATTTGCATTTAAATCATTGCTTGCATTGATAGAGAATTTATTCTCCGTTGTTTTATCAATATTTGAATTGAAATCACTATTTAAATTATTAGTAAAGTTATTCTCTATTGGTTTATTATTTTCCATATTAGAATCATTGCTTACATTATTATTTAAAAAATTATTTTCATATGGCTTATTTGTTTTAGGAAAAGCAACATCTGAATAGTTATTCTCATTATAAGAGTTTTGATTATTCGTTGAGTTGTTTTCAAAAAATACTTCAGCATTTTGTTTTTGATTAGAAAATGAATTATATTGACTATTTTCAATATATGGTGAGTCTTGATTTCTTCTTGGACTGCTAACTAATTTAATTAAATCAATTATAATCTCAGTAACAAAAACATTTTTTCCATCTTTTGATACATAACTTCTTCTAATTAATTTACCGTCAATAACAACTGAATCACCTTTTTTTAAATAAGTGTTAATAAATTTCGCTGGTGTTTGTCATGCAACACAAGGAAAAAAGTATGTTTCATTTTTATTAGTATTATCATTGCAAGCAATAGTAACATTCGATACTAATCTCCCTGATTGTGTTACGAATGGTTGTGGGTCAGAAACTAATCTTCCCACAATAAAAATTTTATTCATGTTTATTCCTTTTTAATATTTTTATCATTTAAATTAAATATCTGATACTTTAACAGGAGTAAAATCTTTTGCTTTACTTTCGTATGATTCTTGATCTTTTTTAATTTTTTCTTGAACAGATTTATATACTTCTGCTCGATATTGAGATTTAGCAACTTTTTTAGGATTAACTGTCGCCTTATAACCATAATCTTTTTCAAGATTAATGATTAAATGTCTAATTACATTTTTATTTAATAAAAGTAATCTTCTAAATTCAGCTAAAATTAATTTTTCTTCAGTTTCAAAGTTTAAAACATAGTAGTATGCATTTAGCTCATCATCAATTGGATAAGCCAGTGCCTTATGTCCTAAGTCTGTTACATCAACCTTTTTGATTGTTTTTATTAGTTCAAGAACTTCTTTTAAAGCTTTTTTAGCTTCAGTATCTTTTAATGAACCTCTAATAACAACCATAGTTTCATATTTTGACATGTTTGTTTCCCCTTTTTGGATAAAAGCCTATACTCGGCAAAGAGTGCATATTTAAAATAATGCATATTTATTATACTATTAAAAACCTAAATATAAAAAAATCATATTTTTTAAAAATTAATTTATAATTAATTAGTAATTAGGGGTGTAGTTCAATTGGTAGAGCAGTAGACTTCAAATCTATTTGTTGCGGGTTCGAGTCCTGTCACCCCTGCCATTTAATATTTGCATAAAAAAAACTTTATTTGCTTTTAATCATAAAAGAATAAAGTTTTTTTA
The DNA here is from genome assembly GCA_051656125.1 of Mycoplasmoidaceae bacterium. Classification (GTDB taxonomy): domain Bacteria; phylum Bacillota_I; class Bacilli_A; order Mycoplasmatales; family Mycoplasmoidaceae; genus CAMREV01. The sequence goes on from JBOGBH010000012.1 coordinate 133,654, forward strand.
TATCTGTTTTTAAACAACCAATTGATAATCTATCTCCAACAAATACTTTTTGATCAGGTAAAGCCATCTTTGTTTGACCATTAATATCAAGAATTATAATTATGTTTCAATTTCTATTTTCATATGTATCTTTTCATAATTGCCCTAATTCATTTATTGAAACACCATTTAAATTTTTATTTTCAATAAATAAATGCACAATTGAAAAATCTTTACTTATGTCTTCAATATTTGTAGAAGCGCTAAAAAAAGATTTAAGTGCAGTTTTACTTCCGACTTCTTCCTCGGGTATAACAATGTTGTTTGAATTAATACCAACTGTTTTTAATAATTTTTTATGTAAATCGTTTGAAGCCTTTGCAAAAATTTCTTTGCTTGAAAATTCTGGATTGTTTGCTCAAGAGTAAGCAATCGACATTGATATTTCTAAATTTGAAGTACCTATTAAAATAATATCAATATCACTAAGTGGGATAAAGCTTTCAAGTTGTTTTAAATCTACAATTTTAGACTTAATTAAATTATTAAATCCTCTAGAACTTAAATTTGATATAACTTCATCATTTAAATCAGTGATGTAAATATCATTTTTTTTAACCCCTTCATCAACAAGTCTTGTAATGAATCCGTTACCAAATTTACCGTAACCTATTACTAAGTATTTTGTTTTTTGATTTTTTTTTATCACAAACAACCTCTTTTTTAGAACTATTAGAATTATACAACAATTAAAATTTTTAAGATTTAAAATATTTTGTATATTTGATAAAAATAATTTTTAAAATTTATTACTTTTAATTATTATATAATAACAAATGAGATATTATGATAAGCAAAAATAATAGCAAAATTAGTAATGAAATAAATAAAAGCAAAATTAAGAAAAAAATTGAAAATAAATGAAAATCTTTCTCTCAATTTTTTATTGACCATTTTACAAATTCTTTTAAGTTATTAATTGCATACGTACTTTTCGTAATTCTTGGGGCATCATTATTATATTTGCCCATTTCACTTCAAACTGATTATTTAAAAAGTGATGGTGCAAGCTATAACTTTTATGATGCTATATTCATTTCCTCTTCAGCATTTTCAAACACAGGACTAACTGTGACTGATGTCTCAAAAACATTTACAGTTTTTGGACAAGTTGTTTTATACATCTGAATTCAATTAGGTGGTTTTGGATTATTATCAGCTTTTTATCTTGTAGGAAAATCACTAAATAAAATTTTTAATAAAAAAATATTGTCTAACTCATGAATTAGTTATGCTGAAAGAGGAGGAACAAAAATATCAAATACTGGTAATGTTCTATTTTCAATTTTTTTTATTTACATTTTTATTCAAATTATATTTTCAATTATATTTTCAATCATATTTTACAATGTTCAATTTTTTGAAGTAGTACCTAATGAAGCAGGAATTTGAACTGAATCATCAGTGGCTTTACCAATGTATAAAGATGTTGGATCATCTATTTGAAATGCAATGTTTATCACAGGTTCAGCAATGAATAATGCTGGATTTGATTTATTTGGATCTACTTCACTTGCCCCATTTAGAAATGATATTGGAATCCTAGTGCAATTCCTTACAATGATTTTATTTACAATTGGTGGAATAGGATATGTTGTAGTATATGATATTTGAAAAAAAATTGAATATTTTGTTTATAAAAAATTTCCTAGAAAATTTATAACTTTTCTTAAAATAAATGGAAGTGAGCAAGGAAATGAAAATCCTCCAATTTCTATATTTTCAAAAATTTGTTTAATAGCAGCATTAGTTTTTGGAGTTATATCTATCGGAGTAACATTTATGTCTGAATATCTATTAATTGGTGACGATACAATACTTGGTGTAAACTATTATTCATATTTTAATAATGATAAATTAAATTCAAATTGAGCTATCGTATACAATTCACTTTCAACAAGAAGTGTTGGTTTTGCAACTATGGATATGAATATTTTAAATGACATTTCCAAATGAATGTTTATTTTCCTAATGTTTCTAGGGACATCTCCAACATCAACTGGTGGTGGTATTAGAACAACGACATTTATAGTATTAATTAAATCAGTTCTATCTAGAATCAGCGGAAGAAATGAAACGACAATATTTAAGAAGAGAATTTCTAAAACTACAACTATCGATTCAACAAGTATTTTTTCACTTTCAGTTATTACAATCATATTTCTTACAATACTAGTTGGTCTATTATCAATGGAGAATGAAGGATTAATTGATTTTGATATAACTGATTTAGCATTTGAAGCTTCTTCAGCATTTGGAACTACAGGTCTTTCAACAGGACTTACATCTAAAATAGGTTATATTGCATATGCTCCATTTATAATACTAATGTTCTTTGGTCAATTAGGTATTATGAATTCGATGCAAATGTTCGCTAGTAGACACTCTCAAAGGGAACTAACTAAGTATTCTGACATAGAAATAAAATTAGGATAAAATAATTCTAAAAAAATATAAAATATAATATAATTGTTATGTGTGATTTTTATAATATCTTAAAAATCATCAATTATATGGCTGCATAGCTCAGCGGTAGAGCAGTTGACTGTTAATCAATTGGTCGTAGGTTCGATCCCTACTGCAGCCGCCATTTTTTATGGCCCGTTGGTGAAGCGACTTAACACACACGCCTTTCACGCGTGCATTCACGGGTTTGAATCCCGTACGGGTCACCATTATAAATATAAATTAATTAACTTTAATTTTCATGGAGTGTTAGCTCAGCTGGGAGAGCATATGCCTTACAAGCATAGGGTCGGGGGTTCGATCCCCTCACACTCCACCATTGTTATTGCCGACTTAGCTCAATTGGCAGAGCAACTGACTTGTAATCAGTAGGTTGTAGGTTCAACTCCTATAGTCGGCACCATTATATACTTATTTAGCTTATAAATAATAATTATAAGCAAGGGTTAAAAACCCAAAACAAGTTCCTTGTGCACTTATGGCGGAATTGGCAGACGCGTTAGACTTAGGATCTAATGCCTTACGGCGTGGGGGTTCGAGTCCCTTTAAGTGCACCAATTTAAATAAAAAAATCTATTCATAAGGAATAGATTTTTTTATTTAAATTTGCTAAATAGCTAGTTATACTTTCTCATGAGCAAAGTGTTGTCCGACGTGTTTTGGAGCACTACCAAAACTAAAGAATGAGAAAACAACTAATGATAATAAAGTAAATGCATATGGAAGGATTAATAATAAATCTGAATTAACATTTGGAATAGTTTGTTTTGAAATACTTACTAAGAAAGCAAATACAATTGAAACTAATGATATTAGAGGTATTCTTCATGCTCCAGCAATCATAATTGCAAGAGATAAGAAACCTAACGAATCAACATCCCCTCTAAAAGAAGTACTATTATACATAAATATTGATCCAGCTAGTCCAGCAATAGCTGCTGAAATTATTAAACCAATTCATTGGTATTTAATTACATTAATACCTTGAACATCAGCTGCATATGGATTTTCACCAATTGATGTGAATCTTAATCCAAATTTTGTATATTTCATAAATAATCAAATACCTAATACTATAAATCCTATTAAGAAAAATAATATTAATGTAGAACCAAATAAATTTGTTTCTCCTATTTTTAATATTTGTGTGTAAGAATTTCTTAATTCTTCAACACCTAAAATTGAGAAACCTAAAGAGCTATTAAGGAAAATTCCTAATGATGCTCCAAGTAAATTTATTGCCGTTCCAGCTATAATATGATCTGCCTTTAATTTTATAACTGCAAATCCAAATAATAACCCAACGATGATTGTTGTTACTGCTGAAAGAAGCATTGGGATTAAGAATGTTCCATCTCCTGCCATTCCACCCTTATATCCTGCGTTTCCACCATTAATTAAACCACCATAGATACAATAGAATAAAGCACCAAAAGTCATCATTCCATTAATACCAATGTTTACGATTCCTACTCTTTCAGAGAAGAAACCACTAATTGCACCTAGCCCTAGAATAAGAGAGAATAATAAGGCCATGTTTAATATACTTGTAAAATCCATAATTATTCCTCCTCAAATTCAACAATTGTATTTAAATTATTTTTTAATTGATTTTTTTCTTCTAAATATTTTTCAATCAATTGTTCTTTCGTTGTATTTCCAATTTTTTCGTCTTTAATTTTTACACTAAATAAATCAATTTTTAAATCTGATAATTTTACGTCTAGTGCTTTTAATAATTTATTTTTATTATTGACTCTTTCATCTCATTTTTTTGTAAAGTCATTATTTAGTTTTTTAGATAAGAAGTTTCTTATTCTAGTCATTAACTGAATTTTGTAAGCTAATGCAAATATTGAAGTTCCATACATTACTAAACCAAGAATTAAGTTACCCATTGAGTTTGGGAATGGTGGAGCTGCTAATGCAGTTGTAGAGAATAATGCCATTATAAATGAAACCGGAAGAATTGCGATTGGATTTGAGAATGCAATTAACCCAATAGCTATACCATTAAAACCTTCTAATGGTACCATGTTAACTAATGGTACAGGCATTGCTTTTGTTGCATTTGCTGTATAAACTACACAAGCTAGTATTCCAGAAATTGCACCAGAAATTGCAAATGCACTTAATTGTAATTCATTAATTTTGAAACCAGAATATTTACTTGCAGTTAATGATTTTCCTACATATGACATTTGTTTTCCAAAAATTGTAAATTTGAATACTGCTCAAATAATTATTGCTACTACTAATAATGATATTAATGCTCCTACAAACCCTGAAAGCATAGCACTATCATAAAATGCAAGATCTTCATGTATTCCTGAAGAGTATAAAGAATCTTCTGGATTCATTAAAGGCCCTTCAACAATTAATCATTTTGCTAGGAAGAAAATAATTCAGTTTAATAAAATTGAACTAACAACTTCATGAACTCTTAGATAAACTTTTAATGCACCAATTATCATTGAAACAAACATACCAGTTAGCATTGCTACTAATACAACAAGTATTATTCCACCAGGACCAGTAGATGTTTCGCCATTTTCTTTAGTAAGCGCTTGACTAAGAGCGACTATAGAAAGACCAGAAGCTACCATTTGGCCACTTATACCAATATTGAATATACCAGCCTTATATGCGACTGCAAAGGCTAAACCGGAAAGTCCTAATATTGAAATATTTGTGACAAAGTCCTTAATTAAGAAACTCTGAAAAGGTCTTGTAAAAATTGCATTAAGAGCATCTATCATATTGTAGCCAAGCATTTGAATAATTATTAGAGATACAAATAATGAACCAAGAATAAATAGCATTACAAAACCTATTTGTTTTATCAATGATCTATTTTTGTTATTGTAAAAAAAGCTATCAGAAGCGTATTTTAATTTATTTTGAATTTGATTGCTGTTTTTCATTTTCTACTCCAAATGTTGATGTTGTCATTAATTGACCAACTTTATCAATGTTCATTTCTTCAACTGAACCTTGACTTACAATTCTGTTTTTACTAATAACTGATATTGTGTCAGATAAAGCATATATTTCTGATAATTCATAAGATACAAGTAAAATTGCTTTTCCTTTTTCTTTTGCTTCAAGAATGTATTCATGAAACATTTGAATTGCACCAATATCTAAACCTCTTGTTGGTTGAAATAATATTAATAAGTGACTTTTTTTGCTTAATTCTCTACCAATAATAATTTTTTGTTGGTTACCACCAGAAAGATTTCCAGCACTATCATGTATTGAAGATCCTCCAAAAACATTATATTTTTTAATTAAATTTAATGCGTTGTAACTAATTGCATTTAAGTTTATAAATTTAAGGAAAGGAAGGAATGGAATTGTTTTGTAAAATTTATCTTTTTTATCAGTTGCGTATTCATTGTATCTATTTGTTACACAATTTGTTGCAATTGATGATTTTAAAAATAAACCATGTTTTTGTCTATCTTCAGGAACAAAACCTAAACCAACTTTATATTTTTTACTTATATTCATTTTAGAAGTTTCTATTAACTTATTAGTTTCAACATCTTTAATGAATACTTGACCTTTTTTAGGTTTTTCTAGTCCGGTAATTAATGATATTAAATCTGTTTGACCATTTCCACTAACTCCAGCTATTGAAAAAATTTCTCCAGCTCTTACATCAAATGAAATTGTTTTATTATCCTCAATCATTAAATCTTTTACAGAAAGAACTACGTCACCAAATTTTTTAGTTGCTTTGTTTTTAACTTCACTTATTTCTTTTCCGACCATAAGTGAACTAATTTTTTTAGCGTCCATTTTTTTAATGTCTACTTCTTGAACTAGTTTACCTTTTCTAATTATTGCTCCTCTTTCAGCAACCTCAAAAACTTCTTTAAGTTTATGAGTAATTAGAATAACTGTTTTTCCCTCTTTTTTAAAGTTCTTAATCATTTCTAAGAATTGACCAATTTCATTTTTTGAAAGAATTGCAGTTGGTTCATCAAATATAAGTATTTCTGAATCAAGAAACAATAATTTTAGTATTTCTACTTTTTGTTTTTGAGAAACATTTAACTTTTTTACCTTATCATTTACGTTTATTTCAAGATTGTATTTCTTAATTAAATTTTCAATTTTTTCTTTACTTTTTTTCTTATCCATAATGAAATTTTTTATAGGTAGTTTATCATTACATATTTCATTACCAAGAATAACATTTTCAAGAACTGTAAATTCGTCTACTAATTTAAAGTGTTGGTGAACCATTCCGATTTTTTCTTTATGAGCATCATTAGCATAATTGAAGTCAACTTCTTTTCCTCTAATGTAAATCTTTCCGCTATCTTGTCTATAAATACCAAATAAGATTGACATTATGGTAGATTTTCCTGCACCATTTTCACCCATTAATGCATAAACTTCATTTTTCTTTACTCTTAAAGTGATATGCTGATTAGCCTTAATTTTTCCATTCAAGAAAGATTTTGATATATCATCTATGTAAACAATATAGTCTTTTATGTTTTCGTTCATACTATGGCTCCCTTCTTCTTAAATTCTGCTCATCATTTATCACAACTGGTAATTCATGAGTCTGAACAGGTGGTGCAAAGTTACTACCATTTAATCTTTGATCTTGAGCAACATATTCATCTGTAAAATTATTTAAACCATCAAGATATTTGTTAATAGAAGCTATACCCCTTCCTGTTCCCGAACCATCTTTTGAATTATAAAGATAAACTTCTTCATTAATAGGTCCGATCATTTCTTTAAATATTGAATTTGTTTCTAACCCAGCAACAACTTCTCCATAACCTTCATAATCAGATGTTTCAGAATCTATAGGATCCCCACCAAGACCTTGAGTAAAGTAATCTTTTCCAGCATTAGAAATACCAACTGCACTAGCTCCTGTAGGACCTAAAGCAATTACATTTCTTCAACCAAAACCACCATAGTCAGATCCGTCAAATTCAGCAAAATTAGAACCATCTTTATTTGATATTGCCGTAAGAGTACCTTGTACTGCAATATCTAATTTTTTTTCTGCTGAGAATTGAATAATATTATTGTTATCTGAATCCTTACCATCAAAATATTTTATTTTTTTAGAGCCTAAACCAGGAATTGGTTTTTGTAGTCCTGAATTATCTTCTTGAGGAGAATCAACCCCAACAATAACTACAGGTCTAGATTGCAATTCAATTTCCGTGATTGTATCTAAAGTTTGAGGGCCTGCAACAGGCATAATTACATCGGCACCTTGAGTTATTAAAGTTTGTGAAACCTGTCTACCATCTCCAATACCAAAACTTCCCGATGTATAAGCACCCACATTATTACCTAAATCTACTCATTCAATTTGTACTGGGTCAATAGCATTAGCATTTGCTTGATTTCAAGCAACCATACCCTTTTGATAACCAATAAGGAAATCTAAAGTAGAAGGGAATGCAAGACCAACAAAACCTCCAATTTTTAAAGAACCATCTGCTCCAAATATTTCTCTATTTACACTTAAAAATTCTGATGCAGCTACTCCACATTGAAAACCAGCTTGTTCCATTCTAAATTCTACAGTTGAAACATTTCCAACAGGATTATTTATACCAGAGTCTAAAAGCAAGAACCCCTTATTAGAAAATGTTTTATCTTGTGCAACATTTTCTATAGCTTGTGCATGGTTAAAACCAGGAGCAATAATTAAATCTTTACCATTATCGAATATTCCTTTAAATGTAGTTTCTCTTTCATTATTGTTAACTCCAGGTCTTCTTCATAATCCAAAACCTTCTCGATATTCTTGAACAGGAGCGTCTAATTCATTACCTCTGTCTTTTAAGAAATCTCTATATCCATTAAAAGTAGTTTCACTAAATGATTTATCAGCAAGTACTGATGTGTTATCAGAAACAACTATCTCAGCAAACAAATTAGAAGTATTACTTCCAGACATAATTACAGAAGATGCAATAATAACTGATAATAATCCTGCTCCAAAAAGTGCAGATAAGCTAATTTTTATAATTTTTTTAATTTGTTTTGTCATTGTAATTCCTTTATTTTAGATGGGGTTAAAAATAATAATTTTTAAACGTTATTAACGTTGTAAAAATTATTACTTTAACTTTGCTAAATATATAGCTGTTCTAACTAGCTGAGCTACATATGAATATTCGTTATCGTATCATGTGAAAACTTTGAATGCTTTTTTAGAATCAACATTGATTTCTAAAGTCATTGCTGGATCAAAAATTGATCCGTGAGTATCACCAATAACATCGCAAGATACTATTGGATTTTCTTCATATGCGAATGATTCATTTTTAGCTGCCTTCATTGCACTATTAATAGCTTTGATATCTGCATTCTTTTTTAAAACTACAGTTAAGTCTACTAATGAACCAGTTATTGTAGGAACTCTTGTAGCTAATCCATGAAGCTTACCATTTAAACTTGGTAAAACTAAGCCAATTGCTTTTGCTGCTCCAGTACTTGTAGGTATCATTGAAACAGAAGCAGCTCTTGCTCTTCTTAAATCTGAATGTGGAGCGTCTTGTAATCTTTGGTCAGCAGTGAATGCGTGAATAGTATTCATTAATCCTCATTCAACTCCAAATTTATCATCAAGAACTTTAGCCATAGGTGCTAATGCATTTGTTGTACATGATGCACCAGAAACTATTTTGTCTTTACCTGTTAAAATTTTGTGATTTACATTGTAAACAACAGTTGGAATGTTTCCACTAGCTGGAGCTGATATTAAAACTTTTTTAGCTCCTGCTTGTAAATGTAGTCCAGCAGATTTTTCATCTGTGAATCTTCCTGTAGATTCAATTACTAAATCTACATTTAATTTTTTTCAAGGTAAAGCACTTGGGTCCTTTTCTGAATAAACAGGAATTTTTGTTGTTCCTATAATTATTTCCTTATCAGTGTGTGATACTTTTTTATCTAACACTCCTTGAGCAGAGTCATACTTTAATAAATGAGCAAGTGTTTTAGTATCAGTTAAATCATTAATACCCACTATTGAAACATTTTTATTTTTTAGTAATTCTCTAAAAGTTAGTCTTCCTATTCTTCCGAATCCATTTATAGCTATATTTATTTTATTAGTTGCCATATTTTATTTTTTTTCCCTTCAATTAAAAAGTATTAGTTACTTTTATTATATAAATAAATTATTTTTGTATATATATAAATTAATTAAATTTGTATATATAAAAATAAGGTAATTGTACTTGATATATTAGATATATAAAGTTTCTGCGAAAACTTTGCAATTTTTTGAAAAAGTAAATTTTAATTTTGTTTTAGCAGCTATTTCTACTTTTTGACCAGTACTTGGATTTACACCAATTCTTGGGTTAGAACGTTTAACCTTTATTTTTCCAATGTCTAGTAATTTAAATTCTAAACATCTGTCTAATTCAGCAAACATTAATTTTTGAAAATCATCAAATATATCTTTTATAACTGGTATTGAAATATTTGCATTATCACTTATAAGTTTCATTATTTGATTTTTAGTTAATGGCCTCATGTTTGAATCTAACACTAATTTTTTTCCCATTTCATTTCTCCTTGGTAATCTAATGCTCATGCATACATCTAAATTTTATTATTTATTATTTGTTTTTATACATTTTTTTTTAGTTTTTCTCTTTTTTCTATCTTTAAATTAATTTTTTTAATAAAAAAATGTTTAATTCATATTAAATATTACTTTTTTTATTTATTAATATATAATATTTATTGATATATTTTAGATTTATTAAAATAAAAAAAGGAGAAATATGAAAAAAATAATTAAAAGAAATAGAAAAAAAATATTCCTTTTTTGTTTATTTAATATTTCTATGATTGCATCAATATCTTTAGTATCATGTAGCTCAACTCAAAACTCAGACGATTCTATCAAATTAAAAATAATGGAATTACCAACTGAAGCAAATGGCCAAGTTTTACTATCAGGTTTAAAAGAGCAAAAGAGTTCTGCTAAAAGTGCTATATTAGGTGATTTAAGCATAAATAATGGAAATTACATTTTTATATATGGATCATTAGCAGGTTCAGATTCTACTTTAGCTTTTAGAAGTTGATTAAGTGGTGGTGGAATTGAAAATGGTGGGGGAGTTTCTATCAACCCAATTATTGATTCTAATTTTTTTGAAGCATTTCTTTCTGAAAAAGAATTAAATGATAAAGTAAAGGTTCTACTATTTATTGATAACCCAGCTTTCAAAGCTGATAATAATATTTTTTCTCAATTAAATTATGATCCATTTGAAACATATACTGAAACAATATTATTAAATAAATATAATTATGATTACACTGTAGAAAATGATTTACCACCAAGTATTGAACATAATCAAATTGCTGAATTTACTAAATTACCTTTTGAGTATAAATCATTGAATGGTTTATATATAAGACAAGATCAATCTGCTATTGATTATAGAAACTTTGTTGACTATGCATTGTTAGTAAGACCAAACTTAACCTCTATTGTTGGAGATAATAATAAATTATCTGGTGGAATAGCATTCTCTAATGAGAAAAAACCTGTTTTACTTGAAAATATTGATAATGATAATAATTCAATAGCTGCTAATGAAACTGTAAAATCTTTATATGATTATTATTTAGACAAAAAATTTGAAAGCAACTAATTAACTTAATAACTTTTTAATACTCTTATGATCTCGTGAAATAAACTTGATTCCATGAGGAGATTGAAAAGTTATTTTTAATGTGTCTCCTTCAATTCCAACAACTATTCCAGAACCAAACATTGTGTGAATAACTGCATCTCCTAACTCAAAGCTTTGCTTATTTTCATGATAATTTTCAGATAAATCTTTTTCTTGTGAAGCTTTAATATTAATAGAAAAACCTTTATGATCTTTTTCGTATTGAAGCGCAGAATCAATAACGGTTTCAAATTTTTTATTAGATCTTATTTCTTCAATAAATCTTGAAGGAAGTAAATTAGATGCTGAAGCTATATGAAAGCTTTTTCCATCATAAGATGAAATAAATAAATTTTTTTTAGCTCTGGTCATTGCAACATATGCAATTCTTCTCTCCTCTGAAATATCTCCCTTTTCTATTGCTTTCGAAGAAGGAAACAAGCCATCACAAAATGCCATTAAAAAAACATTTTTAAATTCTAAACCTTTTGCATTATGGATAGTCATAAGCGAAACATAATCTCTTTTGTCTTCAAATCCCTTTTCTTCGTTTGACATATACAAAGTTATTTCTTGCAAATAATCTTTTAGTTTAGCTTTTGGATTTCTATACTGGTATAAAGCAATTGATGATTTAAGTTCTTTTATATTCTCAATTCTGTATTCCTCATCTACATCTTTTAAATAATCTAAATAATTAGTGTCTTTCAAAATTTTATCAACTAAATCATTTATTGAAATAAATTTAAATTCTTTTAAAGATAAAATTAGTTCATAAAATTCATAACAACTTTTTTTAGCTGCATCTTTTAAATCATTTATTTCATGAACCCTCTTAAATCCTTCTCATGTTGAGATATTATTTTGATTTGCAAATTGTAAAATTTTTGAATAAATAGCTTCACTTATTTTTCTTTTTGGAGTATTATGAATTCTATTTAAGGAAACATCATCATCAAAACATATTAACTTCAAAAATGAAATTAAATCTTTTATTTCTTTTCTTTGAAAGAATTTAAGACCACCAAATATAACATATGGTATATCTTTATAAATTAAAGATTGTTCAATATTTCTTGACAAATAATTGCTTCTATATAGAACAGCAATATCTTTATATTTATATCCTTCTTCATTTCTTAAATAATTTATTTTATTTGCTATTCAATTTGATTCTCTATCAGAACTTGAAGCGTGGTAATAAATTATATTTGAACCTCTATTATTATCTGTGTATAAAGCTTTTTCAATTCTAAATTTATTATTTTTAATTAATTGATTTGAAACATCTAAAATATTCTGCGATGAACGATAATTTTTTTCTAAAAGAATTTTTTTATTGTTAGGATACATTTCTTGAAAATCTTCAAAAATATTTGAATATGCACCTCTTCATGAATAAATCATTTGATCTGGATCTCCAACTATAAAAACATTTTGTTTGTCTCTAATTAGGTGGTTTAATAATTCAAATTGATCTTCATTTGTATCTTGAAACTCATCCACCAAAATATAATTAAATCTATTTTGTCATTTCAATTTTACTTCTTCACTAATTGAAAATATTTTGTTAACACAAACAATTAAGTCGTCAAAATCTAGTAAATTCTTAATTAATAAATAATTAGAATAGTCCTTATAACAAATTCTTATAATTTCTATTTTTTCTGAATTTAATTCGAGTTTTTGCAATGCAAGGGTTATTTCCTCATCATCTTCTATATCAACTTTTTTTGATTTTAAATAACTTACAAAATAAAGCACTTTTTTTTGAATTATAACATCTTTAGAAAAAGCTTTAATTTTATATATCTCTTTTATTATTGATAATTGGTCTTCTTCATCTAGTATCACAAAATTATTTGATCGATTTAATATTTGAATGTCTTCTCTTAAAATTTTCAAACAAATACTATGAAATGTTCCAATTCAATTAAATGGTAAGTCTGGTATTGAATTTAAAATTCTTTCCCTTATTTCATTTGCTGCCTTATTTGTAAAAGTAAAAGCAAGAATAGAATTATGATAAAAACCTAGTTTATTAACTAAATAAATTATTCTTTGAGTTAAAACAAATGTTTTTCCAGAACCAGCACCAGCTATTATCATTAATGGTTCATTACCTGATTCAATTGCTTCTTTTTGTTTTTCGTTTATTTTTACCATTATCTTTTTCTTTCTCTAAATCATATATTTCATCAAAAACTGAATCTAAAATTTCACCAGGTAATCCATAATTAATTATATTCTTTTTATCTTTATTAAAATTAGCAGATTTTGGCTCAATTTCTTTAAGATAAAGAGTCACAGTTGAACTAAAAATATCAATGATATTTCTTTTTCCAGAGTTAATTCAAAAATTAATAAAAATTATAACAATAACTAAAAAATTTATTGAGTATAATGATGTAAATATTATTGCAAATGAATTTGTGCCTTCAGCATTATCAATTCCTATATTTGCCATAAAAAGTGACTTGATAAAAATTAAACCCTCAGCATCACCTAATGACAGCAAGACAATTCCTAATGAAAAATTAATTATACAAAATATGTTTCAAACAAAAAATTCTCTCTTATATAAATTAACAAAGAAATAAAAAAAATTCTTGTGCTTATCATTTTTAAATTTTATTTTTTCAATAAAAAAATAATCATCAGCATTAGCATCAAAAATTCTCATCTTCAATGCAAAAATAAATAAAGTTCTTCCCTTGTTTAAAGAAGGTATTAATACAAAATAAATAAAAAAAGTTAGTCAAATAAAAATCATATATGAAAAAAATAAGTGTGATTTAAAATTTGTTTCAACTGGATTGAAAGAAAAGAATACAAAATAAAAAATTATAATAATTCCAAAAACTAAAATGAAATCTAATAATCTAGCAAAAAATCTTCTAGAAGATGAAGCTAAAGGGTAAACTTTTTTCATGATTTTTTATAAAAACTCTAAAACGTTTTTGCAATATTTTATATTCACTTTAAAGTTTAATATGTAGTTTGGTATTTCTTTATTTTTGTTTTTGATTAGATATTTATTTTCTTTATATTCTGGATATAATTTTTCAATAACTCTATATGCGTTTGTAATAGAGTTTATTATTATATTTTTGTCAGAATAATTTTTAAATACTTTATATATAAATTCATATAAAATTGATACAGTGATTATCATTCTATAGTATTCTTTTTTATCTTTATCAAATTCAGACTCATTTATTATTTTAAAAAGAATTTCAGAGCAAGTAAGGATGTCATATAGGTTGTAATTAACTTTATCAGAGTAAACAAAATCACAAGTACTTTTTTCAATGTAGCCAATTTTTTTTGCATTTTCATTTACATAAAATAAATACAATTGATTGAAGTTTTTATAATTTGTAAACCAAATATCATTTTTCATTAAAAATTTTCTATTAAATATTTTTCTCTTAATATTCATAACATCTGTATTTCTATTTTTAATATATTCTTCATTTGAGAATTTTTTTTGATCTCCATCATTTAAAACAATAAAATCATACGTTTCTTTTGAAGTTTTTTCATTTAACTTTTCCATAAAATCTTGTTTAAACATATTTTTTGAACCTGCAAAGTAAATATAATCACCTTTAGCAAGTTTCAACCCAATATTATATGCATATGAGTGCCCTAAATTTTGATCTAAAAAAACAAATGAAACTCTTTCTTTTGGAAAATTTAACAATGGTAAAATTTTCTCAACAGATTTATTGCTTAAATTTAAAACAAAAATTATTTCAAAATTTTTATCTTTTATATTTTGAATTGATTCCAGAGACTTATCTAAATTATTAGAAAAATTACAAATATTGTATACAATAGATAATTTCATAACAGCTCCTTAAAAATAGTCTATCTAAATTATAATTAATTTTATTAAATAATTTAATTTAAAAAAAAGCATTTATAATGATTAAATGAAAAAAAGAAAAATTGATATATCAAAATATTTTATGCCAGATTTAAATAAGGCTAGAAAAAGAATACAAGAGTCACAAGTTATCACTGATGCTTTTTACATTCCAGAAAATATCATAAACATAGGATTAGGAAAAACTTTTCATGTTAGAACATATGGATGCCAATCAAATTTAAGAGATTCTGAAAATATTATGGGAATTTTAAAAGCTTTAGGCTATGAATATAATGAAGATATTTACACTTCTGATTTTGTAATACTTAATACTTGTGCAATAAGAGAAAATGCAGAAAATAAGGTTTTTGGTGAAATTGGTTTTTTAAAACAATTTAAGGCAAAGAATAATAATTTTATTTTAGGTATTGCTGGATGCATGGCTCAAGAAGAAAATATTGTTAACACTATTTTGCAAAAATATAATCATGTTGATTTTATAATGGGTACTCATAACATTCATCGGCTTCCACAAATAATAGAACAAGTTATTTTTGAAAAAGATACTGTTGTGGATGTTTGGTCTAAAGAAGGTGATGTCATAGAAAATCTTCCTTCTAATAGAGTTAGTAATGTTAAAGCATGTGTTAATGTAATGTTTGGATGTGATAAATTTTGTACATATTGCATTGTTCCATTTACACGTGGAAAAATTAGAAGTAGAAAAAGCGAAGATATACTTAATGAAGTTAAAGATTTAATAAAAGATAACTTCAAAGAAGTAACTTTAATTGGTCAAAATGTTAATGCTTATGGAATTGATTTTAAGGGTGGAAGTTATAGCTTTGCAAATTTATTAGAAGATGTAGCAAAAACTAATATTCCAAGAATAAGATTTACTACAAGTAATCCTTGAAATTTTACAGATGAAATAATTAAAATAATGAGCAAGTATAAAAACATTATGCCACATGTTCATTTGCCCATTCAATCTGGAGATGATGAAATTTTAAAAAAAATGAATAGACATATGTACATTAAAGATTATTTAAAAATAATTTATAAAATAAGAGAATTAATTCCTAACTGTACTATTTCAACAGATTTAATAGTTGGGTTTCCAAATGAAACAAAAGAACAATTCCAAAAAACATTGGATCTTTATAATGAAGTTAAATTTGATCACGCATATACTTATATCTATAGTAAACGTGATGGAACTGTTGCTGCTAAAATGGAAGACAATGTTTCTATTGAAGAAAAAAGAGAAAGATTACAAGAATTAAATTTATTAGTAGAAAAATATTCAAAAGAAAAAAATTTATCCTTTGTTGGTAAGACTGTTAAGGTTTTAGTTGAAGGAAAATCAAAATCTAATAAAGATATTCTTTTTGGTTATTCTGAAGAAATGAAAGTTGTTAATTTTAAAGGCGAAGCAAATGATGGCGATATTGTTGATGTTAAAATTTTAAGTTCATCTAAATTTTCTTTAAACGGTGAAAAAATATAATTATTTTTTAATAGAAATATTATTTAAAAAAAATAAATAATCATTATATCTTTCTTTTGAAATAATATTTTTTTCTACCATAGACTTTATTGCACAATTGGTTTCTTCTTTATGTAAACAATTATTGAATTTACAATTAATTGATGCTTCTCTGAAATCTTTATAACCATTTGCTAGTATTAATTTATCCATATTTAAATTAACAGTTGAAAAACCTGGAGTATCAACTAAATAACCGTTTTCATATGGTAATAAATTTGTAGCAGTTGTTGTATGCTTACCACTGTTTAATGCTTTTGAAATTTCATTTGTTCTAATATTAAATTTTTTATCTATCATATTTAAAAGTGTTGATTTTCCAACTCCAGATTGCCCTGTAAAACAAATGATATTTGTTTTTTTTGTATTTAAAAAATCAAGAAAATCATTAAATTCATTTGATGAAAAGCAAATATAATTATCATTTTTAAAATGATTAACTAATTTATTTGCTTCTTCAATTTCGGTATCTTTTAATAAATCAAATTTTGTAAAATATAAAACAATATTATCAATAAATTGCGATTCAAAGAATAGTATATATTTGTTTATCATTCTAATACTTGATTTAGGCTCTGTAATAGAATTAACAATTACTAAATAATCTATGTTTGCAATTTTTGGTCTATTTAAAAAGTTTTTTCTGTTAATAATTTTTGTAATAATTTTTGTAGATTCGCTATTGCTATATTCTACATAATCACCAGGATAAATAATTGTTTTTTTATTTAGCAAAGATCCTTTTAATTCTGCTAAAAATATATTAGAATTGTCTAAATCCTTCAATGTTGAAATTCCACTTATTGATTTTAAAACAATTGCTTTATTCATTAAAAAATTCCTGAAAAAAATAATGAAATTATAATTAATAGCACAATTACAAATACAGTTGCTAATAAATATAGTTTTGAAATAATTTTATTATTTTTATAAAATTTTGTGCCTTCTTTATAAACATTAAATTTAGGAGCAAATTGAAGTTTTCTAGCTGTTGGTTTCTTTAAAAGAGTGGGTTCTGGTTCATGATTTTTAATTCTTAATTTATAATTTTTAAGATCGTCTAATATTTCATCTATACTTGAGTATCTATAGTGATAATCTTGTTCCTTTGAAGAAACTAATCTTAAAATTATATTTTCAATATCATTTGGAAAATCTTCAAAAATGCTTTTCATTGGAACAATGTCATAAATACATGGAAATTTAATTGATTCAATACTATTTTCATCTTCATAGTAATATAATTTTTTACCAGTAATCATTTCATAAAAAATAACACCCAAAGAATGAAAATCAAATTGCTTAGTTATTAATGAAGCAAGGTTATTTTCTGACTGTTTTCTATAATTTAGAACATCAGGAGTTATGTAGGGAATTGTTCCATAAAAAGATTCCTCATTAGTCATAGCTTCCATATTATTCATTTGATCTTTATTTCTTTTAAAAACAGATGAAATACCAAAATCAATAATTTTTATTTTTGATAAGTCTTTTGAAATTAAAATATTATCTGGCTTTAAATCTCTATGAATTATGATATTACTATTTTTGTGTAATTCATTTACACCTATTAATATTTGCTCAAATATATAAATAGATTCATTTAACGGAATTGTTCCGCTGTTTGTAATGTATTTAGAAAGAGATGGGCCATCTACATATTCCATAATTATCAAAATAGTGTTTTCATCTAATTTTGTAAATTCATATAATTCAACTATATTTTTCTTACCAATAAGTCTTCCAGTCGTAGTTCCTTCATCAAGGATTTTTTCTCATTGATCATCTGCTGTATCTTTAGTTTTTTCAATTATCTTTACGGCTGAATATTTATATTTATTTGAAAAATAATTTCTCTCTGTAAAACTAATATCTTCTGCTAAATATATTGAAGAATCCATCCCACCTTGAGTTATCAAATGTAGAATTTTATACTTACCTAAAAGAATTTGTCCCTTATAACTTTTACCTTTCATTTTTCTCCATACCATGTAAAAATTCAAATTGAACCTATATTTATTATATAATTTATTTTATTTAAGAATGATTAAAGTATTAGTATGAAGCAAAAAATTATTATTGATGTTAGAAGTGAAATAGAATTCCAAGAACATCATATTGAAGGAGCAATTAATATACCATTGGATGTATTATTGAAAAAAGAGACGAAATCATTGGAAAATAAAAATGTTTATTTATATTGCTTTTCAGGGAATAGATCTAAAATTGCATTTGATTATTTAATGAAAAATAAAATAGAATGCGTTGATTTAGGTTCAATAGACAATGCAAAAAAGATAATATAGCTTATAATATTTAAAAATTCAATTATTAGTGGTAAAATATTAATGATTTTAACTAAAAAAATACAATGTTATTAACGAGGAATTATGGCTATAAAAAAACATGTGAGACTTGAATGTAAAGAGTGTCGTGAAATTAATTATCTAACACAAAAAAATCAAAAAACTCATCCAGAAAAGATGACTTTAAAAAAGTTTTGTAACAGATGCAGAAAAGTTAATGATCACACTGAAACAAAAAAGAAATAAGTATGAAAAGAAAAATAGAATTAATTAGAAACTATTTAAAAAAAGATAAAATTAATTCATGTATTTTAACTTCAAAACAAGGAAGATATTGATTATCAAACTTTCATTCATCATTTGGTTTTATTGTAATTACTAAAAAAGAAGTGACTTACTTCTTAGATGGTAGATATTATCAAAATGGATTGAAAGAAATAGATAAAACAAAAATAAATGTTAAGCTTTATGAAAATAAGGAAACTCTATCAGACTATTTTTACAAAAATTCAATAACTTCGGCTTTTCTAGAAGAAGAATACACTAATTTAACAGAATTGTCATTTTTCCAAGATATGTTAGATGATATAAAACCAATTAAAGGTAAAGAATTAAGAATTATCAAAAATAAAAATGAAATAGATAATTTAAGACATGCTGCAAAGAAAATTTGTGAAGTGATGGAATGAATTAAAAAAGAAATAAAAGAAGGTATGACTGAAAAAGAAGTTGCTAATTTAATTTCTTGCAGAATAATTCAAACGGGCGGAGAATGCAATTCATTTAATCCAATTGTTGCTTCAGGTCCAAATGGTGCTTTTCCTCATCACTCACCAACTGATAGATTAATTAGGAATGGAGATTTCATTACGATCGATATTGGTTGTAAATATATGGGATATTGTTCTGATTTAACAAGAACTTTTGCTCTTGGCAAACCAAAGTCTGACGAACTAATAAAAGCTTATGATGTGGTTCTTAAATCAAACAAAACAGGAATTAAAAAAGCTAAGGCTGGAATAACAGGTCAAAAACTTGATAAATACTGTAGAGATATTATTTCAGGAACGGAATTTAAAGATTACTTTGTTCATTCTACTGGTCATGGTGTTGGAATTGATGTTCATGAACTTCCAATAGTATCTCAAAATTATAAGGAAGTATTACCAACAAATTCAATTGTTACAATTGAACCAGGCATATACATACCAAATGTTGGTGGGATAAGAATTGAAGATATGATCTTAATTACTGAAGATGGTTGTGAAGTACTAACAGAAAGTATCACTAAAAAGAGAGAATGATAAAAAAATACACATATTAATGTGTATTTTTTTTATTTCATTTTAAGAATATCATCCATTGCTGATCTATTAGAATATTTATCCATTCTTTCTTTTAACATTCTTCTTTGGTCTTCAATCATTTTAATGTTTGCTCTAATCTTAGTTTCATAATCATCTATTTTATCTGACATTTCATCAGAATCAACATTGATTTTACCAAATTCTAATTGACTGTTTAGTCCATAGTCTCTGTCTAACTCATTAGCTCTTCTTTTTCTAATTTGTTCTTTTAAGAAATCTAAATCGAAGTTGCCTTTATCTTCATTAATATTTCTTGCCTTTTCAGCATCAGAAGCTTCTTTATATAAAGCTTCAATTTCTTCATATTTAATATTAATTATTTCATTCTTAGGTTCTACTTGATTTATATATTTAAAGTATCTGTCTTCAATTTGAACTTGCTCTTGATTTACTAATGAAGCTACATTAATAACTTGAGCAGCTTCTTCAATAATCATTTCAATTCCAATGCTCATTAACACATTGTAAAGTTTTGATATTTTATCTTCATGACTTCCTCTAAGAATAATAAAGTTTCTAACTTCTTCTAATAAAATATTATATGAGTTTGCAAGATCCATTTTTAATTGTGAATCTAAATTATTGATAGCTTCTTCATTTAAAATATAGTCCTCTAAATTTAATCCAATTTCGCCAGATGCTCTATATAAATTTCTTATGATAATGCAAAATAGGTTTCTATTATTTGAGTATTGCACTTTTTTGTATAAAACTAAATGAACATCTTCATTTTTTAAAGAGCCTTTAATTCTAGGAATAGAACTTTGTGCTAATGTAGAGAATTCAATAAAGTGAGAATAAATAATTTTTTCAATTGAAACTAAATTATTATTCATAAAGTTTTCTGTTCTAGAAACAAATTGTTCTCTAGCATCATCACTTACTCAAATTGCCATATCAACAAGAAATTCTCTATTAACTTTACATTTACCATTAATAACTGTAAATAAGTTTGCTAAATAAATATAGAATAATTTATTATTGAATTCTAGTTTAAAATCAAGCTTTAAAATTAGATCAAATAATGAGTCAACATTATCAGCTAATTCTCTAATATATTCATTTTGTCCATAAGATAACGTAGGGAAATTATTTACTGATAGGTATAGTAAGTCGTTTAATAGCAAATTATTATTATTTAATATAAACATTCTTCATATAAAATCATAAATAGATTTTAGTAAATATTCTTTTGAATCTAAAAGAGGGTATGAAATTTCACTATTATCAATTTTATGTAATTTCTCAAATCCTTGGTCAAATTCATTTTTAACTAATTTGCCACTTCCATAAGGAGAAGATTGATCACTAATAGGTGAACCATCTTTGTTATATAAATTTGTTAAATCAACTAATTTACCATCTTCACTAAATAGATTGATTGAATTAACTAATTTACCTTTTTTGTTATATATGTCATTTACATTAACTAATTTTCCATCTTCGTTATATAAATTATTTAAATCAACTAATGTACCTTCTTCATTATAAAAATTACTTGCAATTACTTCTGAGTTATTTTCAATAGAATTGTTTCTTTGAATATTAGGATTTACAAAAGTACCACTAGGGCTATTTTCATATAAAGTTTTTATTTCATCTTTTTCTTTATCGAAACTAGTTAATTCATTTTCAATTGCTTCTTTTTCTTTTTGAATTTGATTTTCAAGTATTAATTGATTTTCTTCTCTTTTTTGATTTTCAATCATTAATTCATGTTCAGCTTTTGCTTTTTTTTCTAAAATAAAATTATCAAAGAAATTTGGATCTGACATAGTTATGTCTCCATCTTCAATTCCATAAATACTTTCAGATTCACTTACATTACCAAAGAAAAATAACACATTTTCATTTTTCTTAAAAATCTTTTTGATTTTCTTATGTTTTGCTTTAACATCATCTAAGTTTTCGATTGAACCCATTTCAGTAGGGAAATTTTCTTTTACAATTACAATAACAGTTTTGTTTGTAGTTGCTGATTGTTTTATCAATTCTAATTCAACTTTATCATCTAATAATTCATATATGCTTTTTTTAAGATTTAAAATTATTACATCATTAGAAGTTAATCCCATTTTTGATAAATCTAATCTTCTTTCATTATTTGTTATAAATTTAAAAAATTTTGACATAATTTTAATATTCTCCAATTCAAAATAGAAACATCTATGCACTATATAATTAATTTAATTATAATATATTAATAAGTTAAATGCAATTATTTTATTGCATCACAACAATAAAAAATTATTAATAAAAATGATCGATTTTATCCAACAGAACCTTCCATATCAAGCTTAATTAATCTATTTAATTCTATTGCATATTCCATTGGTAACTCTTTAACAAACGGTTCAATAAAACCAAGAATGATTAGATATTCTGCTTCTTTTTTTGTAAGACCTTTTGATGTAAAATAAAATATTTGTTCATCGCTTATTGAAGAAATTTTTGCTTCATGTTCTAAATATGATTCACTATTATAAATTTTTTCAATAGGAACTGTATCACTTCTTGAGATTGAATCTAAAATTAATGTATCACATTCAACATGCGCAAAGCTATTTAAAGCACTTTTTTTAATTTCAACTAATCCCCTATATCTTGTATCTCCTCCATCGAGTGAAATTGATTTAGAAATAATTTTTGATTTTGTATCTTTACCAATATGAATCATCTTTGCACCAGAATCTTGCACAACATCTTTAGAAGCTATTGCGATTGAAATACAATCACTTGTAGAATAATCTCCTTGAAGAATAGTACAAGGGTATTTCATATTAATGCCAGAACCAATATTTCCATCAATTCATGACATGTTACCCCTTTTTAATGTTTTTGCTCTTTTGGTTACTAAATTCAAAACATTTTTTGATCAATTTTGAATTGTCGTATATCTGCAATTAGAATCTTCTCCAACAAAAACTTCTACAACAGCAGCATGTAAATTATTTTCGTTATAAATTGGAGCAGTACATCCTTCAACATAATGCAAAAGTGCATCTGATTCTAAAATAATTAAAGTTCTTTCAAATTGACCTAAAGATAAACCATTTATTCTAAAATAAGCTTGAAGAGGTTTTTCAACTTTAACGCCATTTGGAATATAAATAAATGATCCACCAGATCATATTGCTGTGTTTAAAGCAGCATATTTATTATCTGCATAAGAAACTAATTTACCAAAGTATTGCTTAACGATTTCTGGATGAAGTTTTAATGCAGTTTCAATATTGGAAAATATAACTCCTTGTTCTTCTAATTCTTTTCTTAAAGATTTGTAAACAGTTTCTGAATCATATTGTGTAGAAACACCATTTAAAAATTTGGCTTCTGCTTCAGGAATGCCAAGTTTTTTAAATGTATTCTTAATAGTCTCTGGAACTTTTTCTCAATCATTTTCCATTTTCTTTTTTGAAGGTGAATAATAAATGTATTCATCAAAATTTATAAATGAAAGGTCGGGACCTCATTTTGGGTTTTCCATTTTAATAAAAGTATCAAATGCTTTAAGTCTTAATTCAAGCATTCATTCTGGTTCTTCTTTTATTTTAGAAATTTCTCTAATGATATCCTTGTTAAGACCTTTCTTATGATTTAAAAGGTATTCATTTCCATCATTAAAGCCAAATTCATATTCTTTTTGATAGGTTTTTTTATCTTCCATATTTTATCCTTTTAAAATTCTTTTAATTGATTCAGAACTTATTTTTGCACACTTTATTCTATTTGGTTGGTTATGTATATTTGAAAAAACATTAAGTTCTTCAATCATCTCTTCATCATATTTTTCATTTGCAAGCATTTTTTCATAATTATAAATTATAGAAAGTGCTTGTTCTTTTGTTTTATTTATTAATAAATTACACATGATATTTGAAGCTGCAGAACTTACTGCACATCCTACACCATTGAATAAACAATCTACAATTTCATTATTTTCAATTTTCAAAAATAATGTTAAATTATCGATGCAAGATTCAGAAGAAAAATTATATGATTTGTATTCTTCATTTGCAAAATCATCTTTTGTTTTTTTATCAGGGTTTTCATAATTATCAATAATTATTGCCCTTTGCATATTTGAATTGTTTTTGTAATCCATAATTTATCCTAAAAATTAATAAGCTTAAACTCAATTAATTTCATCACCTTTTTTATATTTTTTTAAAACTTCTATTAATCTATTTGCATCATCATAGTCGGAATAGATGTATAAAGAAACCCTTACAAATTGATCATATTTTGTATTATAGTGAGCAAGTTTTGCACATGAAAAACCTGACCTGACTATTATTCCATTTTGTCCTAAATAACCTGCTAAATCCTGACTAAATAATGATTCATGTTTAAAAATAGTTATGTATGAATTTACATTATCATTTATAACCGAAAAGCCAGGTATTTTATTTATCTCTCCATCTAAATATTTTTTGATTTCAATTAAATTTTGTTTTACTTCTTTAAAATCTAAATTATTTAAATAATCTAATGCTCCATTTCATCCATATATTCCTAAAATATTTAATGTACCTGCTTCATATTTATCTAAATTATTCATTTGTGAATATGAATCTTTTTGAATTGTTTTATTCATTCCTCCACCATATATTGTTGGTTTGAAATTATGTTTCATTTCATCGTTTAAATAAAGTAATCCTATTCCTGTTGGTGCACACATTTTATGACCAGAACAAGCTAGAAAATCAATTTTTGAATTACTTAAATCCATTTTATTTAAAGGAACATATTGAGTGCCATCAACACAAATAATTGTATTAGGATTTTTTTCTTTAATTTTAATTGAAATTTTTTCAGCATCTAATCAAGCCCCAATTAAATTAGTTCCATTTGCAAATGAAATCAATTTTGTTTTTGGAGA
Organism: Mycoplasmoidaceae bacterium; assembly: GCA_051656125.1. Lineage (GTDB taxonomy): Bacteria > Bacillota_I > Bacilli_A > Mycoplasmatales > Mycoplasmoidaceae > CAMREV01. Next base: position 158,827 of record JBOGBH010000012.1, read on the forward strand.
AATAGAGTTTATTATTTCTTCTTCTGTCAAAAATAAATCTTTTGTTTCAATATATTTAATATTTAATTTTTTTTCTTTTGCGAGTTCAAATCATGGTAATAAATTAGAAGCATGTTCTAATGTATTTAACAATATTTCATCACCTTCATTAAACATGTGTTTTACTCCTTGAGATACCATATTTAATGAATATGTTGCACCTGGTGTAAAAATAATATTATCTGGTTTTGTACCTAAATAATTTGCTAATTTTTCCTTAGTTTCATAAATGAATTTTGTAGTTGAATATGTGTGTGTTGAATCTGTATTATGTGAGTTATATGATTCTTTAATCATGTATTTATTAACAACATCAATTACACATTGAGGTTTTAGCGAAGTTGCTCCACTATCTAAATAAGTTAGTCCCTTATTTGCTTCAAATCACGGGAAGTCTTTTTTTAAGTTTTTCATTATAATTTACCTTTTATTTTACTTTCAATTTTTTCTTTAAGGTTCTCGTTTTTTAAATTTTTTAAACAGTTATTGAAATAACCCATTATTAAAAGATAAAGAGCGTCTTTTTTATTTAATCCTTTTGACATTAAATAAAACAATTTATTTTGATTTATTTTTCCTATTGAAAGAGAATGTTCTGCTTTAATACTATTTGTGTTAATTATTAAATTCGGAGCTCCAATAATTGAAGAATCACTTGTTAGTAATACACCACTTATCGATTGTTTGCATTTATTTGATAATGATAAGTCATCAATCTTTGCAGTTAAATCAAATTTAATATTTGAACCATTTTTAGAAACACCAAAAACATTACATTCACTATAACTATTACTTGAAAAATGATTTACAGTAATATTGTAGTTTTTCTTTGTTGATTCCGAAAAACTTGCAAGATTTAATATTGCACTTGAATTTTCAAATACATTAATTATTATGTCCACCGTAATATCACTATCATTTATATCAACAATTGATATTTTTTCTTTAGTATTTGAAGCTATATCAATTGTTCTTGAAAATCTATTGTTTTCAATAATTAATTTAGTCATTCATAACCTTCATTATTAATTCTTTGTAAAAGAGAGTAGTCACCTTCTTTAATTATTTTGCCACCCATAATTACAATTACTTTATTTGGTTTAATGACATCAAATATTTTTTGTTGGTGACTAACTATTATTAAAGATTTTTTATTATTTACAATTTTTTTAAGCTCATTTATTACAAGTTTAATTGAATCAACATCTAATCCTGAATCAATTTCATCCAATAAAATACATTCTGGATCCAATAGTTTCATTTGAAGAATTTCTGATTTCTTTTTTTCACCACCAGAAAATCCATGATTTACAAATCTTTTTAAAATAGATCTATCTAAATTTAGATCTTTTAAGATGCTTTCAATGTTTCTAAATAATTCTGCCATTTTTATAGGAGTTTCTCGATTAGCATTTACGATTGCTTTTAAAAAATCAATCATTAAAACACCAGGGATTTCTTCAGAATTTTGAGGAGCAAAAAATATTCCTTTTTTTGTAATTTCATTAGGTTCCATTTCATTTGTGCTTTCGCCATCAATTAAAATATCTCCACCTTCTTTATTCACACTATAATGATTCATTATACTTTTTAAAAGTGTTGATTTTCCATTACCATTTGGTCCAACGATAGCAATTATGTCGCCTTTATTTATTTTTAGATTTATATCTTTTAAAATCATTTTTTCATTTATCGAAATTGATAAATTATTTATTTCAATTTTTGGCATTTTTCCTCTTATTATTAATTGCAACTTTATACTTTATTTATTATATTTTAAATAAAGCAATATACATATTTTATTTTTAATAATTTATTTGTTTTTTTATGTGTTTTTTAAAATAAAATATTATAATAATATTATGTAATTTTTAGGAGAAAATATATATGAAAAGAAGAAAGTCGAAAGCTATTTTTCTAGCAACTATCTCTTTAGGTTTATTATCAATTGTTTCTTCAACTTCGTTACTTTTAGTATCATGTAGTGCTGCAGTAGAAGATGATAAAAATAGAATAGATAAGGGGGATGGTAAAGTATTTGCTAATAATGGCAAAACAGGAGATGAAGAAATTTCTGTAACTCTTCAAGAGGTTGCTGAAGATTCATTATTTAATGAATCTTCAATGAAAAAAAACATTGAAGGTAGAATAGGTGATGTTTTTTATAAAGCAATTGAAAAAATCGCAGAAGGCAATGCTATTTTTGCTAGAGATTTAAAAAATAAAAACAAAGAAATAGAAGAAAATCTTAAACAAACTGAAGAACAGCTTCAAAAAAGTAATCCTTCAAAGTGAGAAGAAGAATTCCAAGATACTCATTTAGACCCAAATGGTGGTACTAAAGACTCATATATTGCTATTAAAAAAAATGAATGAGCATTAACATATTTAACTGACAAAATATTTGAAAAATCTCTTGTTGTAGTCAACAATGGAAGTAATGCTATAAAAACTCCTCAACTTTCAGATTTAATGAATGCACTTAATAAAAAAGATGGATTTTCTTTTACTTGAGAAAGTGAAGATAAATTAGAAAACAAACTTTATGCTCCTATACAAAAGTTCGTTTTTGATAAATGATTAAAATTTGAAAAACCAATGATTATAAATATGTCATTATGAAAATACGGTGCTCCGCAAGGTGGAATAAATAGTATTTATAATTCAAATATAACTCCACCACCAGAAGAAGAAACTCCACCAGAAGAGGAAGAAAGTACATTTTCAACTAGAACTACTGATTTAGCTGGAAACTATGCTTTTCCATATTTTTCTGAAAGTGCTGATAATGAGACATTCTCAAGTATTGAAAAATTTAACAACTTTATTGAAGATGCTAAAAAAACAAATAACTATATCCTTGATAAAATAGCTGGAGTTGATAACAGTGCTGGTCTTATTGATGTTCCTCAAAGTCATACAGAAGACAGTTCAACATACATATTAGCTAAAGCATCAAATATATATGACACACTTTATCCAGAGTTTGCAATGGCTGCACTTTCTCTTTACTACAATAAATTTCAAACAACTGGTAACGAACTTTTAACTAGTTCAAATACAAGAAGTTTAAATAATGATATAAGTGTCTTAGATGACATTACTAAACAATTTATTTCTTCTACTCCATATTTAAATACAAATCATGTTAAAATTCCAGCGGCAATGGTTGATAAAATTATTAATCAGTTCGGAGATCTTACAAGCTTAAGAGGAAAAGATTTATACTCTTCTGATGCATTCAAAATTGCTGATTCATATTTATCAAACTTTATGATGTTAAGAAATGAAGCTGGGGTTCATGCAATTGCAATTGATGGTTATAAACATATTGAATCTAGTGCAACTGCTGAAGATGCAAATAAAATTTATGGTGATGTAATCATTTACAGACATCTTTTAAGTGAAAGAAATTTAACAAACTTAAATGGTAATAATAATGTATCTATTAGTTTACAAAGTGAACTTAAAACATATTTTACAGATAATAAAGAATTTATTTTAAAAGAATTATTTCAAGATTCAACAATGCAAACATTAGTTGGTGATTATTTTAATGATAACTATATAGGGACAGGAAAAGAGCCTTCAGAAAAATTTTATATTGCAATGTCTGATTATTTATTTAATATAAAAAATTATGATCAAAATGTAAATGTTCAAAATAAATTTAGATCAACTAAGGAATCTTACTCTTCTAACTTTTCTGCAAATTCAAAAAACAATGGATTAGCAGCTCCTTGAATTTACAATCAAAATACATCAACTGGTTTCTATAATATAACAAATTTATATAATGCAACAACCCCTATTTATGGTGCTGGTTCTTATAGAGAAGAATACCTAAAAGCTATGAAATCATATATTACAGCTTTAGCAATATCTCCATTAGCATCAACTGAAAATACATTTAAGTTTAGTCAAATGATTTATTCAAATGATTTTTATTTAAATTTATCAATATATGATTATATGAAAAACAATGGTTCTATCTTTGCAGATAAAGTTAAATCAGAAGTGTTGGATAAAAATGTAAATACTTATTTTGAAACTAGATTGGGAAACCAAAAATTTTTGAAATTCAATGAAAGTATTTATGAAAATATTAAACCAGCAGATCTTAATATATTAAATTATCAATTAGTAAATGTTTATTATGGACAAGATTTTAACAATAAAAGCGGCAACAAATTTATTGATTGAACTAGATACAATACAAATGCTTTATCAAATAATGCAATTTTAACACCTAATCAATTAAATGAATATAAAGAAAACATATATAAAGAATCTTTCGAAATTAATAAAAATAATATTTATACAAAAATGTTTGATGCTTTCTTATTAGCTTCTACAGTTAAATATTTATTAAATGACGATAATGGCGATGGAGATCCTGGTGACAAATTTATGGAATCTTTAAAAGACCAAGTTATATATGGTAGAGATTTCTACTTTGTTTGAGCAGATGGTTTAAATGGCAAACTTGAAAGTGATAACAGAAATATAACTTCAGAAGAATTATTAAATATCAATAGAATGAAAATTAATGATAATAATAACTATGCTTCAAAATACTTTTCTAACTCTGGAACATTATTAACTTCAAATGCAACTGAAGATGTTGATGGTGACAACTTATATACTAATTCTACATATGGCACACAAAGCAATCATTATAATATAATGAAGAACAAAGACGGAACCGAAATGCTAGGTTATGCTGGTTTACAATCATTAGAAAGTAATTCGCTTCCTTCAGTTGTAGTTGAAAAACTATTTAATAGTCAAAGAGATGTGATAGATATTAATGATACTTCTGATACTTCTTCAAAAGGTGTTTTATATCAATATGGTAAAAGAGATCAATTAGTTAAACACATCAATGAAATTAAATTTATAAGTGATATTGAAACATTAGCTAACAATATAAGCAAAGAGTTAGGTGGTAGCTTTGATATAGATTCAATTAATAAAGCTACTACGATTTCTTTAAAGAAAAAAGAATTCATTAAACAAATTGAGAATCCAGCAATTGTTCCTGATGATGCATTTATTAAATTTCAAAATTATATTTCTAAAGAGATATTACCAGATACAAGTACAGTTAACTTTTATGGTGCTTATGCTCAACAAATTAACTATCATGATGTAAGCCAAGGCTTTAATACATTTCTTACTCAGCAAGGTGCAGATATAGTATTTAATTTATTGATAACAACTGCAATGAATGAGAAATATAGAAATATTGTTTTAAATGAAATAACTTCAAACAATAAATTCGATGTATTTGATCTAAATGCAGAAGCTGCTTTATCTCCTAACTGAATTGTTGAAAAAGATGAGGATAAAAAATAAGGATTAATATCCTTATTTTTTTATATATATTTATTAATTAAATCATTTAAAGATTTTGCATATTTATTTATTTTATTTTTATTAATATCAACTTTAAGTTTACCATTTTGAAGAATCATTATTCTATCTGTAATATTATCAATTTCCTCAATGTCATGAGAAACAAGAATTATATTAATTTTAAATTTTTCACAATAATTTTTTACAAAAACTCTAATCTGATTTTTAATATAGATGTCTAATCCCGTTGATAACTCATCAAGAAAAACAATTTTTGGTTTGTGAAGCAAAGCAAGCAATATATTAAATCTTTGTTGTTGACCACCTGAAAGAGACTTAGCTGGCTTATTTAAATATTCAAGTAAACCAAATGACTTAACGACAGAAATAATTTCATCTTTTGTAATATCAATATTATAAACATCAATCATAAAGTCTATTATATTTGAAACATTTAACCCAATTGGATAAGATGAGTCTTGAAATTGGATCCCAATAGCTTCTTGAAAATTATATTCATAATCATATAGATATAATATTTCGCCGCTTGTTTGAGTATTTAAACCAATCATCATTTCAACAATAGTTGTTTTACCAGCACCATTAGCTCCTAATAATGCAACATTTTCATTTTCATATAATGAAAATGATAAATCATCTACTGCTGTAAATTTATTTTTATTATTGCTAAATACTTTTGTAACATTTTTAAATTCGATTAATTTATTTTCATTTTTTGGAGGTTCATAATCTATTATGAAAGGAGCGTTTGTTTTATCTTCAGACATACCTAAAGAAATATCAAATTTATATTGGTCTCTTATTTTAGCCATAATTACCTCTTACTTCATTTAAAGAATCTTGCAGATAGAAAAACTAATCCAACTATCATTATAATAGGCATAATTCATGAGTATCAAATAAATCATGACTCAATAATATAATTACTTTGTAAATCTTCGGGACTAGGGTTTGCTGCAAATAGTGGAAATACTGCATCTTTTCAAGGTTGAAATACTGCAAACATATCTTGTGAATTTCATGCAATATAAGTTAAATTATTCACTGATCTAAATGGTGTTATCAATGAAATATATTTCATTGCACCCATTGAATCAATTGTTTGAATTGAAATAAAGTTTCCAGATAAAAACATTGTTATAAAAAATGTAATTCCACCAATTACTTGAGAGTGAATTGAGCTTTTTGAAATTGATGCAATAAATAATCCTACAACAATGGCTAAAACAGAAGTATACATTGAAGTAATAAAAAAACTAAATCAATCAACATTTCCATTTCATAAAAGATCCATGCCTAAAATTTTATCAGTAGATTCTCGAATACCTGTTCCAAATTCTATAAAGCCAAATGCTAATGTAGTTCATAAAACAATTCATCAAAATTGTACAAATATAACACAAAAATAATAAGACATCATAATTAAAACGAAATCAATTGCTTTAATTGGTGTTGAACCAATTCTTTTTAATATTACTGATTGCTTAAACTCTATAATTGCTTCTGGTAAAATTTGGATTCCTGTTTGTAATACTTGGAATGTCATTATCCCAACTATTACATTCATAAATGCTGCTCCAACATCAATTAATCCAAAACCGTAGATATTCATATATCCTAGCCCAAAAATTAAGACAAGCGAAAAAATAAATGAAAACATAAAACTAAATTTAGATTGAATAAATTGAATGTTTACTAACTTAAAAACAGATTTACTAAATCTTAACTTCATCTTTCAATTTGCTACTTTTTTCTGTAAATAAACATTTTCCATAAAAACCTTACTTTTATATAATATATAAAAAAAATAAAATTATTATTAATAATTTTATTTTTATTTTATTATTTTAGTTACTGTACCAGCACCAACTGTTCTTCCACCTTCTCTAATAGAGAATTTAGAACCTTCTTCAACAGCGATTGGGTAAATTAATTCAACAATAATTTCAGTGTTATCACCAGGAGTTATCATTTCAACACCTTCTTTTAATTCGATTGAACCTGTTACGTCAGTTGTTCTAAAGTAGAACTGAGGTCTATATCCTTTAAAGAATGGAGTATGTCTTCCACCCTCTTCTTTTTTAAGACAGTAGATTTGAGCAGAGAATTTAATATGAGGAGTGATTGAACCTGGTTTAGCTAATACTTGTCCTCTAATAATATCTTCTCTATTAACACCTCTTAATAAGATACCAGCGTTATCACCAGCTCTAACTTCATCAAGTGTTTTCTTGAACATTTCCATACCAGTTACAACACATTTTTTAGTAGCTTTAATTCCGACAATTTCAACTTCATCATTAAGTTTTAAAGTACCTCTTTCAACTCTACCAGTTACAACAGTACCTCTACCAGAAATAGTCATTGAATCTTCAACAGCTAATAAGAAAGGTTTGTCATTTTCTCTTGTAGGTGTTGGAATGTAGCTATCAACTGCATCCATTAACTCTTGAAGTTTTGCTTCTCAAGTTGCGTCACCTTCTAATCCTTTTAATGCTGATCCTCTAATAACTGGAGTGTTATCACCATCAAATCCATATGAAGATAATAATTCTCTAACTTCCATTTCAACTAAGTCTTGCATTTCAGTATCAGCCATCATATCACATTTGTTTAAGAATACTACTAACTTAGGAACACCTACTTGTCTTGCAAGTAAGATATGTTCTCTTGTTTGTGGCATTGGTCCATCAGTTGCAGCAACAACTAAGATACCACCATCCATTTGTGCAGCACCTGTAATCATGTTTTTAACATAATCAGCATGTCCTGGACAATCTACGTGAGCATAGTGTCTTTTATCTGTTTCATATTCCACATGAGCTGTATTAATAGTAATACCTCTTGCTTTTTCTTCTGGTGCACTATCAATTGATGCGTAATCTTTTTTTTCTGCCTTACCTTGTTTTGCAAGGAAAGTACAAATAGCAGCAGTTAGAGTAGTTTTACCATGGTCTATATGTCCTATAGTACCGATATTAACGTGATCTTTTGATCTATCAAATTTTGCTTTCGCCATAAATAATTTCTCCTTTATTTTTTGCTCTTTAAATTATATATTATTTTTTTGTTTTAGAAGAAACAACTTCTTCAGTAATTGATTTTGGAGCCTGTGCATAATTACTAAACTGCATTATATATGTTGCTCTCCCTTGAGTATTTGATCTTAAATCAGTCGCATACCCAAACATTTCTTTTAAAGGAACTTTAGATTTAATAACCTGAGCGTTCCCTCTTTGCTCATTTCCTTCGATACTTCCTCTTCTAGAAGAAATATCTCCCATTACTGTTCCGAAATATTCATCAGGAACAGTAATCTCTACTGACATAATTGGTTCAAGTAGAACTGGCTGACAAATTTTTGCAGCTTCTTTTAAAGACATTGATGCAGCAATTTGATATGCCATCTCAGATGAATCGACATCATGGTATGAACCATCTACTAAAGTTGCTTTAATGTCAATAACTGGGTATCCAGCTAAAGGACCAGAGTTTAATGCATCTTCCAATCCTTTTTTAACAGGTTTAATATATTCCTTAGGAATTTTTCCACCTACTATTTTATCAACAAATTCAAAACCTTTTTCTGGGTTTGGTTCGAAGTTAATCACAACGTGACCATACTGACCTTTACCACCTGATTGTTTGATGTATTTAGCTTCAACTTTGTCCCCAGATTTTAAGAATGTTTCTCTATAAGAAACTTGTGGTGCACCAACATTTGTTTCAACATTGAATTCTCTTCTCATTCTGTCAACAATAATTTCTAAGTGAAGTTCACCCATTCCTGCAATAATTACTTGTCCAGTTTCTTCATCAGTGAAAGATCTAAATGTTGGATCTTCTTCAGATAGTTTTGATAAAGCAACACCCATTTTTTCTTGATCGCCTTTTGACTTAGGTTCAACAGCTAATGAAATAACCGGTTCTGCAAAAGTCATTGATTCTAAAATGATTTCATTCTTTTCACTAGTTAATGTATCACCAGTAGTTGTGTTTTTAAGTCCAATTACTGCACATATATCACCAGCTCTTATTTCTTCAATTTCATCTCTGTTATTTGAGTGCATTTTAACTAATCTAGAAACTCTTTCTTTTTCATCTTTTGTTGCATTCATTACATATGATCCCTTTGGAAGTACTCCTGAATAAACTCTAATGAAAGTTAATTTTCCAACAAAAGGATCTGTTGCTACTTTAAAAGCTAATGCAGCAAATGGTTCGTCATCACTATTTGTTCTTTGAGTTTCACTACCATCTAATTTTGTTGCCTTAATTGGGGGAACATCATTTGGAGATGGTAAGTAATCTACAATTGCATCAAGCAATGTTTTTACACCTTTATTTTTAAAAGCTGTTCCGCAAAGAACTGGATAAAATTTTGAACTAATAACACCTTTTCTTATACATTTTTTAATCTCATCAATAGATAGCTCTTTACCGTCTAAGTATTTTTCCATAATTTCTTCATCATACTCAACACAGTTGTCAATTAATTCTGATCTTAGTTTTTTAACTTTTTCTAGTAAATCAGCTGGAACTTCTTCAATAGTATAATTTTCATCAGGTTTACCATCAAACATTATCGCTCTCATTTCAACGATATCAATTAATCCTTTAAATTGAGACTCTGCTCCAATTGGATATTGAATTGGTGAAACATTTGCTGCTAATCTATCTTTTAATGAGTCAATACACATATCGAAGTCAGCACCAGTTTTATCCATTTTATTAACAAATACTATTCTAGGTACATCATATCTTGTTGCTTGTCTTCAAACAGTTTCAGTTTGAGGTTCAACACCATTTTGCGCATCTAATACAGCAACCGCTCCATCTAATACCCTTAAAGATCTTTCAACTTCCACAGTGAAGTCAACGTGCCCTGGGGTATCGATTAAGTTTAATTGATGACCATTTCATGTAACAAAGGTAGCAGCAGAAGTAATTGTAATTCCACGTTCTTTTTCTTGAGCCATTCAATCCATAGTAGCACCACCATCATGAACTTCTCCTATTTTATGAGTTTTACCTGCATGAAATAATATTCTTTCAGATGTTGTAGTTTTACCTGCATCAATATGAGCCATAATTCCAAAATTTCTAAATTTTTCTAATGGATATTTTCTTGCCATAATTTTTTCCTATTTTAAAACCTTAAATGTGCAAATGCTTTATTAGCTTCTGCCATTTTGTGAGTATCTTCTTTTTTCTTAACTGATGAACCTGTTGATTTAGATGCATCAATTATTTCTCCAGCTAGTCTTTCAACCATAGTTTTTTCATTTCTATTTCTTGAATAAAGGATTAATCATCTTAATGCTAAAGTGATTCTTCTTTCCTTGCTAACAGGTGTTGGTACTTGGTAATTAGATCCTGCTATTCTTCTTACTCTTAATTCAATAGAAGGAATAATATTTTCTAATGCTTTTTTAAATACATCTATACCTTTTTCCCCAGTTTTCTTTTCAATTAAATCAAATGACGAATATAGAATATTTTGAGCTAAACCTTTTTTACCATCAAGCATTATTGTGTTGATAGCTTTTGTTACTAATCTTGAATTATAAACCGGGTCTGGTAATATATTTCTTTTAGGTGCACTATTTTTTCTCATAGTTAATCTCCTTAGCTAGCAGCTTTAGGTTTCTTAGCACCATAAGCTGATCTTTCTTGTTTTCTATTAGCAACTCCAACTGTATCAAGTGTACCTCTTACGATATGGTATCTAACCCCTGATAAGTCTTTCACTCTACCACCTCTTATAAGAACAACACTATGCTCCTGTAAGTTATGACCTTCACCTGGAATGTATGCTAGTACTTCATAATTATTTGTAAGTCTTACTTTTGCATATTTTCTTAAGGCTGAGTTAGGCTTTCTTGGAGTCATTGTACCAACTCTAGTACAAACTCCTCTTTTAAAAGGAGCTGGATTATTATTTGTTCCTTTTGACATTGAATTATAAGTTCAAAGTAAAGCTGGTGACTTTGTTTTTTTAACTTTCTTTTTTCTTTCACTTCTAATTAATTGTGATATTGTTGGCATTATTTCCCCTTAACAACTATTCTGTGTGTATAGTATGTAAAAAAACACACTATTGAATTTATACCACATTTTTATAAAAAGTAAAAATAATAATTAACAAAAAAGTTAATTATTATTTTATTTTTTTTATATGGAGCAGGTGATGGGAATCGAACCCACGCTAATAGCTTGGAAGGCTATAGTTCTACCATTGAACTACACCTGCATTAATAAATGGTGCTGGAAGAGGGACTTGAACCCTCACGTTATTGCTAACTCAGGATTTTAAGTCCTGTGCGTCTACCATTCCGCCACTCCAGCAGCCATGATTATTATTATTTAAATGGTGTCCCACGTAGGACTCGAACCTACGACCCCTTCATTAAAAGTGAAATGCTCTACCACTGAGCTAGTGGGACAAAAATAAATGGCTGGGCTAGATGGATTCGAACCATCGCATGATAGAGTCAAAGTCTATTGCCTTACCGCTTGGCTACAGCCCAATATATGGTGGGTAGTGACGGATTCGAACCGCCGAACTCAGAGAGGGCTGATTTACAGTCAGCAGCGTTTGGCCACTTCGCTAACTACCCATATATTTAATTATTGAATAATTAAACATTTTTAATTATATATAACTTTTTATAAAATATAAAGAAATAAATTAAGATATCTTTAATATTTCCACTTTATAGGGTTTGTCTATTCCTCTAACTTCAGATTTAGTTCCAACAGTTTTGTTAAGAATAGCCTTTGCTAAGGGAGATTCATTTGAAATTTTGCCTAATAACGGGTCTGATTCAATTGATCCACAAATCTCATATGTGTACTCTTTATTATCTGATAAATCTTTAAACTTAACAGTTGAACCAATTGAAACAGTTTTTTTATTGCTGCTTGATTCCTTAATGATTTCATAGTGATTTAAAATTTCTTCAATTTCTTGAATTCTTCATTCAAGTCTTGCTTGTTCATTTTTTGCTGAATCATAATCTGCATTCTCAGATAGATCCCCTTGTTCTCTTGCATCTTGAATTTGTTTAATGATTTCAGGTCTTTTAACGGTAATTAACTCTTTAAGTTCTACCTTTAATTTATCTGCACCTTCTTTTGTTAACAATATTTTATTTTGTTCAATCATAATTGCCTTTAAGAAAAAATTTTTAAAATTTTCATAATATATAAAATTATAACAAAAATAAAAAAAATCTTAACATTTTTGTTAAGATTTTTTTTGTCTATAAGATGTTAATTTAATAAAGCTTTATTATGGTTTGATAACAAATAATAAGTCGCCTTTTTTAACCTTAGGACCTTTTGCTTTAATTTCAATTTTTCTACCTTCTAAAGTTTCATTTAGAGCGATAATTGGAGTTACTGAAGATTTAGCATATTTTTCTAAGTCTTTTAAATTAATTTCTGATATTGGAGAATCTTTTTTAAGAGATTGACCTGCTTTAGATTTAACACTAAATACAGAAATATCTTTTTTAGCACTGTCTTTTAAATTTATTGAATCAATACCAACATGGACTAATATAGATGTACCATCTTCTGTTTTAAAGATGTAAGCATGTCCTGTATCAAATACTAATTCTAGTTTACCTTTTTCAAGAACAGATTTAACTTCTTTAGAACTTGGTTTAATAGCTAAACCTTTACCCATTAAGTTATCACTAAAAGTTTTATCAGGTACTTTATTCATAGGAACAATTTCACCATCAAATGGAGCATATACATTTACAACTTCATTTTTAATTTTAGAATTAGAATCCTTTTTTGAAGAATCTTGTGTAGTAGCTTTTTTAGTTGCATTGCCTTTAAAAATTTCTTCTTTTAATTTAGGATTTTTTTCAACATCGCTAATGATAGTATTAATTTGATTTTTAATTCAGTCTGCTCTAGTTCCATAAATAGCATATACTGCTTTTTTACTTGGCTTAATAACACCTAGTGCTCCTAAATCATTAGTTAATCTTTTTTCATCAACATTTTTATCATCTTTAACACTAATTCTTAATTTTGTGATACATGCATCAACAGTTTGGATATTTTCAAAACCACCATAAGCTTGGATTATTCCAAGAACTTCAGGGTCATATGAACCAGCTGAATTTTTTCCATCTTTACGAGCATTGAAGTCAGCTTTTGTATATAGTTTTGTATTTTCTCCTCTACCTGGTGTAGCAATATTGAATTTTTTAATTGCTCATAAGAAAAAGAAGAAGTAAATTGGAACATATGGAATACCAATTAGTAATGATACTCATGCATTAGATCCAGCTGGAATTTGAATTGCACCATAAATTACTCAGTCAATTATACCACCTGAGAATGTAATTCCAATATGTGGAGCAACTTCTGGGAACATCATTCCTCATCATGTCATTAATCCAAATGACAATGCACAGAAGAAAGCGTGGAATCCTCAGAATAATCATGGAGCTAAGAATAAGAATGTAAATTCAATTGGTTCAGTAATTCCTGTTAAGAAAGCTGTAAGCGAAGCAGAAAGAACAACTGATCCAGCCATTTTTCTATTTTCTTTAGGCGCTGCCATTACCATAGCTGCACCAGCTGCTGGAAGACCAAACATCATGAATGGATATTTACCTTGAGTATATTGTCCAATATTAACACCTTGACTTAAAGCTACCATACTACCTTCTGATAATTTTGTTAGGTTTGCTTGATATACTGTAGTAGTAACATCTGAGAATTCAATTATTGTTGTATTTGAAGTACCTAACTCATAAACTGTTTTACCAGCTAAGTTTGAGTTAACAAATGCTCAAACACCTTGGTCCCCGCTTACTGTAGAATTAGTTCATAATTCATTTGAAGCTTGAACTATGTCAAGTCATGTTGCTTTTTCAGTACTATTCGCTACTATTGAAACAAAGTTTCCATTTACTATTGCAAGGTCATTAAGGTTTAATGTACCTCCAATACTTGTTAATCATAATGGCGTATAGAAAGCATGGTGTAATCCGAATGGAACTAACGATCTTTCAATATATCCAAATATGAATGATTGGAAACCAAACATTCCTGAACCAAGAGCACCACCAATTAGTCCAAATAATGTTCCTACTAATGGTCATATCATTAGTACTAGAATTGTTATAGGTAAGAATGCAATAAATGTGACTATTGGGATGAATCTTACCCCCGAGAAGAATCCAATAACTGCTGGTAATTGAATGTCTTTAAACTTATTATATAAATAAGCAACAGTAAAACCAACAATGAATCCTCCAAAAGCACTTGTACTTAATTGTCTTCAACCAAGTACAGTACTAAATAATGAAGCATCTAAACCATAATCAGCACTACTAGTTAATCCTCACATATTTGGAGCATAAAATAATAGGTTGTATCCGATTATGTTGCCATCATTTGCGTTCATAACTGGAACTATTAGCGCTTGTTGAATCCCACCAAAGGCTAGGAAGGCAACAATGGCACTTAAACCAGCAGTACCAGCGTCCCTGGTAAATGTTATTGCAATAGCAATTGCAAATAGAACTGGTAAAGCGCCAAAAATAGCATCACCTGGTAATTGTAAAAATTGACCAAATAATTTCATAGCTTCATTACCATTAGAACCATTTACGATAGCTGCACCAATTCCTAGGAATAACCCAGCAATTGGCAGCAAGCTAATAGGAAGCATTAATCCTCTTGAAAGTTTTCCAATAAATTCTCTAGCGTTACCAGAACCTTTACGGTTTTTCAAATGAGAAGTAATTTTTTCCTTAAAATTATTTAACTGCATAATTTCCTTTCTTTTTTATAAAATTTATATTTATACAATCTTATAGTATCAAAAAATAAGTATAAAACATTTTCTATTTAATATATATGTTTAAATATTTATATATATAGATATCATTTTTTAATATATTATGTTAATTTTTAATTATTATTTATTAGATAATATTAGTGAAGGATTAAGAAATGTTTGAATACTCTTGAATTTTTTTTATTGGTTTTGCTGTATTTTTAGTTATGGGCTTAGTCTCATCTTATTTTGCTTTTAAATTTAGAAAAACAAAAATTCCTACAAAAGAAGAAATGGACTTTTATAAAAGTCTTAAAGGAAAAAATCCAAGTTTTTGAGCAACACATAAATTTGCTTATTTACTAATGCTATCTTTTATATTATTACTAATTGCATTATTATCATTACTTGCTGGATTTGGAGTTTTTGTAGAAGGAAACCAAATTACATAAAATAAAAAAAATCCTTTTAAAGGATTTTTTTTATTTTTTAGACTTTTCTTCTTTTTTAGAGCTATCTTTTTTTGGATTTTCTTTTTTAGACTCGTCGTCATTTTTTGCTTGCGCTTTTTGTGCTTGTTTTTGCATAAATTCAAAAGCTTCTTTTTCAACTGCATCTAATTTTTTATTCAATTCTTCAAATTTATTTTCTTCTAATAAAGTTTCAATTTCTTTAATTTGTTTTTCAATTTTTTCTTTATCTTTAGCATCAATATTTTTTGCTTCTTCAGAATTTAATTCTTTTCTCATTGAATGGATAAAAGTCTCTGCTCTATATTTAGTTTCATTATCTTTTTTCTTTTTCTCATCTGCTGCTTTGTTAGCTTCAGCATCTTTTATCATTTTTTCAATTTCAGCATCTGATAAACCTGTAGAATCTTTAATTGTAATGTTAGCTTCTTTATTAGTTTTTTTATCAATGGCTTTAACATTAAGAATTCCATTTGCATCAATATTAAATGTAATTTCAATTTGTGGAACTCCTCTTGGAGCAGGTTGAATACCATCTAAAACAAATTTACCTAGTGATTTATTATCTGCAACCATTGGTCTTTCACCTTGAACAACATGAACATCAACTGCTGGTTGATTGTCAGCTGCTGTTGAGAATACTTGAGACTTAGAAATTGGAATAGTTGAATTTCTAGGAATTAATGGAGTTGCTACTCCTCCTAATGTTTCAATACTTAATGTTAATGGAGTTACATCTAATAATAGAATATCATTTACATCTCCCATTAATACTCCACCTTGAATTGCAGCACCTTGTGCTACAACTTCATCAGGGTTAATATTTTTGTCAGGTTTTTTACCTAACATACTTACAACTAATTCTTCAACTGCAGTCATTCTAGTAGAACCACCAACAAGTAAAACTTTGTCTATTTTATCTTTAGTTAATTTAGCTTCTTTTAAAGCATCTTCAACTGGTCTTTTTGTTCTTTCTAATAAGTCTTTTGTTAAATCTTCAAATTTAGCTTTTGTTAAAGTTAATTCAACGTTAATCGGACCATCATTACCTTGGGCAATAAATGGTAAACTAATGATAGCTTCTTTAGTACCAGATAATTCTATCTTTGCTTTTTCAGATGCATCTTTAATTCTTTGAACTGCCATTTTATCAGTCGATAAATCTTTACCATGTTCTTTTTGAACTTGTTCGATTACTCAATCAATAATTTTTTGATCTCAGTCATCACCACCAAGCTTGTTATCTCCTGATGTAGATAATACTTCGAATGTTCCATCTGCTATTTCAAGAACAGAAACGTCAAATGTACCACCACCTAAGTCATAAACTAAAACTTTTTGTTCATTCTTAGATTTATCAATACCATAAGCTAGTGCAGCAGCAGTTGGTTCATTAATAATTCTTTCAACTTCTAATCCTGCAATTTTTCCTGCATTCTTTGTCGCTTGTCTTTGAGCATCATTAAAATATGCTGGAACCGTAATAACAGCTTTTGTAATTTTTTTACCTAATTTTTCTTCAGCACATTTTTTAATGTATGAAAGAATTTGAGCAGAAATTTCTTCTGGTGTATATTTTTTGTCACCAATTTCAACTTTTTCATTTGTACCAATTAGTCTTTTAATTGAACTAACTGTTAATTTATTTGTGATTGCTTGTCTTTTTGCAGCATCTCCCACAATTATTTCACTACCCTTATATGCAACTACAGAAGGGATTGTTCTTTTTCCTTCAGGAGTTTCAATAATTTTGGGTTTACCATTTTCTACTATAGAAACACATGAATTTGTTGTTCCTAAGTCTATACCTATAATTAAATTACTCATAATATTTTCCTCCTAAAATAATTTAACAATCTCATTATACAATAAAAATTAGCACTCTCAACAAAAAAGTGCTAATTTTTAAAATTTTATTTTATTTTTGATAGCTGATGTTAAAGATTCAGAGTCAATATAATCTATTGAAGAATTAAATGGCAAACCTGTAGCAAGTCTATAAATTTCTATATTATTGAATATTTTCTTTATATATGAAGAAATATAAAAAGCTGTAAACTCTCCATTAATTGTCATGTTTGTTGCTATTAATATCTCTTTGATATCTTTTTTTTCAATAATATCTATAATTTTTTTTAAACTGCTATCAAGATCATCAATATTTTTCTTTTTACTATCAATTTCCATCTTTAAATTAAAATATAAACCATTATAAATTTCAAGATTTTCAATTTTTATCAAGTCATTAAAATCAGAAACAATACATAATTTATTATTATATCTGCTTGAATCATTGCAAATTTCACAATGAATTTGATTATTTGTTAAGTTATTACATATTGAACAAAAATTAACATTAAATTTTAAATCAATAATTCTTGATGATAAGTCTTTTGCAAATTTATCATCTTGCCTTAAAATAAAGTCACAAATTTTTTCAGCACTCTTTTTAGAAACGCCAGGCAATTTTTTAAATCCTTCTACAAAGTATTCAAACTCTTTTGGTTTCACCTAAATTAATCCCTTTGGCATGCTTTTTGGCATTAAATTCTCTTTTTCGTTATTTACTTCTTTGATAGCTTTGTTTATTGAATCAACAATAACGTCTTGAAGAGTATCAATATCATCTTCGTCAACTAAATCTTTACTTATTTTAATGTCTTTAATTTCAAGATTTCCTAAAATTTTTATTTCAACTAAGTTATTTTTTGAAGTTATAACAAATTCTTTTTTGTTAAGCTCTTCTGTTTTTTTCTGCATTTCTGCTTGCATCTTCTGAGCTTGTTTCATTAAATTTTGAATATTCATATTATTTACCTACTATTTCTTCCCCAAATATTTCTAGTGCTATTTCTTTTGTAGAAGCATTTGCCTTTATTTTTAATTTTAATTTTTCAATATTTACATCTTGATAAACTTTATAATTTCTTTTCAATTCTTTCACAAATTCAGAAAAATCTTTAGCTTGTTTTCTTGTGACACCTATAACTTTGTATATTGATCCAAATCTATTTTTAATGTATAAAATAAATTCTTCGTTATCAGAAATTAAGTTTAAGTTTATTGAACTCAATTCATCATCATACATTAACACAAATCCATTATTACTTGCTATTAAGATTTTTGAAGCATCAATTATATAAGCCTCTTCTGGAGTTCTAGGAACTGTGCCCCTTATATTATCAAAAACTAAATTAAGTTTTGTTTTTATTTCATTATTATTATTGAAAGCAATCTCAGAAAAAATCGATACAAGATTTTTATCAAGTTCAGCTAATATTAAATTTTCTTTTTTTGACGGTTCTTCAAATAATTTATTATTTTCTTTTTTTTGATTTTCAAATGTTTCTTTTGAATGTAAGATATGATCTATTTTAACTTCTTTTAAAGAATAAGGTTTAGTGTTTACTTGTTGAAATATATCTTTTTGAACAACATTATTTTCTAATTTTCTAGAAGTTACAACATTTTCAAATTTTACATTTGAACATACTAATTCTTCTGTTGAAATATTAGATATTATTTTTGGAGCGTTTTTTTGAACTTCATTATCAATTGTATTATCAATATTTATTTTTGATAAATTAATGTTGTTAATTGGTTTATTTTCCATTATTATCTCCTCATCTTTTATTAATCCACTATTCTTTAAATAAGAAACACAATTAAGTGTAACTAATTCAAAAAAGAATTTATCGTCAATATTATTTTTGATTTGTATTATTCCATTTTGCAATATTTCAATTAGTGCAAGTATTTGTTTTTCACTTAATTTAAAACTATTAATATTTTCTTCATTAAGAATTTTAAGATTTTCAAACGAACCACTTTTTATATAAAATAATTTGTCAAGAAGTATCTCAATTAATTGAAAACAAAGTTTGTAAAAATTAACACCTTTTAATTCGTACTTATTTATTAATACTGAGATATTTAGAATATCATTATTTATAATTAGATCAATTAAATTTATTTTACTTTTAGTATCTAAAAGCCCAAATATTTCTCTTATATCATTTGATGTAATTTCATTATTAGAGTAGCTTTGAGTTTGATTTAAAATACTCAAACAATCTCTCACTGAACCATCTGAAATTGATATTATTTCATCAATAGCATCTGGTAAAATTTTAATATTTTCTAATTTAATAATGTTATGTATAAATTGTTTTAATACATCTTTCCCAATTTTCTCAAAATCAAATCTTTGACATCTTGATAAAATTGTTAAAGGAATTTTATTTACTTCTGTTGTAGCAAAAATAAATACGACATCCTTTGGTGGATCTTCCAATGTTTTTAGTAGAGCATTTCAAGAACTATTTGTAAGCATATGAGATTCATCAATTATATAAACTTTTTTACTAAAAACATTAGGAATAAATTTTGTAGAATCAATTAAGTTTCTAATCTCATTTACACCATTATTCGAAGCAGCATCAAGCTCTATTATGTCCATACAATCACTTGAAGAAAATAATTTACAATTTTTGCAAACGCAACAAGCGTCTCCATTAATTTTATTTGTACAATTTATTGATTTTGCAAATATTCTTGCAATAGAAGTTTTACCAACTCCTCTTGGTCCACTAAAAATATATGCATGTGAAATCATATCATTTGAAAGTGAATTTAATAATATTTTTTTAATATAAAATTGACCAATTATATTGTTAAAATTTTCTGGTTTATATTTTCTATATAGTGTTTTATTCATAATTACTCAATAATATTATAAAGTTTATTTTTCTAAAAAAATTATGAAAGTTACGATTTTTAAAAATAAAAAAAATTATCACTAATCAGTATTTTTAATATAATTTTTTATCAGTATAACGATTTTA
This sequence comes from Mycoplasmoidaceae bacterium, assembly GCA_051656125.1. GTDB lineage: Bacteria > Bacillota_I > Bacilli_A > Mycoplasmatales > Mycoplasmoidaceae > CAMREV01. The sequence goes on from JBOGBH010000012.1 coordinate 179,370, forward strand.
GCCTTATAGGAAGCTCTTTGAACTATAGTAAAGATAGTCTGTACGCGCGAGGGTCAATATCAACAAAAATATTTATAGGAACGATGCATTATGATAATGTTTCTCTCGAAAAAAACAAAATCAACAACAGAGTTTTTTTATTTAAATTAATATAGACGTTATACAAAAAAAATTAAACTTCAAACCAAAGTGATAATTTTTATATATTTTTATTAACTTCTTATTCTAAAGTTTAATCATACTAAATAATAAACTATAAAATCATTCAAACTAAATAATATCCACTTAAATTCATCTAATAAGTTTTACAATCTTGAGCGCTTGCAAAAAACTAAACAATATTTAATAGATTAAAATTTAATTAAACTTTCCTTACTATTTATTACTTAATCCTTTCAAAATTTAGACCTTAAAGTCAAAAGGTATATACCACCAATTTAATTATAACAATTTATGAACTATTTTAAGTATTTATTTTTTTGTAAAATAATTTCCATAGTTCCAAATTCATTATGTCCAGGGTATATATTATTAATTTTTTTTTCATCAACATATGTCTTAAATTTTTTAATTGAGTTTCACATTTCTTTAGGATCAGCATATTCAAGATCTGTTCTACCTATTTCATCAACAAAAATATGATCGCCAGTTAAAATTTTATTTTCAAATGCTATACACATTGAACATTGTGAATGACCTGGTGTATGAATGAATTGAATTAAATCATTTTCAATTAATTCTCCATCCTCAACATATGTAAAATTATTATTTTTAAAATCTTTATCATTAATAAAAATTCTATTTGAAGTGTTATCAACTACTTCTTTACCTAATTTCGAAACAATTATTTTAATGTTATCAAAATTTTCAACTATCTTTTTTGTTTCACCCACATGATCATAATGTAAGTGAGTTAAAATAATTCCTTTTAAAATTAATTGCTTTGATTTTATAAATTCGATAAGCTTTTCTGAGTTTCAACTTGGGTCAACTATGAAACAAAAATTTTTATTAATTAAAATATATGAATTATTTCCCATAATACTATTTTGAATATAATAAAAATTATCTGTAATTTTGTTCATAATTATTGATTTTGAATTTTTGATTCTGGTAATATAATTTCACTATCAGGTTTACCAATATAATTTGCAGCTTTGCCTTGACCAAGCGCAATTGCATCAGCTAGTATTCCTATAATTAAATATACTGATTTAATAGAATAGTTGTTTGCAGGAATTACAATATCAATATTATCTGGATCTGCATTTGTGTTACAAATTGCAATAATAGGAATATTTAATTTTCTTGCTTCTAAAATCGCATTTTTTTCTTCAACTGGATCAGTTACTATTAGTACATCTGGAAGATCTTTCATAGTTCTAATTCCACCAAAGAATTTATTTAATTTTTCAATATCTTTAATAATTATTGATTGTTCTTTTTTAGAATATTTAGATATTTCTCCAAATTTTTGAAGCGCAACTAATTCACTCAATTTCTTAGTTGAGTTATTTATTGTTTTTAAATTAGTTAGTGTTCCACCTAATCATCTTTGGTTAACAAAGAATGATCCTACTCTTCTAGATTCTACTTTAATGTGATTTTTAACAATTCATCCTTTAGTTCCTACAAAAATAGCTTTACCATCTTTTTTTCCAAGTTCATACAAGAAGTGATATGCTTCACTTAATGCAACAACTGTAAAATATAAATCAATGATGTAATTTTTACCTTTTTTTGTATAAATAAATTTTTTCATTTTTGGATTTCATTTTCTAGAAGGCAAACCTATATGAATACCAGTTTCCATTAGTTTACTAATAGACACTAATTCTTTATATTTTGCTTTTACTGTTGGATTTGCATCTAATTTACTTTCGATTGCAACTTTAATTTCAGCTGACTTATCTTTGTAGTAAGTTTTGCTTTTCTTAAAGTCTTCTGAAGTTTTTTTATTTTTATAACTTTTTTCAGAGCTATCTTCAATATCTTCGTAATCTTTAGTTTTTCTATATAACTTTTTTTCTTCTTTAACGAATTCAGTTTTAACTTCATCGTCAGTTATTTTAGAAACTTTATTAGCGGGCTTTGCTTTTGCAGTCTTTTTTTCTTCAACTGATCCAACTTTATCTGTTTTATTTGTAGCCATTATAATTTTTTTTCTCCTAAATTTTCATACCTATTAAGTATAATCTTAAAAATAATAAAAATGCAAATATTATTGAAATAATTTTGATTCAGTAAGACCACTCATAAAAAATATTAAAAGGGTATATAGTGTAAATGCAAATAAAAGAGAGTCAAATCTATCTAATACACCACCATGATTTTTAAATAATGTACCATAATCTTTTATTAAATATTGTCTTTTTAAAAAACTAAAAGCTAAATCTCCAATAGTTGAAATCAAAGAAATTCCAAGAACTAAGAAAATCAAGAAAAATCATCTACCAACTAAATTTTCATATATGACGGGTACATGAATTAGGTTTTCAATAGTGTTGTGAGTTTGATTTCCGAATGAAATAAAATAAATTAACAATGCTGAAGCTAGAATAGTCACAATCAAACCTATAAAAAAACCTTCCCATGTTTTTTTAGGAGAAATAACTTTTGTCATTTGTGTTCTTCCAAATAAAAGACCTGTTAAATATGCAAATACATCTGTAAAAACAGATACTGATAACACAAAGAATAAAACAAGTCATGATTTAGATAAACCAATAAAACCAATTGAGAAGAATCCAAAACCTACAACTACATTTAAAATAAAAAATAAAAGTAATGATTTTAAATCTAAAACTCCGTAATCAACAACTATAAAAATTAAGATAATTAATAAAATTATAAAACCTATTAATAATGTAATTGTAAATAAAGCAAATATTGTAAAAAAGTCTGAAGTGGGACTTTGACTAAAAGATCTTTCTATTGGTGTAAAGTAGTAGAATTTTGTAATAAATGCAAAATTAGGAAGAATACATAATGTTAATATCCCTAATAGTAAAAATATAAATGTTTTTCTAGAATAAGCACCAAAAAATAATTTATTCACTTCATAAACAGCACCATATATAAAGGGAATTAGTAAAACAATGAACATATATGCAAATATGCCCTTATATTGCAAATTTAGTGTAGGATTTGGAGAAAGATTAATATATCAATCATCATTTAATGAATTATCAGATATTAAGCAAGTAATTAATATCAAAATTCAATATGAAAATATAAAAAATGCCATTGAAAATCTTTTTCAAAAAATTTCTTTTTGACTAACATTTATATCATTAATTCTGATTAAACTTTTATTAAATTTCTTTGTAACCATATATTAACCATTAGTATTTATTATATAACTAAAAATCATACTATTTATATAGTCATCAATTCTTTTTCTTTTTTTTCAATTATTTTATCTATTTCAGTATTTTTATTTTTTACTATTTTATCTAATGAATCAACATAATAAACTAAATTATCTTTTGTTAATTCAGTATCTTTATTGATTTTGTTATGAATATCTTTTCTAATATTTCTCACACCAATTTTTGCTTGCTCAGAATATTCTTTTGTTTTTTTAACTAAAGCTTTTCTATTTTCCTCTGTTTGCGGAGGGAAGCTTAATCTCAGCGAATCAGAATCTACTACTGGATTAACACCAATATTTGATTTAGATATAGCCTTATTTATATCATTTAAAATTGATGGGTCATATGGTTTAATAAGTAATTGTCTTGAATCTACTGATTTAATGTTTGCTACTTCAATAATTTTTGACTTAGTTCCAAAGTAATCAACATAAATATCATCAAGAATGCTAGAACTAACTTTTCCTGTTCTTATTTTACTTAACTCATTCTCTAATCATTCAATTTTTTCATTAGATTTTTTTTCAAATTCTATTTTATAAACATCTCATTCCATTTTTATTTTTCCCTTAATTTATTTCTTATTACAGTAAATTTACCCTTATTATTTAAGGCGTTTAATATACTTTCTTTTTTATCGATATCAAAAATTATTGTTTCTATATCGTTTTCTTTGCACATTGTTATAAATGTTAAATCAGCTACTTTAAGTTCTTTTTCTAAAATTTCATCATAAGTTATAGAACATATAAATTTAGCATCTTTATTCTTATTAGGATCTTTGTCATAAATGCCATCAGTTCCATTTTTGCCCATTAAAATCAATTTTGAATTAATTTCTAAGCAACGTAAAGCAGCACATGTATCTGTAGAAAAATAAGGCATACCTATTCCTCCAGCAAAAATCACTATTTCACCTTTTTTAATATCTTCATTAAAATTATTTGCATCATGATCATTTGTTACTTTCGGAACATTAAGAGCTGAGTAAACTTTAGCTTTCATTCCATTTTTATTTAATGATGATTTTAATGAAATAGAATTCATTATTGTTGCAAGCATTCCTATGTTATCTGCATCTGAACGATTCATTCCCATTTTTTCATTGGTAGCACCTCTTCAAATGTTTCCGCCACCAAGAACAATACCAATACCATATTCTCCCTTTAGGGCTTTTATTTGATCTGATATCTGATCTAATTTTTTAAAACAAATAATATTGTCTTCATTTCTTAGAGATGCGCCACTTAGTTTTATTAAAATGTTTTTATTTGTTTTCATTTATTTTCCTTTGTATATTAAAAAAAGTAAATAATTAAATTACTTACCCATTTGTGCAGCTACTTCAGCAGCAAAATCAACTTCTTCTTTAACTATTCCATCACCTAATTCATATCTAATCATAGATAAAATCTCAGCATTGTTACTGTTAGAAACATATTTTCCTACTGTTAAATTTGGTTCTTTAACAAATGGTTGATCTACTAAACAATATTCAGCTAATAGTTTTCCAACTCTACCTTCAACTATTTTTTCAGCAAACTCTTTTGGTTTACCTTCATCAATAGTTTTCTTAATTAATAATTCTTTTTCATTTTGCAATCAAGCTTGATCAACATTTTCTTTATTTAAGAATTTAGGATTCATTGCTCCAACATGCATTGCAACATCTTTAGCAATATTATCGTTCACATCTTTATTTATAACTACGATAGATGAATATTTTTTATTGTAATGTGTGTAAATTCCAAAAGTACTGTCTGCATCTTTCTTAATTATATTCGCTCTTCTAAAAGAAATTTTTTCTCCAATTTTTGAAGTAGCTTCGATAGAAGCATCTTTAATAGTTTGCCCATTTGAAAGAACTAAATTTTCAACCAAGTTTACATCAGTTATTTCTTTATTTAAAATTATTTTTTTCATTTCATTAACTAAATTCAAAAAAATTTCATTTTGAGCTACGAAATCTGTTTGCGAGTTAACTTCAATTATTAATGCCTTGTTTCCATCAACAAGTGTGTCAGTAACTCCTTCTGTTGCTACTGCATTTGATTTTTTTTCCGCTTTTGCAATTCCTTTTTCTTTTAAAATTTTAACTGCTTCTTCCATGTTACCATTTGTAGAATCTAAAGCTTTTTGACAATCAAGAAAACCTGCTTGTGTAATATTTCTTAATTCTTTTACTAATTTTGCATCTGCCATAATTTTCTCCGTTTTTAAAACTATATATATTTTATAATAAATAAAATAATTAATAAACTTAATTTAAAAAATTTTTATAAAGAAGTAAATACCCAAGAGTGACTATTTGTTCTTGGTCATTTAAAATATTAAATTTTTTATCAAATTTAAATTTATCAATATTTCTATAATTGCCGCCCGTTATAAAAACGTCTTTAACATCATATTTATCATATGCATAATTTATCATACTATTTATAGTTCCAAAAATAATGTGATAATAACCTGACTCAATACACTCATTGGTATTGAAACCAAAATCTTTTCGAATGTTTTTAATTTCGAAATCATTAATAAGTTCGGTATTAGTTTTCAAATCTTCAAAAGCTTTATTAATAGATGGTAGAATGCTAACTCCCATAATTTTTTTATTATTAATAATTACAGAAAAAATAGCAGTTCCGAATGATATTCCTATTGAATTATTTGAATTTTCAATTAGATAATATGAAAAACCAAGAATGTCTAAACCAACGTTTTCAATATTAATATCTTTATCTAATTTTAAAAAGTTAAAATCACTATTTTTTATAAAATATATTTTTTTATTTTTTGGAAATAACAATTTTATTTTTTTATTTACTGAAGGTACTACTGAACCAATTATTACTTTTTCATAATCTAATTTGTAAAGCAAATTTTTAATATCAAGTTTTCATTTGTTAAAATTTCTTGTACCAAATAAGTATGTATTCTCAATTCTGTTTTTATCTATAATAGAAATTTTAATTAAAGAATTTCCTATATCTAATATTAATATTTTATTCATTTATATAACCATAGTCTAATAAAAAATTATAAATAGAATCATTATTATTAGAACCAATTATATATTTTGCTTTTTCTTTAATACTGTTTGGAGCATTTCCCATTGCAATTCCATTTTCAAATTTTGAAATCATTTCAGTATCATTACCAGAATCACCAAAAACAAAAATATCTTTTTTATTAATTTTTATTTTTTTTGCTAAATCATTTATTGCATTATATTTTCCGATACTTTTATCGAAAAAATCTATGTAAAAGGAAGAAGAATGGTAACAAATACAATTTTCAGAAATTTTTTTATCTATATTTTTAAATTCCTCTTCAACTATTTTACTTTCTGCCTTAAAAGTAATTTGTAAAACGTCTTTATAAACATGAGATTTTACATTTTCTCAATCATCGTATTCAGGATCAGTATGAGATCCGCCATAAAAATATCTTTCTTCATTTATTTCATGATTTGGATTTTCTCCAAAATAAACTCGAAAAAGCTTTTCTCCATTATTTCAGATCAGCTCTCTTTTATATTTTTTCGCCAAATTAATTGCCACATCAATGTCTTTTTTACATAAAAACTTATTTGATAAACTTAATTTTTTTGTTTTCATATTAAAAAGTGCAGATCCTCCTGAAGTAATGATATAGTTAGGTAAATTAAGATCTTGAGCTAATTTTAATACATTTGTGTAATGTCTACCTGTACAAAGAATAACTTCGTGATTATTTTTAATTAGTAAATTAATTGCTTTCTTTGTTGAATCCAAAAGTTCTTTTTTATCATTTAATATAGTTCCATCAACATCAAACGCAAAAAGTTTTCTATTGCTTGACGCGACATTTTCATATTTTTTATTTGCAAAAAAAAGTATTTCTTCTATTTTATTGTTTTTGTTTTTATATAGTTTTATTAAATTTGATTCGTATTCATAATCTTTCGTATTTCTAATTCCTCTAATTATATGTGTGCATCCTAATTCATCAAATAAAGAAGGGATGTCATTTTCTGTTTTAAGAACTTCTACATTTTTAATATTTAATTTAGATATTTCATTTTTTGTGTTTAAAAAATTTTTTTCTAAATCACTATTTTTAAGATCATTTTTAGCAACGACTATATAAACTTTATCAAAAATTTTTAAAGCCTTTTGAATTATATGAATATGACCTTCATGTAAATTATTAAAGGTGCCTGGAAACAAACCAATTTTCTTCATATTAATTCCTAAATAAATGTAAAATAATTATATATTAATTAACAAGGTTATTTATGGGAAAATTTATTAAAAAATTAGGAAAAGATTTAAAGTCAAAAAAAGTAAAGGCAAAAATTCTTTTTACTGAAGGCTGAAACAAAACAATTCAAGAAGCAGCAATTCAATTAAAAAAAGAAGGGGTTGTTGAACCAGTATTATTATTTGAAAAAAGTAACAATATTAAAGCTATTAAAAATATTAAACAAATAATAATGAGTGAAATTAAGCTTGATTCATATGCAAAAACATTGTTTGAAATTAGAAAGCATAAAAATCTTAGTATGGAGGAAGCAAAAACACTTTGTGCAAAGCCAAATTATTTTTCTGCTTTGTTATTACATAAGAAAAAAGTGGATGGTGTTGTTTGTGGAATTGAATATACTACAAAAGATACATTAAGAGCTGCATTACAAGTTATTGGAAAAAATAAAAGAGTAGAACTTGTTAGTAGCATAATGTTTATGGAAAAAAGCAATGACATATTAATGTTTGCTGATGTTTCTTTAAACTTAAATCCTAATTCTAAAGAATTGGCTTCAATTGCATTAGAGAGTGCAAAATTTTCAAGTAAAATTCTTAATAAAAAAATTACTACAGCATTACTTTCATATTCTACAAACGGAAGTGGAGCTGGTGAGTCTGTCGATAAAGTAAGAGAAGCATATAATTTAATTAAAAATAAGAAAATTAAAAATGTTGAGTTTTTTGGTGAAATTCAGTTTGATGCAGCAGTTGATAAAAATGTTAGAAATAAAAAAGTTAAATCAATTAAATGAAAAAATGATGCAAATTTATTTATTTTCCCAAATTTAGATTCTGGAAACATAGGGTATAAAATTATGGAAAGACTTTGTGATGATGTAGTTGCTATTGGTCCTGTTGTTATTGGTTTAAATAGACCGATGAATGATTTAAGTAGGGGAGCTAGCGTTGAAGCTGCTAAGTCTATAGCATACATTACAGCTTTTCAGTCAATAAAATAATTTATTTTCTGCTTAGCTATTGATTTTGGTTTTTTTATAATCTATAATATAAATGTATATATGAATGTAAAGGAATGAATATGAATAATACAAAAAACTTAGATTCTCTAATAAATGATTTAGAAGCTTTAAAGAAAGAAATCGAATCTGCTTTAAATCAATTAGATAACTAATATAATGAATAGACTACATAAAAAGTAGTCTTTTTCTTTACCTTCATATAAATCGTATTAAAAAAACTACTTTAAAAGTAGTTTTTTATTTCGCTTCTATTCAAACACCAATTGTATTAATCCCAGTATGAATAGAAATAACTGATGGAAGATAGTCAATTATAATTTCACTATAATCAACACCATTTTTATTTAATCAATTTTCAAGATGTTTTTTATATTCCAATACGGCTGGATCATTAAAATCCATGTAGTTAGTTGTAATAAGAATTCTTTTAATTCCATTAGAACAAAAATGAATATTTTCATCCATACTTTTAAGTGATTTATCAATTGCATTAGGAATAGTTTTTGTTTTATCTAAAAGATCTAATTTACCGTTGAATTTAACTAAAACTCTTAATCCCAATAATTTTGCTATTTTAGATTTAACAACAGATAATCTTCCGCCTCTTACAAGGTGATCTAAATCATTAATTATAACAACTGCTTCTCTTTTAGTATTTCTTTCTTCTAAAAATTTATGAATATCACTAATTGATTCTCCATTCAAATATTTCTCATATGAATCTATCATCGCAAAGTATATTCCTGTAGCAACGTCACAATTATCAAATATGTGAACTTTATTAGAATCAAATTCAGAAGCAACTTGAATTCAAGTATTGTATGTCCCAGATAAACCTTTCGATAAAGGAAATACCATTACTTCGTCATATTTTTTTAGCATTTTTTGAACTAAGTTATAACATTCTCCAAAAACAGATTGTGAAGTTGAAAGTTTTGATTTATTAAGTATTTTTTTATAAACATCTTCTCTACTTAAATCTACACCATCATTATATGTGTCTATTCTTTTATCAACAATTTCATTAATTATTAAGGGAATAACCTCAACATTTTTTAATTCATTCTTATATAGTGAAGCACCACTATCTAATATTAATCCAATTTTTTTCCCCATAATTACACCATCCTAATAAAAAATTTCATTTGTAAATTAATGATATTCTAATTATATCTTATGTCTCTTTAAATTATTAATTTAAATTTTTGATTAATAACAAATTATAATAAATAAAAGAAGTTGAAATAGGATTTATGATAAAAAAAATTATAGATGTTAACATTGTCAATCATGATGGAATTGTTTTTGGAGACATACATATAGAAGATGAAAAAATTAAAAAAATAATTGTGAAATCAAAAAAAGAAAATAAAAACAAAAATTATTGTTTGCCTGGATTTATTGATCAGCATACTCATGGAGGATATGGTATCTCATTTGATCACTTATCAAAAGAAAGTTTTAATGAACTTGATACCTTAGAGAAAAAACTTTCAAACGAAGGTGTGTGCGGTATTTTTATAACAACAGTAACACAAGATTTAAAAAAAGTTTTAGCTTTAGGAAATATTTTAAAAAAGAAAAATGAGGTTGTTTTAGGGTGACATATTGAAGGCCCTTTTATAAGCTTGGCTAAAAAAGGTGCTCATAATGAAAAATTTATTACAAATATAAATTCAAAAATTTTAAAAGAAATTGATAGCACAAATAAACTTAAAAAAATAATAACAATTGCGCCCGAAATTAAAGAAAATATGGATGTTATAAAAAACAATAGAATTCGTAATATATATTTTTCAATAGGGCATAGTAATGCTAGTTATGAAATTTGTGAGAAAGCTGTTAATAATGGTTGCACTCAGTTTACTCATCTATATAATGCAATGAGTGGATTTGATCATAGGAATCCAGGAATTGTTAATTATGCTTTAGATAATAAAGAAACTTTTGTCGAGTTAATTGCTGATGGAGTTCATGTAAATGATTCTGTATTAAAAGAAACATATAAAATATCAAAGCCTGAAAGAATAATAATTGTAAGTGATTCATTATCACCAAAGGGTTTAAAAAATGGTAAATACCATCTTGGATCATTGGAAATTGAGAAAAAGAATAATCAATGTTTTCTAGCTAATTCAAACACATTGGCAGGATCAACTATGAAATATATTGATATTGTAAAACATTTTTCAAAAGTAACAAAATGTTCTTTTAGTGAAATAGTTAAGGTAACAAGCTACAATACATGCAAACAGTTTAATATAAAAAACTATGGAAAAATTAAAAAAGATGCAAAGGCAAAATTAATTGTTTTAGATAACAAATTAAATATTATTGAAAAAACTTTTTAGACATTAAAAAAACTTCAAATAGAAGTTTAGTCATTTTTAATTAAAAAATTATTTATTTTATTTTTATCAGCTTTAGATGCTGCCTCTTCATCAATAATTATTAATACATTATTGTGTTCTCATAGGGCTGACATAGGCAAATCGATATGAAATTCTTCTTTCTCAAAAAATGCTTTTATTGCATCTGATTTTTCTTTTCCAAAAGCAATAAGTAAAATTTTCTTAGATTCTAATATTGTTCCTAGTCCCATAGATACAGCTCTTTTTGGAACATCATCTTTTGAATTAAAATATTTTGAATTTGATTCAATAGTGCTTTGTGCAAGATCAACTATTCTTGTTCTTGTATTTATTTCACTACCTGGTTCATTAAAACCAATATGGCCATTTGTTCCTAAACCTAATAACTGAATATCTATGTTTCCATATTTTCTTATTTTATCTTCGAACTTTGTGTAGTCATCATTAGGTTTATTTCCAAGAAGTGTTGGAAAAAAAGTTCTTTTTTTATTAATATCTGTTTTGCTAAATAAGTTTTCATCCATATAATATGCATAAGTATTTTTATAATCTACTTCTTTTATATCTAAATACTCATCTAGATTGAAAGTTCTTACATTTTTTAGAAAAACTTCACCATTATTATATTTTTCTATTATCTTTTTATATGTACCTAAAGGTGAGCTTCCTGTAGCAAGTCCAAGATTAGATTTTTTATTTTTTTTAACTGTATCTACAATTATTTGAGAAGCTAAGTCAGATATTTCATTTTCGTTTTTACAAATTATTAATTTAATATTTTTCATTTTCTGTCCAATCTTATATGATTATAATATTCTATTTTCATAAATATTTTTTATTTTTTTTATGTAATGGAAAATAGAGCCTTTTGAAATTTTTATTTTATATTTTCGATAATATTCTTCTGAAATTTCTTTTAAAGAAAGGTCATTATTTTCCATTCTTAATTTGCAAAAATTTTTTTCTTTTTGCGATAATTTATCAAATTCTTTTTCATTATTTATTATTCAAGAAATATAAATTATTTGATCATTTGCAGCATTAACAGTTTTTTTCAAATTAGATATGTCTAAATTATTTAATCTATGAACTTGATTAGTAAAATCTTTTGAAATTCTTTGATCTTCATATTTAAACATTGAATTTTGAGCACTCATAAACTTTAAAATATCCGAGATGTAACTAGATTTTTTTATATATAAAATATATTTGTCTTTTCTAATTAAAAGTTTTGATTCAATATTAATACTTTTAAAAATTTTTTCTAGCGTATCTTTTAATTCAATATTTTTTAATTTGAATTCAATATGATATGTTTTACTATTTGGAGAATTAACACTTCCGCCGCTTAAAAATAAACCTGCAACATATGCACGTGAGCAACAATTCTTTTTGAAAATAATTTCATCACTAAATAACTTTAAATCTTTTTCTATTTTATTTAGATTTCCTCTAATTATCATTTTATATAATGTTGAGTTTTTTGGCATCTTTTTTTCTGAAAATAAAAATTCTTTATCAACATCATAAAGCTGTATTAGCAATTTATAAATGAATCTTAGAATAAAAGGAGATTGACTTAAAATTTCTCATTTAACTTCACCATTAATAATGCTGATCTCTAATGAATTTTTTAAATATGCAGATAGTAAAGATTTAGCACAGTGATTAGGAAAGTCTAATAGCGAAATTTCTTCTTTAACTTCTTTTGTAAATGTCATAATTATTAAAAAAAATAAAATTTATATAATATATAAATTTTAAATTAATTTTTCTTTTTCCATTACTTCAATAAGTGCATTCATTGCTTGTTCATCATCAGAACCATCGATTATTATATCGATTTCAGCATCTTTTTTTACACCAAGAGCCATTAAATTAATTATAGATTTTGCATTTGCTAATTTTCCATCATATTTAAATTCTATTTTAGAAACAAATTTAGAAGCAGTGTTTACAATTAAACTTGCTGGTCTTGCATGTATACCAATTGGGTCTATAATAATTATTTTTTTAGTTTGCATTTTTTAACTCCTTTTTGATATTTCAATTTATTATATAATATTAAATAAAATTTTAATTTAAAAAATTACTTAAATGCTAAATCTACTATTGATTTTAATATATATTCTAATTTTTTAGTTTCAACCATATTTTATCCTTTTTTAAAAAAAATTTAATTGCCATAAATCTATGCCAATTAAATTTTTAATAATATTATCCTACTATAGAAATTATTCTAAGAAGAATATCATTTAATCTTGCAGTATCAGCTGCTGTTGGTTCACCTAGACTTGCTAAGTAGTTTCCTTCTCTTGCTATTGCAACTAATTCACCTTGATCATTTATTACATAAAAGAACAATGACATTATAGTGATAAGGAAAACAAAGCCTAGAGATAATGAAACAACAGATAATAGTGTACCATTTTTAAAAACTAAAATTGGTATTAAAGTGAATAATGAAATTATTCCTATGGCCATTATTGAATCAATTATTGATGCATTTATAGTCAATCCTGCAAACTGCATTATATTTTTTGCATTCATTGCTGCTATAACTTCTTTAGTTAAAATATCTCCACCTAAAGCAGTATTCATTGCTGCTATATTAACATTTAGGCCAACTAAAGTATCTTTTTGTCATATTGTACTCATTCAAAGAGATATTAATAGAAAAACAGTAAGAGTAATAGCTAAACCAAATTTAGAAAAGTTATAAATTAAATTGTGTTGTTTGCCAAAAGAATTATTATTTGGAGTTTTAAAAATAAATTTATTATATTTAGAATAAATAATTTTTTCTTCTTGTTCAACAATAGATTCTATATTATCTTTTTTAATTTCTGAATATGCTTTTGCATTTGAAGTCGGAGAGTCTTCATTTTTAATTTCTTCTTTTTTATTTGAAACTGAGATATCTGATTTTTTAGAATCTAAATTTTTCTTTTCATCTAAAACAGAAGTTGATTGTTTTTTATTATTTGCCATCTTTTACTCCTTTTTCACTTTCATTTAAAGCACTTTTTCTATGAGTTAATTTGTTGAAAGCTGCTTTATATTCAATTTTAACTAATTCCTCATTGTTTCTTTTTGCTTTGTTATTTGCAAAGATAACAAAAGGAGTATAGATTAAACAAGCAATTGTAAAGTTCATTAATGATAAAATAATACCTTCTCAACTTGCAACCGCTAGGAACCCACCAATACCTACTGGAGATGTGAATGGAATTTTAACAATAACTGGGGGAACTATTCCAAATTGTTCAATTGCTAATCATGTAATTACATATAACACTGGTTGAATTATAATAAATGGAATTGCATAAGAAACATTAAGGATTAGAGGTACACCAAATATTAAAGGTTCATTAATATTAAATATTGCAGAAGGACCACCAAATTTTAGTATTTCTCTTGTTTCTTTTCTTTTTGAAATAAATAGACCAACTAGAACAAATGCTAATGTAGCACCAACACCACCAAAGAATACAAATGCATCTAATGTACCATCAGCCATAGCACTTGGAGTTCCTGTAATTTCACCAGCAACAATTTGTTGATTTCTTTCTAAATAAGTAAGAGTTAATGGACCAAAGATTGCTAATAAAACATTTGAACCATGGATACCAAAGAATCATAAGAAAGCAACAAAGAATGTATAAACTAATCCAATAGCTAGTGTTGCACTAGTATCGTTAGCTAACTCAATGAATGGAGCTTGAATAGCAAATGAAATTGCATGACCAAAACCAAATGCATCGCCAACACCATTAGCAGTACCAACTCCTAAAGCAATCATAAATGGAGCTTGTAAACCTATCATAATTAATAACGTAAATACAGTAGGGAATAATTTAGAGAATGATCTTGAAACAGCTTGAGGAACACCAGCTGGCATTTTTAATTCTAGTTTTTTATTTTTTTCAAACATTGCAAATAGCTCTACAGATAATAGTGCTGAAATAATTGCAACCAACATACCAGTAGTACCAAATAATCCAGTATCACCATATGATAGAATCATAAATGCACCAAGACCTACTAATGATGTAATGAATGGATCTTTGACTTGTTTAATTCTTGCAAATGAATAAGCAATAGTTAGTGTAATAAATATTGATAAGAAACTAAATATACCTTTTCATATTGTATAAAATATAAATGTACCTATGGTACTAATTTGAAGTGCAACTGAGTTTGGAGCAAACACTCAAACGTCACTGTCATTTTTGATCATTTGACCTTCAATACCTCAAGTTATTCATCCTAAGATTGATGTAGAAGCAGTATCTCATCAACCAAAAATGAATGTCATACAAATAACACCAAAAGAAGCAGCAATAATTAATGGAACTAATAAAGCAAATCCATCCCTTAAAGCAGCCATGTGTTTTTGTTCAGCGATTTTACCCATGCTATTTAAAAAGACATCTCATCCACTTTTAAATTGCGTTTTAAAATCCGATCTATTTTGTTTCATCTTTATTCCATTCGTTTCAAAAAAAATTCTTGTTTTTATAAAATAGTAATTATAATATAACATATTTAAAGTTAAAATATTATATACTTTTGCAAAATTATGTATATATAAGGAAAAAATGTTATTTGTGAATTTAGTTTCAAGAATGGAACAACCAGATTTAGGAAATGTTTGAATATTAGCACCAGTGATATTAATGGTAGTATCAGTTTTTTTGCCATGTCTAATATGATTCATAAGAAATTTTTTAAGAATTGTATTAAATAAGAATTATGAAATATTAAATAGATCATTAAAATGAGTATTTTTATTTGGGCTTATTATCTTCATTATTTCAATAATAATAATTTCCCTTGTAGTAACAGGAGTAATAAAAACATAATATGAAAACAAACTCAAAACAATTTGGAAAATATGTTAATACCGGAAATAATTACAATTCAATGATTGATGAATATAGAAGAAACAAAATATTGTATGCTTCTAAAAAATTTAAAATTGATGAAGATGAATTATTTTTAATAGTAGCTAATGTAATAAAGAAAACTTTTAAGATCAGAAGAGATTTAGAAGAAGGTTTAAAATTTAAATTTAAACAAGAAAATATGCCATTGGATTATGAATTTGAAAAATATAGTAAAGAAGATAGGGAAATTATAATCACTTGAAAAGTAGAAGAAGATCAATATTGATTGTATTTTAAAATTAAAAAAAGCATGTCAAAATCTAAAATAAATTATAAGCAAGTTATATTTAGAAATAAAACTTTTTTTGGATTCCAAGATCAAGTTGGATTATTCTATTACAAAATGAGTTTTAAAAAAAATGTAAAACAATTTAATAACTCAATAAGACATTTAAAAAATAATCCTGAATAGGATTATTTTTTTTGTTTAAAACCAAATTTAGATCATGGTGGAATTAAATCAAGTAAGAAAATTTCTTCATCAGAAACTTTTGCAACTACATTTTTTCTTTTCTTATCATTTATGTGATCTTTCTTTGATAAATGAAGTTCGCCCTTATATTGACCAAAATTATTGTTTCCAATTGTAATGTAACCTTTTTTAATTAATTCAGGTGTGCAAGAAGGTTCAAAATTATTATCTTTATATTTAATTCTAGATTGTGTAGATCTGATTAAGTAGTCCGAAATATCTCCTCTATTAAAATGATCTTCATTAAGAACTATTTTTCTTTCTATTTCAGTTGCTTCTTTATTAAAAACTATTTCTAATTCTAAAAAGTTTTTTAATTCTGATATTGATTTTAATTCTTCTTCAGATGCAAATGAATTACCAATAATGATATCATCTAAATCTTCTATCATCATTAAGTGTTTAACTTGTGTAGAAATTGGTAAGTCCCTATGCATTTCAAGTGAACATAATCCATCCATAATTGGTCAAGGACCATCTAAAGCAGATTGAGAAGTAACAAATGCTGCAGTTCTTAAACCATATTCTTTAAACTGTTTACAACATTTTAAAAAGTGTTCTAAAGACAAACCAGAATATCTCATAGGGTAAAAGTTATGAGAACCAATTAGTTTATTTTTGTTTGGTTTATATGACATTATATTATCAACATATTTTGTTCCACTAGACATATTAATTTCAATATCTAAATCAAATTCATTAAATGTTAATTTTGATTCTTTAAAACCATCAAAACCAATATCTAATCTTATTCCTGTAGAACCTAATTCATGAAAGAATGAAAGATCGTCATAAGATATTTTTAATTCATCAAAAACATTTGGAGCAATATCTAAAATAACTTCCATGTTATTTCTTCTTGCTGCTGAAATAATGTCTTTAAAATCTTCTGCAATTTTTTCTTTTGTTTCTTTCACAGAAAGTAAACAAGTAAAAACTCTCTTAAAGCCATACTTACTTGCTAGATTAATATAATTAATTATATCTTGCTTATTTGCTTTCTCTGGATATACTGATATTCCTAACATTTTAATTCCTATTCTTTATCTGATATCTTTTTATGAAGATCGATTATTTCCTCAGCCATTAATAATAATGTTTGTGTTGAAAGTAATTGATCTTCAGCATGAATTAATAATAATGGAACATTAATACTTTTCATTTCTTTAGCTTCATGTTGAACTAAATCAGCATGAAATTTTTCTGCTTCAATCATTGTTTTTTCAGCATGAGCCATATCCTCTTTTGCTTTTTTAAAATCATTTGCCTTTGCTGCATAAATAGCTTCCATTGCATGAGATTTTGACATCCCAGCATAAGTTATTATTTGAAATGCTTTTTCAGCAAGAATTTTGTAACCAAATTTTTCTTCCATAATTACCTATTTTTCTAAATGTTCTAAAACAAGTTTAAAACATTCTTCTCCTTTTGCCATTGCATATATTTGTGGTGGAATAACAACTACTGGTTTACCTTTTGCTATTTGTTTAAAATTTGCTTCCATAAATTTAACTTGAGGTCCTAAAAGAACTATATCATATTGATCAATTATAGCTTTTGCTTCACCTGAAGCTTTTGCAATAACATCTACCTCTACATTTATTGATTTCGCATAATTTTTAATCGATTCTTCTAATAAAGAAGTCGACATACCAGCTGAACATGCTAATAAAATTTTGTACATAAAAAAATCCTTATATCTATATATAAAAATTATACTTTATTTTTTAAAATTACAACACACCATAAAAAACATCTATGAAATATCTTTTAAATTTTTCTTTTGAAGTGTAAAACTCATTTAAATCATCTTTACCAAAAAATTTAGAATTATTGATATCTTGTAAGAAATTATTTACTAAATGAGAATTTATTTTTTCTGATTTTACAATAATTGCTGTCTCAAAATTTATAAATAATGATCTCATATCTAAGTTATTACTTCCTAAAATAGCAACATCATCATCAATAATAATTGCTTTTGTATGAATGAATCCATTGTATTCATAAATTTTTATATTTGCATTTAGTAATTTTTCATATAAAAATCTATTTATTGATAGAATTATTTTTTTATTATCTGGCTTTCCAGGTAAAATAATTCTCACATCAACTCCTGACATTGATGCGGAAATAAGAGACTCAATATATTCTATATTAGATGCAAAATATGGAGTATATATTCAAATTCTTTTTTTAGCAATAGCATTATATTTTGTAATAATATTTTTAAATATTTTAAATTCAGAATATGGTTCTGATTGTAATATTTGAATTATTTCATTAGAGTTTTTAGTCTGATGTTTTTTTAAATTATTAATTTCATTAATTAGATTAGTATTCGAAGATGTTCTTTTATTAGTTTCTTTATGTCAATCATAATAAAATTGTAAACTTAAAGAATGAACACTTTCTCCTTCAATAATAAAATTAACATCGCTTCAATAAAAATAACCTTTTCTTAAATTAATATATTCATCACCAATATTTGAACCACCAGTTAAACAATATTTATTATCTACAATTATTCCTTTTCTATGATTTCTAAAATTTGTATTTGGAACAAATTTCATTAATTTTGTTGAATTAAATACTGAGTATTCAATATCGTTTTTTTTAAGTGTAGAAATAAATTTTCTACTTATTTTTTTGTGTGAACCAATATAGTCAAACATTACTTTTATTTTTACACCTTCTTTTGATTTTTTTACTAATTCGTTTGTCAAAATATTTAATCAAATAGAGTTTGATAATATATAAAATTCAATATTTATGGTTTTTTCTGCTTTTCTTATTAATTTTACAGTTTCTTCTACTAAATCTTTTTGTGGTATAAATTTTAAATTATTTTTTTTATAGATTGCAGAATTAGAAATATTTAAAGCAGATACCATTGGATCTGATTTATTTTTTTCTGAATATTCATTTGAGAAAGAAAAATCTTCTTGTGAATAAATAACTTCTTTAGTTTTTTTCATTTTATCAATTGATTTTATTTCAAATGGTAATAAACCAAATAATAAAAAAGACAATAATCCTATTATGGGAATATTCAACATAAAAAGTCAAGCAGACTTAACTTCATATCTCCTTTTTGAAAAAAATATTATAAAAGAAAGAACTATCTGGACAAAATAGAGAATAGGTAAAATTCAATAAAATGCATTAATAGAAAAACCTTCTTCAAAAAATATAAAAAAAACTACTATTGAAATAGTAAGAACTAAAATAGAAAATAAAGTTAATAATAATTTAACTGATCTTTTCATTTTTATTGCCTAATTTCTCTAACGTATTGTTTTAATACTTCGATGACTTTAGGATACTCTTTATCAGAATTTAAAGAAAAACCAGCTGCAAATTTATGACCACCACCGCCAAACATTTCTGCTATGTTATTTATTGGAATATCATTGCTTCTTATAGAGCCTTTTCATCCCTGAGCGTTTTCATCATAATAAAGAGTAGATCATATTTGAACACCTCTAATATCATTTAAAATATGAACCATTGAAAATTGAACATGAATTCCGAACTTTTTATGAGCACCTCTTGGTATTAAAGCATATGCAACCATGTCTTCAATCTTTGCCTTTTTAATTACATATGAGGAAAACATAATTTCCTTTTTATCTTTTGTATAAATTGAATTATGTATATTTGCTCTACTAAATCCAGTTGAAACTAATTTAGAAGTAACATGGTACGTAGAAGGTAAAGTATTATAGTGCAAAAATCTACCAGTGTCAGTAATGATTCCAGCATATAAATATGAAGCAGTAGTTGCAGAAAAAATTAGTTTTGATGCCAAGAATAACTCAGCTCACATTTGACAAGCTGCAGGATATGTTGGATCAATTCATTCTGTTGATGCAAAATTTTCTACTTCTGGATGATGATCTACCCTAATAAGCTCTTTACATAATACATGCTTCCCAGAATAAACTCTAGCTGTGTTCGAAGTGTCTGAAACTATTCCTAGAGATTCATCTAAAAAAGATTCAGAAATTGGTTCATGATCAGGAGAAAAAATTCCTCCTAAATATTCATGGTCTAATGTATCTAGTCCAATAACTTTTACATCTTTCCCTGAAAAGTTATCGTCTATAAACTGTTTCAATGCATAACAAGAACCAAGAGCATCAAAGTCTGGTCTTTCATGAAAAAATAATGAAATCTTATTGTAAGCTTTTATTTTTTTTAAAATTATTTTTTGTACATCTGTTAATTCAAAATTCATATTATGTCCTTATCATTTCTTTAATGGCATGCTCAATTAGTTCATCTAGATATTCTAAATCCTGTTCTAATTCTATTGTCTTTTTAATTTGGGGTTTTGTTATTGGATTTTTCGGAACAAACATGCTACATGAATCATCATATGGAAGAATTGATATTTCATATGTTCCAATAAATTTTGCAATATCTATTATTTCATTTTTTGAAAAAGTAATCAAGGGTCTTATGATAATTGGTTCATCAATTGCACTTGAAGTACATTTAATACTTTGGATAGTTTGAGAAGCAACTTGACCTAGCGAATCACCTGTAGCAATAAAATCATAATTTTTGTTTTTAGATACTTTTGAAGCTATTTTAAAAAAAACTCTTCTCATCAAAATTATTTTATAACTTTCAAGTTTTATATGACTAATTTCATTCATTATTTTAGTTAGATTAACGATGTATAAAGAAGATTTATTTATTTTATTATTTAAAGTTATTTTTTTAACTAAACTTTTAACTTTATCTAAGCTTTGTTCATTAGTATGGGGTGGTGTTATAAATGTTATGTAGTCAACTGAAATACCTTTTCTTTGTAAAAGATAACCAGCAACTGGGGAATCAATACCACCAGAAAGCAAAACTAGTGCCCTTCCATTTAATCCTATAGGTAATCCAGAAATTCCTTTTATCTTATTAGTGTAATAAATAAAATTATTTTTATTTACTTCAATGTATATTATAAGATCAGGATTATGAACATCAACAAAATAATATTTTCTACTTTTAAGTATCTCTGAACCAATTAATTTTTTTAATGTATATGAATCAAGATTGTAACTTTTGTCTTTCCTTTTTACTTCTATTTTAAATTTTCCTTTTTCATTTAGATCGTTTAAAATATTTTTTTTTAGAACCTCAAAATCCCTTTTAATTATTTTGCATGGAATTATGAAACTTATTCCAGGAATATACTTTAAAATATTTATAATTTCATTTTTGTAATTTTCATTTTCATATGTAAGAACAAACTTATCAAATTCAATTTTAATTTTAATTTTAAAATCACTCAATGCTATTTTAATATTTTTATTTAAAGAACTAATGAAATCTTTTTTATTTCTCCCTTTTATATATAGGTCACCATATTTAATAAGGATTATATTGGTCATATTTCATTATCCAAAAGCATATTATATTATTATATATGTTTATTAAAAAAATAAAAAATCTTTTTTATTTTAGGTTTTAAAAGTATAATATCATAACTACAATATATTTTATTTTAATAGATAAGGAAAATATGAAAAAAAGAATTGTAATCAATAAAGATAAGTGCATTTCATGCGGAGCTTGCATTGTAACTTCACCAAATCAAGCAATAAAATATGACGAAAATTTTAAAGCAGAAGTAATAGAGGAATTGCTAGGAGAAGAAGATAATATAGTTGTTGAAGTTTGTCCAACCGAAGCAATAACTATTGTTGAAAAAAAAGAAGAAGAATAAGATTATTATTAAAAAATATTAGATATATGTTTATATATCTTTTTTTTATATAAAGAGCCATTTTTTAAAATAACATTTTCATTAATAATATAATACAAATTATAGATGGAGGTTTAATGGAAAATTTAGAATCAAATAAAAAAAATGATTCATCAATAAAACAAATGCAGTTTTTAAATCAAGATAATTTTTTTCAAAGAGTAAGAAAAAATTATCAAAAATTTGATATTGTAAACTATCTTTGTTTACTTGGTGTAATAATCGGAATTATTTTAGTTAGCTTTACGGCTAGAAAATTTATTGAATATTCCTTAAATGATGAGGGGTATAAAGTGTGGTTCGGTATAATAGATAGATTTACTTATCAAAGCAATTGACTAACAGTACTTTTTTTCATACTATATTTTTTTAATCCTGGATTTCAAATATTTAAAGGAAATAAGTTATTAATTTCACTTATGGTTTACATATTTTTCACATTTTTTGGTTACAACATTGTATTAGTATTAATTTCTCAGGATAGAGCTTATGTAGGATCTGCATTCGATGTAACAAATAATGTATGAACACATATATTAATGCCTTTATATTTTGTTTTCTTTGGATTAGTGAAACTTTGATTTAAACCAGATGGAGAATATAAATCATTTTTATCTACACTTGCTACGGGAATGATATACCCAACAATATATTGTATTTATTTGATTTCAATTCCTTTTCTTTATAGAGTTGAAGTTGAACCTGGAGTCTATGAGACATATACAATATATGGAAACGCAACAAACACAAAAGATAGACCAACTAGTTGAGCTTACATTATGGTAATGTATTTAGTTTTCTTTCCGGGATCATTCGCATTATTTTATTACTATAAAAACTTAATTAAAAAAATAGTTTCAAGCAAAAATATAAGAGATTAAAAACTCTTATATTTTTTATAACTGTTTAATAAAGATATGTTTATATATCTTTATTTTTATCAAAAACATTTTTTTAAAAAAATGTTTTTGATAACTATATAATATATAGATATTATGGAAGGAGGACTTATGGAAAATTTAGACTCTATTAAAAAAGATGATTCATCAAAAAGTCAAATACAATTCACTAATAAGGATAACTTTTTTACAAGACTAAAAAGTAACTACAAAAAGTTTGATCTTGTTAATTACCTTTGCTTATTTGGTGTAATTAATGCAATAATTATAATTTGTTTTACAGGTTATGACTTCATTAACTATGCATTAACTGATAGAGGTGATAAAGTATGATTTGGTATAATTGATAGATTTACCACTCAAAGTAACTGAATAGTAGCAGCTTTTTTTATTTTATACTTTTTTAATCCAGGTTTTCAGATATTTAAAGGAAATAAATTCTTAGTATCAACAATGGGTTATATATTCTTTACTTTCTTTGGTTACAACATCATATTAGTTTTAATTTCAGGTGGTTATGGATATACTGGTAATGCATATGATATTTCAAGTAATGTATGATGACATATAATAATGCCACTATATTTTATATTATTTGGTTTAGTAAAGCTTTGATTTAGACCAGATGGTGAATATAAATCATTCTGATCATTACTTGCTACGGGAATGATATATCCTACAATGTATACTATTTATGCAATTACAATTCCATTTATTTATAAAGAATTAAATGATAGCGGTGAATATGTAACATATTCAGTATATGGATTTGCTACAAATACAAAAGATGAACCAACTAGTTGAGCTTATGTTTGTGCATTGTACTTTGTATTCTTCCCAGGATCACTTGCATTATTCTACTATTATAAAAACTTAGTTAAAAAATTTAATAAGAAATAAAAAAATCAGAATCAATATTCTGATTTTTTTATAATTATTTTTCAATAATAGTAAGAATTTTTTTATGAAAATCAAATTCTTTTTTTATGTCTTCTATTGTTGCGTCCTTATTTCTTAAAACATCTGCAAGATTTTTAACATATTTAGTAATTACACCATAATAAATTCCAAAGTATTTTTTTAATCTTTCATCATCGGTTACTACTATTAAAGAAGCTGATAATCTTATGTTAGATAATGCATTTATTTTTTCTTTATTGTTTCCAAAATAAATAACAGCATCATAATCAAAATTAATATTTTCAATTTCTCTTTCAGGAGATAATTTTTTAGCTATTTCAACTATTGAATTACCATAAGATTTTTTTGAAAATTCAGTTTTAGGGAAATAAACATTATATGATCTTTTGTAGTCAAATAATTCTTCGGCCTTCTTATCAATTGTTGACATTACCTTAACAGCATTAACTGGGTATAAACCATTTGCTGTTTCACCAGATAACATTGTAGAATCAGCTCCTCTTTCAACTGCAAAGAATACATCAGTAACTTCTGCTCTTGTTGGTTGAATTTTAGTTTCTAAAGAATCTAACATTTGAGTTGCAACAATTACTGGTTTACCATTAAATCTACATGACTTAATCATATATTTTTCTCAGTATGGTACTTCATAGTAAGGTATTTCAAGTCCAAGATCTCCTCTAGCAATCATAATAGCATCTGATAATGAAATTATTTCATCAAGATTTTTAATTGATTGCATAGTTTCAATTTTAGAAATTATTTGGATTGATTCTCCACCAAATTTATTAGTTAAAGCTCTTATTTCTCTAACATTGTCTCCAGTATTAACAAATGATGCAGCAATATAGTCAAAGTTATTTATAATTGCAAACTTAATGTCTTCAACCTCTTTATTAGTTATGAAATCCATTGAGTAATCAGCATTTGGTAAATTTATTCTTTTGTTACCTTGTAATTTATGGCTATTTTTAGTTTCAACTATTATGTAATGTTCTGAACTATTTATTTCTTTTGCTACAACTTCTAATTTTCCATCATCAATATAAATTGGATCATTAACATTTACATCTTTTTCCATAAAGTAATTATCTGAAGAAGCATAAACAGCAAATTCTTTATCACTACCAACAAAATCTTTATTATTAGTATGAATTTTAATAATAGTGCCCTGTGAGATATTAACTCCACCATCTTGCATTTTAGCAACTCTAATTTCTGGACCTTTTGTATCTAGCAGTAATGAAATATTAACATTTAATTCATCTGCTATTTCATTTACTAGTTTTATTCTAATTGATTGTTCTTCATGAGTTCCATGAGAGAAATTAAGTCTAAAAACATTTACTCCTGCTTCGATTAATTCTCTAATAGTTTTTTTAGCTAATAATATTTTTTCAGCATTATCAGGATTATTAAAAGCATCTCAAGTAAATATTTTACCTGTTATTGATGGTCCTAATGTTGCAATTATTTTTGTTCTTTTTATATGTTTCATTTTTTTTCCTATATCTTGTTTTTATTGTTAAATTTTGCTACTTCATTTTTTTTGTTTTTGGCAACCATTTTATTGGCTTTATTTATTGGAGTATTTTTATACTTAAATCCTTGGTTACCAACTGATATACTATGCACATCTTTTAAAGCCAAATCCAATGCATAATTAGTTAGGCCAGAAGATAGTTTTAAATCAAATGCTGTTGGTATTGATGCTCTTTGAGTATAACCTAAAACATTAATTCTTACTTTTTCTTTAATATTCTTATAAACAAAGTCAGATATCTCATGTAAAGTTGGATTGCCATCAACTCCATATAGTAATTCAGAAACTAATATTACAATCGATTCCTTGTTTGTTTTTCTTATATTTTTAATTAGTTTTAAAATTTCCTCTTTTGAAAGAATGTTCTTATTTGTAATTATGTAATCTGCTTCAGTGCATATTCCTGCATCCAAAGTTAGATCTAGACAATTTCTTCCCATAATTTCTACAAAACAAATAAAGTTATGTGATTCCATAGTTGATCTAATTTTATAAATGTCATCTTTAATGCTATTCAATGCAGTATCAAATCCAATTGTAAAATCAGAAGAGGCAATATCATTATCAATAGTTCCTGGAAGAGCAATTATTTTAATTCCCATATTTGTTAATCTTTCAGCTCCTATGTAGCTTCCGTTACCGCCACATACAAACAAATAATCGATTTCAAATTTCTTTAAATTTTCAACTGCTTTTTTTCTAATAGATTCTTCTTTGAATTCAGGGAATCTTGATGACTTTATTTTTGTACCTGGTAGATTTCAAATATGCATTGAATCTTTTAAAGTTGCTTTTTTTATATCGCCATCATATAAACCTTTAAAGCCATTATAAACAAAGTATGGTTGAATATTTTCTTGTAAACATCTTTTTACAAATGTGGAAAGAACTATGTTCATTGATGAACAATCTCCTCCAGAAGTTAGTATTGCAAAATTTTTCTTTTTCATTATTATCCTCTAATTTAAAAACCTATATAAAAATTATAAATTTTTTGACCACCATCTATTAATTTACATTTAGTACCAATTTGCTCATTAATATATTTTTGGATTTTTGAAACTTCATTTTCATTTGTTTCAATACCATAAATTAAATAGATACATGATACATTTTTTTTACCAACAAGAAGTTTGATTGAATTTCTTGTTGCAAGTAATAAATCATCAGACGCTGCTTTTATTTCTTTATTTATTATTCCAATATAATCATTTTTATTTACAACTAAACCATTTTTAGTTTTAATTGTTTTAGTTGAAGTAGAAACCATTGCACTATTTGAATTTTTTAAGGCTCTTTCAAGAGTTTTACAATTTGTTTTAAAATCCTTTGTAGGATCAAATGACATTAATGTTACATAAGATTCAGCAATATTTCTTGATTTTATTAAATGAATATTAAATTTAGAGTCATTTAATTTAATTGCTTGTTCAGCACTTAGAATAATGTTTGAGTCATCAACAATTATTATTATATTTTTAGCCCTTACTTCATTTATCTTATTAATAAAATCAGCAATTGAAGGGTTTCCATTTTTACTAGTATTTATATATGTAGCAATTCCAAATTCTGATGTAAGAAATTTTCCGATTTTTGTAGAAGGTACTGTACAAATAATTTGAGTATTATCTGTTAATTTAAATTTTTTAAATACCTCTTCTGGGGATTTGTCAGAAAATTTTTCCAAAAATTGTTCAGTCATATTTTCAATTTTAATCTTTAAAAATTCACCATAATTTTGTCCAAGTAGCAGCATTTTATATGGATAATGAGTATGCATATGAACTTTAACTAAATCTTCGTCTATTACTAATACTACTGAATCACCAATTTCTAATAAATCAGCTTCAAATTTTTCTTTATTAAAAGCAAGTTTCTTTCCTTGTTCAGGGAATAGCTTATAGTTTAATTTACAAATAAATTCACAACAATAACCAAATCCTTCTTCAGATATTTCTTGTCTTTCGACAGTATTGATATATGATACTTTTTTAGTTTTAAGTAATAATGTTTTATTTGCATCACCTTTAGATGTGGTTACCTCATCTAATGATTTTCCATCAATAGCTTCTAACATACCTTCAAAAAAACATAGCAATCCATAAGCTCCTGAATCGCAAACTCCAGCCTCTTTTAATGCAGGAAGTAAATTAGGTGTATCTTCAACAATCAATTTAGTTTCTTCAACAATGTAATTAAAAACATCATGCATTGTTGTAAAATTACCTATTACTTTATCAATTTTTTCAGATAAAACTCTAATTACAGTAAGAATTGTACCTTCTACTGGGTTTGATACTGAAGAATAAGATTTATTTTTTGCATCTTTCAAGTGTGTAGGAATATCAGCAACTTTAATTTCTGTTTGCCCTTCTTTTAATGATTCAAAAAAACCTCTAAAAATTTGAGAAAAAATAACACCAGAATTTCCTCTTGCATTTAAAAGTAGTTGTCTAGAAAATAGTCTACTAAAATCATATATATCATTAGAACTAAATGATTTTATAGCTTCATATGCACCAGTTATTGAAATTTTCATGTTCGTTCCAGTATCACCATCTGGAACTGGAAAAACATTTAGTTCATTAATATATTCAAAATTATCAGAAATCTTTTTTGAACCATATTGAATCATCTTTATTAAGGTTGAATTATTTATTACTTTCATTTTTTTCTCCAAAAACTAAATATACACAATTATATTTAAGTTGAAATTATTGTTTTTTGTTTTATCAACTAATTTAAATCTTAATTGATTTAATATTAATTTGGATGTTTCACTTATGTTTATGTTATCCATTAATTGAATTCTAATATTGATTTCATCACCCTTTATTTGGATATCTTTGTTTTCTGGGATTTTCACAATTCCAGGAATCATACTTAAATCACTTTTTATTATTTCTAATATTAATTTATTTGAAAACATAAATATCCTTATAAATTGATTTCTTTTAAAAATATATTTTAAAATAAAATATAAAATTTATAAAACAAATTTAATAAAATTATATATTATTTATCTTAAATATGTTATATTTATTATGGTTATTTTAAAAATAATTGGAGAATACAATGTCAAGAAAAGATCAATTAACTGGGAAGGGTCCTTTAAGTGGGAACAAAAGATCCCATGCAATGAACCATTCTAAAAGAAGATGAAATCTTAATCTGCAGAATGTTAAAATTATGGACAGTAACAATAAACCTATCACAGTTAAAGTTTCAGCAAGAACGTTAAAAACATTAAAAAAACAAAATAGAGTTGTATTACACAACAAAACTATTTAGTTTTTTTTTCTACTCCTGAATTTCAAGATAATAAAATATTATTAATCATTTTTTCAAAATAAGGAGTTACAGACATTATTATCGAAAACAACAATATTATTTGAATTGGAGTTTTTATTGATTCCTTAATCACTCTTGGTGTAACATAGAACATTGCTCCATATTTTATGAAATTGTTATTTGATGGAAAAAATATTCTAGTATATTCAACTGCTGAAATTGTTCCTAAAAAAAATGAAAAAATTATTGCATTTAAGAATCCTATAGTCGTTAAATATAGAAAAAGTCTATCAACTTTTTTCTTTTTTTTATACAGATACAAAAAGAATATCTCATAAACTATAACAAAAAGAATAATGACGCCTATTGCAACATATTTATAAACATTAAAAAAATCATTATCATCCAAATCACTTGAACCTTGAAAGTTATTGTTTGGTTGTGCATAAATTATTAAAATAATTAAAGTAAATAATGAAAATAAATAAAGCACTAATTTTGAAACTACTATTTCAGTTTTCATTTTTTCTTTGTTTTTATTAATTAAATATAACGAACCTAATATTCCTGACATCATACATAGAAGCGGTTCTTGAATTGCATACAAGTAAAATCAAGGTGAAGTTGGTTTAGCAAAATAACAAATTGTATCAGTCAATATTCCAGTAAAAAAGCCAATAACAGGACCGAATAACCATCCAATCACAATTATTGGTGTATGAGAAATTGAAAGCGTTAAACCAAATTGAGGTATTGGAATAGTAAAAAATTGCATTATTACCCTCAAAGCCACTAAAGAGGATAATAAGGCCATTAGTATTGTTGATCTAAAAAAATTAATAGGATAAAAGGGAAATAAGAATATCTTAAAGGTATTCTTATTTTTTGATTCCAAAAATTTATTATTTAATAATTCCTTTTTCATGAATTTCTCTTTTATATTTTTCAGTTAATTCTTGAGTTAATTTTAAATCTTTTTTAGGTCTAACAACATAATTTATTATCATCGGTATTCCAAAAGATATAAGTAACAATGATAATGATAACATAATTCAATTTCAGGCTTTAAATAATTCAATATTTTCTTGAGTTGTGCCTGCTTCAAGATATTCTTTTATAATAGCATCAAGTTGGCTTAATGGTTGAATACTTATAGATAATAATAAAATTCCACCAAAAACAGACAATCCTAATGATAAATTGCTAAGGTTATATTTAGCGTTATCATTCTTGACTGGAATAAGATACTTATAACCAGAAAAAATAAATAAACATATAAAGACAATTATAAAAATCATTGTGAATGGATTTGAAAATAAAGTTAAATCTACAACTTCGCCATCTTTATTAAGAAGTTTTAATTTAGTCATTGAACCAACTATGACAATTGACAGTAATACTAATGATGCTAATATAATCATTACTCCAATTACATACCTTAATATTGGAACAGCTTTTGGTTTGCTATCGAAGAAATAATATTTTCCACTTAACATATCTTCAACAAGTCTTTTTTGAACCATTTGATTTAGAATGTTTTTTTTGTAGTCTTCGTAATTACCATAATTGTACTCACCAGAAGAAGTTGCATTTTCAGTAGTTTGCGTTTTTTCTTCATTGCTTGTATTATTATTTTTTTGAATTTCTTCTGCAGTAAAAGATTCTAAATCTTTATGTGTTAAATTCTTAATAAACACTCTAATGAAATTTATGTTATCTTTTATATCAATTTCATTGTCTAATTTTTCTTTTGAGAAATCAACTTTTTTATTTAAATTATTTAATATGCCAGTGTATTTATCTAATAATGAAACTTTAGGTTTAATTTTATTTTCAAGTAATCTAAAGTTGTTCAACAAAGTAGAAAAAGAATTAAAGAATGTTTTGTCATTTAAATTTTGTAACAACTCATTATTTGATAAAAGCAAATCTAAAACTTTTGAAATTTCGTTATATAAACTAGTTTCAACTGTATCATTTTTTTTTACTTTAGTTTCTTTCTTATTTTCTTTTTTTTCTGCCATTTAAACCTCTAAAA
Organism: Mycoplasmoidaceae bacterium; assembly: GCA_051656125.1. Lineage (GTDB taxonomy): Bacteria > Bacillota_I > Bacilli_A > Mycoplasmatales > Mycoplasmoidaceae > CAMREV01. Next base: position 210,265 of record JBOGBH010000012.1, read on the forward strand.
GGAATCTTTTTAACTCTATGTATGAATTATAGTTTTTCTTTTTTATATTTAGATCTATTTCTAATAAACTCAATAAAATTGAATTTATTTTAAATGAACTATTCAAATTTATTATATTATAAAATTTCTTTATTTTATATTGTTCTATATTTAATTTTTGATGTATGGATTCCAAACTATTTGTTTCTTCAAAAATTTCAATATAATTTTTTAGATTAAACAATTGATCAGATATCACAGAAATAATTGTTTCAATTTTATTGCCAGCAAATAACAAATTATCTAAACATTTAAACAAATCAACATAATTTTTATCAAAAAGAAATATTATTAGTTCAAAAATATTTTCCTTTGAATAATCATATATAACATCTTTAATAATTTTATCATCAATCATGTTTATATTTAATAATGAAAGCTTATTTATCTCATTATCTATTATGCTTGAATTAGGAATTAAGATTGAATGTAATAATTCGTAATTTGATATTTTAATTCGTTTATTATTTAATAATTGATTTATATAACCTTTCATTGTAAACATATTAAGTTCTGGAATAAAATCAATATTAATATTTTTTATTTTTAAAAGATTATTAGAATCAATTTTTTTAGATATATTAGTTAATATAATATTATTTTTATTTATGCTATTTAAAAAAGAAATTTTTTCTTCATCTAATTTTTCTAAAAATTTACAATTAGATATTACATAATTTTCATTAGAAAAAAATAAGTTGCTTGTGTTTATAATGTTTTCTATTTCATCATAGTTATCTTCGAAAAACAAATGCTTAATTTCATAATCATTATTAAAATGAATTTTTTTAAAAATGAAGTTTTTATCAGGAGAGTATATTATTTTCATATATGAATTATATAAAATATTTTATTCAATTATTCATTTAGTTTTTTGGCTATAAACGAAAAGAATGTTATGTAAAAAATAGTTATCATAATAATATTACAATTATAAATATTTATTATGAAATTAAAATTTAGAAATACATTCAATAAAAAATATAAGCAATCATAAAATATGGAGAACATAAAATCTAAATTTATAATTCAAAAACAAAAAGTAGAAAATAAAAATAGATAGCAAAAAATACTTGAATAAAAAAATGAGAATAAAATACCCGTTATAGAAATATGCTCTGAAAATTGACTAATTATAGGAAGTAATAAAATATTAATAAAAATTGGTGAGGCAAACTTTAATATTTTATTATCTTTTTTATATGTAATTAATATTAATAAATATGTTGCAAGATAACTCATTAGAAATGAAAAACTAGTTAATGCTAGTGGACAAAAAAATAAAATTATTATTCCTGAAAGTGATAGCATTTGGATGGGATCATTTTGTTTTTTCGGATTAGACATCAGTAATAAAAAAATAGATGATCTTAGGATTCCGAAATTAAAATCTAAGTTATAGTTTATTACTATTAAAAAAATTATTAATAAAACTATTCTTAGGCAATAATTTTTAAAAATTATTTGAAAAAATTTTGATACAAAAGATAAGTGGTAACCACTAACAACTATTAAGTGCGAAATTGACAGTTCTATAAATATTTCATATATATTAAAATTATCATGTTTTTTATCTCCGAATGCCATTAATAATATTATTGATTCGCTTTTATCGCTATAATTATTTTTAATAAAATCAATTGTTCAATCTCTGATGGAAAAAGAAAGCATATTATCAATTAAATCTCCAAAATATATTTTTGTAGATTTATTTATCAAAAGAGAAAAATATATTAAAAAAGAAATTGATATTGCTATCAACTTATTTTTTAAATCTATTTTGTAAAAAAACATATATCCAAAAACAAAAAGCAATAATATCGGAGCTATCGTTGGTAATATGTAGAGTATAAGTATCGATATTATAAAAAATAAAATTCAAAAATAATTAATTTTAAAGTTTTTTTTCAACATAAATACCTTCTATATTCATTTATGTTGTATTAAACTATTTTTTATACTGTGTTTCCAATTCAATTAATATTTTTTTATTAGAACTTAGTTTATTTTTTTCAAGGTTAACTAGTTTTTCAGGTGCTTTTAAAATATAGTTTTTATTGCTTAAAATCTTTTCTGATCTTTCAATTTCAAATTTAATTTTAGAAATTTCTTTTAAAATATTTTCTTTTTCATAATTAGAAGAATTTATTTTTTTATGTAAAAATTCAATTGTAAAATTATCAAAAACAAAAAAATCATTTTTTAAAATTAAATTTTTATCTTTAATTTTAATATCAATTATAGAGATATTTTCTATTTTTAAGAAGTTTGAAAAATATTGGATATTCTTTGTAAAAGAATTATGTATTTCTTTATCTAAAAAAATATTTATTTTAATTTCATCTTTTTTATTTAATTTATTTTCTCATTTATATTTTCTTACCTGTTCAATGATTAATAATAAATTATCAATAACATTTTCTTTTGAAAAAGTATATTTTAATGGATACTTTTCATTCAAAATAGATTTATCTGAATAAATAGATCTATAAATCTTTTCAGATATGAATGGGCAGATTGGATGAATAAGAATTAATATATTTTTAAAGATATCTAAAACTAGATAATTAAAATAATTATTGCTTGTATCTAGTTTTCATTTGTTTAATTCGATATATGTTCCTGAGAAATCATTTTTAATAAATTTTAATAATTTTGAAGTTGCAACAACAAAATTGTATTTATCCAAATCATTTTCATATTCTTTTATGAATTTATTAAAATTATTCATAATTCATTTGTCAAAATAATCTGGTTTAGAATTTGTATCAATTTCTTTATTAATTATTTTCATTTCAATGAAATTTGCAATATTTCATAATTTATTTAGAAATTTTGACATAGAAAAAATTTTGTCTTCGGAATAAATTAAATCTTCCCCTATTGTTGAAGAACTTATTAAGAATAATCTTAGTGAATCAGCTCCATATTTTTTTATAACTTCCATTGGATCAATTCCATTATTCAAAGATTTAGACATTTTTCTTCCTTGAGAATCTCTTACTAATCCATGAATAAAAACATCATTAAATGGAATTGTTTTTTTTATTAATTCTCCAAATATCATCATTCTTGCAACTCAGAAAAAAATAATATCATACCCTGTTACTAAGAGATTGCTTGGAGTAAAACTATGATCAGTTAAAGAATTATTTGTAGCCAAAATTGGTCACATACCAGATGAAAATCATGTGTCAAAAACGTCATTATCCTGAACCCATTCTTTTCCTTTTGGTGGATTTGTGCCAACATATATTTTACTATTTTTGTTATTAAATCATGCAGGTATTTGGTGGCCTCATAATAATTGTCTTGAAATACATCAATCCTCTATTCTATCTAATCAGTAAGAAAGATTTTCATCAAATCTTTTAGGATAAAATTTTATTTTGTTTTTAGATTTTTGATTTGCTTTAATTTTTTTTGCAATTTTTTCCATTTTCATAAATCATTGCAAAGACAACAATGGTTCAATTACTTCATTACTTCTTTCAGAATAATTAATGTTTGATTTTTGAATTTCAATTTTTTTAATAAAACCATTTTTTGATAATTTTTCCACTAATAATTTTCTACAAATAAATCTATCTTTTCCTTCAAATTCTAAAGCATTTTCATTCATGGTGCCATCATAGTTGATACATGTAGTAAATTTTTGTTTATACTTTTTGCCAATTTCATAATCATTAAAATCATGGGCTGGTGTGCACTTCATTACACCTGTTCCATATTTTAAATCTACATAGCTATCTGAAATTATTTTTATTCTTTTATTATTTGATGGATTTATAGCAAACTGGCCAATTAATTTTATATATCTTTTATCTTTTGGGTTAACAACTAAACATGTGTCTGTAAACATTGTTTCTGGTCTTGTTGTTGCTACAACTAATTTTTTATTCAAATTTTCTACTTTATAAAAAATATAGTAAAGTTCATTTTCAACTTCTTTATTAACTAATTCTATATTTGAAACTGCAGTTTGTAATTTAACATCTCAATTTACTAATTTATAGTCTCTATAAATTAAGCCTTGATTATAAAAATCAACAAATACTTTATTAACAAATTTTGAATTATCTTTACTTAAAGTAAATTTTTCATTTTTATAATCAAGTGCAAATCCCATTTTTTTTCATTGATCTCTAATATTATCTGCATTTTTATTAGCTCATTGAGAAAGTTCATTAATAAATTCTTTTCTTGTAAATTTGTCTTTTGAAATTTTGTTTTCTAACAAATAGCTTTCAAATTTTGTTTGGGTTGCTATCCCTGCATGGTCCATCCCTGCTATTCATAAAGTATTAAAACCTTTAAGTCTTTTATATCTAATCATTACATCTTGAATTGTGCCATCTCATGCATGACCTAAATGAAGTATTCCAGTAATATTTGGCGGAGGTAAAATAATATAATAATTTGGTTTTTTATTATTTTTTTTGTCAAATAATTTTGAATCAATTCAAAATTTAAATATTTCGTTTTCAAATTTGCTTGGGTTGAAAATTTTATCCATTATTTTTACCTATTTTTTAAAATCTCATCTATCTTTTGTTCTAATAAATTTATTTGCAAACTTTTCTTTGCACTTAAAGGAATAAATAAGTCTTTTGAAGTATTAAAGTATTTTGCAATTTTATTAATATTATTGTCATAGAAACTTTTACTTTGTTTATCTATTTTATTCAAAATAATATAGTGATTATTAAATTTAGATTTTAAAAATCTTGCCATGCTTTGGTCTCTATCAGTTAAAACATTACAATCACAAATTTGAAATACTGCATAAAGATTTTTTCTATTAACTAAGTATTCTTCAATCATTACATTAAGTTCTTCTTTTTTATCTTTGTTAACTTTTGCATATCCATAGCCAGGTAAATCAATTAAACGATATTTACCAAAATCAAAAAAGTTTACTAATTGTGTTCTACCTGGAGTATTTGATGTTCTTGAAATTTTTTGCTTTGCTAAAGCATTAATTAAAGTAGATTTACCAACATTAGATCTACCAATAAAACAAATTTCAATTTTATCATCGTTAATTCATTCTGATTCTTTCGAAGCAGATTTTATAAAAGTTGCCATAAAAATTATTTAGCTTGTTTTTTAAATGATTCCATTATTTGTTTAATTTGCTTTTCAGTAGGTTTTCTACCCATTTGCTGATAAAGCATTCTTATTTGTTTTTCATTTATTGGTGGGTTATTTTTTAATTGTTTTTTAAAATGTTTCATTGCAAAATAGTAGCCAGCAAAAGCTCCTAATGCTAATGAAATTGGGATGCCTAAACCTAAACCTAATCCTAATGCTAATTCCATTTAAAACTCCATACTAAAAATAATTATATATTAAAAAATGTAATATGCTTATTAACTCTTAAATTACAAAAATTAAAATTGTAGAAATAATTACGAGAATTAAATGAATTGATAATGACACATAAAATAAATTAGTAGTTCTCACTTTTCTTTTAGATAAAAAAACTTTATATTCATCTGAATTTTGAATGTTATTTTTTGCATCTATAGATGAGAAATTTACTTTTTCCTTAATTTTTCATCCAAAAGATTTCTTTCACATTGAAAAAATATGAAATCTTCCATCTTGAAAAAAATCTTGCCTGCCAACCAATCATAAGATATCTAAACCAAAAGTGACATATGAAGCAATAACAAAAGCATCTGTTCATTTAATTTTTTCATTTGGTACATAAATTCCTACAAGCAACAATGTTGTAAATAATATTAAATTAAGTACTAATGGAACAATACCTGATGGTAATTTTCCATAATAATCTTTTTTATCATTTTCATTAACACCGTTAAATGTAGAAGTTTCTCTTGAAATATGTCTTCCTGTTTTCATTATGCTCACTTATTAAATTGTTCTTGCGTAGCAAGAACTTCATGATCATTTTCAACTTTAATAAAATGAGGTTTATTTGAAATTGAATATGAATCAGCATAGTTGGAACTATCCTCAAATAAAGATAAATCTACATCCATTTTTCATAATTCAGGAACAGCTTTTAATAATGATTGAGTATAAGGGTGTACAGGATTTTTAAATATTTTATTAGTATTTCCTTTTTCGACAATCTTGCCATCATGCATTATTATTACTTTATTACAAATATAGTTAACCATCGAAATATCATGCGCGATAAATAAGAATGTAACTTTTCTTTTTTCACATAAATCTTTCATCATATTAACAACTTGAGCCTGAATAGAAACATCAAGAGCAGAAATAGCTTCATCTGCAATTATTATCTTAGGATCATTAATTAGTGCTCTTGCAATAACAATCCTTTGTCTTTGACCACCAGAGAACTCATGAGGGTATCTGTAAGCATGTTCCTTTTTTAATCCAACTGATTCTAGTAAATCAAAAACTTTTTCTAAAATCATTATTTTTAAAAAATCATTTCTATAAAAAAACAATTTCGCTTTGTTTGAAGAACAAATTCTTTCTTCGATAAAATAATATTCAAGAATTTTTTTAAATTCAAAATCTATTAATTTAAATGAAGCCATTTTATTTTTAAACTGTTCTCTCATTGCTTTTGTATTTTTTTTAATCATTTGAGAAGCATCTTTTTTTGAAAAATTTTCTAATTCAGTTGGTCTAATTGCTAAAATATCTTTTATTATTAATTTTATTTTTTTTGTTAATAAATCTTTTCTAATTTTAACTTCTTTTGATTCTGTTTTAATTTTAGATTTAATTTCAGACAAATTCTTCTTAACAAATTCATTATGCTTTTTGTGTTTGTCTTTTCTTAATAAATTTATCTCATCTTTGACTTTCTTAAAATCATTATTTTTTTGAATGTATGATTCGCTAGTATAAAATGTTTTTTCTTGTTCTCTTTTTTTTGATTTTAATTTAGAAATTTCTTCGGCAATAATAGTTTTTTCAGATAATAAATCATTAATTATAATTTCATTTTTTTGATCAATAATTTGTAGTTTGTTTTTAAAGTCAATTAAACTTTTTGACAAACTATTTTCAATCTCTTTTTTAATTAATTCATAGTTGATTGAATTCATTTTTTTCTCATAATTTTCAGAAAGATTATCATTAAAAATGCTTGTGAATTTATCTTTAAAAAATTCATCAATAATAGTTCTTATTTTTCTATATTCATTTATTAAGTTTTCTTCATCGACATTTTCAAAATTTAAAAAATCTTTTAATATTTGTAATTTTAATTCATCTCTAATTAATGATAATTTTTTAAAATTGTAATCCCTTTTAGTTTTAGAAATTTTCATTCCATTATGATTTAGCTTAATATGAATTTTTAAATCCTTAATTTCACTTTTGACTAATCTATTACTTTTAAAAAAAGCTATATCATTATTTATTTTTTTTAACTTATTTTTTAAATTATTAATGCTGTTTTCTTTATTTCCAAAATCTGCTTTTGCTTCATCTAAATTATTTGAATATTCAATATATTTTAAATAAATTGGTTCTAAATTATTTGATTTAATTTTATTGTCATATGAGCTTATAATTTTTTTTGCATTTTGATACATATTATTAAGAATTTTAATAACTGGTTTTTGAGACATAATGTAAAAATCAAGAATAGCTTCTAAATCAATAAATGATTCAGTTCAACTATTATTATTTGTAAATTTTAAAACTTCAAGTTTTGATATAGTTTCATCAATTATTTTTTTATATTGAACAAAATATTTATAAATATTTTCATACTTGTTTTCACTTAATTCAGATAGCATTTCATATTCAAACAAGAAGTTCGCTTTATGTCTTGACTCAATTATTTTTGCATTTTCTTTTTTTAATGATTTATTGATTATGACTGGTTCAGAAATAATTTTTAAAATATTCATTTTTGGATTTAAAGAAGAAAGAGGATCTTGGAAAATCATTTGCATTGATCTGCATATTGCAAGGTTTTCTTGCTTATTAATTTTTTTATTAGAAATATTTTCATTAAATAATTTAATTTTTCCGCTTGTTGCATCAGAAAGTCTTATAATTGTTCTTCCAAGTGTAGTTTTACCACTTCCAGATTCACCAATTATACCTAAAAAATCTCCTTCTAATACTTCGAAAGATATATTATCTAATGCTATTTTATAATTGTTTCTACTTTCAAAAAATTTATTTAGATTTTCTATTTTTAGAATTGTCTTTTTTTCCACGTTTGTCCTCCTTCTTTTTGTTGCTTATAGCACCAATTGCACTATTAATTTTTTTAACAACTTCACTTGGTACAGGGATATTAGGACTTTGAGGGTGAAGTAATCAAGTTGCTGCCTTATGAGTCTCTGAAATTTTAAACATTGGCGGTTCTTTTTCAAAGTCTAATTTAATTGCATACTTATTTCTTGGAGCAAATGCATCACCTTTAATTGGACTAATCATGTTTGGGGGCGATCCTGGAATTAATGTCAATTTAGAATTAGTGTGTGCATCTGGAATTGAAGAAATTAATGCTCATGTATATGGGTGTCTTGGATTTGAAAATAATTCCCAAGTTTTAGCTTGTTCAACTATTTTACCAGCATACATAACATATATATAATCACAAAGATTTGCGACCAATCCAATATTATGAGAAATAAAAATCACAGCTACATTAAATTCTTTTGACATTTTTTTAATTAAATCAATAACCTTAGCTTGAACTGTAACATCTAATGCTGTTGTTGGTTCATCAGCAATTATTAGTTTAGGTCTAGCAATTATTGCCATTGCAATAACAATTCTTTGTCTCATACCACCAGAAAATTCATGAGGATAAAGATTTCATTTTTTTTCAACATCATCAATTCCAATATATTCTAAAATATCTTTACTTCTTTTATGAACTTCATCCTTACTAGTCATAGTTTTGTATGAATCTCTTATTTTTTTTAATTCATTTTTAAGTAAATTTTTTTCAGAAGCATATTGCACATTTTTTTTGTCTATATTTTTAATTTTTTCTTTAAATTTATTTTTAAGTAAAAAAACATCTCACTGGTATTTTCTTTTTTGTGAAACTAAGTATGCTTCAAAAACTTGATTTTTAATTTTTTGTGTAGGATTTAAAGACATTAAAGGATCTTGCGGAATATATCCAATTTGAGTTCCTCTAATAAAGTTAAAATCGCTTTTATGTAATTTTGATAAATCAATATTTTCAAATTGCATTTTCTTAGATTCAGTAATACTAAATTCATTAAAACCAACAAGTGATTTTAATGTAACTGATTTACCAGATCCAGATTCACCAACTAGTCCAACTATTTCACCTTCATTGATTGAAAAAGAAATACCTCTAACCGCTCTAATTAGACCTAATTTATTTTTAAAATATACAGAAAGGTTTTTTACTTCTAAAAGTTTAAGCGGTCTATCTGTTTTGTTTTCTACAAATATATTATTTTTAATCATATTATTTACCAATTACCCTTGGATCTAATGAATCATTAAATGCATTAGCAATTATTTGAGCACATAAAGTAATGATTACAATTATCAGTGTTGGGGCTAATAATAAATGAACATAACCTGTTTGTCTTGCAGTTTCAATCATTGTACCTAAACTAGCATCTGTTGGTGCTTTTAATCCTAAAAATACTAGTGAAGTTTCAAAGAAAATTATTTTTGGTATTTGGTTTACAAATCTAACCATTAACTTACCTGAAATATTTGGTAATAAATGAGTAAATATTAATCTTGTTCTATTTGCCCCTAAAGTTTTTGATGCATTAATAAAATCAGCATCTTTATATTTTAAAACAAATATTCTTGCAGTTGTAGCTGGTCAAATTCAGCTTGTAAATATTAAAGCTCCAGCAATAGTACCCATCGATAATCCGCCACCAGAGAATGCAAGAGTAATAACTAAAATTCAAACAATTGTAGGAACACCTGAAATAAGTTCAACTACTCTCATCATAAATGTATCAACTGGTTTACCAGCATTAAATCCTGCAATAGCTCCATATATAGAACCAATTATTGTAGAAACTAATGAAACTAATAGTGCAATGAATAATGAATTTGATGTACTAATTCATAGCATATTCATTCAGTCTCTACCTTGTGGACCTGTTCCAAAAAATGGATAATAGTTTGCTAGCAGTGGAAGTTTGTATGGGTTAAATGTAACTTCATATAGACCATCACCCATTTCATTTCAAATTAAATTACCTTCTCCTCCTAATGCAGTATATCATGCGTCAAATCTCTCCTGAGACATTATTTGCGTTGTAGTACCATCTATTCCTAATCAAGGAATTCTTGGAGGTAAGAAACTAATAATGTCTTTAAGTTCTGAAGTTAGAGGAGCATTAATTGATGGACCAAAAATAGGAACAAATATAGAAGTTAATATTATTAAAATAAGAACAATTGAGCAAAATACTGCAAACTTATTTGTAATAAATCTTTTATAAATATCAGTCAATTGACTTTGTGGTTTACCTAAAACTTCGTTGTTATTTAATGAATTTGAATCAATTCTTTTAAACAATTTTTTATCAAATTCTTGAATGTCATCACAAATTACTTCAGGTTTTGCAAAATTTAAATTATATTTAACTTCTTTCTTTGGAATAACTGCACTTTTTAATTTTTTCTTTTCAGCAATAATTTGAATTGGAGCATTGTATGAAACATCTTTTTTTCTTGCAAAATATGATTTAATTTGTTCAAGATATGAAGTACCTGATTTTTCAGCTAACTTTATTCTTGGATCTATAACTGTACTTAATGCATCAAAAACTATTTGTAACAAGAAATAAATACCTGAATAAAATAATGCAGAAAATAATACGATGTAATATTCATTTGTTTGAACAGCATTTATAACTAATACTGCAGTACCTGGTACATTAAAGAATTTTTCAATAATAATAGAACCAGAAATAATTAAAAGTAATGATGGTAATAATGAATATAAAATTGGAATTGATGCATTTCTAAATGCATGTTTAAATACAACAAATTTAAAACTCATACCTTTTGATAATGCAGTTTTAATATATTCTTGTTTAAAAATTTCTACCAATTCATTTCTGGTAAAGTAAACAGTGGCTGAGACAGAAGTCATTACCATTGAAGTTATTGGAATAATTAATGATAAAAGCATTCTTCCAACTGTGAAATCACTACTCCCTGGTACTACAACATTGGTTGGTAGTCCTAAAGCTCCAGCAAATTGAATTAAATATAATGCTAGAACAAATGAAGGAATAGACATGAAAAGAACAGAAAACACATTTATGACTGTGTCTTGTCATTTTCCTCTATTGTATGCAGCAATTGTTCCAAATGTTACACCTAAAACAGCTGAAATAAGAAATGCTGGCAATGCTATAAGTAATGTATATTTAACTGGTTCAATAAATTCGTTAACAACATTCCCAGAGTTTCTAAAAATTATACCAAATTCACCATTTGTAAATAGTCTTCCTCAAAAATTAAAATACTGGACCAAAGGATTATCTAACAAACCCAGTGCTCTTAGCCTAGCTAAGAAAGCTTCATCTGTCTCATTCAATGCTTTTTCAATTGGATAACCAGGGATTAATTGCATAAGAAAGAATAATATTGTTAAAAGTACAATAAGTGTAATTAATGTATATAAAATTCTTTTTAGTACATATTTAAACATTTTTTCTCCCTAATTTTATGTTTTATTTTTTTTGAAATTGTTTTTTTCAATTTTCTCTATAAAAATCTAATGTTCTTCTTAAATAACCTATCTTTTCATTATTAGCTGCAGTTTCTCAATATGTATCTTTATCAACAAAACCATTTTTATCTGTTCCAATATTTGTTAAAGGTAAATCATCACTTGATCTAAAATTACCAAATGGAACTAAAGATTGTTGAAATGTAGCACTGTTATCTGGTAAAGCTAATGCTGATAATGAATATCAATCAATCGATTGATTAATAGCATTTCTAATTTTTCAACTATTACCTTCTTTACCTAAATTGAAATCACTAACAATTGCTTTTTCATACTGAGGTGAAACTAAATTTTTAATTTTTTTATTACCATTAGAATCTAGAACAGGTTCTAAGAAATCATCAACAATATAAATATTAGTATTGTATGGTATTAAATCTGATCTTGCATTAATAGAAACTCCTTCAGTTCTAAATGAAGTTTTAAAATTTTTATATGCTTCTGAAATTAATGCAGAAGGAATATCTGATTTATCTATTTCCCCAGTTTTAAATTGTTCATAAGTCACTTGAGGAGAATAAGCTCCAGCATATTTCATTACAACATTTTTAATTTTTGGATTTTCTCCAAATGGATTATTAGTTAAAGGGTGATCATTAGAATTTAAAACATCAAAATATTCTTGATTAATTGAAAATTGAATGTCCTGTTCAGAAACATTTTTTACATAATAAGGACCAGCAGATCATCAAGAAGTATAATTTCCAATTCTTTCACCTGCGCCATATAAAGTGTTAAAGTCAATATTACTTGGAATAAATTCACCTTTATCATTAAATAATGAATCATTTGATGGAATATCAAAAATTGCTTTAACTTTATCATTTAGAATAGGAATTGGTTGAAAGTATTGCTTAGATAATATATCTAAAAAATTTATATTAGGTCTTGTTAGAAAAAACTCAATAGTATTTTCATCACTTAATCTAGGTATGTAATTGCCTTTATTATCTATTTCATAAAAACTAGGATTTTCATCAATAGTTTTTTGAACATCTATATTCATTAAATCTAAATAATATCCATTAGTATTAATTCCAAGATTTACAGAAAGCACATATCCCATAAAACCTCAAAAATAATCTTGAGCTTGCAATTTACCTTTTTCTTCACCATTATGATCTAATCAAGGGAAAGTAGAATTAACTGTGAACTTAATACTATTTGAAGTAGTCAAAGCTTGCTTGTATTGCTCATTTATTTCTATTTCATTATTTTCTAAATTTTTTCTCTCTAAACTATATGGATTTAATACTCCATTATTAAAAAATTCTATTTTTGAAGCCCCACTCATAAAGAATGAATGTTCTGGTGGTATTCATGAACCTTCTCCCTGTTCGTTTTCTTCAAATTTTCAATCACCAACTATTTTTCAATCTACTAATCCATTAAATACTGATTGAAAAAACATATTATTACTATCAGCATTAAATGAAGGGTTGTAAGGAGTTCTATTAGTTGCAAATGGATCATTTGGTGTTCATCATCTAAATAAATTGCCATCATTTGATGTTTCGCCTTTAATGTAATGTCAATCTCTGAAGTTCAGGCCAGAATATTCATTTGTTGGTGTCTTGTAACCTTCTCTAGTTAAATGTCTAATAGTAGTAGTTGGTCCATTAGCTATTCAAGGTAAACCAGAACTTTGATGATCCATTCAATTTATTAATCCAGCAGCTAATGGTTCTTTAGTATCAACACTATTTAAATCAGCTCATAAAGTAATTGCATTTGATAAAGCTGTTCTAGCTCCAGTTTTTGAAGCCGTAGAATCATTAGCAAAAACTTTTTTATCTAAAGCTATTAAATCATCATAGCTTTGAAATAAACTATTTTCTGGAATAGGATTTGCATTGATTGGATAAAAAGAATTTTGTAAATGATTTTTTAAAGATGTGCCTCATTGACTTGCCATAAAAATTGAATTAAGTGGTCCATATTCTTCAGAATCTTCAGGAATATTTCCATTTTCGCCAGAAGTTAAATATTTATATAAAGAAGGTCAAAGATTTGGAGTTTGATAATTAGTTTCAAAGTGTAATCCAACTCAAGTACCAATATTGTGGTAATCAGGAGATCAAAACATACTAACCATTTCAGCATTTTTATTTCTAAAAGCAGAATCTACAGTTTGGTTAGTTCGAGGAATTAATTCAAAACCCAATCTACTATCTAAAGCTTTTAATGCTTTATCAAATTCTACAAATCAAGAAAGCATTGAAGGGGTATATTGGGCAGTTTGAGTAAGTGTATAAAACTTAAAGATTAGTTTTTCATCTTGAATCGTTTCATCTAAAGCTGACTTTAATACTCCTTTTTGTTCCTTTGTTATCTCATCATCGATTATGTATCTACTATCAACACTATTGGGTTTAGGAAATATATTTAAAAAAGTTAAAGCTATGAATGGAGATGAAACAAGAATCAAAACTAATGAGTTTATCATTATTTTTTTCAATCTCATGATATACCTTTTTAATAAAATATAAATTAATTATAACAATTTAATAAGATTTATAATCATAAATATATTATTGATTTTAGTGTTTACATAGTACAAAAATATAGTAAAATAAATATATAATACATGTTTTTCGAAACAAATGGAGATACAAATGAATAGAAAAGGAAAAAAAGAACTTCTTAATAATTGACAGAACATGTCAATTGAAGAAAGAGAGAATAAGCTTGCTGAACTTGAATCTAGTTTATCAGAGAAAAAGTTTAGAAAAATAGTAAACTCTATACAAAAAATTGAAAATAGTTTAAAAGACGATTCATCTAGTAACTTTCAATCAAGTGAAGTTGAACTAGAAGATTCATCTAACAAAAACGATGAACAATCTTTTGAAAATGAAAATTCTAATGAAAACTATGAAGAAGAAAGCCATGAAGATATTTCTTCTAGTGAAGAAGAAAAACATGAAGATATTTCTTCAAATGATGAATATGATAAAGAAGATAATTTTTTTGAAGCATCAATTGATGATAACTTAGATAATGACTCATCATTTGAAGATGATATATTAAATGAAGAAGATGATAGCTCTAATGATGAAGATGAAGAATTAAATCAAAATTGAGTTATTGATGAAGAAGAATTAAGTGTTGAAACTAATTTTGATGATAATATAGGTTTAAATGATCAAATGTTTGAATCAGAAATGAGCAAAGAATACGTTCCAGTAGATTTTAGTTCAATAAAAATGGATTCTAAAAAAGAACAAATTGGAAGTAGTGAAAGAGCTTGAAATAAAAACAAAGATATTATTTATAGTCAAGAAGAATTAATCTATAGATTATCAAATTCAACAAACATTAATGATGAAGAATATAGAATGTTATTAATAAGTGCTCAAAAGAAAATTGAATTTATTCAATTATTAATTGAAAAATCAAGAGTTAAAAATGCTGCTTATAGTTATGACTTCTTAAACTCAATGTGTTGAAGAGTTGATAAAGCACTAAAAACATTCTTAGCTGCTAACAAAAGATAAAATATAAAATTAATAAAAAAAACAATGTTGTTTTTTTTTATTAATTTTACGAAAAAGGGAACATCAAAATGGAAAATAAAATTAAAAAAATTGCATTTGTTGTAGATGGTAGTTCTACTCTAACAGAAGATGAAATTAAAAAAAATAATATAACTAGAATAACATTTAAAATAACTGAGAATGATACAAAAAGTTATAATGATTTGCCAGAAGAAATCAATTATGAAAAAATTGATGAGCATCATAGAACAAACAACTTTTTAAAAACTTCTTGTAGTGCTCTTGGTGAAGTAATGACTGTTATTGATAAACTTCTTTTAACAAATGATTTTGTTTTAATTTACACAATCAACAAAACTTTATCTTCACAATATGATTCAATTAAAAGTCTTGAAAAAGAGGACGAATATAAAGGGAAGATTTATGTTATTGACACTCGTGCTCAATGTTATGGACTTGAATATATTTTATTAGAAAGTAAGAAAATGATTGAAAGTGGCAAAAGTGTTGAAGAAGTAATTAAATATGCTGAAGAAGCAAGTGATTATATCCATACTTCTTTTGTTTCTGAATCATCTAAACCTGCTACAGCTAGTGGTAGAATGTCAAAATTAATTCTTGGTAAAATGTTAGATAAAGCAAAATTAGTTCCTATATTAAATATGAATGATAAGATTGGCCTAAATTCAATTGCTAAAAAATATAATAAAGCATTAGAAAAAATGGTTGAAAAAATGTTAGATAGCATTAAAGAATCAGATGGAAAAATTAAATTTATTTCTGTTTTCACTTCTTTATGTTCTGAAGATAAAAAAGAATTTTTTATACAAGAAGTTGTTAAACAATTTAAAATAAATAAAAGTGAAATAATATTAAAAAAAGTTCCATTAATCATTTTCTGTAACACAGGTAAAAATTCATTTGGGATTGCAGTTGGCATCGATAAAAAATTTAAGAATAGTTAATTCTTAAATTTTTTTTATATCAATGTATAGTTCTTCAAAATAATACTATTACTATTTGAGAAATCAATAAAGCCATTAATACCAATTATGATTCCTAAGCTTATCTCATTAAATAAATTATTATTATTTTCATCAATGATAATTTTTGCAATACTTGTTTTTTTATTAGCTGAGTTTATTTCCATTTCTATATACTTTTGATTTTTCATATTTTCAATATGAGTTATCAAACCAATTAATGCTACAAAATTCATTTGTGCTCCTTTATTTTTATACATAAATAAATATAGCAAAGCAATAAAAAAATACTCATTATTTGAGTACTAATTTATATCAAAATTATTTTAGCAAGAAAGCAATTGCAATGCAATAAATTTCAGAATGTGTAATGCTTAAAGCCACATTTTCAAAATTGCTACAATATGGCTTTCCATTATCATCATTTAAAATTTCAATATTAATAAATAAAATATTTTTGTTATTTAACGCTTTATAAACAGCTTCTTTAGCTGCTCATCTTGAAGCAACAAAAGAAATTTTTAAATCTTCACTTATTAGTGAATCAAATATATCTTTTTCTTTGGTAGAAAGAATCTTATTTAAAAAAGAATGATTATTTAAATCTATTCTATTTTTTGAGATCATATCTATTCCCAAATTAGCAATATTATTTTTATTTATCATTCTTTGTGTTAGTGTAAGTTGCTTTTCATAAAGACAAGTCTTTAATTATTTTTTGGTTTTTATATCCATCTTCTTTTAATTCAGAAAGTTCATGCTCAGCAACAAATCTTTTGTTTTCAATTTCTTCTAATTGTTTTCTAAGAGCTATGTTTTCTGACTCTAAATTTTTTCTGATGTTATAAGCATTCTCATTTTCATTTTCAAGATATTTTATATATGATAAAACTGTATCAAAAAAAACATCAACTTGATAAGCATCATAACCAGCTTTCAAATCTTTTCTAAATTTTTTATTAAGAATTTCTTCTCTCATATTTTTTATTTTATAATTCATAATTTTAAACCATCATATTATAATTATATAATAATTGGAGTTTTATGAGTAGTTCATTTTCTAAAAAAATAGATAAAAAACAGATTGATCTTATTTTAAAATATATGAGTTCTCATTTGAAGGAAAATAATAACGAAAACATATTATATTTTTTTTCAACAAAGAAATATAAAATGACAATTTATAAAACAAGTACCCTTTTAATACAAGGAAGTGACTATGATAATATTTTAAAAATGTTAAATATTAAAAATGAAAATAATAGATCAAATGATCATGCAAATAGAGAAATTACTATAGGTACTGATGAGTCAGGTAATGGAGACTTATTTGGAGGAGTATCATTTGCTGCAGTTAAGATTCCAAAAGAGAATAGAGATAAATTGATTGAAATTGGTGTAGACGATTCAAAAAAACTTACTGATTCTTTCATGAAAAAGGTTTATCCTCAGGTGCTAAATTTAACTATTAATGAAATATATGATATTGAACCAAAAAAATATAATGAGTTATATAAGAAATATGAAAATGTTAATACAATAAAAACATTAGGTCATAATAAAGTTATCAAAAAAATATATCAAGAAAATGATGTTGTTGTTATCGATCAATATACAAATTTAAATCGATTTAATGAGCAAATGAAAATTATAAATGAAAAATTAAATTATGAAATGCATTTAGAAACAAAAGCTGAATCTAAATATCTTGAAGTAGCTTGTGCTTCAATTTTAGCAAGAGTTAGCTTCTTAAAACAAATAGAAAAAATTGAAAAAGATTTAACGATAAAAATTCCATTGGGTTCGGTAACATCAGTTGTTAAACCTTGCTTATTATTTTTAAAAGAAAATAATGTAGTATTAAATAAATATATTAAAGAACACTTTAAAACAAATAAGGAATAGCTATGAGTGAATGTTTATTTTGTAAGATTATAAATAAGGAAATACCTGCGAAGATTGTTTATGAAGATGAAATGACAATGTGCATTTTAGATATAGACCCAATTTCTGATGGTCATTGTATTGTAATGCCTAAAAAGCATTATGAGTATTTTAGTGTTTGTGATGATGATTGTTTAACAGCTGTTACAAATACATCAAAAAAGGTGGCTAATATTATTAATAAATCATCACTTGGAAATGATGGAATAAATTATTTAGTAAATGAGAAAGCAAATGCTGGACAAGAAATTATGCATTTACATATGCACTTAATTCCTAAGTTTAAAAAAGATGAAGGATTTGATGTTTCTATAAAAAGAAATAATAAAAAAACAATTGATGAGAGTTATTCTATTCTCATTCATCAATTGTCTTTTAAATAATCATCACGCAATCTGTTCTGATAAGGAACAAATTCTTCTGTTCTATATGAAACGTTATTACTATAATTTGTTTCGTCCTTGATATAAGTATCTGTTCTAAAAGAAATACTGTTTCTTATAGCTGGATCAATATATCTTTGTTCTTGATTTTTACCAAAAAAGAATAATCTTTTTTTATCTTTAACTCTTAATATAATTATTACTAATCAAAATATAAGAAAAAGAAAAATTGAACCAAATAATACTGATAATACACCAATTCATCAATCAATTGGAGCAATATTTAGTATTCCTGTAGATCTAGAAGCTTGATTTGTAGCAATTTCTAAAGTAGCATTTTTTATAAATTCAGAATTTAAAACTCAATCAATAGCAAAATAAAAAGATATTACTAAAGACAATAAGAAAATAATTAAAACCAAACTTTTAAAAATAAAATTCTTCTGTCTATTCATAATATCCTCATTTATTTAATTATAAGAAATTAAAAATGAAAGTCAAATAATTAAATTAACTATTTATTTCTATTTTTACACCAGGACCCATTGTAGATGAAACTGAAATATTTTGAATATAAGTTCCCTTTACAGTTGAAGGTCTTTTAGATTTTAAGAAAGCTAATAAGAATTCGATATTTTCTTGAACCTTTTTCATGTCTCCAGAAGATTTTCCAACTAACATATGAATATTTCCATATGAGTCTGTTCTATATTGAGAAACACCTTTTTGGAATTCAGCAATAGTTTTCTTTAAATCAGTAGTAACATTACCAATTTTTGGATTAGGCATTAAACCTCTTGGTCCTAGCACTTTACCTAATTTACTTAATTGAGGCATCATTTTTGGCGTAGTAATAATTAGGTCGAAATCAATTCAACCAGAAGAGATTTTATCAATTGTGTCTTTTCCACCAGTAAAGTCAACATTGTATGCTTTTGCATCTTTTTCAGTTAATCCATCATCTAAAACTAAGATTCTATCTTTTTTACCAAAGAAATTTGGTAAAGTAATTGTTCCTCTTAATTGTTGTTCAGCTTTTGAAGTATCTAAATTTAATTTAACCGCAATATCAATTGAAGAGTCAAATTTAGTTTTAGAATTATCTTTAACTATTTTTAAAGCTTCATCAATTTTATAAGATTTTGTTTTATCAAAGTTATATTTTTTAGCAGCCATTAGTGAACTCCTTTATTTTTTTTAGGAGTTAAATCTACGTCAGTAATTTGAATACCCATTTGTTTTGCAGTTCCTGCAATCATTCTTAATGCTGCTTCTTCTGTATTAGCATTTAAATCAGGAAGTTTGTATCTAGCTATTTCTAAAGCTTGTTCTTTAGAAATGGTAGCAACATGATCAGTTAACTGATTTTTTCCTGCTTTTTGTATTTTTGCTGCTTTCTTTAAAAGAATAGAAGCTGGAGTTGTTTTAGTTTCAAATTTAAAACTTTTATCTTTGTATGCATAAATGACACATGGAATTACTTCTCCATTTTTGTCTTTTGTTTTATCATTAAATTGTCTTGTAAAGTCAGCCATGTTGATTCCAACTGAAGCTAATCCAGGTCCAGGTTTTGCCTGTCCCCCAATAAGTTCAATTTTTGCAACTCTAACTACTTTAGGATCTTTTATTGCCATAAATAAAATATTACCTTTCTTGTAATTATGTTTTTTTAGGGTGGTAATCGCGAAACATTAGTTTCTTCCACATTTTGTATAAAATATTAAAAATATACCTATTAAGTATAATATATTATCTATGATTTTGCTATATTTTTTTGAAAGTAAAAAACTTCTTTGTTGTCATTAAAAACATTATGTTTACTAATCATCTTATATAAAAGGGCATTCAATCAAAATGGAAATTTCTATTAACCATCAATTCTTTTTTATTTTCAATAAATGCCTTTCTAATTGGTGGAAAAAATAGAAATCTTAAAGCAACTATTTCTTGAGCATCATTTTCAATTAAGTTTAATAAACATTGATATTCTTGGTCAACTCTTTTTAAATCTCATTTAGAAGTAACAGTGTTGCCCTCTCTTGAAATAAAATAATAACAAGTAATTTTCTTTGTGTGTATCACACTCTTAGCATTCATGATTATTTGTGAAGTATAGTTTCCATCTTGAAAAGGTATTCCCTCTACCAATTTTCTTAATTTATAAAATACTTCTTTTTTTGCATATCAAGAAATAGGAATACTAATTGGAGATTGCTTTTGATATTTATTTGTAATGACTTTTTTAAATAAATAAGGATATGAAAAAAATCTTCCTTTATTTTTGTTACCATATCATCTAGTATATGCACTAGAAACAACATCATGATCATCGCAAACTTCATTAATAATTTTAAATGCATTCACATCTAAAAAATCATCTGCATCTAAAATAGAAACATAATCATTTTTAGCTAATTTGTTTTCTAAAACATAATTTATTACTGAACCTCAATGATTGTTTTTCTTAGAATAGTATTCAATATTTTTATATTTATCTTGATATTCACTAACAATTTTTTTTAATTCATCATTTGTAGATCCATCATCAATAACCAAAATCTGTAAAAGATTAATATCATAGTTTTGATTAATCAAAGAATCTAAACATTTAGAAATATATTTTTCTACATTAAAGCATGGAATTATTATTGTAAAACTTTTATTCATTTTTTTCTCTTTCTAAATTATTTATTTTAAAAAATTTATGATTACCCATTAAATAAAAATAAATTTTATAAATGAAGTTAAAACCAAATGGTAATCACCTGAAGTTAAATTTTCTATTAACTTCAAATATAATATTTCTCTCTTTGCAGCAATTTTTAAAACCCTTAACATTTAATCTATAAGCAATTAATTCTTGAATATCATATTCAATAAATTTTTTACATGAATTATATTCAGCATCAAATCTTTTTTGATCTCATGCTTGATTCATTGAGTTACCTTCTCTTATCGAAAAATAGTAACCAATAGGTTTGTATGTAAAAATTAAATTATCTGAATTTTTTAAAATTTGAGATGTGTAATCTCCATCTTGATGAGCAATTTTTTCAGTCAAGTATTTTGTTCTATAAAAAACTTCTTTTTTATAAAAAAATAACATTGGCAAACATATTGGTGTTTGTTTTTGAAAATTATTTTTTATGACTCTTTTAAATGGAAAATAATAAGCTGAAAAATATGCAAATGTTCTCGTTCCATTTCACTCTTTACAAGAGCCCACAAAAACATCATTATCTTTTATTTTTTCATTAACTGTTTTAAAACAATTTTTATCTAAAAAATCATCTGCATCTAAAATAGAAACATAGTCATTTTTAGCCAATTTATTTTTTAGAACATAATTTATTACTGAACCCCAATGATTATTTTCTTTTGAATAGTATTCAATATTTTTATTTTTGCTTTGATATTCATTAACTATTTTTTTCAACTGATCATTTGTAGAACCATCATCGATAACTAAAATCTGTAAAAGATTAATATCATAGTTTTGACTTAATAAAGAATCTAAACATTTTGATATGTATTTTTCTACATTAAAACATGGAATTATTATTGAAAAACTTTTATTCATTGTTATCCTCAATAAATAAAAAATCAATTTCTAAATTTGCATTTGATATATTTTTAAGTCTTTCTTTTTTTATTGTGATTGATAAACTTATATTTGGACTAATTTTTGAAAAAGAATTTACAAAACTTGAAATCATTTTTTCATTAAAATTTCTCAAATTAAAATCAATAAAAAGTGTATTGGGAAATAATCTAAAAAAATTATTCATATCTGTGAATGGCTCTAATGAAAATCCTAAAATAATAATGTCGTTTTGTTTTAAGAATGATGATATTTCATACAAATTATCTTCTTGATTTATTTTTAACAAAAAGAATATATTTTTTTTTCTTTTCAATTTATTTGTATTTTTTTTAATAAAATTAAAATCAACTATAAACATATTTTCACTTCTTTGTAATCTTGATGAACCTAAGAAGTTTTTAGCTTTATAACAATCATAAAAAAAACTATTTTTATTTTTTATTTTATTAATATAACAAACTTTTTTTACCTTATTAAGTAATACATAGTTTTTAAAACTATTGATTATGTAAAAGTATAGTAAAGATTTTCATCAAGTCTTAGAAAAAGAAATTTCATAATTATAATAATAAATTAATGAAATAATTTTGTTTCTTAAAATAGATCTAAGAACATAATTTGTTGTTAAACTTTTTATTAACAAATCATAGCCTGTTAATATTGGAAAAAAAGATCCATTAATTGATCTTATTATTTTTTTATCACTATTAAATTTTTCTTTTTCAAATGAGTTTAGTAAGTTTCTTAATGCAAAATAGAAATCATTCATTTTCTGTGTATCTCTTGTTTGAAAATGAGACATATTATTCTTGTTATAACTTCCTCTATTGTAGTGGTATGTAATCTTTCGAATTTCTTTAAAACTTTCAGATTTTAAAAAAATTAATGTTGCTACAGAAATATCTTCAAAATATTTTAATTGCTCATTAAAAGAAATATTTAGGGATAAGAAATATTCTCTTCTAATAAGATATCCTCAAAGAAGACACATATTAGATTTAACAAAGTCATATTTAGTCATGTCTTGTTTATAAATTCATGTTGGTATAAATGGAAAAGCAATAGAAAATTTTGAAGAAAAATTATAGAACTGTTTTGCTCTTCCAATAACAATATCAGTCTTGCCTTCATTAGAATTTAAAAGTAAATTTTCAATTGTTTTTAAAGGAATTGTATCATCAGCATCTAAGAAAAAAAAGTAGTGTCCTTTAGCTAATGAAACTAATCTATTTCTTGTAGCACTTACACCTTTATTTTCTTGATGATATATTCTTATTCTTTCATCTGATTTTTCAAGTTCATTTAAAATATCAACTGATGAGTCAGTTGATCCATCATTTATAATTATTATTTCAATATTCTTATGTGTTTGATATATACAACTACTTATAGATCTTTTTAAAAATCTTGCTGCATTATATGATGGAATCAATACAGATACAAGAATATCTTCTGTCATAAATAACCTTTAGATTTTTGAATTTTATAAACATATTATACTATATTATAATAACATTATTGTATTGGTAATAATTCATAATTTTATAAAAGGAGATTAGATTTGAGACAATTTGATGAAGATAGAGTAGAAGAATTTGATTTCATTGTTGGAAACAAAACTTTCCCATTTGTTAGAATAAATCCCTTGAAAAAAAGTGACACTGCTGTGCTTTGTTCTTTTGGTTTAAATGGCAGTGCAAAATTTATAAAATATTTAAACTATTCTTGTTTTGATAATGTTGATTTTATTTCTTATGATCCTAGAGCTCAATCAAAAAATAAATTAAGACCATCAATGTGACACACAACATATATTAATGATATGAATTCAGTTATTAATGAGTATTTAAAGCAAAATCCAAATATTAAAAAACTATATATAATTGGAGAGTCTTGGGGGGCATCAATAGCTTTTTTGTGTAAGAAAAAATATCCTAAAAATATTTATGGGGTATTAGGTTGAAATATGCCATATGAAGTTATAGACTCTTCAAAAAAACAAAGAAATAATACTCTTTTGAAAATGAAAGTAGTTTTAACATTATTTACTGGAATTAATACAAATGGAGTTACAATTTTGTCTCATGATACAACAAATAATAAAGCAATACAAAAATTAATTCTTAGTTCTAGAAATAAACTATTAAGCAATAAAGTTGTAATTGCTTCTTGAAGGTCTTTTAAAAGAGCATGAAGATATTTTTTAAAAAGTCCAGATGAAAACTTTATATACATTCAAACTGGTGAAGACAACATGAGATCAAAAATTTTATTCAATAATGGAAAAGAATATAAAAATGTAATTATTTTTGAACAAGGAACTCACTTATTAAGTTTTGATATTAATGTTGCAGACAAATTATTTGATGTGGTAAAAGAATTCATAAACAAATAAATATTATTTATAATTATATTTTAGAGGTTATATATGGCTTACAAAACAAATACAGAAAGAATGTGACAACAAGCTGCAAAATGTGATTGTGGAAAGCAAGATTGCAATGAAAGAAATCATAGATTATGTAATAGATGTAATAAAAAAATGTTGTATGGCTCTCATTTTAGTATTGAAAAATTAAACAAAAGTGAATTTGCATGAAATGTTGATTTAATTGTTCCTAAATCAGAAGGTGGTAACACCAAGCTAAATAATTTGGTTGCTGTTCACATTAAATGTAATAATTCTAGAAATAGAAAAGATTGATCTAATGAATATTAAATAAACAATGATAAACATTGTTTATTTTATTTATAATTATTTTATAATATTAATGAAAATATATGAAAGGAAAAATATGAAACCATTAAAAATAGTATCTTTAATTTTAATGTTATTACCACTAGTTTCCCTGCTGGGATTTTTACTTTATTTTTTAAGTGAAAAACCATCAGGTAAAGAATTAATTATTTGTATTCTTACAATACCATTTGGGTTTTTTGCTGGAATATTCTTATGATTAAATGCTTTTGGAGTAATTAAACTTTAAGATAATATGAATAAAGAAATTATAATTATTGGCGCTGGACTAGCTGGCTGTACAATAGCAAGATTATTAGCAGACAATAATCATAAAATTAAAATCTTTGAGGAAAAAAATCATAAAGGTGGAAACCTATATGATTTTTATAATAATAATGGCATTTTAATTCATAAATATGGTCCACATATTTTCCATACTTCATATGAAGATGTATGAAAATTTGTTAATAGATTCTCAAAATTTAACAATTATAAAAATCAAGTTCTTGTGAAATTAACAAAAAAATCAGTCAAACTTCCAATTAACCTTGATGGCATAAAAGAATTATTTCCAAAAGAATTTGAAATTTTTAATAAGGAAATTAAGGAAAAGAAATTAAAGGGTGAAGCTGTTTCTATTTTAAATTTATTAAATACGTTAGAAACTAAAGAATCTAAAAAAATAGTTAATTATGTTTATGAAAATGTTTATGCAAAATATACTGCGAAAATGTGAGGTAAAACAATTGACCAATTACCTAAATTTATTTTAGAAAGAGTAAAAATAAATTTAAATAAAGATTGAAATTATTTTCCATTAGATAAATATCAAGGATTACCAATTGATGGTTATACTAAAATGCTTGAAAGAATGATTGAAGACAAAAACATTTCAATTGAATATAACAGAAATATTATTGATGAATTAGTAATTAAAAAAAATAAAATTTATTTTGAAGGAAAAGAAGTAATTGTTTTCTACACAGGAATGATTGATAGATTCTTTAACTTTAAACATGGAGAATTAGAATATAGATCTCTTAATATAAAATTTGAAAACCATAATGTAACTTCGTTCCAAAATACAGCTGTTGTTAACTATCCATTGCACAAAACAATGACAAGAATAACTGAGTATAAAAAAATGACTTTTCAGGATAAAAAAGGTACAACTACTATATCTAAAGAATATCCTGGTAAGTACGATAAAAATGATAAGGTATTTCACACTCCTTTTTATCCAATTAATGATGATAAGAATCAAAAAATATTTAACAAATATTTAAAACAAGCTAATAAAATTGAAAACTTTTATTTAGCTGGTAGATTAGCAGAATATAAATATTATGATATGGACGATATCATATTCGAATGTATTAAAAATTACAAAGAATTTTAAAGTTCTTTGTAATTTTTAATAAATTTAGTACTATTCTTTGTAAACTTCTTATCAGGTATTTTGTGATGATTTCTACAAGTAACTGTATAAGATTCAGTGTTTCCAATTAAAACGATAGGTGAATTATATGAAGCTGGCTCATCATCAATTTTTCTTTGAGTGCATGTTCCTGGCGCACCGCACTCTGTACATATTGCTGAAAGTTTAGTAACATGTTCTGCCATTGAAGCTAACGCACTTACAATGGGAAAGGGGTTATTTCTAAAATCATTATCTAAACCAGCAGCATAGACAATTATTCCTTTTTTAGCTAATACTTCAATCACTTCTAAAATCTTTGGATCAGCAAATTGAATTTCATCAATTGCAACTACTTGTGGATGATTGACATTTTTTAATAACTCTTCAAATATTTCAAATGGATCACTAAATTCAATTGCATTCATTTTTTTACCATTTCTAGATTTAATGAATGATTTATTTCTTGAATCAATTTTTGGTTTAAAAAGAAGACATTCAACATCAGCATATTCTAATCTTTTAATCCTTCTTAATAATTCCTCTGACTTACCTGCGAACATTGGTCCACATATTAGTTCAATTCAACCATATTCCCTATGAAAAGCATTAAATTTTGCCATAATGATATCTCCCCTATTATTATTTTTAGCTATTTATTTATTTTAAAATGACAAATGTCACCATCTTCTATTTGATATGTTTTGCCAACTATCTTGGCTTTACCTAATTCTCTTATTTTATTCTCATCTTTGTAAGTTATCATATCATCATATTTAATAATTTCTGCTCTAATAAACAACTTTTCAAAGTCTGTATGAATAACACTTGCACACTTTGGAGCAAAGTCGGATATGTAAAAAGGTCATCCTCTTACTTCTATTTTACCCATTGTAAAGAATGTTCCTAAATTTAAAATGCTATAAGCGCTTCTAACTATTTCATTTAAACCTGAATCCTTTAAATTAAATTCTTCTAAGAATGTTTTTTTTTCTTCTTCTGGAAGTAATGAGATCTCATGCTCCATTTTAGAACAAATTGGAATAATAGTTTTATTTTTTAAATGATTTTTTAGTTTTAAATAGTTTTCATTACTTTCTGGATTGCTAATATCATCTTCATCTATATTAGCGATATAAATAACAGGTTTAATTGTTAATAAATTTAAAGATTTAACCAATGGTAAATCTTCTTCACTTATTTCCATATTGCAAAGTAATTTATCTTGAGATAAAAAATCAAACAATGATTCATATAAAGCAAGTTCTTTAGCAGCATTTTTGTCACCAGACTTAGCTTTATTTTTGATTTTATCAATTCGATTTTTCATTAATTCTAAATCTGAATATATTAATTCTAAATTAATGATTTCTAAATCTGTTATTGGATCAACAACATTATTTACATGAGTAATATCTTTGTTTGAAAAACATCTAATTACATGACAAATAGCATCTACTTCTCTAATGTTTTGTAAAAATTTATTTCCTAAACCTTCACCCTTTGAAGCGCCTTTAACTAATCCAGCAATATCTACAAATTTAAAATTAGTATAGATTGTTTTTTCTGGTTTAACTATTTCTGCTAAACTATCTAACCTTCTATCAACAACATTTACTAAAGCGATGTTTGGTTCAATTGTTGCAAAGGGATAATTTGCAGCCTCAACTTTTGAATTTGTAATAGCATTAAATAGTGTTGATTTCCCAACATTAGGTAAACCTATAATTCCAGCTGATAGAAGCATATTTTAATTAAGCCTTATCTTTTGAGCCGAATAGTATAATTTTTTCAGTAACTGTATCTCTTATTGCATCCACACCTGGTTTTAATAATTTTCTAGGATCAAAACCTTTTTTAGCATTATCTAAATCTTTTTTAGCTTCAATATATTTTCTTGTAGCTTCTGCAAATGCAATTTGACATTCAGTGTTTACATTTATTTTAGAAACACCTAGTGATATAGCTTTTTTAATTTGATCATTAGGAATACCAGTTCCACCATGTAGAACTAATGGAGTAACAGATAATAATGAATTAATTTCAGTTAAAACATCAAACTTAAGACCCTTTCAATCCTTGTGGTATAAACCATGAACATTACCAATTCCTGCTGCTAAAATTGCAACACCTAAATCTGCAATCATTTTACATTCTTTTGGATCAGCAACTTCTCCGTTACCAATTACACCATCTTCTTCTCCACCAATAGCACCTACTTCAGCTTCAACAGAAGCATTGTGTTTTTTAGCAAGTTTTAATATTTCTTTTGTTTTTTCAATATTTTCTTCAATTGAATAGTGTGAACCATCAAACATAACTGAAGGAAAACCCGCTTCTAAAGCAGCAATAGCTCCTTCATAAGATCCATGGTCTAAATGTAAAGATACAGGAACAGTTATGTTTTTGTATTCCATTACATTATTAACCATATCAACTATGTTTTTGAAACCAAATTGGTATTTTGCAGCCCCTTCAGAAACACCAATAATAATTGGTGAGTTATTTGCTTGAGCAGCATCTAATATTGCTCCTAATCATTCTAAATTATTAGTGTTAATATGAGGAATGGCATACTTGTTTTTATGTGCATCTTTCGTCATATCAATTAGATTAACTAATCTTGATTTGTTTTTATTTAAATTTAACATTTTATTCGTCCTCTTCTATTTCTTTATCTAAGTCTTCTATTTCATCTACTATTTCATCAATTACTTCATTATCAATTTCAGGCAATATATCTTCTTCCTCTTTTAAATCAATAACTTTATCTTTTGAATCAAAATCAACTTCTATTATTCCTTCATCATCAATTGCTAGTACTGGTTTTTCAGTTTCCATCTCTTCTAAAAGTTCTGGATCAATATCTATTTTGTCTAAACCAAACATAGCAGCTGCAATTTTTTCAAACTCATCATAGCTATAATATTCTTGTAATGCTCAATCATCATTACCTAATGATAGAAATCTTATATCGTTTATCAATTCAATATATAGATCCCCACCAACATCTTTTAACTTAGGATCGCTTTTAATAACTTCAGCTAATAAGCTTCTATATTTAAACTTACCTTTTTTATATTTCTTTTTAGCAATTTCGTATGCTAGATCAATTATGTCCTGTTTCATTTTCAAGCTCCCTATTTATTTTAATCAATAAAATTATTATTTAACAATACAATTTTAGAAATATTTACTTGTTTCTCTAAATTATCAAATAATTTAGTTTTTTTAAATTCAATTAAATTGTTATTGCTATCATAAAAAACAATGTGTTTGTCCGATTCTTTAGAGAATGTTGATTTGTGTTTAATTGTTTTTTCTGAATAAATATAATCTTTACTTATATCATTTTTACTTATTATTATATTTTTATTAAAGTCTTCTGGTTTTATATATGTGAAGTTTTCCCCACTTTTAAAACCTTTTATAATTAATTGAAGTAATTCATCTTTAGTCACATTTGCAAGTTCATTGATAAATGTAATTAATGATGAATCATCTAATTCTACATATAAATCTAAGCTAACTTCTTTTTTCTTATAAATTCAGTCATATTTTTTTGAAATTGAAATATTCTTCTCATATAGCTCTCATTCATTTTTAAGCTCTGCTAATCTTTTAAAAATTAATTCTAATGTTCACTCAAATACCATTAAATTTTTATTTTCATAAATATCAATATTCATATAAATTCTTCCTAATAAGAAACTTTCAATCATGTTGAAACTTTTTATTGAAAAAGCTAATGTTTCATTAATAATATCAAATCTTCTTAAAAGAATATCTAAATCAATAGTTCCATAGTGAGTTCCAATAAAATATGAATCCCTTAATAAGTAATCTATTCTATCAGCATCTAAATCAGAAGAAATAATTTGGTTTAATCACTTAATTGGGTGTTTGTTTTGATAAATCAAAATTAATTCATCAATATCAACACTATATTTTTTCAATACTTTATTAATTGATGATTTTTTAGAAAGAATTATGTCTAGCGTTCATTTTTCATGGCTGCCACCAAATCTTTCAAATACATGTGAAAATGGACCATGACCTAAGTCATGAAGTAACGCAGCTACTTGAACAAGTCTTTTGTGCTTTTTACTACATTTATTTCCGATAACATCTAAAAATCTAGAAGCTACTTCATAAACTCCTAGAGAATGAATATATCTGCTATGCATTGCTGTTGGAAATAATTTATAGCATATACCTAATTGCATAATATCTTGTAATCTTTGAAATTCTTTACAAGAAATTAATTCAGCAATAATAGGATCTCTATTTAAATCTATCTCTTTAAATATTGGATCTTTAATAAAATTGTTTGTCATTATTTTACTACTTCACTGATACTTTTACTGTTTTAGATTTTTTAACTTCTAATGTATCTGTAAAATTCTTTAAGTATTTCATAGTGTTTTCTTTCCCTAATAAGAATATAACCTTATATAATTCAGGACCACTTGTTTTTAATGTGATTACTCTTCTCATACATGAATAGAAGTTTTTACCTTTAATTAAAGATTCTTTAGCAAATACATTAATAATGTATTTGATTACATCCACATTTCAATCCTCAATTTTTTTAATATTTAATCTAAAATCATTAACTGTTTTGATTGTGTCTATGCCATAGTCATTTACTATTTCTGTTGCAACTTTTTTTGTTATTTTATCAATATTAAATAAATCACCAATTAAGGTGTTTAATTCTGAAGCATATGATATTTGATCTTTAAACATTAAGATACAAAAATTATGATTCTTTTTAAATAAATTGCTTTCTATATTAACAAATGGAGAAACAAAATCAATGTATTCAATTTCATCCATCATTTGGAAATAATTTTTTGAAATTCATTCCATTTTCTTTATATCAAATGTAGATGGCGAAGAACTTAAGGCATTGAAATCAAAATTTTCAATTGCTTGTGCTAATGAAAATACTTCATTATTATCAACCGGACTTCATCCTAATAAACACATATAATTAACAATTGCCCTTGATGGAAAACCCATTGCTTTATAATCTTCAATAAATTGTTTTAATTCTAAATTTCTTTTAGAAAGTTTTTTACCAGTAGTATCAATAATAATTGGTAAATGTCCATAATGAATTTCATTATCTAATCTTAAAGCTTCTTTAATAGCTATTTGATAAGGTGTATTAGAGATATGTTCTTCGCCTCTTAAAACATGAGTGATTTCCATATCATAATCATCAATTACAACTGCAAAGTTATAAGTTGGATAACCATTAGATTTTAAAATAACTATATCTGACATTGCAGAGCTAGGAATTGATATTGTTCCTTTAATTAGGTCTTCTCAAATATAATCTTTTTCTTCACATCTAAGTCTTAATACAAATTCTTTATTAGCTAAAAGTTTTTTTTGAATTTCAGTTACATCAAGATTTCTACATTTTCCAGAGTATTTTGGAGTTTGACCTTTTTTTAAACTATCTTCTCTCTGTTTTTGAAGATCAGAAGATTTGCAAAAACATCTATATGCTTTATCTTCTAGTAAAAGATTGTTTGCTAGTTCTCTGTATCTAGCTAATTTTTCACTTTGAATATATGGTCCATGTGAACCAGGATTATTTAATGATTCATCTGGAAATAATTTTAATCAAGCTAAATTTTTTAATTGAGAATCTATTCCTTCTTTTACATTTCTTTCAATATCTGTGTCTTCAATTCTAACAATGAATGATCCACCATATGCTTTTGCAAATATGTAGTTGAATAGTGCAGTTCTTGCTCCACCAATATGAAATAAGCCTGTTGGAGATGGTGCATATCTTGTTCTTACTAAATTATTTTTCATACAATTCCATTCCTATTAAATTAATTAAATCAATATTACATTGTTATATTATATAAAATATACAAATTATTTATTTAATTATATTATTTATGATGTTATATTAAAAATTATTTGTTTAAAATTTCTTCTTTTGATAATTCATTTTCAAAGAATTTAATAAATTTTTCAATGTTTTTTTCAAAATAATCTAATGTTTTTTCTTTTGAAAAATTATCGGAATTTGCGTTTAATAAAATTTTATCTTTGTTATCTAAATTTCAAAAAAATGAGTTTATTTTTTCAAATTCGTATTCTTCTTTTAAATTTTTTCGATAAATTTTTTCAAAACTATTATCATATATTTTAAAAGCTTCACCAATAGATTTAAATTCATTTATATTTATTTTTAAATTTTTCAATAAATTTTCATAATAATTAATTTCATCTTTTTTTGAAGAATTAAGTCTTTGAAGTTCATTAATTTCATTTGATTCGTATTCTATTGATTTTCTTAAAATAAGAATATTCTTGTGTATAGTATCATCTGATTCATTTTCTTTATTTATATCTTTTTCATCCTTTTCTATTCTTTTTTTCTTTTTGGAAATTTTTAAATCATTTGACTCAATTAAATCAGATAGAATTTTAATTTTAATTTTAAATTCCTTATTAATTTCATTAAATAAATTCAACAAATTAGCTAATTTTTCATTGTAATTGTTAAAATTATTTTTAAAATAATTTTTATCAAATAACTTAAATTGATTATCATCATAATTTAGACATTCCTTTAAAAAAAATTTTATATTGTCATCAAAAATAATTTTATATTCTTTTTGTAAAATTTGAAATGTTTTTGAAAAATTAGAATGCAAAGAATTAAAAAAGATATCGATCTCAATTCTATTATAATAGTTGTCTCTATAATTTGAAAAAATTTCATTAGATGATTTATTTAATTTATTTTTATAAGAAATAATTTGAAATAGAAAAGAATGATATTTAATAAAATCAACTTCGCAAAAATCAAAAAAATATGAATTATCAATTTTTCATATCTTATTTTTTAAAAAAAATAAAATCTTTAATCTGTTCATTTTTATATATTTTTCAAGTAAAGGATCATTTTGCATAATTTTTTTAAGTTCCCTAATTGAAAATTGCTTTTTTTTATTATCTATTTTTAGTAGTTTGTCTATATCCAAAGAAATTTCTTTTTTAAAGCCTATATTATTTAATAATGAAGAGTAATCTAGTTTGAGATTGTATGATGGAAGATCAATAAATTTTTCAATTGTATTTTCAAAGCCATTTGAATCATCATTTATTTTATCAGCATCCATTGTTAAAATAAAAACAATATTTTTTAGTTTTGATAATTTTTGTATAAGTTTCATTATTTCTCATGATTTTTTTCCCATTCTTTCCAGATTATCAAAAACAATAATTGTTTCAGAAAATTTTAACTTTTCAATTGGTAAACTAATATTTTCTTTGTGAAGTTTAAGATTTGTTTTTAAAACAATATTTATTGAAGGTTCAAGAAAAAATTTCAAACCCTTATTTAATATATCTTTTGTTATCTCAAAAATTTTTTGATCTGTTGAACCCAAAATGAAAAATAAGTGATTAAAAATTTCTTTAATCATGTCATCAGAATCAATAAAATTTCATAAGTCAATAATAATAAAATTAGTAAATTTTGTTTTAACTTTTTTTGATATTATGTTTTTACCTAATTGTTCCGCAAAAAATGTTTTTCCATTGCCCCATTTTGAATTAATTATAGTTATTGGTGATCTTTTTTCAAGAAACTCAGGAAGAAAGAAAACTTTTTTGGAGTTTTTTTTATAAAAAATTTCTCATTTATCAAAATCTTTTTGATAATTATTCAAAAAAATTTTATGATCATTATCTATATTTTTTAAAAATGTTTGAGAAGCATTCAGTAATTCTTCATCATCATCTTTTATTAAAATATCATAACTACATTCAGAAACATATGACATAAATTTACCTTATTTTTAATAATAAAATTATACATTATATAAAATTAATTTTGTTATGTTTGATAGACAAGGGACTTATATATTTAATTATGAAATTAAAATATAGTAAGAGATAAATGTCTTTTAGTTAACAAATTGATTAAATTAAAAATAATAAAATATGTACTAAAATATTTAATAAATATAATTTGGATGTAAAAAAATAATTTTTATAAAAAAATTCTATCAATAAAAATAAATAATAGGGTACATATTAGTTTGTTGTAAATCTTTCAATGTGTCTCTCAAAGTATTTTTTTATTTTATTTTTAATAACTTCTTTTTCATTACCTTTTTCGGGGTTAAATCTGCTTTTAGGAGGCATTATTCTGTCAATTTCAGAATACTTAATTTCTCCTCTTTCATATATATCTTCAGAAAGCTTCATTGTTTCGTCGTAATTTAATTTATAATCTTCAATTAATTTTAATAATTCTTTATTTCTTTTTGAATCAAAAAATTCTTTTCATCCATCTTTTTTAACAATATTTTCTCTAAATGAATTAATAAACTCATCAATTAAATCTTTTTTATTTCTTAATAATGTACTTGAGTCAACTATTCTATTAATTTTTTCATTAAAATCTTTAAAATTAATATCAGAAGAATTTGTAATTAATTCTAAAATGTAATCAATATTAACTTCTATTTGTTTTATTAATTCCATTTCAAATTCAATATCATCATTAATATTTTCTTTAGTATTTTCTTCTTTAAGTTTTAAAATATCTTCTCTTATAGTATGATATTCACTTCTGTAATCTTGGCCTTCTGCTTCTGTTATTAATTTCATATTTTTAAAATCATCAAACGAATTTAAAATATTTTCTAATTTTAGTATTTTATTGAAAAGATTTATAAATTCTTTTTTTAAAGATTCGCTTCCTAATAATCCCATTGGAAGTGGAAACTTAGTTTTTAATTCTTCCACTAAGCCTTCATATCCTTTTTGGAATTCGCCATTTTCATCTTCATAACCTTTGTAATAATAATCAAATGATTTTAGAAACACTACTCCACTAGCATCTTTATCTCCGTATAGTTTCATTGTTTCATCAACTTCTTCTTCAAGATCTCTAAAACAACATATGTAGCCAAAAGTTTTTACACTATTTAAAATTCTATTAGTTCTTGAGAATGCTTGCATTAAGCCATGCATTCTTAAATTCTTATCAACTCATAATGTATTTAAGCATTTTGCATCAAAACCAGTTAAAAACATATTTACTACAATTAGTAAATCTAATTCTCTTTCCTTCATCCTTTTTGATATATCTTTATAATAGCTTTGAAATTTTTCGCTGGACGTATCGAAACTATCACCAAATAATTTATTGTAGTCTTGAATTGCTTCATCTAAAAATTCTCTTGAAGATTTATCAAGTTTTTCATTATTAAAATCTTCATCATCAAAGTCTCCATTTGATAAATCTTCGTTTTGAGAAAAACTATATATTAAGGCAATATTAATTTTTTTATCCCTTGAATCATTTATTTCTTTCAATTTTAAATAATAAAGTTTAGCAGCATTTATTGAAGATGTTGCAAAAATTGAATTGAATCCTTTTTTACGATTGATATTAATATTAGAAGTTGAGTCTCTTTTTGTTTTTATATCAAAATTATCCATAATATAATTACTAATTAATTCAATTCTTTTTGGATCATTGTAAGCTTTTTCTTCATCAATACTTCATACTTTTTTATCATTAATTTCGCTTTTTATATTCATTGTTTTATAGAAATCAATTCTAAAAGGTAAAACATTGCCATCCCTAATGGCATCTTGAATATTATATGTATGTAATTTGGTTCCAAAAACTTGCTCTGTAGTTCTGATTAAACCATTTTCTTTACTATTGCTTTCAACAAATATTGGAGTTCCTGTAAAACCAAAAATAGAATACATTTTAAATCTTTTTCTAATTTCAACATGCATTGCACCAAATTGGGAACGATGACATTCATCAAAAATAATTACTGTTTTTTTACTATAAATTTCATTTGATTTTTCGCTTTTTACAAGATTGTTTAATTTTTGAATTGTAGTAACTATTAGTTTGTCTTGAATACTTGTACTTTTAAGCTTGTTAGCTAATTCTCTTGAAGATTTATTTGAACTAACACAATCTTTTTCATAGTTGTTATACTCTTTAATTGTTTGGTAATCTAAATCTTGTCTATCAACTACAAATAAAATTTTTTCAATTTCTTTATCGTTTCTTAAAAGTTGAGCAGTTTTAAAAGAAGTTAATGTTTTACCACTACCAGTCGTATGTCAAATATACCCACCAGAGTTTTCTTTACCTCATATTTTATTTAAATATGTCGATTTAACTTTATTAATAATTCTTTCTGTACCAACTATTTGATAAGGTCTCATTACCAAAAGTTTTTTGTCCACTGTAAAAACACAATATTTTGTAAGAACATTTAATATTGTATGTCTTGAAAAAAATGTCTTTGTAAAATCTATTAAATCTTTAATAGGATTATTTTTTGAATCTGCTCAATATGATGTGAATTCAAAAGTATTGGTATCATTAGTATTGTTTTTTTTACTTTTATTATGGATTTTTTTATCAATGCTATCTTCTCTTATAGTGTTTGTATAATATTTTGTTTCTGTTCCATTTGAAATTACATATAATTGTACGTATTCAAATAAGCCGCTATCTGCTCAAAAACTTTCTCTTTTATATCTTTCTATTTGATTGAAAGCTTCCTTTAGATTAACACCTCTTTTTTTAAGTTCGACATGTATTAATGGAAGACCATTTACAAGAATAGTAACATCATATCTATTTTTGTATGTTCCACTATCAGTTTCATATTGGTTGATAACTTGTAAAATATTATTTTGAGGATTTTTTTTATCTAATATTTTAATGTTGATTGTTTTATTATCATCTGTATTAAAATTTATAATTTCATCATTTTGAATTCTATTCGTTTTATCAACTAATGAAAAATTCTTGTTAACTAATTCATTAGTAAAAAATCTATTTCATTCATCTTCATTAAATTTGAAATTGTTTAGTTTTTCTATTTGATTTCTCAAGTTTATTTTTAATTCTTTTTCTTGGTTGATATTTAAAAATTCATAACCTTGTCTTTTAAGATTATTAATAAACTCATCTTCTAAATCTTTTTCACTTTGGTAGGTTTTTCTTTTACGTTTCTCTGAATCATATTCAAAGACAACTGTTCCTTCTTCTTTTGATAGAAGAATATCATAATTCTTTGTCATTTTTATGCCCTTTCAAAATTTAATAATTTTGCTCTATAGTATTCATATTTTTTTTGAACTAATTCAATTTCTTTTGGTAATCCTTCATTTAAATTGCTTATTAAGTTTTCAAATTTATCCAATATTTTTACAATTTCTTTTTGTTTTTTGATAGAAGGAATATTTATTTCCATTTCAAGAAATTGTTTCATTTTTATTGTTGGAAAAGTAGAACCATAATATAAAGCTTGAATTTTTTCATTTTTGGCAAGGAAATAATAATATAGATACTTTGTTGATAATATATTTTCATCAAATGATTTACAAATCCTATTTTCGCTTGTTACAAAATATCCATTGTGATATTTTATATTCGTATATCTTACAGGACAAATGGATATTACTTCACCATACTGTAAATATTTTCCCGCTTTTTCAATAGAAGTATAACCATCAAAATTTGCAGCAGATAATATTCTTACATTATATTTGTTCTCATCAGAAAAATTATTAAGAAAAATGTCTTTTAAATTCTTTGCTGTCATATAAGGTATTTTAAAAGATTCTTTTTGCTTATAATTTTCAACTTCTTGAAATTTTCTGTCTCAAAAAGTAACTTCTCATATTTTTTTAATATTATTAAAATTTGAATTAATTAAATAATTCATATAATACTTATATTGTTTTTTTCGATTGGTTAATTCTCTGGTTAATTCATCAAATTTGTCCAATATGTTAACTATTTCTTTTTGCTTTTCGATTGAAGGAAAAAATATTTCCATTTCAAGAATTGATTTCATGTTTGCATTTTTAATAGCCGAGCCAAGATAAAAACTTTTTATTTTTTCACTTTTTTGTATTAAATAATGATAAAGATATTTTGTACATAATAAATTTTTATCTATTGACTGACAAAATCTATTATTGGCTGTAACAAAATAACCACTGTGATATTTTATATTAGAAAAACAAGAACGCGGGAATGCAATCACTTCACCATTTTGTAAATATTTTCCTGCTTTTTCCAATGATGTATAACCATCAAATTTCGCTGCAGATAATATTCTAACATTAGAATTTAAAGGATCAAATAAATCACTAATAAAAATATTCCTTAAATTTTCTGTAGTCATATATGAAATTTTGGCAATTTTTTCTTGCTTAAAGTTTTCAAGACCTTGAAATTTTTGATCTCAAAAAGTGACTTCTCAAAGTTTTTTGCGATTTACTATACTATTATTTTTCAAATTAACCTTCTATTTCTTTTATAATTTTTTTGATATCGGTTCTTAATGAATCACATTTATTTACTATTTCATCTACCTCTTTATTTAGCACTTTAATATCAATAATTTCTTTTTTATCTTCTATTTCAACATATGTACTAACATTTAATGAATAATCTTTTTCAACTATTTCGTCTAATTTAACTCTTTTAGAAATATAATTTTTCTCTATCCTATCTTTGAAAATATTTAATATATTTTCAATATTTGATTCAGATAATTTATTACTATTTGTAACTTTTATAAATTCATTCGATGCATCAATAAATAAAATATCATTTATATTTTCTTTATTCTTTTTTAGAACCATTATACAAGTTTGGATTCCAGTACCAAAAAATAAATTAGATGGTAATTGAATAATACAATCAATAAAATTATTATCAACCAAATATTTTCTAATTTTTTGCTCAACACCATATCTATATAGTATTCCAGGAAAACAAATTATTGCAGCAGTTCCATCAGAAGAAAGATGGTAAAGGGAATGCAATATAAAAGCAAAATCTGCCTTTCCTTCGGGAGCTAGTATTCCGGGTGATGAAAACCTAGGATCATTAATTAGCGAAGGATTACTTTTACCTTCTCATTTTATTGAATATGGAGGATTTGAAACAATTGCATCAAATGGTATTTCTTCCATGTGCAATGGGTTGATTAATGTGTCGCCATGTTTAATGTTGAAGTTCTCATAACTTATATCATGGAGAAACATATTTATTCTGCATAAATTATATGTAGTCAAATTTTTTTCTTGTCCGAAAAAACCTTGAACATTATCTTTACCTAAAATCTTTGCATATTTTAAAAGCAAAGAGCCAGATCCAACAGTTGGATCATAAACTCTGCCTATTTTTGTTTTACCAACTACAGTTATTCTTGCAAGTAATTCAGAAACCTCTTGAGGAGTGAAATATTCACCACCACTTTTTCCTGCTTCGGATGCATACATTCCCATTAAAAATTCATATGCATCACCAAAAGCATCTATAGTATTGTCTTGAAAGTTTCCGAGCTTCATTTGATTAACTCCTTCAAGAAGAGCTAATAATTTTTTGTTTCTTTCTTTTACATTTGATCCCAATTTTTTATTATTAACATCTATATCTTCAAAAAGGCCCTTAAAGTCTTCATCGCTTTTTGTTCCATTAGCTGAAGCTTCAATGTTTCTAAAAATACTTTCTAATGTAGTATTTAGATTCTCATCATTTTCGGCTCTTTTATAAACATTTTGAAATAACTCACTTGGTAAAATAAAAAAACCTTTTGACTCAATTATGTCATTTCTTATTTTTTCTGCTTCTGAATCATTCAATTTTATATAATCAAAATTTAAATCACCACTTTTATGCTCGCCATCATTAATATAGCTAATTAAGTTTTCTGATATGTAACGATAAAAAATAATGCCAAGAACATATTGTTTGAAATCTCATCCATCAATAGATCCTCTTAATTTATTTGCAATATCCCAAATGGTTCTATATAATTCTTGTCTTTCTTGTTCTCTTTTGCTCATTTTAAAATCCTTATATATATACTAATATTAAACAATAATAAATTAATTATTAATCAAAATTTAAAAGTTTATTTGTATAGTATTCATATTGCTTTTGAACTAATTCGATTTCTTTTGGTAATCCTTCTGTTAAGTTACTAGTCAATATTTCAAATTTATCTAATATGTCCACTATTTTTTTTTGCTTTTCGATAGTAGGAATATCTATTTCCATTTCAAGAATTAATTTCATATTTGCAGCCTTAATGGCTGGACCAAAATAAAAATTTTTAATAACTGAATTTTTTTGAATAAAATAATAGTAAAGATACTTGGTAGATAATATGTTTTCATTTAATGATCTACAAAATCTATTGTTAGAAGTTACAAAATAACCATTATGATATTTTACATTATTGAAACAAACACGTGGAAAAGCAATCACTTCACCTTTTTGCAGATACTTTCCTGCCTTTTCAGATGATGTGTAACCATCAAATTTTGATGTTGATAATATTCTAACATTAGAATTTACAGGTTCAAATAAATCACTAATAAAAATATTTCTTAAATTCTCTGTAGTCATATATGAAATTTTGGCAATTTTCTCTTGCTTAAAATTTTCAAGACCTTGAAATTTTTGATCTCAAAATGTAACTTCTCAAATTTTCTTAATATTGTAAGAATTTGAATTCATTAAATAATTCATATAATACTTATATTGTTTTTTTCGATTGGTTAATTCTCTGGTTAATTCTCTGGTTAATTCTCTGGTTAATTCATCAAATTTGTCCAATATTTTGGCTATTTCTTTTTGTTTTTTTATTGGCAAAAATGGAATTCTTATTTTTGAATATTTGCTAATTCATTGTCTTGAATGTTCTGAAGATAATATATTTTTATTTCTCATAAAGTGATAAATGAATCTAAAATCAAATTTATCATTATTGTTTATTTTAAGAATCTTACATGCAGATGATTTTACTTTAAAATCAAAATCTACTCAATGAAATGAACATGTAAAATCATCGAAAAGAATAACTGGGTCTTCTTCTGAAGCTTTAAAGATGCCAAATTTTTCATCTGTGTAACCAAGTATGAAGCTTTTACCCGGAGTTAAAACTGGGGTATTAAATGAATCATCATATCTAGTAGATTCAACAATATATTTTGTAGGCTGGATATAATGCAAAATATTTCCTAATTCTTCAGAATTTTGATTATTTAATGATTGATCTAAATTTTTATATTTCATTAATTTAATTATAATTTGAAAAAATAAAAAATAAGATCTAAATGTTAATATACAACTCAATTAATTAGTATATAAAATAAAGTCAAAAAATATTATAATTAATTAGTATGCTAATAAATGCAATTTTAGCAAAAAAGTAAAGGATATAATATGGAATTAATTGAAGTGCAGTTTGATAGTGAAACAGGTATTAGAATTAACACTTTTAACTATTGTATATGTTTCCATGTTCCAAGAAAATCTATTAAAAAATTAAGAGAAAATATAAATGATATTAATAACTATGGTATTTATTTTCTTGTCAACAGAAGAGAAAGAATAGTATATATTGGACAAAGTGATAATATATATAATCGTTTATTACAACACAATCGAAAAAAATTAACTTTTGCAGAAGCATATGCTATTACTTATGAAAACAATAAATTATCAAAAACATTTATTGATTATTTAGAATATTACTACATTAATAAATTTAATGATGGCGATGGATGAAAAATTGAAAACATTCAAGAAAGACTTAAAGCACCAAATCTTGTAGATAGCGAACAGAAAAAAATTAATAGAATGATTGATGATATTAATTTTTTATTAGCATTTGTTGATTTACATGCTGAAAGAAAAAATGCTTATAGACCTATTAATGATCCAATGAAAACTATGCCAATTGAAACTTTACCAAGCAAGAATGTACCAATAGATAATATAAATAGAACTATTAACATGTTAACGAATCAACCAAAAGCTAATGATGATGAAGTAAGACCTTATAACCAAACAAGACCTATTATTCAAAACAATAATAGAATTTTAAAAACTGAGCCAATTGAACTTAATACAAAAACTAGTCAATTAAACACAAATCAAAAAGTATTCAATTACAAAAACTGTAATATTACTTATGATAATGGAGAAATAACATTGTTAAATGGAAGCATTATATATGGACCAAAAAATTTGAAAAAGGAAGAAATTCAAAATATTGAATGACTAAATAATTTATTTAATAAGTGGGTTGACACCTTATCAAAATGATTAAGTAATCAATGAGTTAGACCAATTGGTGATAATGCATATCAATTATTAAAGAATGTAAGAATTAATTCACCTTCTTTTTCTGGATGCTTAGCTTCTGCTTCACATAACATGAATGGTTGAACAATATTTAAAGACAATCAAGATAGAACACTTGATGAAGTGTATAGGGGATAAATAATATTTTTATTATTTTAAATTAAAATAAGTATTGTTTTTAAGATTAGAGGTTTTTTATGAAAGATTATTATCAAATATTAGGCGTTGAATATAATGCGACACAAGAAGAAATTAAAAAGGCTTATAAAAAATTAGCCAAAGAATTTCATCCTGATGTTAATAAGTCTATGGACGCTGAAGATAGATTTAAAGAAATAAGTAAGGCATATGAAACACTTTCTGATAATGATCAAAAAGAAAAATACGATTATGATTTCTTTAATAAAAAAAGCCAAAAAAATGAATATGTTAATCCTTACATATCAGTATGTAAATTTTGTGGAAAAGAAACAGCTTTTGATTACAGCACTAGTCAAATTATTCTTTTTTGTTTTTTACTTTTTTTATTTTTTCCATTGGGAATATTGTATGCGCTTTTTGCTTCAAAAAGAACATGCATTTTTTGCAAATGTCAAAATTAACATAAAAAAAATACAATTTAGAAATTGTATTTTTTCTTTATTGCAGTAATTTCTTAAATACTTCTGCATTGTTTTCTTGAAAGTCTTCTAATGAGTTTATTTCTTTTGTTGAATTAAATTCTTTTATTTCATCTTGATAAGCACTATAAATTTCTTTATTTCTAGGGTTAACTGCATCTCAATCCATTTTTCTTTGAACAAAACCTTTTACAAATTGAGATATTAATTCACAATATTTATCAAAGATAGCAAAATCAATTTCTTCTAAGTTTGAATAAATAGCATTTAAAGAATTAAATAAAGTGTTTTTTGCATAAATAGATTTTCTAATAGTTTCTAATAATCTAGAATCATGATCTGAAAGAAGTCTATATCTACCAATTTTATCTAAAATTCTAGGATTGTCTTTACTCATTTTTAATTGTAATTTTTCTTCTTGAACTCTTAGATTTTCTTCTAATGCTAATTTTTCTTTTTTATTATCTTCAATTAATTTTTCTAATTCTTTATAATTTTTAATTAAGTAAGTTTTATAAGAATTAATAGATTCTATTATATGCTTTGCATTATTAATTAAATTAAAAGTGTAGTGGTGTTTTAAATCAAGAATAAGATTTATATTAATAACTTCTACTAAATTAAAATTCATTGTTTTTTGTCTTTTAAAATACGCATTGAATGAAAAGTCAAATTCAGATATTTTATCTCATGTTTGGTATAAAGGATTATTAACAAGTTCATGAATAAATAATTCATTCATGCTGTAAGAAGAATTACAAAATTCTTCTAATGAATTAATATCTTCTTGGTTGTAGTTTGTATCTGAGAAAGTAATTAATGGGAAAACTTCTTTAAAAAATTCTAATGTTTTAGCTTTTCCGTATTTTTTAAAGTAACCAACAAAATCATGGAAATCTGCGTTTTCTTTAAGAACTCTAATAGAAATAGATTCTCCACAGTCATCTCGATATCTTTTAAAAATATTATCTAAGATATTAGCCATTTCATTTGTAAAACCAATATTCTTAAAAAACACTGCATAATCTTGTACTAATTTAAAGATTGGAATATCAACATACTTAATAATTTTTTCTTCACTAATTCCAGCATTTGCTGAAGATGCATTAATTTGCTTAATATTAATA
The DNA here is from genome assembly GCA_051656125.1 of Mycoplasmoidaceae bacterium. GTDB lineage: Bacteria > Bacillota_I > Bacilli_A > Mycoplasmatales > Mycoplasmoidaceae > CAMREV01. The sequence continues at coordinate 254,551 of JBOGBH010000012.1, forward strand.
GGTAAAATAAATACTATAAAGTTTAGCTTTGATAGTTTTTTAATAGCCATAATAATATTTCTGCTACCCTCACCTAAACCTTCAATATTATCAATAAAGATTAATGTTCTAGGTCAAGTTTTTTCTTCATTAATTTTTTTAATTAATCTATCAAAAGCTTTATCAGAGCTTCCATCTCCTTTAATACCTGTTTTAAAAATACCATTAATCATTGGTAATATAATTTCATTAGTAAGCATTTTTTTATACTCTTCAGCTTTTTCTTTACTATTAGTACCTTTGTTATTTTTGTCATAGTTAAAAATAGATAAAATGTGTAAAACAATATCTACATAAATGTTGCTTGAGTTTATATACTCTCATGCATCAATACAAATCATTTTCTCAAAATAAAGTTTGCCTTTAACTTTATCAATTTTTTCTATTAGAAGTTTTGCTAAACATTCAACAAAGTAAGATTTACCACTTCCTCTAGGACCATAAATTAATGTTAATGGTGATTCTTTAGTAACATCTTCTGGAGTAAAAATAACATCTTTATTTTTAATATACTTTTCTCACTTTTTAGCAGACTCTTCTACTTGCTTTCTAAAAAATCTATGATGTTTTTCTAATTCAGTTAAAAATAGATTACAAGAGTTTTCCAAACCCTTATCATTTAAAGCTAGTCTTAATTCAATTTTGGGAAAATCATTTACCATAATATATCCTTATTATTTTTTATAAAATTATTATAATATAGATTGATATATTTAAATGTTTTAAAAAATAAATTTATTAAAAAATGTTTGTTTTTTATTAATGAAATTAGAGAAAAACTTTAATCATGTAGATTAAGGCGAATGCGACATAAAGTCTTGTCTTGACACATTATCATTTATATGTAATCTTTGTGTCTCATTTGATAAATTCATATTAAATATCTTTTTTTAAAAAAAATAATAAATATTTTCTTTAAACTTTAATAAGTAAAAAGATGGCTATTTTTCTAAACCATCTTTTTTTATTTTATTTTTAATAAGTTTAATTTGTTGATCTGTACTTAATGAAGCATCAACAACAATATAATTTATTCCATAAACTTCACAAACATCTACTAAGTACTTTAAATACACATTAGAGATTGACTTAAAGTAAGATTCATTTTTAGAAAAGTTTTCTACTTCAGATTCTCTTCCTCTTCTAAAAATTCTATCCTTAAAATCTTCTCATTTTAAATCTAAAATTATATAAAGTTTAGGAACACCAATAGAATAAATTAATTCTTTTACTTTATCATGTCACATACTATCATAAAAACCAAACATAATCGGATCTGAAGTCATATTTTGGTGAGCAAATAATCTATCTTCAAATATTGTTCTATCAAATACAGTTAAATTATTAGTTTTTATACCATTTTTATAATTATCAAATCTTGAACAAAAGAAATATACTTGAAATGCTATTGCAGATGTTTTATCTCCTTCATATAGCTTTTTAAGTAACAAGTTTTGTAATTCATCTTTTTCATTAAGCTCAAATACAATATCTGCATCAATTTCTTTAGCTAATGCCCTAGAAAGAGTAGACTTACCAGCTCCTATCATTCCACCAACAGCATAACTATTAGATAATTTTATTTTCTGAAATTGATTCTTTAACATTGTCTCTCATTTATATATTTAAAATATGTGTTTAAATATTATAAATAAAAATTAATAATAATTTTAAGTAAATTTAATAAATTGTTTTTAATTTAAATGAATTTCTAATTTATGTTTAAGTTATTTGGTAAATATGTAAAATTTTTATAAAATTAAATATTTTAATTTCTAAATATTATATAAAAAAGTAGAATCTTAATCTTTGCATTGCTTGTATTAAAAAAACATTATCTTAACACCGCAATATAATATTGAAAGGGTTTTTGATAATGCATTGTTGTTAGTAAATTTCCTGAAAAACTAATTTAATTATTTTTTCATATTTTTTATAAATTTATTCTTAACTTAAATCAATAATATTTGATTTATCATCTCATAAAATAATATCAGCACTAAAATTATAAGTATCTTTTAATATAATTTGTATCTTTGGTGCTTCAATTATTGTTGCTGTTGTTCTTTTAGCTTCTTTAACTACTACAATTTTATCAACAACATTTTTAAATATAACATCACTATGTTTGTCTTTGACTTCAAATAAATTGTTAATGAATTCATAAGCTTCTCCATCATTATATTCTTTGCCTAATATAAAATAATCTATAAAGTCATCTACAAATTCCTTTAATAATGTTTCTTTTGATGCATTAATAAATGATTTAAACACTAGATTACTATTATTATCTTTTACAATGTGAGGTAAAATTTCCTTTTCCTCATCTAATGGTTTGTTATCTGTTGAGTAATCTTCTTCAATATCTTCAACACTTGAACTACAACTTACCATTGGCAAAGCTATTGCTAATGCACTAGCTGATAATAAAGTTCCTAGCAAACCTAGTTTAATTATTTTTTTCATATTATTTCCTTTTTACAAAATTTGTAATTTAAATAAAGCAAACTATATTTTGCTTTTATATATTATATAGATAAATAGTAAGTTTGCAAAGTTTAGTAAAATAATTTATTTAAGTATTAAGTGTTTAAAAATTAAATATGAATTATTATAAGCTACAAAAAATATAGTGTTTCAATTTACTTTTTTATAAAAATAAGTAATTATACTATTCTATAAGGATATGGACAAATGTATGTTTCTGTTAATTCGATTGTTAAATTGTCGTTTGTAGTGTAACCATCTTTAATATTAATTTTTATTTTAGGCCAATCCATAAATGAGTCAACTTTTACTTAATCTGTTATTTTTTGATACACAATTATTTCAAAAGAAAAAACTATACTTTCAACAACTAAAAAACTTTAATATTCATTGCCTTCATCATCTTTAAAAGATAGATCATTCATAATTGCTAAAGACTTATGTTTTTGATAATTATTTGCCAATTTTTAATTGTGATAAAATACTTAAAATTATAATAAAGATCTTTCAATTTTTTGTAAAAAGCAATTACTAATACTTATAGTGCATTTTTTAAGTTGACTAATCTTAAATAATTTAAATATATTAAAACCTATGAAAAGGTATTAATAATTAAATAGCTTATGATAAAGTTGCTAGAAAACCTTAATTTTATTAAATTTTTAATTAAAATATTTATTGATAAAATTGTTTATATCTTATGAACCAATTATCAAATCTTCAAAAGCAAACAATGAATCTAAATTAAGTGCATAATAACCTTTTTTAAAATTAATTTTTACTTTAATTCCTTTTGCATATGTACCAACAGAACTTGTAAATTGTACTTGGTATACTGTGGCATTTGAATTGAAAACTATGCTATCAATAACTAAATCATTTTCATACTTGTTGCCTTCAGAATCTACAAAATGTAAATTATTTGTAATTGTTAATTTTTGTGTATCAGATAATTTAACACCAATTTTTCATTCTTCAGCAAGTGCTTGTTGTTTTTCAAAATTACCAAGAGATTTCATTTCTTTTATAATTTCAGAACCGAGAGCTTCCCTAGCTTTTGAATAATCAACACTAGTTAGTATAATGGTTTCACCTGGTTTAGTAAGATCACTAAAAAGACTACAACCAAATATTGGAAATGTAATTGCTATTGTTGATGATAATATTATTGATCATAAAAAACCAAATTTTATTTTTTTGTTCATATGGTTCCTTTTTTTAATTATAATATTTTTGGCTTTTGAACAAGAAATTGTTTTAATTTTTTGATAAAATTTATATTTTGGAAAAACGCAATATTAGAATTATTAATTGAATAAATTATTAAACTAATAAGTTTTTTCTCAAAATTATAATTATTCACGTGAGACTATTGAGAGACCTGTATCAATTATTAAATCATCCATTGTGGTATAACCATCTATAAAATTAATTTTTATTTCCATTTGTAAATATGTGTAAAATTTTTCAGGACCATTTGTTTTTTGGAATACTATAATGTGATTAAAAACTATGTTATCAATCACTGAGGAAGCTAAATATTGTTCGCCTTGATTATCTTCAAATGATATGATATTAATAATTTTAGAAGAATAATCATCAGATAAAATTTTATCGAATTCTAATTGGCGCGCAAGTTCTCTTTGAGCTTCAAAATTATTAAGATCTTGCATTTGTTTTAAGATAAAAAGCCTAATTTCCCTTCTAGCACTTGATTCATTAATGCTTGTTAGTAATATAGGTTTGATTGGATCAATAGTTTAACTAAATAAACTACAGCTAACTATTGGCATTGTAATTGCTAAAGAAGATGTTGATAACAAAGCACCCATAAAACTTAATTTCAATTTTTTATTCATATAGTTACCTTTTTATTTAATTTTAAGTAATTTTTTAAATTACTTATAATAAATTGATTCTATATAGCTAATGTTGCTTAAATTACATTTAATATGTAATAATTAAATATTTTTTTATATAATAATATTATTTTTTTTGGTGTCAATTACAAAAAAACCATTTTTATAATTAATGTTATAAATTGGTCTTTTATTACAAATCAAATTTCTAAAGTTCTTTAACAAAAAAATAATAAGATAAAAATATTCACAATCTATATTATTAAATGTAAATTTCAGAAAGTCTTTAGATATTTTTTTCTAGATTCTAATCCCAAAAAAAATAATAAAGGTTGCAAAGTTATCCGAAACTAAGTTCAAGGAAAAAATCTTATTTTTTAAAATTAAATTTTTTATCATAAAATTTCATAATTTTTTTTAAGATGTTTCTTGAGAAACTTTTTTATGTTTCATGGATATTTGTAGTATTAAAAGGTAAATTCAAAATATTTATTTTTTTAGCATTCTTAAAATACTAAGATAATAAATTAAATTTAATTTTAATTATTATAAAAACATAAATTATAATAAAGTATAATTTTTTAAATTAAAACTTAAAAACAAAATGTTAAATATGGTTTTAACTATTAATGAAAGTAGAAGTAAATGAATAATAGCAAATATAGTTTAGATGAAGAAAGTGAATTAGATGAGGAAAATGAGGTTGGTGGAAGTCATTTTAAAATTACTTCAAAAGATTTGAATCTTTTTAAGGAAGAAAGAAGTATAAGCACTTTGTTGAATTGATTAGAAAGGGGTAAATTGATAGTTCCTAAATTCCAACGTAACCCTGTTTGAAACGAAAGATTTGAGTCTTATTTTATAGAATCAATATTATTTGGTATGCCAGTTCCATCTATAATATTGTTTAAGTTTAACAATAAAGGATTAGATGAAGATGATACTTATGAGGTAATTGATGGGCAACAAAGACTACTATCATTTATAAATTTTAAAGAAATGAAATTATCAGATATTAAAGGAATTAGCAATAAAAGTTCAAATAAATGGAGTAAAAAAAGTAAAAAATATAAAGATATAAGTGATAATGAAAAGTATAGATTTGATGACTATCTAATTAATATAAGTGTATTTTCAACTAGCGAAAATTTATCACATGAAAATAAAATGAGATACAAGTATGATATTTTTAGAAGAATAAATACTGGTTCTATAAGATTAACACCTCAAGAAATAAGAAATGCAGTTTATAATGGAGAATATCTTGATAAAATTTCTGATGCATCAGAAACTGATTGATTTATGAATTTAATAAAAAATGACAAGAAATACTTATGAAATAGAAAGGGAAATAGGAAAGCACAAGATGAGTTTATTATAAGGTGTCTTGCATATTCTTTTTTTTACAATAATACAGAAATAGAATTTTTTTCTAGCTCAAAGGAAGATTATCTAAATAATTATATGGAAAATGTAAATAATAAAAAAATAGATTTAGAATGGGAAATATTAAATATGGAATCGGTCTTCAAAAAAATATATAAAATTTCTAACAGTTCTTTTTATTCTATTAGAAGAGACAATATTGATATAGTTACAAACTCTATATCAGAAACATTCTCTGAAGCACTATTCATTTATGTAAAAAACAAAGCTGAAAAAGGCGAATTAAATGAACAAAAAATTAAAGAAAAAATTAATAATGTAAAAAGAGTAATATTTTTAGATAAGGAAAAATATAGATTTTTTTTTCAAAGCACTGTTTCCAAACATGCTATAGTTGGAAGAGTTGAAATATTAGAAAAATTGTTTGCTTCGGATTCTAAATAAATGCTTTACATTTTTGAAGAAAAAAAGTTCTTAAATTCACTAGATAATATTTTAAATATAGTAATTGAGTTAATAGATAATTATTCAAAAAATGATAAAAGTTTATGCGAAAAATTTTCAGATTTAAATCTTAAGCAAAAGACTTTGGTATTTAACTATTTTTTTCTTTCTGCGCATTGTATGATTGAAAATATTAGTGATTTTATGACAATCAACCCAAAATTTAAAAATTCAATAATAAATAAAGATTTTTTCGAAAAAGAAAATCATCTAAAAATTTATAATTCTGAATTAAAAAAAATGATAATATCAAAGAATTTTTTTAAAAATGAAAGTAATTCAAAAGAAAATTTTATAAACAATATACAAAAAATAATAAATGATAGCAAAAATCAAAAAAAATCTTGATGATATAAAATAAAGGATGAGTTTTTAAGAATAAATAATTGTCATTTTGTTAACTGTGAAAATGATGTAAAAAAATATAAAAGTATAAATAAAATATTAAGCGATTCAAAAAATGAAAAAAACTTTATTATTAATATAAATGATTCATATATTGAAAATTATTTTAAAAACATTAATAAAACAAAAAAACAAAGAAATGAATTAGCTCATAAATTTTATGAACAAACTGTGAATTACGGGGAATTTAGATGAGAAAAAGTAGAGGAATTAGTAAAGTTTTGTTTATTTATGAAATTTTTTTGAACAGAAAAATTTAAAACATAAAGAACATATTTTTTTTTAAAAAAAATAAGATATTTATAATATTTTTATTCTATGATTTAAATATTTTAAATTCTTTTAATCAATATTCTCATATATGGAGCAATATAGAAATCTCCATTTTCTACATTTCGATATTTTGGTATTTTTTTTTTATCCATTTCATCGTTCCACTTGTAGTATAGGTTTCCCTTACAATTTTTAGTAAATTTTGATGTTGCTTTACCATCTTTATAAATTTCACATTTGTAATTATTTTTAAAATCACAACTTCCAACTACACCTAAATATAGAATTTTAAATTGATCAGAATTATGCTTCATTAAAAATGAAATTGGAACACCAATAACATCATAATAATCCTTAGGTATATCGTCAACCCTATCTACATTTATAGCATCATAATTAATGTATTTAGGATATTTATTTTCATTTCCTTTATATGTCTCATGAAGATATATTTTTTTATTTATTTTATTGTGTTTTAAATTGGTAAATCAAACTGATTCTTTCATAAATAATAATTGATTTCCATCATCATCTAATTTAGCATTTGCTGATAAATTAACTTTATAAGTTTTAGGAACTTTAAAAAAATTACCAACATTGGAAAAACCTAATCAAATTCTATTTTCTTTAAATAATGGAAATATTTCTTTATAAGTAATGGCATTCATATTACCGATTATTAAAAATTTCTTTTTATATTTTATTAATTGTGCAATATATTCTCTAAATAAACTAAATGGCGGGTTAGTAATTACCACATCAGATCTTTTTAAAAGTTCAATACATTCATTACTTCTAAAATCCCCCCCCCAAAGCTTTCATCACCTTTTATGACTTTAAGTTCAGGAAAAAATTTTTCATTTCTATCTTGTAATTTAATTAATAATTCATTCATGCTAAGTTTATGCTTTTTCATTAATTTATTCATTACGTCTTTATTTAATTCAAGCATGTATGCTTCTTCGCCATTTTTAGGAAAGTATGTAGTAATTAAACCTTTTAATTCTAGTGTGTCATAAAATGCAACAAAGTATCTTCAAAATTCAGAATGCTTAGCATCATCACAATTGCAATAAATAACTTTGCCCTTTAATTGTTTTTTATATTCATCACTTCTTAGTTCTTTACAAATTGTTTCATATTTTGTGTAGAATTCATCATTTT
>JBOGBH010000013.1:0-1703 GCA_051656125.1 Mycoplasmoidaceae bacterium
AACTCACAATTACCTTATTTGTGTGAGCTACATAATTATTAGTATTCTAAAGTATTTAGATTAAGTTACAAAACTTGGGTAATCTAACAAAATACGTTACTAATTACTTTTTAAAGCATGTATTTTGTAATCTATAGTGAAATACATTTTTAAAGTAACCTACCCAGCCCTGGTAGTAAGAATTTCAACTTTTACACGCAGCGCCGCTAATCAACGTGAGTTCCAAAACAGTGGTCCAATCAGAAGAATTCGGAGGTGGGGCAAATATTGCGAGCTTCTTGAACTGTTTCATTCATCCGTTATTGCAGTTTATTGCATCAAGTCTCAAAAGTGCGTCTCTCAAAAGACTCTCGCATTCAGCGCTGCGCTTTTTAAAAAAAAAAAAAAAAAAAAACATTCTTGGGCGCTGTGTCTCATGTTTTTAGACGCAAAGACGAGTATTAGAATGTCACCAGTTACCATCTCTTAATTACGGCAGGTATGGCGTGAACACAGGATAACGTCTTTGTTTTGAACTGTATATGCTGACTGCTGTTTGTTGGAAGTTTAATATGGAGCCTAACGTGGTGGTCCAATATCTGGAAATCTGATCGTACCATCTAATCTTACTATCTGGGCTTTTTGCTAACCCCCCACTTTGAAAATGTCTCCTGCGCCCGTGGATGTCTGCATGAACAGGGTGTGCGACGGTATGTAAAAACATATGTTCAGGCAGGTAGGACATTGTATCATTTCATTCGGACTGAATATTAAGATTGGATGAACATTTTAGGGTTCTACGCCTTCCACAGACGATATGCATTTATAAAAATACATTTAGACCTTTAAACATAGTGATTGCTATCAGGATGCGAGGAGACTTTCAACCAGTATAACAAAAAATGTTTCTGTAGAGAATCACCTATTGCACCTTTAAGTTTTATGGATGAATAATGAAGACCATTTATCATTAAAGAAATTATATATGTTATGTAAACAACAAATTTCATATTTCAAAGCGGCAGTGCAAATGTTGGAACTAGAGCTGCAACTAACGATTATTTTTTCTGTCGACTAATCTAACGATTATTTTTATTAAGTTTTTTTTTAATAATCTAGTGATCTTTTTTTTACGTAAGAAGTTAGAACTAATTTAGCAGTTCGTTGAGGTGTAGAAACACTGGGACACGCCATTATGTAATAATACGATTTGATTTTGATTACAAATAAGCCACTTATGTGTGGTCGTCCAGTGGTACACATTTGAACTTTAAAATGAAGAGTGTCAAAGACTTCCTATACAGTCTTAAAAGGAACTTTGATAGTGTTCAAGAAAAAAAAGAAAAAGAAAGTGTTAATTGTGATTCTATTAATAATATAAAAATAGGTATTTTTCTCACATGACACTGAAAAATCATCCAAGAAAGATGTGTCTCTTTCCACCTTCATTGAAATATTGATGTTTGCTTTGTCACTGAAAAAGAAAAAAAGAAAGAAAGAAAAAGATAAAGAAAAAGTGTTAATTTTGATTCTATTAATAATATAAAAACAGGTATTTTTCTCACATGACAATGAAAAATCATCGAAGAAAAATTTGTGTCTCTTTCCACCTTCATTCAAATATTGATGTTTGTTTTGTCACTGAAAAAGAAAAAGACAAAAAAAGTGTTAATTGTGATTCTATTAATAATATAAAAATAGGTATTTTTCTCACGTGACACTGA
>JBOGBH010000014.1:0-1550 GCA_051656125.1 Mycoplasmoidaceae bacterium
AAAGAAAACAAATATATTGATCTGAAATAAAGTACATTCATTTTAAATTCATCTTAGTTTAAACCTTCGCCACGGCAACACCATATGAGATGTACTATAATCGTTCGCAATTTAGCATCTTCAGTATGTTGTCATCATGTGCAGAAGTTTATTATTAGTTATTTGCAGAAGTTTATATTTTAATTTTATTTTTTAAAATCCATGCATTAAGTTATTTGTATAACTGGGCGCGATCAATATTAGGAGACGCTGCGCGTCTCTTTGTGTGACAGAAAATCTTCCAAACTGTAATTGAAGATTTTTATTATGTTCTTGTGATCGAATCTTGTCTAATCGCTTGAATATTTTAATGAATAAGGTTTAAAAACATGAGCTTTCATGATTTCGATCACTCCCTTTCAGAGAAATGACGCGCGGCTCTTTGTTTAATCCGTTAGGAAATGAAGTTTGCACAGATGCCACACAGCGTCAACACATTAACACAGTCATACACATAAATATTCAAACTAAGGAATGAAAAGAACATGAAAAAAATCACCTGTAAATGAGTTCGTGATCATTCACAGACATGAAACTATCAAACACGGCTCGCGATCTCTACATGAATATCTTTCATGTGTTTATATTGTAGAATCGCTGGAATGTCTTCAGCATCTTCAGTATGTTGTCATCATGTGCAGAAGTTTATTATTAGTTATTTGCAGAAGTTTATATTTTAATTTTATTTTTTTAAATCCCTGCATGTGATGTAGTTATTTGTATGGGCGCGATCATTATTAGGAGATGCTGCGCTGCACAGAAAATAGAAGTTTGCACAGGCCTGAATTGTAAGACGAAAGCAAAATTTCTCTCCGTCTATGACATTAGAGTGGCTGTTTGTCAATACTCGCGATCAGTAAATTCATTTTTTTCATGTGTTTCTTTGCTTGTATATTATACAATCGCTTGAAAGTTTTAATGAATGAAATGACATGTAAACCAAGACTGTTGTGAGTTGTAAAACGAAAGCGGTTGTTCAAAACTTGGGGTTGGTGTGCTTCCATTAGTGAAAAGAAATAATGTGATGCACGTGCAGTACTATCCACTAGAGGGAGCCACGAGACCGTTTTTTAAAAATTCAGAGCTTGAGTTTTCAAAATAGCCATATTCAAACCAAAATATCTGACTTCCTGTTGGTCAGAGCTAATGACTGTAAATTAGAAAGTTGTCTGGCTAAATTAGAAGAATATGTGTGCCGAGTTTGGTGACTGTAGGTTAAACTAACCCCCCAACTATTGTGAAAAGATGGCGCTACAGAGCCCCTCAACCACGCCCAGTTTTAAGGCTTTGCTCATGTCTACAAGATGACAATATTCACATGTGTGTCGAGTTTCATGCAATTTGAAGCATGTTAAGAACCTCAAAAACACCCAAGAATATTATTAAAGTTTGACGTCTTGCCATGGCAACAATATTTAAGATATCACAAAGATATTCATATGTCTACATCTGAAATGTTTGGACATTATAATGAAGAAGTTTGAAGCAAATCGGATAAAAATAAGAGGGTG
>JBOGBH010000015.1:0-1045 GCA_051656125.1 Mycoplasmoidaceae bacterium
TACTTCTATGTGGTTGCAACTACTTCTAAATGGTTGCTACTAGTTCTGGGTGGTTGCTACTACTTCTATGTGGTTGCTACTACTTCTAAATGGTTGCTACTACTTCTATGTGGTTGCTACTACTTCTATGTGGTTGCTACTACTTCTAAATGGTTACTACTGGTTCTGGGTGGTTGCTACTAGTTCTGGGTGGTTGCTACTACTTCTATGTGGTTGCTACTACTTCTATTTGGTTGCTACTACTTCTATGTGGTTGCTACTACTATGTGGTTGCTACTACTTCTAAATGGTTGCTACTGCTTCTATGTGGTTGCTACTACTTCTAAATGGTTACTACTACTTCTATGTGGTTGCTACTACTTCTAAATGGTTGCTACTACTTCTATGTGGTTGCAACTACTTCTAAATGGTTGCTACTAGTTCTGGGTGGTTGCTACTACTTCTAAATGGTTGCTACTACTTCTAAATGGTTGCTACTACTTCTATGTGGTTGCTACTACTTCTATGTGGTTGCTACTACTTCTAAATGGTTGCTACTAGTTCTGGGTGGTTGCTACTACTTCTATGTGGTTGCTACTACTTCTAAATGGTTGCTACTAGTTCTGGGTGGTTGCTACTACTTCTATTTGGTTGCTACTACTTCTTTGTGGTTTCTACTACTTCTAAATGGTTGCTACTACTTCTATGTGGTTGCTACTACTTCTAAGTGGTTGCTACTACTTCTAAATGGTTGCTACTACTTCTATGTGGTTGCTACTACTTCTAAATGGTTGCTACTAGTTCGGGATGGTTGCTACTACTTCTATGTGGTTGCTACTACTTCTAAATGGTTGCTACTACTTCTATGTGGTTGCTACTACTTCTCTGTGGTTGCTACTACTTCTATGTGGTTGCTACTACTTCTAAATGGTTGCTACTACTATGTGGTTGCTACTACTTCTATTTGGTTGCTACTACTTCTAAATGGTTGCTACTACTTCTATGTGGTTGCTACTACTTCTATGTGTGTGCTACTACTTCTAAATGGTCGCTACTAGTTCTGGGT
>JBOGBH010000016.1:0-1086 GCA_051656125.1 Mycoplasmoidaceae bacterium
TATTAGGCAGAAAGAGAAAGATCAAAATTGATGACTCCTGGATGAGATGTAAGTCTATTTGGTCAAAAATGGACCTCTGAATGACTGATGTAAAATCAGAAGTAGTTAATGAGTATGTATTAAAAGTTCAAGATCAAAGAGTGAGACATGTTCAGTAAGTCAAAATTTGCCTATTGATTGGCTGATCCATCACCGGAATGAGTCTAATGGGCAGACATAGAAAGTTCAAAATCGACGACTCTTGGGGCGGATATGAGTCCATTTGGTCAAATATTGACTTCTGAATGACTGATGTAACATCAGAGGAAGTCAATGAGTATGTATACAAAGTTCAAGATCAAGGACTGAAACATGTTCAATGGGTCAAATATTTGCTATTCAATGGCTAATCTATCAACAGAAGGAATCAATTGTGTAGAAATATAAGTTCAAAATTGATGATTCTTGGGCTCGATATAAGTCCATTCGGTCAAATATGGACTTCTGATTGGCTGATGTATCATCATTCGGATTCTATGAGTATGTTTAGAAAGTTCAAGATCATGGACTGAAACATGTTCAATGGGTCATATATTGGCTACTCTAAGGCTAATTGATCACCAGAAGGAGTCTATTGGGAAGAAGTAGAAAGTTCAAAATTGATTACTCTTGGGCTCGATATAAGTCCATTTGGTCAAATATGGACTTCTGATTGGCTGATCTATCATCATTCGGATTCTATGAGTATGTATAAAAAGTTCAAGATCAAGGACTGAAACAAGTTCAATGGGTCAAATATTATCTATTCTATGAATAATGTATCACCAGAAGGAATCAACTGGGATGAAACAGAAAGTTCAAAATTGATGACTGTCGGGTCCGATATTAGTCCATTTGGTCAAATATGGATTTTTGAAATACTGACATAACATCACAAAAAGTCAATGAGTAGGTTTAGAAAGTTCAAGATCAAGGACTGAAATATATTCAGTAGGTAAAATATTGGCTGAACTATCACAAGAAGGAGTCAATGGGTAAAACTAAAAAGTTCAAAATTGATGTCTCTTGGGCCATATATTAGTATTTTAGATCAAATATGGACTCTGA
>JBOGBH010000017.1:0-1839 GCA_051656125.1 Mycoplasmoidaceae bacterium
TTCTCGCGTCTTCCTTTTTAATGTTCCTTTCAATTCTTTGAAAATGAAATTTGAATTTTTATGTGTATGACTGTGCTAATGTGTTTGAATGCTGTGTGTCATCTGTGCAAACTTCGTTTCCTAATGGATTAAACAAAGACCCGCTCGTCATTTCTCTGAAAGCGAGAGATCGTGACCGCGTGAAAGCCACTTGATTTTAAGTGTTTTTAAACTTTATTCTTTAAAACATTCAAGCGATTAGACAAGATTCGATCACAAGAACATAGAAAATCTTCCAAACTGTAAAAGAAGCTTTTTAAATGTCACACAAAGAGACGCGCAGCGTCTAATGATCGCGCCCAGTTATACAAATAACTTTACACATGCAGGGATTTAAAAAAAATAAAATTAAAATATAAACTTCTGCAAATAACTAATAATAAACTTCTGCACATGATGACAATATACTGATGATGCTATATTGCGAACGATTATAGTACATCTCAAATGGTACATGATAAAATTCATTAATAATTGAAATATACACACCTAATTTCTATATTTAATAGCGATTTCATTCCATTCCAGCGATTCTACAATATACAAGCAAATAAACACACGAAAGACGTTCCTGTAGAGATCGCGAGCCTTGACAGTTTGATGATTTCTATGAGAGTAATCACAGATTACAGAAAGTCAGATATTTTGGTTTAAATATGGATATTTTGAATAATCAAGCTCTGTATTTTAAGAAAAACGGTCTCGTGGCTCCCTCTAGTGGACAGTAATGCACGTGTATCACATTGTTTCTGTTCACTGAAATTTTCTCTTTCATTTCTCTGAAAGGGAGTGATCACGAAATCATGAAAGCTCATTTTTTTAAACCTTATTCATTAAAATATTCAAGCGATTAGACAAGATTCGATCACAAGAACATATTAAAAATCTTCAATTACAGTTTGGAAGATTTTCTGTCACACAAAGAGACGCGTCTCCTAATAATGATCGCGCCCAGTTATACAAATAACTTTATGCAGGGATTTTAAAAATATAAAATTAAAATATAAACTTCTGCAAATAACTAATAATAAACTTCTGCACATGATGACAACATACTGATAATGCTAAATTGCGAACGATTATAGTACATCTCATATGGTGTTGCCGTGGGGAATGTTTAAATTAAGAACAAAAAGGGAATTTAGAAGTTGTCAATTATTCATGAATAATTGAAATATACACACCAAATTTATATATTTATTAGTACAAATATCATAAATAAACATTTTAATATTTTTTTTCATTTCAAGATGTATGTGTAAATTAAAATGAGGGGAAACAGTAGTCTTAAAATTATTGAAATGATCAAATGAGCACTAGAGGGCAGCATATACCTATTTTTGAGATGACACTCAATGATAATTCATAACACTAAACAATATTCTCCTTTGAATTATACACTGTTTATTTCTATATACAATAACACTAACATTTAATAAGAAATTCAAACTTTTTTTAATCTATGTTGTTTAACTTAAAAATAAGCAAAATAACGTTCTGTTTAAGCACAAGAAATAAAAAAGAAATTTATCAATAACCAAAAGATGGAAGATAAATTCAATGGAATCTGGATGAATTTAAAATGAAAATACTACATTTCAGATCAATATATTTGTTTTCTTTAAAATAATTCTTCTGAATCTCTCTCTCTCTCTCTAAGGGTCTTCCAGGTTTAACCCTTTCATTGTTGTCTCTTTTTTTCTGAATTATAGAATCGGAAATCTCATAAAAAATAATTATATAGAACCATATAGTCAGTGCACGACAACTGAATTGGTTCTATGGCTTCAGTTTAATATT
>JBOGBH010000018.1:0-1172 GCA_051656125.1 Mycoplasmoidaceae bacterium
TTAACAATATAATAAGATAAATTCAGCTGAATATATAACACTTTGAACTGCTAATGATAACTTTGCTATGATATGATGGCTTTTAGTTAGTATTATATTGAATAATCTGACTCAACTAACTGGTCAGTCTCCAACTGGAGACACCGTTTAAATTCATTTTGCCCGCTGTGCCCAGTTGTCCTTAAACCACCGAGGTGGCGGTGC
Organism: Mycoplasmoidaceae bacterium; assembly: GCA_051656125.1. Classification (GTDB taxonomy): domain Bacteria; phylum Bacillota_I; class Bacilli_A; order Mycoplasmatales; family Mycoplasmoidaceae; genus CAMREV01. Next base: position 205 of record JBOGBH010000018.1, read on the forward strand.
CACCGGCTTGGGCCCGCACATTGCTGCTAGCAGCTATATTTATTTTTATTTTTTTTCAACCGTTCGGGGCTTTTTGGGGCCCTTAACATGCTCAAAAACTCTTGAAACTTTGCACACGCATTGGAACCTGCGGCCATTAGGACGTGACAGAGGCTGGGACCCGGGCGTGGCAGGGGGGCTCGACAGCGCCCCCTCGAATGGGGTCCGAATTTATGGCGAGAAAAGAGAAACAGGAAGTGTGTTATAACGTCTGCATACATTCATTGTTTTTTATGAAACTTCAGATGTGTGTTCCTTGTAGGAGGCCGAGCACATGGATGTGACTGTTGTGAGTCAAAGATATAGCGCCACCAATTGGCAGCAGGAAATGTGTCACTTTCAAAATGCTTTGAGATCACCCTCTTATTTTACCCGATTTGCTTCAAACTTCACCAGAACAATGTCAAGACATGGCGAATGTAGACCTGTAAAAAGATCTTATATATTCAAAACACTGTTGTCATAGCAATAGATCAAAGTGTCAGATCAAAATATTTGTTTTAGATGGTTTTGAGACTCTGGGCATCTTTCAAATTGGATGAAACTCAGGCACTTTTGGGGCCCTTAACATGCTCGAAAACTCTTGAAACATTTCACACATATTGGAACCGACGGCCATTAGGAAATCACAGAGACTGGGACCCGGGCGTGGCAGGGGGGCTAGACAGTGCCCCCTTGAATGGGGTCAGAAATCTTGGTCCATATATCAAACATGCTTGCACATATTGGTATGAAACTCAAAACACATATAGATCTGATCGGGCCTGACAACTTTCGTGCTCTAAGTTGTACGCCGCCTCAACAGGAAGTGAGCTATTATGGGTTGTTTGAAAAACGCATGCTCTGGAATTTGATATACTGCTCCTAGGCGCTTAATCCGATCACCACCAAACTCGGTCAGCATGAAGACAAGATATTGATGATGCCAA
>JBOGBH010000019.1:0-1290 GCA_051656125.1 Mycoplasmoidaceae bacterium
ATGCACAGCAGAATGAATAATGCTGATACACTTAGTCGTTTTTCTGAAAAATGGTGCACGCTCAGAAAAACGACTAAGTGTCAAAATTCCCCCGTTCTGTGCAATGCAACAGCACATGTGTTTTCTCTTCATTGCACAACGAAATAAAGTGCATCAATGCTATTTTGCATTATCTCTTCAAAGTAGCATATATGTTAACTCCATGCACAGCAGAATGAATAAAGCTGATACATTTAGTCGTTTTTCTGAAAAATGGTGCATGCTCAGAAAAACGACTGTGTCAAAATTACTCCGTTCTGTGCAATACAACAACACATGTGTTTTCTCTTCATTGCACAACGAAATAAAGTGCATCAATGCAATTTTGCATTATCTCTTCAAAATAGCATATATGTTAACTCCATGCACAGCATAATGAATAATGCTGATACATTTAGTCGTTTTTCTGAAAAAATGGTGCTCGCTCAGAAAAACGACTGTGTCAAAATTACTCCGTTCTGTGCAATGCAACACCACATGTTTTCTCTTCATTGCACAACGAAAAAAAGTGTATAAATGCAATTTTGCATTATCTCTTCAAAATAGCATATATGTTAACTCCATGCACAGCAGAATGAATAAAGCTGATACATTTAGTCGTTTTTCTGAAAAATGGTGCACGCTCAGAAAAACGACTGTGTCAAAATTACTCCGTTCTGTGCAATACAACAGCACATGTGTTTTCTCTTCATTGCACAAAGAAAGAAAGTGCATCAATGCAATTTTGCACTATCTCTTCAAAATAGCATATATGTTAACTCCATGCACAGCAGAATGAATTAACGCTGATACACTTAGTCGTTTTTCTGAAAAATGGTGCACGCTCAGTAAAACGACTAAGTGTCAAAATTACTCCGTTTCAACCATGCGGTGTGTTTTTCTGCTCAAGCCCGAGAGAATGCGAGGTAGGCGGCTTGAAGTTATAAGGATGTTCACCTCATGTGAATGATCTTATATTTTGCTCTGTGCAATGCAACAGCACATGTGTTTTCTCTTCATTGCACAAGGAAATAAAGTGCGTCAATACAATTTTGCATTATCTCTTAAAAATAGCATATATGTTAACTCCATGCACAGCAGAATGAATAATGCTGATACGCTTAGTCGTTTTTCTGAAAAATGGTGCACGCTCAGAAAAACGACTAAGTGTCAAAATTACTCCGTTCTGTGCAATGCAACAGCACATGTGTTTTCTCTTCATTGCACAACGAAATAAAGTGCATCAATGCAATTTTGCATTATCTCTTCAAA
>JBOGBH010000020.1:0-2083 GCA_051656125.1 Mycoplasmoidaceae bacterium
CTCTCTCTCTCTTTCTCCTTCACGCTGTCGCGTGACAACCACGCATACGCATTTTTAGGCATTAAATAAATTATATTTAATATCTAATCCTCATCTCCTATATAAATGCATTGACATGACAGTATGACGGTATTGAAACTGATACCGATGCTATTTTTAGATCCCGCGGTATACCATATTACCGTATTACCGCCCAAGCCTAATTCTTGGGTGTTTTTGAGGCTCTTAACAAACACGGTCTCGTGGCTCCCTCTAGTGGACAGCTTTGTGTACTTTCTGTTCAATCATAGAAGCAACGCCCCTTGTTTCAATTGATGATGTCTGTGAATGATCACGAACTCATTTGTGTTTTTTAAATTTATAAGTTAAAATATTCCAGCGATTACACAAGATTTAATCACAAGAATGTAATAAAAAGCCTAATTTTAGTTTAGGAGGTGTTCTGTGACAATTATAGACCCGCCGCGCCTGAGAAGGAACGCCTGCCGAAGCTCGTTCATTCTCGCGTCTTTCAGAATCTTGTCATGCCTTTTTAATGTTCCTTTCAATTCTTTGAAATTGAAGGTTGAATTTTTATGTGTGTGACTGTGTTAATGTGTTGACGCTGTGTGGTATCTGTGCAAACTTCGTTTCCTAATGGACTAAACAAAGCGTCATTTCTCTATAAGCAGTGATCGTGACCGCGTGAAAGCCACTCGATTTTAAGTGTTTTTAAACCTTATTCTTTAAATCATTTAAGCGATTAGACAAGATTCGATCACAAAAACATATTAAAAAGCTTCTTTTACAATTTGGCAGATTTATTGTCACACAAAGAGACGCGCAGCGTCTCCTAAAAATGATCGCGCCCAGTTATACAAATACATCTTTACACATGCAGGGATTTTAAAACATAAAATTAAAATATAAATTTCTGCAAATAACTAATAATAAACTTCTGCACATGATGACAACATACTGAAGATGCTGAAGACATTCCAGCGATTCTACAATATAAACACATGAAAGACATTCATGTAGAGATCGCGAGCCATGTTTGATAGTTTCATGTCTGTGAATGATCACGAACTCATTTACATGTGATTTTTTTCATGTTCTTTTCATTCCTTAGTTTGAATATTTATGTGTATGACTGTGTTAATGTGTTGACGCTGTGTGGCATCTGTGCAAACTACATTTCCTAACGGATTAAACAAAGAGCCGCGTGTCATTTCTCTGAAAGGGAGTGATCACGAAATCATGAAAGCTCATGTTTTTAAACCTTATTCTTTAATATATTCAAGCGATTAGACAAGATTCGATCACAAGAACATATTAAAAATCTTCAATTACAGTTTGGAAGATTTTCTGTCACACAAAGAGACGCGCAGCGTCTCCTAATAATGATCGCGCCCAGTTATACAAATAACTTTATGTAGGGATTTTAAAAAAATAAAATTAAAATATAAACTTCTGCAAATAACTAATAATAAACTTCTGCACATGATGACAACATACTGAAGATGCTAAATTGCGAATGATTATAGTACATCTCATATGGTGTTGCCATGGGGAAGGTTTAAACTAAGAACAAAAAGGGAATTTAGAAGTTGTAAATTATTCATGAATAATTGAAATATACACACCTAATTTCTATATTTATTAGTACAAATATCATAAACATTTTAATATATTTTTTTTCATTTCAAGATGTATGTGTAAATTAAAATGAGGGGAAACAGTACTCTTAAAATTATTGAAATGATCAAATTAGCACTAGAGGGCACCATATACCTATTTTTGAGATGACACTCAATGATAATTCATAACACTAAACAATATTCTCCTTTGAATTATACACTGTTTATTTCTATATACAATAATACTAACATTGAATAAGAAATTCAAACTTTTTTCAATCTATGTAGTTTAACTTAAAAATAAGCACAATAACGTTCTCTTTAAGCACAAGAAATAAAAAAGAAATTTAATAATAACCAAAAGATGGAAGATAAATTCAATGGAATCTGGATGAATTTAAAATGAAAATACTACATTTCAGATCAATATATTTGTTTTCTTTAAAATAATTCTTCTGAATCTC
>JBOGBH010000021.1:0-2273 GCA_051656125.1 Mycoplasmoidaceae bacterium
AATATAAATACTTAGGATGTTTAAAATGGGTCCTCAGAGATGTTCATTGTTTATGGACAGGTTGTTCCTCGCCTACAAGTGAAACGCAGGACGGCGGTCTCAAGCACGAGATCCAGCATGAGATCCATCGCCGTTACAGTGGAAACGGGATAACAGAGACTACAGACCATGGTCCATTACACTTTAATTACTTCCAAATGTTTAGTTGTTTAATTTCATCTAGTAATATTTGTTTCACGAGCTTAAATGCTGTCAGTATGTATTAAAACGATATAAAAATTATGCTATAGAACATTTTCTTTTATAGAAAATAAAAGAATTATTACGCAAACCTCTGGTTGTGTGGAGTATTTAAAAAAAAAGTTTAGAGCACTTAAGTTAATTCGTAAAAAGCTTTTAACCCAGTCTTTTTGGAATGTAGATAGCTTTTCTTGAGCGGCAAGTTGCTGGTGAAATGTTGTTCTTATAATTAGGCTATTATTATTATTATTATTATTATTATTATGTATTAATAACCCATCATAAATTAAAATTTATATATAGGCTATTAAAATTGGAATGACGCATTTTGATTATCACCTGCTAAAACTAATGGAAACTAATTATGAATGATCCATTTCGCAGAGTTAGGCTATTGTAGGCCTATTAACAAATGACGAAATCATGTCAAAACTCAAAGCAGAAAAAGACAATGCATCTAAAATGGCTAGAGTAAAAAAGTGACCAGTTACTTTTTTATGTATTTGTTTGTTTGTTCGTGTTTAAAACGCAAGTCAACGTGATTGACTGGCGTATTATGGAAAAAATAAGTAAGATATTGTAAAGTTCAATGGACATTTGGAATACATTTGAAAAGTTTTCATTTTATTTTCATACTATTTTTATTCATATTTTGAATTGGATTTTATTTTTATATTTTTTGTTTAAGTAATTGTAATTAACTAAATAATTTTGTAATGTGCTTTTGTCCTTTTTAGTTTTAGTTTTTTTTTAATAATTTATATAATTTATAAATTATATATATAATTTAATAATATTTTTATAAATTTTATTTTAGTTTTAGGTTTAGTATAATTTCTGTCATGGTTTTTAGTTTTTTACAAAATGGAAATATAAATAAATAGGAAATATAAATATAAAATGTTGTCTTTGGCAACTAACAGAAATAAAATAATAGGATAATTTAATATATTTTAGCCTACAATAATAATACATTACATAATAATTCCTTTTTATTTTATTTAGGGTAAAATTTATAGTCTTTTAATTAATTTTGTGCCAATCATTGAAGTTTTAGTTAATAATTAAAACCCTCTAGCCATATGTGAGACCAGAGCAAATACAACTTTTATATTATTAATTTTACAATATGAAAAAAAGGTCATCATTTGTGTCCCCGCGATTTTTCACTATAAAACCAGAGAAAGAGAAAATAGATTATGACAGTCAACATTACAGATTCTCCCTCCGCAGGTAGAAACCACATTCATCATCATCACATTCATTTTATTTATTTATTTTTATTATTTGTTTATTTTTTGCCTGGGAAACATAACAAGTTGAAGCTAATGAAGGTAAATTTAAATAAATTATTTTAAATTTATTTTTAAATTGTTACGATTTAAATTATCGCTCGCGTGCAAGGCTCGCGAAAGAACCAGAGGTTATATAAGGAGGTGTCCGTGACCTGAGCGCTCACAGCAGAACTTCATTCAGAGCTGACAGGTGGAAGACAAGAAAAGAGACTTTTACCAGTTTAAAGGTAAGTACTTTTACCAATTTAAGTGAATTTAAAATGTGTAATCCCACTACAAATATCAATGTAACAATAAATATTTATAATATTTACAATACAATTTAACAATGAAGACGATAAATAATACAATATAGCCTACGCTAACCCAAACAGTCCGAGGGAAAAGTTCGTTTTTCACAGGGAAATTCTAATAAAAATAAATAAATAAATATTAGTCGCGCTTTTACTATATTTTTCCATATTTTTTTTGCCCATTGGTCAAAAAAAAATTTACGGACATGCAATAATACATGGTACATATTTTACATTACGGTACAAACAATGGCTTTGCTTTATAGTGTCCGTTAATTCCGTTATTTATGTGTGACGTCATTTGCGCTAGAAGCAGTTTTCAAAGACTAGACTGCAAGCCCTCGAGCTTCCCTCTCTCTCTCACACATGCTGAGAGAGAACTTTAAACAAAAAGCGTAATTAATTAATTACTTATATAATCAGAAAATCAACTTGCATAATAATT
>JBOGBH010000022.1:0-1071 GCA_051656125.1 Mycoplasmoidaceae bacterium
TATAGGAGCAGAGCTGATGGATTGGTTCATCATTTATGACCTCTGATACATTCTGACCCATGTCACGACCCTTTCATCAGCGTGTGAAATGGTTGAATGAGATATGTGAGTTGTGTCTGTGTGCAGTAGGCTGAGGAAGAAGTGTGCCAACATACCAAAACACATGTTGTATGTACACCAACCCTAACCCATAACGGTGACGTCAGCGTTATTAATTTAGAGGATTTAATAAAACAAATAAATAAAAACTGATTAATTGAACACAATGGTAGCATATTATATATATTTATTAAAATCAACAAACCTCCGATAAAAATACGTTATCCAGCATGCTATAATTAAAGCATGCAGTGTCCTAAAGAAAACGCTTAAACTGCTTACTTGCACGCGCCTTGGAGCGTTGTTAAACTCACCTCTGAATGCCGTTTTACCATGCAGTTGAGTGTAGTTAAACTCACCGCTGAATGCGGTTGTACACCATGTGCGTGGTTAAACACACCGCTGAATGCGGTTGTACACCATGTGCGTTGTTAAACTCACCGCTGATGAACGCTCCCCGCTGATCTTTGCGCAGAGGGCACTTTGATATCAGATTGCGAGGGTTTTTAAACATCAAAAACCATTTGGAGGGCCAGATAAAAATCAACTGGGGTGCTGCCATTTGAATCGCCCTGGCATAGATCATTTTTTGTAGCCTATTCCTATTTATTTGTATTTATTGTAGTCTCGACCCATACAAGGCAGCCAACGGGTTGCGGTGTGTTGACCCAAGACGTCAAATTTGAACGCTGTTCAGTTCTATAGAAGTCTATCGGACTACCCTGCACGTTGAAAAATGACGCAAAAGGTATACCCAGTGCGTTAAAAAGTGACGCCAGTGTCCCTTGTCCATGCGTCAGACATTTGACGAGTAGGGAGTGAGACTGTGTTGCAGACATATACTTACAATAAAAAAACAACATACATAAAGTGATATGTAGCCAGACTGAAGCACATCACAGCCACAATCTATTGCTCATCTTTCACAAACAATGACAAGAGCAACCTACACACAACCCTATATGCATTATA
>JBOGBH010000023.1:0-2024 GCA_051656125.1 Mycoplasmoidaceae bacterium
GCAAACTTCATTTCCTAATGGATTAAACAAAGAGCCGCGCGTCATTTCTCTGAAAGGGATTGATCACGAAATCATGAAAGCTCATGTTTTTAAACCTTATTCATTAAAATATTCAAGCGATTAGACAAGATTCGATCACAAGAACATATTAAAAATCTTCAATTACAGTTTGGAACTAATAGTTTGGCGTCTCCTAATAATGATCGCGCCCAGTTATAATATTCTTGGGTGTTTTTGAGGCTCTTAACAAACACGGTCTCGTGGCTCCCTCTAGTGGACAGCTTTGTGTACTTTCTGTTCAATCATAGAAGCAACGCCCCTTGATGTTTCACAGTTTGGTGATGTCTGTGAATGATCACGAACTCATTTGTGTTTTTTAAACTTATAAGTTAAAATATTCCAGCGATTACACAAGATTTAATCACAAGAATGTAATAAAAAGCGTAATTTTAGTTTAGAAGGTGTTCTGTGACAATTATAGGCGCGCCGCGTCTGAGAAGGAACGCCTGCCGCAGCTCGTTCATTCTCGCGTCTTTCAGAATCTTGTCATTCCTTTTTAATGCTCCTTTGAATTAAAACATTCCAGCGATTACACAAGATTTAATCACAAGAATGTATTAAAAAGCTTAATTTTAGTTTAGAAGGTGTTCTGTGACAATTATTGACGCGCCGCGTCTGAGAAGGAACGCCTGCCGAAGCTCGTTCTTTCTCGCGTCTTTCAGAATCATGTCATGCCTTTTTAATGTTCCTTTCAATTCTTTGAAATTGAAGTTTGAATTTGTATGTGTATGACTGTGTTAATGTGTTGACGCTGTGTGGCATCTGTACAAACTTCGTTTCCTAATGGATTAAACAAAGAGCCGCGCGTCATTTCTCTATAAGCAGTGATCGTGACCGCGTGAAAGCCACTTGATTTTAAATGTTTTTAAACCTTATTCTTTAAATCATTGAAGCGATTAGACAAGATTCGATCACAAGAACATATTAAAAAGCTTCAATTACAGTTTGGAAGCTTTTCTGTCACAAAAAGAGACGCGCAGCGTCTCCTAATAATGATCGCGCCCAGTTAAACAAATAACTTTATGCAGGGATTTAAAAAAATAAAAATAAAATATAAAGTTCTGCAAATAACTAATAATAAACTTCTGCACATGATGACAACATACTGAAGATGCTAAATTGCGAACGATTATAGTACATCTCATGTGGTGTTGCCGTGGGGAAGGTTTAAATTAAGAACAAAAAGGGAATTTAGAAGTTGTCAATCATTCATGAATAATTGAAATATACACACCAAATTTCTATATTTATTAGTACAAATATCATAAATAAACATTTTAATTTTTTTTTCATTTCAAGATGTATGTGTAAATTAAAATGAGGAGAAAATGTACTCTTAAAATTATTGAAATGATCAAATGAGCCTAGAGGGCAGCATATACCTATTTTTGAGATGACACTCAATGATAATTCATAACACTAAACAATATTCTCCTTTGAATTATACACTGTTTATTTCTATATACAATAACACTAACATTGAATAAGAAATTCAAACTTTTTTTAATCTATGTTGTTTAACTTAAAAATAAGCAAAATAACGTTCTGTTTAAGCACAAGAAATTAAAAAGAAATTTATCAATAACCAAAAGATGGAAGATAAATTCAATGGAACCTGGATGAATTTAAAATGAAAATACTACATTTCAGATCAATATATTTGTTTTCTTTAAAATAATTCTTCTGAATCTCTCTCTCTCTCTCTCTCTCTAAGGATCTTCCAGGTTTAACCCTTTCATTGTTGTCTCTTTTTTTCTGAATTATAGAATCGGAAATCTCATAAATAATAATTATATAGAACCATATAGTCAGTGCACGACAACTGAATTGGTTCTATGGCTTCAGTTTAATAATATGGTTAAAAATAACGTAAAATACCTTAAGATAAATTCAATGGAACCTGGATGAATTTAAAATGAATGTACTATATTTCAGATCAATATACTTGTTTTCTTCAAAATATA
>JBOGBH010000024.1:0-1079 GCA_051656125.1 Mycoplasmoidaceae bacterium
TGGAAATTTCGCATTCCCTATACGACGAAGCTGTGAAGAATTATGGGCCCAGTCTGAACTATTGGCTGACAAAATGGGATCTGAGTTGGTCAAGGACGGGGAGGAACTGGGTTTGGACTGGAATCCATAGGGAATTAAATGGATAATGTAAGAATGGTTGAGATAGAAAGGGAAGCCAACTGATCCTTTCAAAAAACATGCGCCGGCCTGTGCATTTTCTGCGTCCTCCCTAAACCAAACTGGGCGGTCCGGAAACGGATCTACTCAGGGGGAGGCGTTGCTAATTCTAAATTCCTAACCCTAACCCTAACCCTAAACCCTAACCCTAACCCTAACCCTAACCCTAACCCTAACCCTAACCCTAACCCTAACCCTAGCCTCACCCTAACCTTAATCTAATCCTAACCTTAACCTAACCCTAACCTTAAATCTAACCCTAACCTTAAATCTAACCCTAACCTTAACCTAACCCTAACCTTAACCTAACCCTAACCTTAACCTAACCCTAACCTAATTCTAACCCTAACCTGGACCTAACCTTAACCTAACCTTAACCCTAACCCTAATCCTAACCTTAACCTAACCCTAACCTTAACCTAACCTTAACCTTAACCTAACCCTAACCTTAACCTAACCCTAACCTTAACCTAACCCTAACCTTATTATAGGGACGACAATAATAAAAAATGATGAAATAATAAAATGATAATAAGATAATCAAAAATGATATTTCTACAAAATTGAATAGATTTGGTTGATGAAAATGGGCATAGTACACAATAATAACTAAGACCTACCTCTTATTGGGGTTTAAAAATAGAACAGCTTCGGGATGGGTTACTCTAGAAAATAATTGGAGGTATCGGCATGATTGAGGGAGTGGGATGCTGGACCGGGATTATCGGGATTACTCGATTCGCCGGCCCAGATAAATTTAATGTGGAAATTTCGCATTCCCTATACGACGAAGCTGTGAAGAATTATGGGCCCAGTCTGAACTATTGGCTGACAAAATGGGATCTGAGTTGGTCAAGGACGGGGAGGAACTGGGTTTGGACTGGAATCCATAGGGAATTAAA
>JBOGBH010000025.1:0-1058 GCA_051656125.1 Mycoplasmoidaceae bacterium
TCTGTTCACTGATAGAAGAACACGCCCAGTTTCATGTTTGAGAGACGGAGAGAGACGGAGCTGACTTTCACTTTACAATTCAGGACATTTCGTGTTGTATATGTGTTAATTCATTCAAACATTCCAGCGATTACACAACATTTAATCACAAGAAAGTATTAAAATGCTTCCTATACAGTTTAGAAGTTGGTCTGTGACAATTGCAAACGCGCCGCGTCCACATCGATCTTCCCGAGGCTTGTTCATTCTCGCGTCTGTCAGCTCTCCTTTCTATTTCATATTCTTTTACTTTTTTTTGTTTGAATTCTTTTCTGTATGACTGTGTTAATGTGTTGACGATGTGTGGCATCTGTTTAAACTTCATTTCCTAACGGATGAAACAAAGAGCCGCGCGTCATTTCTCTGAAAGCAACAGCCGCGCGTCATTTCTCTCAAAGCAGTGATCACGAAATCACGAAAGATCCTGATTTCTACGGGATTTTAAACCTTAATAAATAAAACGATCAAGCGATTACACAAGATTTAATGACAAGAAAGTATTAAAATGCTTCCTATACAGTTTGCAAGGTTTACTATGACATTTATTAACGCGCCGCGTTCACAGCAATCTTCCCGAGGCTCGTTCATTCTCGCGTCTGTCAGCTCTCCTTTCTATTTCATATTCTTTTACTTTCTTTGTTTGAATGATTTTCTGTATGACTGTGTTAATGTGTTGACGATGTGTGGCATCTGTTTAAACTTCATAACGGATTAAACAAACAGCCGCGCGTCATTTCTCTGAAAGCAACAGCCGCGCGTCATTTCTCTCAAAGCAGTCATCACCAAATCATGAAAGATCCTGATTTCTAAGGGTTTTTAAACCTTCATAAATAAAATAATCAAGCGATTACACAAGATTTAATCACAAGAAAGTATTAAAAGGCTTCATTTACACATATTCAGCAGTGTTTTTGATATGCCTGCATTGGCGCCGTTGTATGTGAACTGAGCTGAGCCGGACGATTACGTCACTGTTTTCTGCAGTGCTGATATACATAAATGAACTACAATAATAACTA
>JBOGBH010000026.1:0-1058 GCA_051656125.1 Mycoplasmoidaceae bacterium
ACTAAAAAGGCTTGCATGGGAATGGGAAAAAATAGACTTGGTCCTAATGCTTTTTCTGTTTCGACCACATGACTTCTTGCACTGCCTGCAAATGAGAAGTATTCATCATATGAAATACATTACTGTTGGCACAGCCTGAAACATACAACAACAACCAGTGATCTGGCTTAGTACTTAAAAAAGGGGATATTTTAATCTTTTCCTTTAATAAAACAATATTTTATTCTATTTTCAATAGAGTACCTACCTTTTATCTTCTATTTTCAACACATTTATACATCTCTTAAATTATGTTGGGGAGATTCTTTCATAACAATTCTCCACCCAAACGTAATTTCTGATAGTTACAGTGTTACTATAAGAGGGTGAAACTTTGTAAAAATAGCAAAGCAAAAAGATTTGTTAAAGTCTAATTCAGTATATAATTTGTATAGTATAATATTGTTCATTGATGCTTATGAGAACGGAAACCTTTATTTTATTTCCCCCTTGTCATAATCCTATATAAACATTACTTATATTGATGTTATTTTCCCCACTTGTTAAACTTGCCTGATATTTCCATAAATAAATAAATAAATAATAAAATAAATCAGATACTTACCAGATGTAACCATCTTTACAAGAAGAGGTCACCATTTTCATCCGTTTCTTGCATCGCCTGCATTTTATTTTACCTTGGAGTAATCTTTTTCTTTGCATCCACTTTATTAATTTCAGACGTGACTTGTTTGTTTCACTAACATACACTTTTTCAATGAGGGCTCTTAATAAAGTGCTCATAGTTGATTAAATGTATATCTATTATTTTTACTTCTTTTGCTTTCTAAATTTGATTTCTTCCCTCGTACCCTACCTTCATTACATGAATTGCTTTAAAAATATTCTGAGTTCTGATGGCGCGCAATTTCGCGAACAAACAAATCCGGAAATGGGCGGGACTTGAAGGCCCAGTTGTTTTGGGAACAAATACTATTTTAAATAAAATAATATTTTATGCTATTTGTTTTTATAATATTTAATTACCATTAAATTTTAATAATATTATTTTGTGTTAT
>JBOGBH010000027.1:0-1594 GCA_051656125.1 Mycoplasmoidaceae bacterium
TAAGTGTTGAGTAAATAATCTGTAATAGTTGTGCGTTCCGTGTTTGTCAATTGCTCATGAGATGAATAATGTCATAATCAATGAAATATATCACACACACACACACACACACACACACACACACACACACACACACACACACACACACACACACACACACACTCACTGGTTTCCATGTTGTATGGGGACCAACTTTGTGATCATCACTTGTGGGGACCACCCTTTCTAAAGATTCTAGAGGCATGAAAAAAATCAGGGATACTTACCGTAGCCTTGTTAACTCATACACGCATTCAGATGTCTGAATTGATGAAGTAATGTTTTATCCATGTGTAGTGGGGACTTATGAAAAATCGAATGAACATGTTTTATAGGGACCTAATTTGCATTTTATTTGCATAATTCACACAACTTCCCATTTGATTTGTGGGGACCTCATCTGCATAATTCACACAACTTCCCATTTGATTTGTGGGGACCTAGCAAGAATAAGTATATTACTAATTACAATTATTAGGCACTTATTTGAAGTAAATCTTCATATGGCATTTGTCCATTTGCCCTTAAAAATGGATTTAATCTACAACCAAGTGGAATTTAAATATACAGAAGTATTAATGTAATATTAATGGATATTGGATTTAATATTAATGTAAAGCTGCTTTGCCACAATTTGCATTGTAAAAAGCGCTATACAAATAAACCTGATTTGACTAGTACAAAAGTTTAAATGTTGAAAATTTCTTAATGTGGAGATGTAGTGAAGCCTGCAAATGGTGCTAGAGGTGCAAAGCTTCACTCTTGAATGCATGTTTTAGCTGTTTTAACTGTCTGAAAACATATCTTAACATATACCAATGCCATTGTTTTGTCTCAGGATGCACAACAGTACTGTTTTTTTCTTTCTAAGGCATATTTATAACGACTTCAGTTTAATTTAAAACTTATAACTTAAATGTCTTTATTGAACTAAAGTCTAACCCTGGCTTAATCTAAACCCCGTCTGTGAAACCGGGCCAGAGGGTTTTGCTTGTAATCATATTCTCAGCATGCAGAATTTTTGGTTGGATCGATTGATTCTATGTTTGATTGGATTTAAATATTATCTGGATATTTTTAACCCAGAAGTCAAACATTTAAACTATTCATTCTACAACTGTAATTTTATTTACATAGGTGAATGAGCAGTAGATGACACTGGGTGGTTGGCTGTGGTTGAATACCGATACTTATCTCTATAATGAATATACTACTAATTGAACTTCAAGACATTAATTCACATTAGAATTGCTGAATTCAACTTTTATTGAGTCCAAACTTTCCAAAAGAACTCAAATGAAGTTTAACCTCAAAACAATGTCCTGTTATTAGAAGTATAAAAAATAAAATCTTATAAAAAAAAAACCGACTTTTTAAATTTACGCTTTAAATTCACATGTCTGTGAAAGGAACCATGTGTGGAAGTAAAACAAACTACAACTTTAGAACAACTTTGTTAGACCAATGCTTTTCTACTTGTGGTAGTATCTTTTTCTATCATGGTCATCATGATGACAGCATTGAAGGCCACAAGTAGAAAAGCATTAGTCTAATA
>JBOGBH010000028.1:0-1056 GCA_051656125.1 Mycoplasmoidaceae bacterium
TAGAAGTAGTAGCAACCAAATAGAAGTAGTAGCAACCATATAGAAGTAGTAGCAACCACCCAGAACTAGTAGCAACCATTTAGAAGTAGTAGCAACCACATAGAAGTAGTAGCAACCATTGAGAAGTAGTAGCAACCACATAGAAGTAGTAGCAACCACATAGAAGTAGTAGCAACCATTTAGAAGTAGAAGCAACCACATAGAAGTAGTAGCAACCACCCAGAACTAGTAGCAACCATTTAGAAGTAGTTGCAACCACATAGAAGTAGTAGCAAATATTTAGAAGTAGTAGCAACCACATAGAAGTAGTAGCAACCATTTAGAAGTAGTAGCAACCACATAGAAGCAGTAGCAACCATTTAGAAGTAGTAGCAACCACATAGAAGTAGTAGCAACCATTTAGAAGTAGTAGCAACCACATAGAAGTAGTAGCAACCAATAAGAAGTAGTAGCAACCACATAGAAGTAGTAGCAACCAAATAGAAGTAGTAGCAACCACCCAGAACTAGTAGCAACCATTTAGAAGTCGTAGCAACCACATAGAAGTAGTAGCAACCACATAGAAGTAGTAGCAACCACATAGAAGTAGTAGCAACCACAGAAGTAGTAGCAACCACATAGAAGTAGTAGCAACCAAATAGAAGTAGTAGCAAACATTTAGAAGTAGTAGCAACCACATAGAAGTAGTAGCAACCACATAGAAGTAGCAGCAACCACATAGAAGTAGTAGCAACCATTTAGAAGTAGTAGCAACCACATAGAAGTAGTAGCAACCATTTAGAAGTAGTAGCAACCACATAAAGGTAGTAGCAACCATTTAGAAGTAGTAGCAACCACATAGAAGTAGTAGATACCAAATAGAAGTAGTAGCAACCAAATAGGAGTAGTAGCAACCACATAGAAGGAGTAGCAACCATATAGAAGTAGTAGCAACCACATAGAAGTAGTAGCAACCATTTAGAAGTAGTAGAAACCACAAAGAAGTAGTAGCAACCATTTAGAAGTAGTAGCAACCACATAGAGGTAGTAGCAACCATTTAGAAGTAGTAGCAACCA
>JBOGBH010000029.1:0-1221 GCA_051656125.1 Mycoplasmoidaceae bacterium
TATCACAGTACCTGCGTGACTCGTCATAGACAAACAGAGAGAAGTAGTTCCAGCTACAATGTTCTTCCGCAAGACACGTGCAGTTCTATTTATTAACCCTAGAGAGCGAACGTACACGCGCATTGCTCAATGATGATGAAACGCGCCAAATTTCGGAATTAAGCCATATAAAAATGAAAAGGTTGATAGCAGAATAATAATCATATAAAAACAAAGTTTGGAGTTCAAGGATGCTGGTGGAAAGGACGAGCCATGCATTCAGACACATGATGATGAGCACACAGGTAGAAATGCGTTAAGTTATTTCAACAGCAATGGCTTAGACCAGAGCTCCTCAATAGGCCGCGAGAGAATGTTTGGCCCGCGCTAATGTCAAATAGTGTTGTCAAGATATTGTATATAAGCACGTCTTGGTCTCGAAAATTCAAACGCAGCATCATTGCTTACGTTGCGTAACCGCTGGTGAGTTGAAAATGCTCGCGCTCCGCTCCAGTGGTCACGCGCACTTAGTCTGTCAGCGACTCAAACTGACTAGACAAAATAGACTCAAATGTGAATGGACTAAAATGTTTGGTTTATTTTGTCTGACCAACCGCAACAAAGAAAGAAAGTAAACTGTATGTGAGAAAGTACAGTGTTTGCTCTTATATTATTAGTTACAGAAAGGCAAACTAAAGGCTAATATTTTCTCATTTAAATGAAACTTTTAGCAAATACACATCTATATCATTAAAACAAATCCCTGAATATCTAATTAACAGTTAATTTCACAGACCTTGCAGATTTATTCGAATACAACAGTGAGATTTTCTGAAGTGTTTGTGGCCGCGTGAACGCGTGTATTCTGCGCGTGACCGTCGATCCGTGTGAAGTGAATGCGGACTTCAGTTCAGCTTCACGGGAAACGCGATCAATATATATTTCGATTAATTCATACTTTTCATATTTCTAATTTATTAAATATGAATTAAAATAAATATAAATTATACATTTATATACCAGATTTATATCGGCCATCAGCCACTGTGATTTAATATATTTAAGATTAATATTAATCTTAATATTAATAATGAATATTTAAGATTACTATGCATCAAGCATGCATTGATTAAAATTGTTGTAGCAAAAAAAAAAGGTGCGACCAAATCATGTGCTGGTGCGACCAACTGAGAAAATTGGTAGCACCAGTGCAACCAGTTGAAAAGTTAGTCTGGAGCCCTG
>JBOGBH010000030.1:0-1022 GCA_051656125.1 Mycoplasmoidaceae bacterium
CAAGATTCGATTACAAGAACATATTAAAAATCTTCAATTACAGTTTGGAAGATTTTCTGTCACACAAAGAGATGCGCAGGGTCTCCTAATAATGATCGCGCCCAGTTATACAAATAACTTTATGCAGGGATTTTAAAAATATAAAATTAAAATATAAACTTCTGCAAATAACTAATAATAAACTTCTGCACATGATGACAACATACTGATGATGCTAAATTGTGAACGATTATAGTACATCTCATATGGTGTTGCCGTGGGGAATGTTTAAATTAAGAACAAAAAGGGAATTTAGAAGTTGTCAATTATTCATGAATAATTGAAATACACACACCAAATTTCTATATTTATTAGTACAAATATCATAAATAAACATTTTAATATTTTTTTTCATTTCAAGATGTATGTGTAAATTAAAATGAGGGGAAACAGTACTCTTAAAATTATTGAAATGGTCAAATGAGCACTAGAGGGCAGCATATACCTATTTTTGAGATGACACTCAATGATAATTCATAACACTAAACAATATTCTCCTTTGAATTATACACTGTTTATTTCTATATGCAATAACACTAACATTGAATAAGAAATTCAAACTTTTTTAATCTATGTAGTTTAACTCAATAATAAGCAAAATAACGTTCTGTTTAAGCACAAGATATAAATTTTTTTTTAATAATAACCAAAAGATGGAAGATATTCAATGGAATCTGGATGAATTTAAAATGAAAATACTACATTTCAGATCAATATATTTGTTTTCTTTAAAATAATTCTTCTGAATCTCTCTCTCTCTCTCTCTCTCTCTCTCTCTCTCTCTCTTCCAGGTTTAACCCTTTCATTGTTGTCTCTTTTTTTCTGAATTATAGAATCGGAAATCTCATAAAAATGAAGGCATAGAACCAATTCAGTTCTCGTGCACTGACTATATGGTTCTATATAATTAGTTTAATAATATGGTTAAAAATAATGTAAAATACCTTGAGATAAATTCAATGGAACCTGGATGAATTTAAAAT
>JBOGBH010000031.1:0-1484 GCA_051656125.1 Mycoplasmoidaceae bacterium
CAGTATTGTAAGGTTAGGTTTAGGGTTGGGGTGGGTGTAGATGTTAATAAAACACAATTTGATAAGTAGCACATTTAATTTACTGTTATTTATCCAAAGATTTTGTCTCACTTCTGGTCAAAGCTACATCCCTTCTAGACACAATCGTCACTAGCACTGCTCTTCTACTTCACTCTTTTGGCTTTTTAAGCTTCACTATCGCCACCTAGTGATGAGGGATCGGATCGTATAACAACTACAAGGCCACAGTCATGTTGTTTGTTTTCGTCATTTTTTTTAGTATTTTGACTATGAAACTCTTCAGTACATTTTTATGGAAGGGGTAGGTTTAGGGAAAGGTTTGGGTGTGGGGGTAGGTTTTTAGCTATAATTGCATGAGTTCATATTAATTTGATAGTATTTCTTTTGTTTTACTATTAGCTTGTTTCATACTTAAGATTCGATAGCAATATAAGCTAATTTTACACATATTTCATTCATAAAACATAAAATAATTTACTTTAAAAGATTGTTTTAGTCAATGATGCCCACACTTGTTTATTCGCGGAAGGCGTAACTTGAAGAGGCGTAACTTGAAAAGGCGTAACTTGAAATTCGTTATAGTACTGCGGGATGCAGACAGACCCTTCTCTAGTAGAGCGGCGAAGAAATCCAAAATAATACAGGATCCCAAAACAAGACCAAACGAAAAAGCCCATTCATGATTTTGCCAATGATAGTTTATTTTATCTGCGCTGTCATGTGCCGATTTGGATTGAAAACTTGAAAACTTTCCGTGATTGATCACTTTTCCGATGGACAGCAAACGACAGCCTGCTATTTTAATTATAGGCCTATTAATTCAGTTAAATCAAATAACAGAATCCCATTAAAATACATCTGAATTAAACGTCTATAGTGTTTAAAGGGGTGTCAATTGCAACACACTGTGAATTCATTAAATGATTGAAACTCAGTTAGCGATGGTGAATAATTAAGGCTTTGAAAATGAATAATTCCACAAATTACAAAAACAGGAATTTAAAGGTGAAATGTGTAGTTTGTGACACTAAACACTCACTAAAACCTCATGACCTGAAGTGCAGTTTGGACCGTCTCTGCTTGTCAGCCGTTTTAATGGTGGAAAAACACGTAGGCAGACATTCACTGTCAAAAACTCCATTTGAGCTTGATTTTATTGGAATGTTAATAATGTAATGATACATGCGAGTGTCCTCCGACCATGAAGCCACATTATCAACTTTGACAACACACAGTTTCATTATTTAAAAAAAAATACAGTGACTATAGTGTTACAATATGAGGTAAATCTGGCCCTGGCGTTAAAGTGTCCTGAAGTCTTGTTGTTACACTCTTCGCAGGCTTGTTGTAAAAAAGGCTGTTCTGCGGTGTCCTGTCACTCTAACCTGAGCCAATCAGCGTCCAGAAACCTTAACCATGTGACCCCCCCTTGACTCCACCCTCTCACAGAGAAGCTGCTCCGG
>JBOGBH010000032.1:0-1109 GCA_051656125.1 Mycoplasmoidaceae bacterium
GTGCATCTGTAATGAATGGATATTAATGATAAAAAATATATAAAAATAAATATTAAATATATTTAAAAGTCTATAAAACATTTTATTGGACTGCAATGTTTTAATGTAAATAGACAACGGTCTTAAGAGATGTTTTAGCTGATGTATTTTTAAAAAGTCAAAGCATTCTCCGCATCCGTTTTTAGGCCTTCCCGCTTAGCTCCCTCCAGGGCTGGAAAACTTTTCTTATACAGTATTAGCATGGGTTCTAAAGATCTTGCCCAATCATAACCATTCATTCCAGTGATATTCTTTTTAGAAAATACATCATTTTCATTTTTTGGTGAACTAACCATTTAAAGAACCGGATAAGTGACCTGACAGCACCATCACACCAACTAAATTTTTTTTGTTTGTTTTTGCAGACATGGCTGGGCATTATTTTGACCGTTGTGGTCATAATAATCATTATCATCATCATCGTCCTCGGTGAGTATCGCAGTATTTACAGGCTCTTTCACTCCTGGGGCAACAATTGATCATGAGTCATGGGCCTGTGGTTTAAGTGTTTGTGGGCTTATTAAATGTGTAGTAATTGGAAGTATATTATATCCAATTTTAGACTAATTTAAATAATTTTAATCCCTTTTCCCCCTCTTTCAGAAATCTTCAGGAGGATGCGTTTTTTTTAATCATTTTTATTTTATGAAAAAAAATCTTTGAATAAAAAAATAAATAAAATGGATTTGTTGTTTTTTTTCATTGACCACTCAAATAGCTCTTTACATAAATACCTCCCTGGATGGTCACTGTTAATACAGTAAATAGGTCAATCCTTACGATTAATTTAAAGTTACAAACATTATTTAGTGAGAGACAGCAGGATGTAGGCTATTTTAGGCACATCCAATGACGTATAATATTAAACTATTTAAATTCACATAAGACATATCCGACTGTTTACTCACCAAGACAGACATTTTGACAATTGAAGGTAAAATAACTCAATTTGGAATGTGTGAGCAAAGAAACCATCTCTTAAAGAGATCCCAAGTTTGTTACGTGACACACGGCAGCACAATAGCGCTGTATGACTAATGATCTGATTATTCATTTTCCTTTAAAATATT
>JBOGBH010000033.1:0-1044 GCA_051656125.1 Mycoplasmoidaceae bacterium
GTCACACTTTTGTCAGGCAAATTAACTATCCCCATTCAAACAAAGGTTAACTGTTTTCCTCCACATAGGTGGGCCCAGACAATCTAATCAACACACAACACACAACCTATTGAATTGGATTTCCAGCCATGATAAAGAAAATTTCTGGATATGTGTTCCACAATGTAACATGTATGAATGTAACATAATCATGATTTTTATATGTTCATAGTTGTGACAAAGTGAGAGGGAGTATATACGAGGTGTGATCAGCAAATACCTATTGCTGAAATTCTGCAGACACTTCTACAGAAGTGACCCCCACCCCACCCATAAAGTTCTACCATTCATTGTAACCACAACTATGCACTGTCCTGCGATGACACTGGACGATCCTTGTAGACAACCGCATATTGTCTCTGGCATCTCCAAAGGTACAAGACGCTCTTGAAAAAAACAACAACATGGATGAGAATTAAAGAATAACATATTTATTTATGTGACTTTCAAAAACTACAACTTACCACACTGGGTTAGAACCCTCTCCACAACACAAGTTGTGGGAGGCAACAGATGAAAAAATCCAAGTGTCATTGAATCCCTGTTGTGAAACACTTGACCTTGGTGGACCCTGACATCACACTGGCCACAGAGGAATGGGTGTGGTCGGCAGTCACAACAACGGATAACGGCTGGACCGTTTCCACAATGTTGGCAGATCCGAGTTGCCGCATGATGTCCAGCCACCATGGTGTTGACCAGTCGGGGTCTCTCTTTCTCCCACCACCCTGATATGAGGCTCTTTCGGGTCGACCAGTCTGTTGAGGTTTGAGGTGGTATTTCATGTATGTCCTTACCCAGTGAGCATTTAAGCTCTTGAAGGAAGGACTCTGTTAAAACAATGCACAATATTGAAAAACTGTAGTAATAATAAATATTAACATACTAAATGAACATATTGTTTTATCTATTTCTATCTGTCAGTCTGGAGTTCATCTCACTCCACTGAAGTCTCTGGGCTGCTGTGGGGGAAGGGCGATCTCAGTCAGGCGGTGGGGGAAGGGC
>JBOGBH010000034.1:0-1884 GCA_051656125.1 Mycoplasmoidaceae bacterium
AATTGATCAACTTACCGAGAAAAGCAGCAGAAAAGCTTGACATCTTGGATGCTAAAAGCTAAATTGTTACTTCCTGGTTCAAGCACAGCCCAGTTTAACTGTTGTGCTCTGTTACTGTTCAGGTGTCTTATATAGTTCACTACATAAAAAAAATCTCATAGTTTAACCTGAAAATGTCCACAACCTTTTCTCTTAATTTTGAACATTATATATTGATTCAGATAAAAATAAAAACATAAAAAGAATTCAAGTTTTAGATGTTTACGGATATCCTTCTATTCAATAATATGTCAAATATCTGTAAGCTTAAAAATAATAATAATAATAATAATAAAATTCCTATATTCATCATTTATTGGGTACCTTCAATCGGGAGGCTGTCGGAACCCCAACCCCTAAATTTCAACTTGTCATAATTATACTGAAATAATTTTTGCAAATTTTTCTATTGTTTTTTTTAAAATATATATTTTATTTTTTTTATTTTATTTTACTTTTTAAAGTGAAGTTAAAAAATATTGTTTTCGTATTTTATGTTTAAATCATGAAACTTTATGTAAAACGTCTCCCACATTTTCATGTTATTACCGAAACGGTGTATGTGTTCGTCCATTGGGTGAGGCTGATTTTTATCGCACCCCTACATTTTTGATCAGGAAATATTCTGTCCCTCCCTATTATAACCTCTCTTTCATAGTACTATCATTTTGAGTTAAATGGGTTCAAAAGTCTGAAAATCTGTGTGTAACTTTAAGGAACGTCACTAATAAACAAAATGTTAGTTATGCAAATCATTAGTATTTTAATATGTTTTAGTGTTAAAAATACTGTCACTACCGAAAATCTACAGTCACTACCGAAGCATTTGATATTTTGTCAAAAATGAAGTATATTGAATTATCAAGATTCTCAATATTCAAACGAACGAATCCCAGCTTTATGCCTTTTAGAAAGAACAACTGGATTCAAAAAGTGTCTAAACATGAATAAATGTTTTAAAAATGTGGCTATTTCAATGAATGAATGTAATTTTATATATACATTCACATCAGCCTATCACTCAGGCTTCTGTATATGGGCCATTCAAAGTCAGTTGGAAAAGTCTTGGGGAAAAAACGTCTTTTTGCACAAATTTTGTATGTATGCAAATTTATTAATATCCAAGGAACACATTTCTACTAATTGTACAGTTAATTCTCCTATTTTATTTTCGGAAAGTTTTGGAATATTTTCCTGCTTTCACCCGTGATTTAGGCCTATGATGTCCCTGGGCCTGCAGCATCATCAGAGCCCACACATTTGATCATGTTGTCCTGCAGCCTGTAGTTGTTCCACAGTAACAGACATGTTACGATGAACAATTTGTTCTTTTATAATTTCTTTCTTGTCTTCTCCGCAAAGTTATGTGATATATGGCTATATGGCTAGGACTTAAAACTAAAAATAAAACACCCAAAAACTAAAATGAAACAGAAATTTACAATTGTTCAATGAAAACGAAATAAAAATGACCTAAACTTAAAATAATAAAATTAAAAACTGAATGAAAGTAAAAGCCATCCGCGTTTTTACCACCGGGACACGATTTAAAAACGCCCATATATGTCTCACCTTAACTATGAAAGAAGGTCATGAACAAGCGTGTTTATTTCCTATAACTAAAGTGTTCAGCAATAACATTTGTTTTATTTAATTCAAAAGACAAATTCAAGCGCTCGTCTATTACACAAGAAGGTTCACACACACACAATCATTTCAGAAGTGAGGGGGTCCGAAATGTCGCGTGCAGGACCAGTTGTAATCTGACCTTTGTCTAATTGATAGGATAAAAAAAAATCTGTCTCTTGCTTTTAAAAAGAAATCAAAAACACTGCTGAACAATAA
>JBOGBH010000035.1:0-1704 GCA_051656125.1 Mycoplasmoidaceae bacterium
TTCTTTGCCTTTATTTCTTTATACAAATTTATAGAAGAGAAGGGCTAAGAGATTTCCTATCCTTTAATGCAGACAAAAGGAGACAGCAATGAAAGGGTTAAACCTGCAAGACCCTCAGAGAGAGAGGGGGGGGGGGATATTCAGAAGATATATTTTGAAGAAAACAAGTATATTGATCTGAAATATAGTACATTCATTTTAAATTCATCCAGGTTCCATTGAATTTATCTTAAGGTATTTTACATTATTTTTAACCATATTATTAAACTGAAGCCATAGAACCAATTCAGTTGTCGTACACTGACTATATGGTTCTATATAATTATTTTTTATGAGATTTCCGATTCTATAATTCAGAAAAAAAGAGACAACAATGAAAGGGTTAAACCTGGAAGACCCTTAGAGAGAGACAGAGAGAGAGAGAGACAGAGAGAGAGAGAGATATTCAGAAGAATTATTTTAAAGAAAACAAATATATTGATCTGAAATGTAGTATTTTCATTTTAAATTCATCCAGGTTCCATTGAATTTATCTTCCATCTTTTGGTTATTAATAAATTTCTTTTTTATTTCTTGTGCTTAAAGAGAACATTAATGTGCTTATTTTTAAGTTAAACTACATAGATTAAAAAAAGTTTGAATTTCTTATTCAATGTTAGTGTTATTGTATAAAGAAATAAACAGTGTATAATTCAAAGGAGAATATTGTTTAGTGTAATGAATTATCATTGAGTGTCATCTCAAAAATAGGTATATGCTCCCCTCTAGTGCTCATTTGATCATTTCAATAATTTTAAGAGTACTGTTTCCCCTCATTTTAATTTACACATACATCTTGAAATGAAAAAAAATATTAAAATGTTTATTTATGATATTTGTACTAATAAATATAAAAATTTGGTGTGTATATTTCAATTATTCATGAATAACTGACAACTTCTAAATTCCCTTTTTGTTCTTAATTTAAACCTTCCCCACGGCAACACCATATGAGATGTACTATAATCGTTCTCAATTTAGCATCTTCAGTATGTTGTCATCATGTGCAGAAGATTATTATTAGTTATTTGCAGAAGTTTATATTTTAATTTTATTTTTTAAAATCTCTGCATGTGTAAAGATGTATTTGTATAACTGGTCATTATTAGGAGACTGCGCGTCTCTTTGTGTGACAGAAAATTCTTTCAAACTGTACAAGAAGCTTTTTAATATGTTCTTGTGATCGAATCTTGTCTAATCGCTTGAATGATTTAAAGAATAAGGTTTAAAAACACTTAAAATCAAGTGGCTTTCGCGGTCACGATCACTGCTTCCAGAGAAATGATGCGCGGCTCTTTGTTTAATCCATTAGGAAACGAAGTTTGCACAGATGCCACACAGCGTCAACACATTAACACAGTCATACACATACAAATTCAAACTTCAATTTCAAAGAATTGAAAGGAACATTAAAAAGCATGACAAGATTCTGAAAGACGCGAGAAAGAACGAGCCTCGGGAAGGTAAGGTTCTCAGACGCGGCGCGTCTATAATTGTCACAGAACACCTTCTAAACTAAAATTAAGCTTTTTAATACATTCTTGTGATTAAATCTTGTGTCATCGCTGGAATATTTTAATTTATAAGTTTAAAAAACACAAATGAGTTCGTGATCATTCAGACATCATCAAACTGTGAAACATCAAGGGGCGTTGCTTCTCTGAG
>JBOGBH010000036.1:0-1640 GCA_051656125.1 Mycoplasmoidaceae bacterium
CAGAAATTGGATCCAGTTTTTTCCCTCCTCAACATTATAAATTCTAAAGTTGAATTTTGCTGCTAGGCTGTTAGGTGTTTTTGTTTTTTAAAGTGTTCTATTTTACAGGTTTATAATTTTGTCTGTTGTATGCCTCCTACAACAGGTTTACACTTTAAAAAAAACGCTTTAATTTTTTTTTCTTATAATACATTATACATAATACATTGCACATTGCACCTCATTTCTCAAAGTGTCTGAAAATGGTTAGTTTGAAGATTCAGTCTCTCTAAAACCGTCCTTCTGTGAGCGTACTGCTCTGATTGGTAGATCGCCCAGTCTGGTGTAATTGGAAAGTGGATTAGTAGTGCTGAAAACTATCTTCTCAACCAGTTATAGACAATTTTTACTAGGGGGGCCAAGGAAGGGCCAGTGTTTAACCAGAGGGGCAACAAATTGTATTTAAAGATTATAAACTACTTTACAATCATATAAACATTTATTACAACATTGTACAACATTTGTACAAGAGTGAGTGCAGGTGCAAAAAAGGTAGGTTCATTAATGTTGATGATTATCATCAATGATTTGTGAAGGATCATGTGACACTGAAGACTGGAGTAATGATGATAAATTCAGCTTTGATCACAATTACACTTTACTATATATTCACATAAAAAACAGTTATTTTACATTTTAATAATATCTCACAATTTTAGAGCTTTTTTGTATTTATAATAACATAAATGCAGCCTTGGTGAGCAGAAGAGACTTCTTTCAAAAACAACCAAAATAGTACCGTTTCCAAACTTTTGATTGGTAGAGCATATCTGCATGTATTGCATGTATTTCAAAAATGTAGGCCTAGAATTTACTTTAAAAAAAGAAACATTAGATCCATATTGACAATATTGATTTTGTTAACAAAAAAGGACGCTATGTCCTTTCCTCGTTTCAAGATAACTATCGGAAGAAAAAAAACGTGCATTACATTTCGTTGCCTAACCATCCCTCTCTACTTAACACGGGCAATAATAACCTGTTGATTACTTTACTCAAATGTATGTTATCGCAATGCAACAGCCAAGACAGATGAAGTTACGTGGTTAACATCACAACATTGTGCAGGAACAACCAGTTACTTACGATATACGAGTCACTTACGCGGCCGGCGCCCGCTCTAATTTACCCGTGTTGAACGTTCCGTCACGTTAGTTCCGCTTTTGGCGCTCGCGTGTAAAATCATACTAAATTCATAAATTTTTTTTTTTTTTTGGTCAGCACAGGGGTGGCCAGGGACATGTCTACAGAGGCACGGGCCTCCCTAGGCCTCCGTGTAGAACCGCCACTGGATTTCATCAAAAATATCTTAATTTGTGTTCCGAAGTTGAATGAAGGTCTTAGACTTTTGGGACGACATGAAGGTGAGTACTTAATGACAGAAATTAAATTTTTGGGCGAACTGAATCTTTAATCCTGGGTAAATTGTAAGCACTGTGAAACGTTGTCACATAAGTCCACTGAAGACAAGATGAACTTGAACCCATGTGCAGTTTATTGAAAATAATCCAAAGTGAGCAAATCAAAGACTTGAACTGACTAAACGTAAACATAAACAACTCACCGACAGTAGGATGACACGTCATAAAGTAGCACATTCC
>JBOGBH010000037.1:0-1680 GCA_051656125.1 Mycoplasmoidaceae bacterium
GGAATTTTTGACATTTAGACGTTTTTTGAGAAATCATGCACGCTCTAAGTGTCAAAAATCCTCTGTGTGAAACAGTGCGGTTTGTGTCAATGCTCAAGCCGGAGAGAGTGACAGGTAGGCGGCGTGAAGGTGTAAGGAAGCGCCCCTCAGTGAATTCGCTCCAAATAAACCATGAATCTAAAAAGTAACAGAAACTTCATGTTTGAGCAGTAATTCATTAAAAAATACATTTTTTAAATTTTATTTTTTTCTGAGAAACTGTACACGGAGGAATTTTGACACTTAGTCGTTTTACTGTTAAATGGTGCACGTGCAGAAAAACGACAAAGTGTCAAAATTCCTCCGTGTGAACAGTGGGGTGATTGACTCTGCTCAAGCCGGAGAGAGTGACAGGTAGGCGGCGTGAAGGTGTAAGGAAGCGCCCCTCTGTGAATCCGCTCAGCTCAAACTCTCACTAGCTTGAGGAGAGAAACACACACACACAAACAGTCTGGAAGAATCTTGACAGTTTTAGTGATTTTTCTGATATGAAGTACAGGGAGGAATTTTTGACATTTAGACGTTTTTTGAGAAATTATGCACGCTCTAAGTGTCATAATTCCTCTGTGTGAACAGTGCGGTGTGTTTCAATGCTCAAGCCGGAGAGAGTGTCAGGTAGGCGGCCTCGAAGGTGTAAGGAAGCGCCCCTCAGTGAATTCGCTCCAAATGAACCATGAAACTAAAAAGTAACAGAAAGTTCATGTTTGAGCAGTAATTTATTAAAAATACATTTTTTTAATTTTAATTTTTTCTGAGAAACTGTACACGGAGGAATTTTGACACTTAGTCGTTTTACTATTAAATGGTGCACGTGCAGAAAAACGACAAAGTGTCAAAATTCCTCTGTGTGAACAGTGCGGTGATTGACTCTGCTCAAGCCGGAGAGAGTGACAGGTAGGCGGCGTAAAGGTGTAAGGACGAGCCCCTCTGTGAATCCGCTCAACTCAAACTCTCTCAAGCTTGAGGAGAGACACACACACACAGTCTGGAAGAATCTTGACAGTTTTAGTGATTTTTCTGACATGAACTACAGGGAGGAATTTTTGACATTTAGACGTTTTTTGAGAAATGATGCACGCTCAAAAAAACGACTTAGTGTCAAACTTCCTCCGCGTGATAAAGGCAGTGTGTGTCGCTCTTTCAAGCCGGGGAGAACGTCAGGTACTCGGCTTGAAGGTGTAAGGAATGGCCCCTCTGTGAATGCGCTCCATATGAACCAGTAAACTAAAAAGTAACAGAAAGTTCATGTTTGAGTAGTAATTTATTAAAAATAATTTTTTTTACATTTTAAATTTTTCTGAGAAACTGTACACGGAGTAATTTTGACACTTAGTCTTTTTGCTGTGAAATGATGCACGTGCAGAAAAACGACAAAGTGTCAATATTCCTCCGTGTGAACCGTGCGATGTGCGTCTCAGCTCCAGCCGGAGAGAGCACGAGGAAGGCGGCATGAAAGTGTAAGGAAGGGCTTCGCTGTGAATCCGTTCAACTCAAGCTCTCTCCGGCTTGAGGAGAAACACACAAACGCAGCCTGGAGGAATCTTGACACTTTTAGTGATTTTTCTGATAAAGGGAGGAATTTTGACATTTAGACGTTTTTTGAGAAATGATGCACGCTCAAAAAAACGACTTAGTGTCAAA
>JBOGBH010000038.1:0-1234 GCA_051656125.1 Mycoplasmoidaceae bacterium
CCAAACTCGGCACACATATTCTTCTAATTTAGCCAGACAACTTTCTAATTTACAGTCATTAGCTCCGACCAAAAGGAAGTCAGATATTTTGGTTTGAATATGGCTATTTTGAAAAATCAAACTCTGAATTTTTAAAAAAACGGTCTCGTGGCTCCCTCTAGTGGATAGTACTGCACGTGTATCACATTACTTTTTTTCACTAATGGAAGCACAGGAGCCCCGAGTTTTGAACAGCCGCTTTCGTTTTACAACTCAGGACAGTCTTTGTTTACATGTCATTTCATTCATTAAAACTTTCAAGCGATTGTATAATATACAAGCAAAAAAGCAAAAAAAATTAATTTACCGATCGCGAGTATTGACAAACAGCCACTCTAATGTCATAGACGGAGAGAAAGTTTGCTTTCGTTTTACAATTCAGGCCTGTGCAAACTTCGATTTTCTGTGCAGTGCAGCGTCTCCTAATAATGATCGCGCCAATACAAATAATTACATCACATGCAGGGATTTTAAAAAATAAAATTAAAATATAAACTTCTGCAAATAACTAATAATAAACTTCTTCACATGATGACAACATACTGAAGATGCCAAATTGCGAACGATTATAGTACATCTCACATGGTGTTGCCGTGGGGAAGGTTTAAATTAAGAACAAAAAGAGAATTTAGAAGTTGTCAATTATTCATGAATAATTGAAATATACACACCTAATTACAATATTTATTAGTACAACTATCATAAATAAACATTTTAATTTATTTTTTCATTTCAAGATGTATGTGTAAATTAAAATGAGGGGAAACAGTACTCTTAAAATTACTGAAATGATCAAATGAGCACTAGAGGACAGCATATACCTATTTTTGAGATGACACTCAATGATAATTCATAACACTAAACAATATTCTCCTTTGAATTATACACTGTTTATTTCTATATACAATAACACTAACATTGAATAATAAATTCAAACTTTTTTTAATCTATGTAGTTTAACTTAAAAATAAGCACAATAACGTTCTGTTTAAGCACAAGAAATAAAAAAAGAAATTTAATAATAACCAAAAGATGGAAGATAAATTCAATGGAACCTGGATGAATTTAAAATGAAAATACTACATTTCAGATCAATATATTTGTTTTCTTTAAAATAATTCTTCTGAATCTTTCTCTCTCTCTCTCTCTCTAAGGGTCTTCCAGGTTTAACCCTTTCATTGCTGTCTCTTTTTTT
>JBOGBH010000039.1:0-1090 GCA_051656125.1 Mycoplasmoidaceae bacterium
ATTATACAGTTATGAAATGTTATTTTAATTTCTTTTATAGTGCTACTGTATAACCTTTAGAATATGTAGAAAACCTGTAGAAGTGTTATTTCAACTGTTGATGGGAAATAGGATAAATAACAATTGAAGCTTTAACTGCAAAAAAAAGTTTATTATAAATTCATTAGTAAAAATTACATATTACAATAAAAAACAAGACATTAACAATTTATAATTCAAAATTAAAATCAAAGAACAATACATTAATAATAATAATGGAATACAATACAATAAAACATGTTTTAAAAAACTAAAGAACAATTTATAATTAAAAAGCAATGTTACATTTACCTCAGGAAAGATATTTTAATGAATGTATAAACTGATATGATATGACTGATATGAAACATTTTATCAAGGTCATTTTTGGCCATTTCAATCATTAAGATAAATAGATTCGAATTACAATTCACCAATCGTCAAGATGGATAGGCCTTCTTAAATGGCACAGCTCACACCTGTGGAAAAAATAGAACAGGCAGTTAAAATACAGTCAAAACGGTCAACTAATGTTTAATACAAATATTCAACGTCTACCTCTAAGCTCCCAATAAAATTAAGCTAAAAGTTTTGAATGATCCTCTCATTTTTGAATGACATTTTTGAATGATTTTTTGCGATTGTCGTCTTTCTAAGAAATACAGAAGCTTTAAGAAGCTCTGCTCTGGCTTTGCTAAACTGTTCTTTTTGTTGGCGAAACAGAGAAAAAACAGAATAAATCATGTCCAAAGTATAACTCACTTAATACTAATATAACTACTTAATGCTCGTTTGTTGGACTGTTGTACACAATTAATTTACGATCACACTATTGGACAACTGAACTCGCACGGTCCTGGCAGATTGCCAGTCAGGTCCTCACAGACGTGTAAAAACAAATTTCATTTACATGAAAATGAACGCGCATTAATTGATTAGAGGAATCAAAATTTTAATTTAATAACAAGTAAGTTAACGTATGTATCCGAATCCTAACCTTGGGTATGCGATTTCAGGATATACTGATTGATTCTCAATCCCCAACTCTAGGCCTATATATAAAATAATGAAC
>JBOGBH010000041.1:0-1150 GCA_051656125.1 Mycoplasmoidaceae bacterium
ATGTGGTTGCTACTAGTTCTGGGTGGTTGCTACTACTTCAATGTGGTTGCTACTACTTCTATGTGGTTGCTACTACTTTTATGTGGTTGCTACTACTTCTATGTGGTTGCTACTAGTTTTGGGTGGTTGCTACTATTTCTATGTGGTTGCTACTAGTTCTGGGTTGTTGCTACTACTTTTATGTTGTTGCTACTACTATGTGGTTGCTACTACTTCTATGTGGTTGCTACTACTTCTATGTGGTTGCTACTACTTCTGGGTGGGTGCTACTTCTTCTATGTGGTTGCTACTACTTCAATGTGGTTGCTACTACTATGTGGTTGCTACTAGTTCTGGGTGTTTGCTACTACTTCTATGTGGTTGCTACTACTATGTGGTTGCTACTAGTTCTGGGTGGTTGCTACTACTTCAATGTTGTTGCTACTACTTATATGTGGTTGCTACTATTTCTGGCTCGTTGCTACTACTTCAATGTGGTTGCTACTACTTCTATGTGGTTGCTACTACTTCAATGTGGTTGCTACTACTTCAATGTGGTTGCTACTACTTCAGTGTGGTTGCTACTACTTCAATGTGGTTGCTACTACTTTTATGTGGTTGCTACTACTTCTATGTGGTTGCTACTACTTCTATGTGGTTGCTACTAGTTCTGGGTGGTTGCTACTACTTCAATGTGGTTGCTACTACTTCAATGTGGTTGCTACTACTTCTATGTGGTTGCTACTACTTCTATGTGGTTGCTACTACTTCAATATGGTTGCTACTACTTCTATGTGGTTACTACTACTTCAATATGGTTGCTACTAGTTCTGGGTGGTTGCTACTACTTCAATGTGGTTGCTACTACTTCAATGTGGTTGCTACTACTTTATGTGGTTGCTACTACTTATCTGTGGTTGCTACTACTTTGTGGTGGTTGCTACTACTTCTATGTGGTTGCTACTACTTCAATGTGGTTGCTACTACTTCAATGTGGTTGCTACTAGTTTTTATGTGGTTGCTACTAGTTCTATGTGGTTGCTTCTACTTCTATGTGGTTGCTACTACTTCTATGTGGTTGCTTTTACTTCTATGTGGTTGCTACTACTTCTATATGGTTGCTACTACTTCTATGTGGTTGCTACTACTTCAATGTGGTTGCTACTACTTC
>JBOGBH010000042.1:0-6409 GCA_051656125.1 Mycoplasmoidaceae bacterium
GGGTTAGGGTTAGATATATCCAATATTTCCAATTATTTATTTATTTCCATTTATGTCCAATTATTTCCATATTAGGGTTCCCAGTTCCCTTAGGGGGTTAGGGTTAAATTACAATAATAAAATTAATAAATAAATAAAAATCATAAAATTAATAATAATAAAATAAGAAATAATCATTAATAAATGTATAAATAATAATTAATAACGAAATGAATAATAAAATAAAAACGATAAAATTAACAAAATTTCAAATTTCGAATTCCCAGTCCCCAGTTCCCTTATTTCCAATTATTTATTTATTCCCATTTATTACCAATTATATATTTATATAAATTTATCTCCAAATTAGGGTTAGGGTTAGCAGTGCACCGTCATAAACGGGTGCACTGCAAAAAACAAAAACAAATGCCCCTCTTGAAACAAGCAAGATATGCTTAAATCGAGTTAAAGTGTGCTAAAATCAAGCCAAAAAAAATGGTGTAAGCAAAACTGACTTGATAAGAATTCTTGAAAACAATCTACCTGCAAATGATAATTAATATTTACTTGTCAAGACAGAAGAAGACCAAGTGTCTTAAATTAAGATTTACGAGCTAGTGTGCAATGCATTTTATGGCAAAAAACAAGACGAATTTTCTAGAAATAAGATCGGTTTACAGCTGTCCTCACCGCACCGCGTCCAGCCGAGGCCTCTACGCCACCGTCCGTCATTTCTGCCACCTAAAAGAAACAATCCGACGCGAAGAACCCAATACAAAATCCCGAGAATGACATAACGCACGGATAAAAGGTAGTTACAAAAGAAAAGTTGTCATGGAGTTAGGATGGATGAGTTCACTAATTATCCTATTGCACGAGTGAATATGTTGAGGTGTACCTGTGGGGTTAACTTGCAGTAATATTTCACCAAAAAACAAAAACAAAACACAAACACACGTGTTCTTGTGTAACTCTGAAATTTATTGAACGTGATAGGATAGAATAGATAGGGTCAGAATAAACGCAGGGTATAAAGAATAGGGTAAGGGGAAAGTGCTCTGAAATATAATACTGTGCATTTTAAGGAAACCACCAGGACCAGGGGCGAGAAGACGTGCACGAACTGAAGTGAGTAGTCGCGACCATCTGTAAGACATGAAAGCTACACAGTGAGATATCAAAGCTAAGTAAGCGAGGGGAGAGGAAGAAAACAAACACATAAAAAACACCTTACCCGACCAAGTCCGGGTCCTCCTTTTTTGGAACGACTGAAATGGTCTCGCTGGGATGCCCATCTCCGGAAACGTGGCCAGGTTAGTTTTGTATGCTTCTGCGTGAGGAGGAGGAAGTTGTGGATTAACATGAATTACAAGAACATGAGTTTTTTGATATCAATGAAATGTGTGTGTGTGTGTGTGGGGTGGGGGGGGTTAGCGACTTACCTAGCGTTGTCTCTGTCTTTTTTTCTTGAAGGCCTGAAACGTTCTCGTCTGGAGGCCCGTCTCTCGACACGAGGCCAGGTACGTCTTGTACGCCTCCTGGTGCGTAAGATGAGGATCAGCCTGGACCAGAGTCAATTCCGCATCGGTCCATCTACCCGTGACGTTTGCCGGAACGGTGGATGTGCTGACTCTTTCGATCAGCTGATCCTCTTCTTGCGCTGGTTCAACGTGCTCAGGGGACGGCTGCGGCCTTGGAGGAGGAGGAGGAGGAGGAGGGCGCTTTTTTGCTTGCAGCAGAAGGTGGGCCACCTTGTACGGAACGGAGTCGTGAAGCCTGTGGACGCGTGGCGAGTTCAGCAGGGTTAGGTGAGAAAGGAGCTGGGCCTGCTGTAGCCGCTTTTGGGTCACCGGCAGTTCAGACAGCAGTGTGCCGAGTGATGAAAAAGAGACAAAGTCCCCGTTTTGGATGAGGGCAATGGCACTAAGAAAGGTTAAGGCTGTGACTTTCCTGTCTTTCTCCAGGTTTTCTGGAAGCCGTCTGAGACACAGGTTCATCCACGGCATGCCACCCTCTCGGTACCTTAGCAGGGTCTTGGAGTAGGTCAGTTGTTTCTTTTCAAGGTTGCTGCACACGTCTCCCATTAGGGCGGCCGCCTGAGCTTCGTTGGACGCCGGGTCGTTTTGGCCGTACAGCTCGACGTAATCCTTCTTGTTCCATTTGGCCTTCACATTTCGGTTTTCGTCCCAAAAGACAATGGACGGGAACAACTTGAGCTGCGACAGACCCAGCTCCAGACAGCGCTGCACGTCGTGACCCGCCGCGCGAACGAGTTGGATCGCCCTTCCGAACGTATGCGGGTATTTGAAAGCGTTCCGTTCGGCGAGGTCCCTGCTGAAATCGGTCACCGTCCTGCAGCCGACGAGCTTGCCGAACATGGGCGGCGTGGCTTCTTTGAGAGCGTGCGTGGGGATGCGGTCGTTGCGTTCGTGCAAGTCTTTTAAAAGGACTTGCACTAAGCTTTCCCCGATGACCGAGGGGTCTGCTTGAAGCGCGTCGGTCAGCGGGAAGATTCTCAAAACCCTCGTTTGCTGAATCGGGTCTTTAAACCACGTGTCCAGTGGAGGTGGAGATTCTCCCACGCTGGCGCTTCCCACGGGAGATAGCCCGAGAAAGCCTCTTTGTTTGGTCAAGCTGTTAGGGTCGGTGGCGCTAGTGCCCAGGCTGACAGAGAAGGCTTTGGAAGGCCTGTGGTACGGCTTACCGTAGAAAAGCTCTTCGAGAGCGAGCTCCAGTTGGAAGGCGGTCCAACTGTTGGCGTAACCTCCCTGTTCTTTGCACTCCGACAGCAGGGCCACGAGAGTGCGGGTGAGGTGATCAGCGACAGGATGGACCACGTGGCGCAGTCCCAACGACTGCGGGTTGTCTTTAAAGACGAGGACCATGGGAAAGTCTTCAAGCAGGTGGAAAATGTCAGTCTCGCTGTAAAAGTCACGCGCCACCAACCTTTCCGGGATTCGTTCCGTCAACAGAAACACTGCCTCCATTCTCGCGTGGGTGCGGCATCTGGTTTTCCTGGTTAGGTCCTCCATGTGTTCTACGTAGTCCTTGGCTTGTTTCAGCAGGGTTCGAGTGTGGTTTGGATTATTCAGGCCGCACGTGGCGACGATCCGACTGA
Organism: Mycoplasmoidaceae bacterium; assembly: GCA_051656125.1. Taxonomy (GTDB): domain Bacteria; phylum Bacillota_I; class Bacilli_A; order Mycoplasmatales; family Mycoplasmoidaceae; genus CAMREV01. The sequence continues at coordinate 3,098 of JBOGBH010000042.1, forward strand.
CGGGGTGCTTGGGTGTGAACACCATATGAGTGTGAGGAGTTGCGGCGTAGAGCTGCACGAAGGTGATGTCCGAAACCGGTTTCGCACCGCTGAAGACGAGTTTCAGCTGCCGCTCGATCGTCATCGGGTATTGGTCGACGTTAGACTGGAAGTTGGCGGCTTCCGGAATTCCGTACGTCGCATACAAACTTCCTCGGTGTCCGACGACTTGCTGTAGCCCATGTCGTGACCAGAGCATGTCCATCCTGTAGTCCTTTGGACGGAGGGTGCAGGCGGCATGAACGGAAACGGACTCGACGCCGGTGATGTCGACCAGTGAGGCGATGTCGATTGGGTCGGGGTCCTTCTGTCCAAATTTGGTCAAGGACAAAACGATGGCTTGACTCGGGTCCGTGTTGACCTCTGCGAGTGCCTCTGCGAACACTTGAAGAACGAAACGTTGATCCTGCTTCAGGACATTCATCCGTCCTAGGTTGTTGGCATTGCTTTTCATGAGTGATGGTCTTTGTTTCTGTTCAGGGGGCAGATTTTTGACTTTCTCCGCAAACGCGTCGAAGACCGTGTTTATGGCGCTCACCGCGTTCGCTCTTGCCGCGTTCTCCGACAGGAAAACCGGATGAGGGTTGGTGTGATCGCCCGACACGACGCTCACATTGAGAAAGTGACCGCTGTCGACAAAGGCCAAGACGCTGCCGAAGGTTTTGGTAAGCGCAGAGATTCCGGCCGAGTTGTACTTCTCCAGTTGGAGGTGTTTCTTCAGAATGGGCCAGTGGTGTTGAAGGTTGGGTCCGCTAATTTTGCCAACAAAGAGGTAGTGGAGGCGTTGTTTCAACGCAGCAAGATTACGCAGCTGAACGACAATGCCGTCCAAGTCGTACTGCAAGTCGACGGCATGGTTGGCTTGTTGGACTGTAGTGGGGAAAAGCGGAACGTTGAGATCTTCGTCTCTGAGAAAGCCTTCCACAAAACGGTGCGCAAAGAAGTTGTCGAGTAGATTTTTTGTGTTTTCCTCCGACGAGCCGCTGAACAGGTAACTGTACAGGTAATCCAATTCTTCCTCTGAATAGTCCATGATCTGAAACAGTTAGAAAAAGAGTCGATTAAGTTAGGGTCAGGGCCGTTAGCCAAACGCAAAACTCGAAGGTCCCATGAAAAGGAACGAGTGCTCATCGAAGAGGCGAGAAAAAAATGTCACGTGGAATAAAATCGATGGAATAGGTGTAAAACAGAACCATCGTCGGGAGTTAAAAAGTAAATTATTTTTATTGTACTAATTATTTTTATTGTAATTATTTTTCTTGTACTACCCATCGATGTGTAAAATGTTCAATACCAATGGTAACCATTTACAATTGAATTATTCATTCAATAGAAAAACTATTTGGAGAAAAGGTTTTAAAATTCAAAGGGTCATTTTTTTTTTTTAACTCATTTAAAATAGCGTATTTTATTTCTGTTTGTGCATTGCTGCAACCATTAGCTGCCAATATTCGAGCAGAATGTTATATCTACGTGAAAATAAGGTTGGTGAATTATGAATTATGAAGCAGGACCATTACGCCTGCTGACGCCCACCAACGTCTCGATATTCAAATTTGGTGTTTATACCAACCAGAGCATGTGAGCGGAGTGGAGCAGGGAGTGGAGCAGGGAGCGGAGCGGCTCATATTCCTCGGTGAGCGCCTTTCTGCAGATTCCGCTCCGCTCGCTCGGTCCGCTCGGGGTCGCTCGCTCGCTCAACCCAGAATTCCCTGAACATCAAAGTTAAGGAGGAAGGAGGCCTAGACCTAATCGAAAGGAGGTGTGGAGAAACTGAGTTAGCAAATATTTATTTTGTGTTTGTTCGTAGGCTACTTTGTTTTGGGGTAAAAAGAACTTTGAAAAAAATCGCGTCATAGGGTTAATGAACATCGCGACGCGTCCATGCTGCCGTGAGCGCAGTTTAGATGATTAATAATGCGACGCCCGCTTTCCTCTCAGTAACAAAAACACACAACAAATATGAAAAAAGCGTCTGATCTAATCATCGCGATGTGGAGATGTTTGACCAGCTCTGCGATTCAGCACTCTCCAGTCAAGTCACGTCACGTTTATTTATAGTCTACCACTTTACAATATAGCTTACTGCTTTAAAGCTACAAATATCACAACTATCTATAGGCCAACTTTAATTGAGACGTGTATTCAAGAACTTTATCAAAACAGAAAGACATTGTTTCGGCCTCCAAGACCGTTCGTTTGTTACGCACGCGACGTTTTATGGTTTTCTTCTCACGGAGGCCTATTAAATCCAGGCAACTGGTTGATGAAACATTGATTAAAATTAAGATACAAATTGTACAAAACGAAATTCACTTTAAAGAAAGACTTTCTACAAAACAAAACTTAATGAAGTGGTCCAAATCATGTCTGACGCACTGCATGTCTCGCAATAGATCACACATCTTAGTGTCTTACTCGTGCTGTTCACTTTTCATAATCAACAGATGAAATTACAAATATATATATATATATTATATATATATTTTATAATAACTTAAATATGAATCTAAATGAGCTATGTTTTCTTTAATCCTGTTCAACGAACGCGCGCCGCGCTCGGATGGATTTTCCCGGAATGACAGCGGAAGCAACTCCGTCATGTTTGGTCATAAAGATTAGTGAAAAACAACTACAAAGGGTCTACTTTTATTTGTGTACACTCATAATAACATCAAGACCTTGTGTTTTTGTAAAAATAAAGAAAACAAACGGTGCGCTTTCCACCAGAATCTTTCTAAAACTCAAAAATGAACTGAAACTCAGCGAATAGCCTTACACAATCAGGAAACATACGTCTAAAGAAATAATAAAGCAAATATTTAAAACAAATATTTTCCTGCAATGTAGCCTACTAATCTGTATGAAATTAAAGATGCAGTTTGCCTAGCTCAGCTAGTTATCATTAATGTGATCACACCCTCGCGCAGAGCGCGAAGGGTCGAGCTGTCCTCACCGCACTGCTTCCACCCGAGGCCTCTACGCCACTGTCCGTCATTTCTGCAAATCAAATCAAATATGAATAACCCGATACAAAATTATGACAATGACATAATGCACAGATAAAAGGTAGTTACAAAAAAAAAGTTATCATGGAGTTAGGATGGATGGATGGATGAGTTTGCTAATTATCCTATTGCATGAGGTGTACCGATGGATTAGTCGGGGTTAATTTGCAGTGGATCTATATTTCACCCTCATTAATAGATATTAATAGTCATAGTTTTCAAAACTCCAGCCTTCTTCATCACAAAATAGGTGTCATTTGAAAGC
>JBOGBH010000043.1:0-1848 GCA_051656125.1 Mycoplasmoidaceae bacterium
AGAGGTCAATTTTTGACCAAATAGGCTTACATCTCATCCAGGAGTCATCAATTTTAAACTTTTAAGTTCTACCCATTGACTCCTTGTGTTGAAAGTTCAGCAAATATTTGACCTACTGAATATATTTCAGTCCTTGATCTTGAACTTTCTATTGCTACCCATTGACTCCTTCTGGTGATAGTTCAGCCAATTTTTGACCTTCATAACATATTTCAGTTCTTGATCTTGAACTTTCTGTTCCTACCTAATTGACTCCTTCTTGTAATACATTAGCCATAGAGTAGCCAATATTGTACCCATTGGACAAGTTTCAGTCAAGGATCTTGAAATTTCTATACCTACTCATTGACTCTTTCTGATGTTATATCATTCAGAAATCCATATTTGACCAAATGGACTAATATCGGGCCCAATGGTCATCAATTTTGAACTTTCTTTTTCTACCCAATTGATCTTTTGTGGTGATACATTAGCCATAGAGAAGCCAATATTTGACCCATTGAACATTTTTGAGTGCTTGATCTTGAACTTTCTATACATACTCATAGAATCCGAATGATGATACATCAGCCAATCAGAAATTCATATTTGACCGAATGGACTTAGATCGGACCCAATAGTCATCAATTTTGATCTTTGTCTTTCTGCCTAATAGACTCCTACTTGTGATCAATTAGACATAGAGAAGCCAATATTTTACCCATTGGACATGTTTCAATCATGGATCTTGCCATTTCTATACCTACTCATTGACTCTTTCTGTTGGTACAACTGCCATTCAGAAGTCTATGTTTGACATAAAATACTCTTATGTAGCCGAAGATTCATCCATTTTGAAGTTTTTATTTCTAACCATTTAAATATTTTAGCAAATATTTTACTCACTGGACATGTTTCAGTCATGGATCTTGAAATTTCTATACCTACTCATTGACTCTTTCTGATATTATATCAGTCATTCACAAGTCCATATTTGACAAAATGGACTAATATCGGGCCAAAGAGTCGTCGAATTTGAAGTTTCAATTTCTACCAAGTTGACTCCTTCTGGTGATAAATTAGCCATAGAGTAGCCAATATTTGACCCATTAAACATGTTTCAGTCATGGATCTTGAAATTTCTATGTATACGTATTGACTGTATGTTGTTACATCAGCCATTCAGAGTCCATATTTGATCTAAAATACTAATTTATGGCCCAAGAGACATCAATTTTGAACTTTTTAGATTTACCCATTGACTCCTTGTGATAGTTCAGCCAATATTTGACCTACTGAATATATTTCAGTCCTTGATCTTGAACTTTCTATACCTACTCATTGACTTTTTCTGATGTTATGTCAGTGTTTCAAAAATCCATATTTGACCGAATGGACTAATGTCGGGCCCAAGAGTCATCAATTTTGAACTTTCTATTTCATCACAATTGATTCCTTCTGGTGATACATTATTCATAGAATAGCAAATATTTGACCCATTGAACTTGTTTCAGTCCTTGATCTTGAACTTTTTATACATACTCATAGAATCCGAATGATGATACATAAGCCAATCAGAAGTCCATATTTGACCAAATGGACTTATTTCGGGCCCAAGAGTCATCGATTTTGAACTTTCTACTTCTTCCCTATAGACTCCTTCTGTTGATCAATTAGCCTTAGAGTAGCCAATATTTGACCCATTGAACTTGCTTCAGTCCTTGATCTTGAACTTTTCATACATACTCATAGAATCCGAATGATGATACATCAGCCAATCAGAAGTCCATATTTGACCGAATGGACTTATATCGGGCCCAAGAGTCATCAATTTTGAACTTATATTTCTACACAATTGATTCCTTCTGT
>JBOGBH010000044.1:0-1392 GCA_051656125.1 Mycoplasmoidaceae bacterium
GAAAAATTGTGCACGCTCAGAAAAACGACTAAGTGTCAAAATTACTCCGTTTCAACCATGCGGTGTGTTTCTCTGCTCAAGCCGGAGAGAATGCGAGGTAGGCGGCTTGAAGTTGTCGGGATGTTCCCCTCATGTGAATTCGCTCCAAATGAACCATGCAGTCAATTGACTGCTGTATGGCAGACGTAATATCAAATTAAGTCACAGAGGAAAGTTGTGAGTTTTAAATGGCATGAGTTATTTGTTATATGCTATGCAAAGCAACAAGTTCATATCTTATATTTTGCTCAGTGCAATGCAACAGCACATGTGTTTTTTCTTCATTGCACAACGAAATAAAGTGCATCAATGCAAGTTTGCATTTTCTCTTCAAAACGACTAAGTGTCAAAATTACACCGCTTCAACCATGCGGTGTGTTCTCTGCTCAAGCCGGTGAGAGTGCGAGGAAGGCGGCTTGAAGTTAAGGATGTTCCCCTCATGTGAATGATCTTATATTTTGCTCTGTGCAATGTAACAGCACATGTGTTTTCTCTTCATTGCACAACGAAATAAAGGGCATCAATGCAATTTTGCATTATCTCTTCAAAATAGCATATGTTAACTCCATGCACAGCAGAATGAATAATGCTGATACACTTAGTCGTTTTTCTGAAAAATGGTGCACGCTCAGAAAAACGACTGTTTCAAAATTACTCCGTTCTGTGCAATGCAATAGCACATGTGTTTTCTCTTCATTGCACAACAAAATAAAGTGCATCAATGCAAGTTTGCATTATCTCTTCAAAATAGCACATATGTTAACTCCATGCACAGCAGAATGAATAATGCTTATACACTTTTTTCTCAAAAATCAATATACTTTAAAGGTCTATGTTTTCATCTCATAAAACCAGGGACAGAGGTAGTTTTCCCTGACAATAGGGAATGTGCCAGGATACTGAGGACATCGATCTGGTCACCCTGGAATGACTTGACTCAGGTGGGCTGTTTACTAAGGCCTATGACAGTGGTGGGAAATCCAAGGCGTGGCTGTGCAAGGCCACATGCGGCCTGTTGTACTGTTTAATCAGGCCAATGTCTTCATGATCAAGGCCTCAGGTCTGATTTGTCAGGAAAGTGTAGCATTATTCATGAAATACAATCAGTTCCCACTTATCCTAACCCTAACCCTAACTCTATCTTTATTCTTCATGCCAAGTATGAGCTCTTATCCTCTGGCAGAAGATATAGGGTACCCCAATGTAAGTTTACTAAGTATATTTCTAAACTATAGGCATAATTTGAACCTACCTCAATTAAAACTTTAAATAATGTTGCTTGAGGCTGCAGAGGTTGTGCAATAGCTTCATGATATAATGCATATAGGGTTGTGTGTAGGTTGCTCTTGTCAT
>JBOGBH010000045.1:0-1918 GCA_051656125.1 Mycoplasmoidaceae bacterium
CCCTGTATGCGAGCATGCCTCCCGGTGGGCGAGCCCCTGGGTTGCAGGCATGTGACAACTGGTTAGTCTAAGCTATCAGGTAAGCTGGCCTTAACAGGCCGCCCTGTGAGCTAGCAGGCCTCCCTGTGGGCAAGCCCCAGCGCTGCAGGCCCTAGACAGCTAGTAGTCATACTGTCAGGCAAGCTGGCCTTCACAGGCTGCTCTGTATGCTGACAGGCCCCCCCTGTGGGTGAGCCCAGGGGGCGGATATATGACAGCTGGCTGGTCTAAACCATCAGGTAAGCTGGCCTTAGCAGGCCGCCCTGTGTGCTAGCAGGCCTCCCGGTGGTGGTAGGCCCTAGACAGCAGCTACCAGTTAGCCGGCCACTGTGGTCTCTCTGAAATGAGCCCCAGTGGCTGGACATCGCCAGCCTCAGAGTCCACGGCCTCCATGGCGCCGTCAACATAGGTGCTGTGCCTAGAATTGAGCAGAATAACTCCCCTCGCTTGATAGGGTCGATAGCACTTCGCTGAGTCTTGCTCTCCAGGATGCCCGTCTCTAAGGTCCGTTGGTTGAGTTGGTTACTGCCCTTCTGCAGTCCCTCTTTCTGGACATCTCTTTATGAGACTTTCGCTGGAGACACTGTTTCTGAGGAAACAGACAGGTGGTTGGCAGGCTAGGCTACTAGCACAGCTAGAGGCCGGGCCAGCCTCCCTGATGGCCGTGGTCTATGTATACCCCCTCGTAGGTTGAGCAAGGGACTCCCCTCGTTGGCAAGGGTTGACAGCACTTCGCTGAGTCCTGTTCGCCAGGTGCCCGTCTCTAAGATCCGTTGATTGAGTTGGTTTACTGCCCTTCTGCAGTCCCTCTTTCTGGACGTCTCTTTGTGAGATTTTTGTAAGAGACACTGTTTCTGAGGAAACAGTCAGATGGTTGGCAGGCTAGGCTACTAGCTCAGCTAGAGGCCTGGCCAGCCTCCATGGTGGCATTCAGGGTTGACTTTGCTCCCCTGAGAAGCTCATGAGGTTGAGCTAGCGACTCCCCTCGCTTGTAAGGGTTGATAGCACTTCGCTGAGTCCCGCTCTCCAGGATGCTCGTCTCTAAGATCCGTTGATTGAGCTGGTTTACTGCCCTTCTGCAGTCCCTCTTTCTGGACATCTCTTTGTGAGATTTTTGTAAGAGACACTGTTTCTGAGGAAACAGTCAGGTGGTTGGCAGGCTAGGCTACTAGCTCAGCTAGAGGCCTGGCCAGCCTCCATGGTGGCATTCAGGTTTAACTTCATTCCCAAACAAGTGACTGGCTGGGTTGCCTATGGGCCCCAGGCCACGCTCCCTCAAGGGACCCCTTCTGAGGAAGTTGTTTGTCCCAGGCCCTGGTACGGCCTTGGCAGGTCTCCATAAGTGTGTAGAGGCCGCCTTAAGGCTCAGTGCTGAGGTGTTTACCGCTGGGAGCGCTGTCACCGACAGCTCAGTGGGACCCTGGGGGTCTGGCATTTCATTTGCTTGGTTCTGACAGTGTCACTGCCATAACTTGGCATGCACTCCCCTCAGCATGGCGGCGTGGGTATTTCGTTCCCCAAAGCGCTATGACGCAACTCGAGTTCCCTTCGAAAGGGAACGTCTCAGGTTACGTATGTAACCATAGTTCCCTGAGAGTAGGGAACGAGACGTTGCGTCTCCCTGCCATGCCTCAGGGTCCGCCTGCTTACAGTCCCTTCAGACGATAAGCGGATGACATGTTATCTGAGCGCCCCTTATATACACGTGGGGCGCGTCGATATGACGTCATGGGCTGTCGCCGGTCAAGTTGGTATTGACAAGATTGGATATTAGTTTCAGACACCGGTCCCCGCAGAGGCGGTTCCCCAAAGCGCTATGACGCAACGTCTCGTTCCCTACTCTCAGGGAACTATGGTTACATACGTAACCTGAGACGTT
>JBOGBH010000046.1:0-1015 GCA_051656125.1 Mycoplasmoidaceae bacterium
ATATATTTTGAAGAAAACAAGTATATTGATCTGAAATATAGTAAAATCATTTTAAATTCATCCAGGTTCCTTTGAATTTATCTTAAGGTATTTTACGTTATTTTTAACCATATTATTAAACTAATTATATAGAACCATATAGTCAGTGCACGACAACTGAATTGGTTCTATGCCTTCATTTTTAATGAAATTTTAATAACATTTCACAATATTACAGCTTTTCTTGTATTTTAATAACATTAGTAGTGCATATCTTCATGTATTTCAAAATGTAGGAGACAGCACCATTTTAAGGACATACAGTAGGCCTACAATGAAATTATAATTGAACACCGTTGCAAATAGTAATAACTAGGGGTGTGACGAGATCTCGCGAGACTAAAACGTGACGAGATTTCTCGTCGAGTTGAAAAGTTTTCTCGTCGTGCTATCAGTGTGAGAGTGAAATTATTATTCAAGATGCCCCCGCCACTTTCAAATCGTTTGTGTGGAAACATTTTGGTTTTTGGCGCAAGAATAACACACAAGACACAAACAATGTGTAAACATTGTAAGAAAACTATGCCGTACACCTCGGCCAAGGTTGTACAGACTCTTAGGGGCCGTCCACATATCGCGCGTATTTTCATTCGCAAAATGGAAGCGACGCGGTCGCGACGCGCATATGGTACGGCGCGCTCGTTTTTTTCCTGGCGCGCCTGTGCCGCGGCGAGATGAAAACATCTCCACATTTCAGAATGTCTTGTCATGTGACAAGAACCAAGCGATGGTCGTGGAGAGCACAGTTCATGGATGCATAGCAACGACAGACGCTACAGAAGCACGAGCTCCCGAACGCTTGCAAAAGAAGGAGGAAGCGACGCGGCCGCGCTTTACACGCTTTTTTAGGCGCGATATGTGAACGACCCCTAAAGAGGCAGAAAGCGTCGCTATCACTGCTGACGGTTGGACTTCTCGGTGTACATACTAACTATATAACAGTTACAGCCACACAATCAATAGTGACTGGGAAATG
>JBOGBH010000047.1:0-1110 GCA_051656125.1 Mycoplasmoidaceae bacterium
AGTCCTTGATCTTGAACTTTCTATACCTACTCATTGACTCTTTCTGATGTTATATCAGCCATTCAGAGTCCATATTTGACCTAAAATACTAATATATTGCCCAAGACTCATCGATTTTGAACTTTTTAGTTCTACCCATAGAGTAGCCAATATTTGACCTATTGAACATTTTTCAGTGCTTGATCTTGAACTTTTTATACATACTCATAGAATCCTAATGTTGATACATCAGCCAATCAGAAGTCCATATTTGACCGAATGGACTTATATTAGGCCCAAGAGTCATCTATTTTGACCAAACAGGCTTATATTAGGCCCAAGAATCGTCAATTTTTAACTTTCTTTTCCTACCCAATTGACTCCTTCTTGTGATTCATTAGCTATAGAGTAGTAAATTTTTTACTCATTGGACATGTTTCAGTCATGGACTGAAACATGTTCAATGGGTCAAATATTTGCTATTCTATGGCTAATGTAGTACCAGAAGGAATCAATTGGGTAGAAATAGAAAGTTTACAATCGACTACTCTTGGGCCCGATATTAGTACATTTGGTCAAATATGGACTTCTGAATAACTAAAATCTAGCCCAAAAGTCATCAATTTTGAACTTTCTATTTCTTCCCATTGACTCCTTCTGTTGATAGTTTAGCCAATTTTTGACATACTGAACATATTTCTGTGTTTGATCTTGAACTTTCTGTTCCTACCTAATTGACTCCTTCTTGTGATACATTAGACATAGAGTAGCATATATTTTACCCATTGGACATTTTTCAGTCATGGATCTTGAAATTTCTATGCCTACTAATTGACTCTTTCTCATGTTATGTCAGTTATTTAGAAGTCCATATTTGACCAAATGTACTAATATCGGGCCTAAGGGTCATCAATTTTGAACTCATGTTTCTACACAATTGATTCCTTCTGTTGATAGATTAGCCATTGAATAGCAAATATTTGACCCATTGAACGTTTCAGTCCTTGATCTTGAACTTTGTATACATACTCATATAGATTCCGAATGATGATACATCAGCCAATCAGAAGTCCATATTTGACCGAATGGACTTATATCGGGCCCAAGAGTCATCAATTTTGAACTTATATT
>JBOGBH010000048.1:0-4021 GCA_051656125.1 Mycoplasmoidaceae bacterium
GGAAAGCCCTGACCTTACAAGCTAAAAAGACAATCATTCACACTAACATGACAGGTGAGGGATCAGAAAAGATGAATAATGACCACTACACAGCTAAGGAATGGGATAATTAGTTAAGAAAAGGTAAATCAAAAGTGACATTAAAAGTGACATAAGAGACATATTTGTTAAAAATAAAACACAAGGTGATTGGCCACCATTATCTAATGAATATGGAAGAATTCATAGGGGCCAATCATCAAAAATGGGTCTAAAGAAAAAGATAAGTGCGAGAACTCTCATTGGATCTTTACGATAAGAAAAATGTATAAAATGAGCAGACTGATACTGTAAAGATCAGATGTTAGGCTGGATGCTGAGCTGACATCTCACTTTGTTGCCGGCAATAAAGTTCATCTCTGAAGACTTGGAACTTCTGACTCTGAGAGCTTTCTTGACCAACTACTTTGACTCATCTGAAGTGACTGCGAACTGGCCACAACAGTATTTATGCACCCCGGCTTCATCTGTGCCTTGTGAAAGGGTGTTTTCAAAGGCAGGAGAAGTTGTCAAAAAAAATAAATCGCCTTAGCCCAGTGGCGGACTGGAACAGTAAATCAGACCGGGAATTTGATTCCACCCCAGGCCACCTCTGCTGCTGCAGTCACCACCACCAAATTCATGTGTCCACCAGCCTGCTAAACTTATAACCCTGTTAGTTGATGGAACAGGTAGACGACCATTCATTATATGAATGGATAAATAAAGAAACCCTCAAAAAATCACTAGGAATAGACCATCTATATTACCACACCAAAGACAAATATAAAATTGGCTTACACATTTTAAGAAGGGATAAATATTCACATGTTAAAATATTTATATTTTATATATTTCCAATGCTCTATGTGCTAGTTTGTCATTAAGATTATTTTTTATAAAGAATAGATTTTATCTATTGTAAGTTGCTTCGGATGAAATCTGCCAAAATGATGAAGTAAATATTAGGGGTGGAACAGTTCAACTTTTTCACGGTTCGTTTTTTTTTTTTCATCGCTGTTGTAATGTCTGGGAACCCAGAATGTTCATCCATCAACAGAAACGCATATTAACTGAACCCTGATTGTTTTACGTGTTATTTATAGTAAACCATATTACAGATACTTTGTCAGATTTAAGTTGAACAGTGGACCGTCCGAGCGCGTGGAGAACCGAGTGAGGAGAACCGAACGGATCGATTGTTTTCCCACCCCTAGAAAATATCATGTAAATGTAATCTGACCAACCTGTTCCCTTACCTGTGAACATGACTGGGATTTTGCAGCAATTTGCTGCATCTGTGGCCAGGGCTTTTCTCCTTTTTATACGTTCCCTCTCTGCTCCTCCTTTGCGTTTACGCGCCATTTTTTTTGCACTATTTTCCAAGATAAAGCCTGCCTCTGGATATAGCCAATTAGGCAGTGCTTCGCTGATGTTGGGTCATGTGGTGGTACAACAGCTTGTAAAGGAAAGGATGGGCCCATTACAAATTAAGAGGGAAATCAATTAAACTTAACATTTAACACCTAACATCAAGTAAACCAAAATCAAATCAGAAATATACTAAATCTAGATAAAGAAAAAACAAATATAATTAGATACAATAAATGCACAACAACTCAAATCAATCAAGACAGACATTCTTCCATATTCAGACTTTCTTCCTCCCCTGGGTAACTGAAGCGAATGGTAGGTCCAGGCGGAACCAACAACCCATAAACTCTGGTCCTGCAAGGACTCCAATTTTTGCCACACCAGAACGCGACTGCAGCGGACCATAGCAGAAGATCATGGTAAACTTATATTCAATAGAAACAAATATAAGAAACGGATACAGTGTAACTAATTTGTGTGCACTCCAAATCGTTTAGTTAGTGCAGTGTCCCTTTTTTTAATATGCAGGCGACTTACGATACCGAAGTGACAATTCACAGTTTCTGTTCCTTCTCCTTAATGGTGGGGTATGTATTTTTTCAAAAACGCTGTTGGACATTGTCGATGTTTGAAATCAATCCAAACAAACCCACCTCTCTCTTCATTGCTCTGCCTCCTAAATTCAATCTCCAATCCTATTCTCAGCAGCAAACCTCACGCTCACAGACCGTTGGTTAAACGTCTGATACATAGTTATTAGTCTGATCAGTAGTTATTAGTCTAGTTAATTTATGTATAGCAGCACTGGAGAAAACAGTGACGTAATCGTCCGGCTCAGCTCAGTTCGCATACAATGGTGTCAATGCAGGCAGATTAAAAACATTGTTAAATATCAAGTGTCCCCAACTAAGCAAGCCAAAGGCAACAGCGGCAAGGAACCAAACTCCAACAGGTGACATCAGTTAACAAAACGGGTGATAAAAATAGAGAAAAAAACCTTGGGAGAAACCAGGCTTAGTCGGGGGGCCGGCTCTCCTCTGGCCAACAGTGAACAGAGCTTGATTGATAGACAAGCTCCCTGATTCAGGGTTACATTTAACAGCCTGTAGTGTGCACACTGCGCAGTGTTCATTTCATCTGGGCTAACCCATGTGGGGCCTACATGGAAACCGAGGACAAAACTGTCTGGGCCCCACTTAGGCAACCCACATCAGACCCACCTGGGTCCCACATGAGTGTGTTGGCTGGGTAGTTAGTGGACTCTGTTAGAGTATAATTGTTCTGGAAATGTGGATGTAGGGAGAGAGGAGGAGACAGAGAGCGGCCTACGAACTCCTTGTGAGACTTGAAGCTGCTTCTGCTGATGAAACTGCAAATTATTCTTCAGTAAATTTTCTTCCATTTATTTTTTTAAACTCTGACTCCGGGTCTTCATTTATCATATCTGGTCTTTTGGGTCTTTAACTGTAAAATCCCCTACAGTTAATGGTGGAGGATGCGGGCAATCATTCTTTGGTGACATTCCTGGCCAAACAACAAACAAAGGTAGGAAGAATTTTATTATTTTTGCTAGGACTGTCTGGAGTGGAAGTGGTGGAGAAAAAGGCGAGCGGTAGGGTTTGACTCAGACGTGAGTACCCCGACATCTGACAATGGGTCGATGTCATGACGCTGTAAAAAGCGTGTCTCCTGGGGTTAAAACTCTGGTGTGGACACTGAGTTGACGTGCACTAAATTGTATGTTAGGTGCGGGAGGCACCCCCACCAGAGTATAACGACACTTTGTGTGCCCTGGGAGCGCACTCCGGTGTGGACATTGGATTGACGTGCACTAAGTTGTGCGTTAGGTGCGGGAGCACCCCCATCGGAGTGAAGAGACACTACATGTGTAAAACCGTGAGCCTGACGCTTTGCCTCGTCCACTCCAGATAGGGGTACCCCGAGCTTAGAGATTCAGATAGGTAGGGAAAAAGTTTTTAATTAGATACAAAATATAAAAAGATGATAGGGTTGTTTGTTTGCCAGGGATGCATCTGGAATGATTCCGATTTTTATAAGAAATTTTGTGACCCTGATTGGAGTGTACCAGTATATGTGACGAGTGTCTCGTAGTATACTTTGCAGTTTCATCAAAGCAGAAGCCAAAGCTGTGTTTTTCAAAGGTTGCCGTCTCCATCTCTCTCAGGTGAGTATTAACCGTGACTAAGATATGGCTGACAAATTTAGTAACTTGATCAGTAACTTGATCAGTCCTGATACAGATAATGAGACCGAAGAGAGCAAACGCTGTAAACAGCTCCGCTCTGAAGCTCTCACTTCAAAGAAATTTTCTGAACAATTTAAGAAAATGGTTAGCCAGGGTTTTGATTCTGATTGGAACATCACACAACAACTTGACCGGCGGACTGTCAAAAGAATACAGAGAACTGCTTATCAGGGGCTCTGTTGCCATTCCAAAATGGGACTCTGCTGTAAGTTGGAGCCATTTACAAGCTCACAATGATCAAAATATAGACAAAGTGTCGGATGGTGTGGTTAAAAGCTGAAACCCATCCACAAGATGACATAAAATGTTACCAGTGTGGTAAGAAAGGGCATATTGCTTGTGACTGCTATGAGAAGCTTTTTA
>JBOGBH010000049.1:0-1492 GCA_051656125.1 Mycoplasmoidaceae bacterium
AAAGTTTGGTTACGGTCTGTCGAGTGAGAGAGCGGTTACCGACAGCCAACGCCTTCAATATTCCAAAGGCAAAAGTGATCTACAGAGCAAAGAGTTGGAGGACTCGACATAACAAAACGCCACCATGGGTTTTCAAATCGACTGACCTCATGCCAGAGAGAAAGACAGGCAACGGAAAGCTTCCTTCGTCCCTGGGTGGGCTCGAACCACCATCCTTTCGGTTAACAGCCGAACGCGCTAATCCGATTGCGCCACAGAGACCACTGGGGAGACTGCCAGTATCGCGCTTTCTGTCTGTCGATTGAGGGGGCGGTCACCGAAGGCAAACTCCTCCAAATTTTCAAAGGAAAAAGGGAGCCATGCAGCAAAGAGTTGGAGGACCCAACCTCCAACCGGAACTGAATATGTGAAAACGCCAGCATGTCCAGGCGTATGCCAAATCGATTGACCTTATGCGTGAGAGCTTAATAAGTTACAAGTTACTGGAGCCCTCATATGACAAAAATCCACATTAGACTACAGGCAGAAGTTATTACAAATAATTGGTGCTTTTATAAAAGGAGTTTTGAACAGGAACTCTGTGGAACACAGGCCTCCACCACCTGGAACAAAACATGAACATTCCATCAACACACCACCGCAAACTGGAGCTGAAAATAAGCTTTCACAAAGGCCTCACCGTTGTGAAACCTTTTCCTCACCTTTCGGAGAGGAAAACCTGGTGCGGGCAAAGTCAGGGTTAAGCCTAGGCTTCAAGTTCACCTGGTTTTCTTTAGCCATATCTGTTGCCGGGGGATACAATTTGACATCCAGAACTGAACATAAGAAAACGCCAGCATGGGATTTCAAACTGAGGTCAAATTGGGGTTGGGAAGAGAGACCCAACAAATACGCCCAACGTGGGGCTCGAACCCACGACCCTGAGATTAAGAGTCTCATGCTCTACCGACTGAGCTAGCCGGGCAGGACGGAGCTGCGCTGCACTGCACCGTGGCCTGGTCTCAGGTTTCATTAACCTGCTTTAAAAGGACTTTTAAGCAGGGCCTCTCTGGAAGACAGGACTCCACAGGGAACCATAGATACGTCCAAGAGAGGGCGGTCACCGAAGGCAAACTCCTCCAAATTTTCAAAGGAAAAAGTGAGCCATGCAGCAAAGAGTTGGAAGACCCAACCTCCAACCGGAACTGAACATGTGAAAACGTCAGCACGTCTAGGCGTATGCCAAATCGATTGACCTTATGCGTGAGGGCTTGATAAGTTAAGAGTTACTGGTGCCCTCATATGACAAAAATCCACATTAGACTACAGGCAGAAGTTATTACAAATGCTTGATGCTTTTATAAAAGGAATTTTGAGCTGGAACTCTCTGGAACACAGGCCTCCACCACTTGGAACAAAACATGAACATTCCATCCACACACCACAGCAAACTGGAGCTGATAATACGCTTTCGCAAAGGCCCGCTTCCTCAGCTTTCGTAGAGGAAAATATG
>JBOGBH010000050.1:0-2297 GCA_051656125.1 Mycoplasmoidaceae bacterium
TGAAGCAGGCAGGGTGTGTCGCTCTTCAAGCCGGAGAGAGTGTTAGGTAGGCGGCTTGAAGGTGTAAGGAAGGGCCCCTCTGTGAATGCACTCCATATGAACCAATGAACTAAAAAGTAACAGAAAGTTCATGTTTGAGCAATAATTTATTAAAAAAGCAATTTTTTAAATTTTAAATTTTTCTGACAAACTGTACACGGAGGCATTTTGACACTTAGTGTTTTTGCTGTGAAATGATGCACGTGCAGAAAAACGACAAAGTGTCAATATTCCTCCCTGTGAACTTTGCAGTGTGTGTCTCTGCTTAAGCCGGATAGAGCGTGAGGTAGGCGGCCTGAAGGTGTAAGGAAGGGCACCTCTATGAATTCGCTCCATATGAACCATGCAGTAAACTGACTGCTGAAAGGCTGATGTAACATCAGATTAAGTCAAAACCGAGTGAGGTACATTCATGAAATTCTACATTATCTCTTGTGAGCAGTGCCGTGCATTGCAACTTACATAAGTGTCTTAACGGAATGAGTTGTTCTTTTATGCTCAGCAACGCAACAATTGCATATTTGAGTGTAGGAACAGAAAGTTCAAGATCAAGGACTGAAAAATAATAAATGGCTCAAAAATTGACTACTGTATGGCTAATTTATCACCAGAAGGAGTCAATGGTTAGAAATAAAAACTTCAAAGTGTATGAATCTTGGGCTAGATTTGAGTTATTCAGAAGTCCATATTTGACCAAATGTACTAATATCGGGCCCAAGAGTCGTCGATTGTAAACTCTCTATTTCTACCCAATTCTGGTGCTACATTAGCCATAGAATAGCAAATATTTGACCCATTGAACATGTTTCAGTCCATGATCTTGAGCTTTCTAAAGATACTCATAGAATCCGAATGATGATACATCAGCCAATCAGAAATCCATATTTGACCAAATGGACTCATATCGGGCACAAGAATCATCAATTTTGAACTTTCTATTTCTACCCCATAGACTCTTTCTGGTAATCAATTAGTCTTAGAGTAGCCAATATTTGACCCATTGAACTTGTTTCAGTCGTGGATCTTGAAATTTTTATGCCTACTAATTGACTCTTTCTGATGTTATGTCAGTTATTTAGAAGTCCATATTTGACCAAATGTACTAATATCGGGCCTAAGGGTCATGGATTTTGAACTTATATTTCTACACAATTGATTCCTTCTGTTGTTAGATTAGCCATTGAATAGCAAATATTTGACCCATTGAACATGTTTCAGTCCTTGATCTTGAACTTTGTATACATACTCATAGAATCCGAATGATGATACATCAGCCAATCAGAAGTCCATATTTGACCGAATGGACTTATATCGAGCCCAAGAATCATCAATTTTGAACTTTCTATTTCTACCCCATAGACTCCTTCTGGTAATCAAATAGTCTTAGAGTAGCCAATTTTTGACCCATTGAACTTGTTTCAGTCGTGGATCTTGAAATTTCTATGCTTCCTAATTGACTCTTTCTGATGATACATTAGCCATAGAGTAGCCCATATTGAACCCATTAGGCAAGTTTCAGTCAAGGATCTTGAAATTTCTATACCTACTCATTGACTCTTTCTGATGTTACATCGGTCATTCAGAAATCCATATTTGAGCAAATGGATTAATACCGGGCCCAAAAGTCATTGATTTGGAACGTTCTATTTCTACTCAATGGATTCCTACTGGTGATACATTAGCCATAGAATAGCAAATATTTGATCTATTGAACATGTTTCAGTCTTTGATTTTGAACTTTCTATACATACTCATAGAATCCGAATGATGATACATCAGCTAATCAGAATTCCATATTTGACCGAATGGACTTGTATCGGGCCCAAGAGTCATCGATTCTGAACTTTCTGTTTGTACCCAATAGACTCCTGGTGATCAATTAGCCTTAGAGTAGCCAATATTTGACCCAATGAACTTGTTTAAGTCGTGGATCTTGAAATTTCTATACCTACTCATTAACTCTTTTTGATGTTACATCGGTCATTCAGAAATCCATATTTGACCAAATGGATTAATACAGGGCCCAAAAGTCATTGATTTGGAACATTCTATTTCTACCCAATGGATTCCTACTGGTGATACATTAGCCATAGAATTGCAAATATTTGATCCATTGAACATGTTTCAGTCCTTGATTTTGAACTTCCTATACATATTCATAGAATCCAAATGATGATACATCACCTAATCAGAATTCCATATTTGACCGAATGGACTTGTATCGGGCCCAAGAGTCATCGATTCTGAACTTTCTGTTT
>JBOGBH010000051.1:0-1123 GCA_051656125.1 Mycoplasmoidaceae bacterium
TAGAAGTAGTAGCAACCAAATAGAAGTAGTAGCAACCACCCAGAACTAGTAGCAACCATTTAGAAGTCGTAGCAACCACATAGAAGTAGTAGCAACCATTTAGTAGTAGTAGCAACCACCCAGAACTAGTAGCAACCATTTAGAAGTAGTAGCAACCATATAGAAGTAATAGCAACCACCCAGAACTAGTAGCAACCATTTAGAAGTAGTAGCAACCACATAGAAGTAGTAGCAAAGATTTAGAAGTAGTAGCAACCACATAGAAGTATTAACAACCATTTAGAAGTAGTAGCAACCACATAGAAGTAGTAGCAACCACATAGAAGTAGTAGCAACCAAATAGAAGTAGTAGCAACCACATAGAAGTAGTAGCAACCACATAGAAGTAGTAGCAACCACATAGAAGTAGTAGCAACCACCCAGAACTAGTAGCAGCCATTTAGAAGTAGTAGCAACATCATAGAAGTAGTAGCAACCATTTAGAAGTAGAAGCAACCATTTAGAAGTAGTAGCAACCACATAGAAGTAGTAGCAACCACAAAGAAGTAGTAGCAACCACATAGAAGTAGTATCAACCACATAGAAGTAGTAGCAACCACATAGAAGTAGTAGCAACCACATAGAGGTAGTAGCAACCATTTAGAAGTAGTAGCAACCACATAGAAGTAGTAGCAACCAAATAGAAGTAGTAGCAACCAAATAGAAGTAGTAGCAACCATATAGAAGTAGTAGCAACCACATAGAAGTAGTAGCAACCACTTAGAAGTAGTAGCAACCACATAGAAGTAGTAGCAACCACATAGAAGTAGTATCAACCACATAGAAGTAGTAGCAACCAAATAGAAGTAGTAGCAACCAAATAGAAGTAGTAGCAACCACCCAGAACTAGTAGCAGCCATTTAGAAGTAGTAGCAACCACATAGAAGTAGTAGCAACCACATAGAAGTAGCAGCAACCACATAGAAGTAGTAGCAACCAAATAGGAGTAGTAGCAACCACATAGAAGTAGTAGCAACCATTTAGAAGTAGTAGCAACCAAATAGAAGTAGTAGCAACCACCCAGAACTAGTAGCAACCATTTAGAAGTCGTAGCAACCACATAGAAGTAGTAGCAACCATTTAG
>JBOGBH010000052.1:0-401031 GCA_051656125.1 Mycoplasmoidaceae bacterium
TGCAACTGCATCATCTCAAGATACATTTCCACCATTAAATATAATTTCATTTTTAATTGAATTTATAAATTCTTCAGTAGCATTGCCATTTAAGTTTGTATATGCTGTTTCTTGTTCATCATAACTTCCTGTAACTATAGTTTCTAAATATGTTGTAGCAGCTGCTGCAGCTTCTATTTCACCAGTAACCTTTATATTTATTAAATTTGAATTACCTAAATCATTAGAATTAAATGACAATAATTGTTCTCCGCTAGAAATACTATATATATCATTTAATTTAATAGAAATTCCAACAGAAGGAATTTGCTCTCCAGGTTGAGATGGGAATGTACCTGTTGTTAAAACAACATCTTTAACTGCTAAGTCTCATGATACACTTCCATTATTAAAAGAAAGTATTCCTTTGATTGATTCTTTAAATGTATTAGGAGCAGATTTATTATTTCACCCTTCATATATTTCTTTTTGCTCATTAAAATCACCAGTTAATAAACCATTTAAAACTTTTGTAGCATTAATTAATTTATCATTATAATCAGTACTTTCTGCTATATCTAAATCAATAGTTGGATTTTTAACAACAATATCAAATTTTAATTCTTTTTCATTATTTGAAGAAATAAGATATCCACTTTTTAAGTTAACTTTAACTCCTATAGGAGGCATTTCTTCACCGACTTGATATTGACCTGGAGTAACACTGATATCTTTAACAAACATGGTTCAAGTTTTTTCTCCACCTTCTTTAAAATTGAATAAATTACGAACACCACTTGATATTTCTGTTGGAATATTAGTTCCTCAACTATCATATAATTTTTTTTGATCTAGTTGTGTTGGCTCTTTTTTTAATAAATCATTTAGTTTATCAGAAATTTCTTGAACTTTAATGTCAAAGTCATCAACTCTTGTAACACTTAAGTCTTTAATGCTATTTACATTAACTTTTACAATATTTGCTCCGCTAGCAGCTTGGATTCCATCTTTATACTTAATAGAAAAAATAGCTTGTTTAGTTGTTGAATCATTATCTAAACTAAACATTACTTCATTAACAACATTAGTTACATTTTTATTATTATCATTAGTAAAAGTAAAAACTTTGTCTCAAATATCTACTTGTTTGTTAAATTCCTTTACTTTATCTCTCATTGCTTTTTCTGTATTAGCTTCTAAAATTTCTTTCATTAAACTATTTTCTTTTATAGTAGCTGTTTTAACAGTATTATCTTTAATAAAATTAGAATCATCTATTTGTTTTGCATTCATTACTAAAGGCACTGTTATTGCAGTTACCGTAGCAGCAACTGTAAGAACACTTAGTGACGCTATTAAGATCTTTATATTTTTTTTCATATATCCTCTTTTCTTTCCATTTTAGATTATACTACTAAAATTTATATGTATAATAATAACTTTTAGTAGTATATATAACCGTGCTATTTGGGATTTTTAAAGAAAGCAATTATTATAAGAATTTTTACAGATTCCATAAATATTAAATAAAAAAGAACTTAATTTAAAATTAAGTTCTTTTTTATTTAGCGTTTATTTCAAAAGGTATTGGGAAACTAATATATGTAGCTTGAGTTTCGTTTCCGTAAGTATAGCCATTATACAAATGAGCCTGAATACTTACTGGCGGAATTGGAAGACCTTGTATAAGAGCTTTTTTATCAGGAACTATTTCAATTCAATAAACAGCATCATTTCAATTTATATGATCGTCATGATCCTTAATATCCATTATTCCTTTAATTGCTTCTTTAAATTCAGCGATATTCTGATTTCTATCTAAATTAGTATATATCTCTTGCTGATGTTTAGTGTCATTAGCGCTATTTAATATATTAACCAAGATATCATGACCAGCTTTCATTATGTCTTTGTCCATGATTCCTGGTGGTATTATAACTTTTTCTGTATTACCTAAACCATCTAAAACAACATTTAATGAATTTGGATCAATAGAATTATATTCATCACCTAAATTAATTTTAATATTAATGTAAGGAACTGGTTCGCCAGGATTATTAAATTTAGCTTTTGTTAAAAATATATTAGCTCCAATGCTATCTCAATTTAAACCTCTACTAAAAGTAAATGCCTCCTTAATTAAAGATTCAAATTTAGAAGGAAGGCCATTTTCCATTCATCCATCATATTCTCTTTTTTTCTGAGTATAAGTAGTTTTTGCATTTAATGCATCAATTAATACTTGTTCAGCCTCATCAATTTTTGCTTCATCCCTTGTTACATCTACATTGATTCTGTTAGAATTACCTAGCGCATTACAATCAAATGTTAATAATTCTCTATCATAACTACTATATGCATCATTTAAAATAATCTGAACTCCAACATTAGGAATTGCTTGCAAAGGTTTATTAGGGAATGTTCCTGTTGTTAAAGTAATATCTTTAACAATATCATCTCAATTTAAATTTTTACTCTTATTGAAAGAAAGTATACCTTTAATTGCTTCTTTAAATTCAATAGGAGCTGATTTGTTATTTCATTTCTTATATTCTGCTTCTTGTTCGTAAAAATCACCTTTTAGTAAATCAATTAAAACATTTGTAGCATTAGCTAATTTTTCTTCATAATCACTACTTTTTGATATATATAAATCTATAAAGTGATTAACAGGAATATTGAATTTTAATAGTTTTTCAATCTCTGAATAGCTTATGTAATTGCTATTTAAGTTTACTTTAATTTCTAGATCAGGAATTTTTTGACCAACTTCATATTCTTTTGGTGTAACAATTATTTCCTTAACAATTTTATCTCAAGTATCTTCTGTTTGAAATTCAAATAAATCAATAACACCTTTTGTTATTTCAATTGGAACATTTGTTCCTCATTCTTTATATATTGCTTGCTTACCTTCTGCAGTTATTTCTTTTTTTAATAAAGCAATTAATTGATTAGAAATATCTTCTATCTTTTTATCAAAATCATCAGTTCTTTTAACAAAGCTTTCTATATTTGTTTTAATAATATTTGAATCACCAGTAGATTTAATGCCTTCATTATAATTAATTGCAAAAACTGCTTGTGGAATTGATGGATTAGTATCTAAATTAAATATTACTTCGTTAACAATATTTGTTAATTCTTTACCGTTTTCATTAGTGAAAGTAAAAATGCTATCTCATGATTTGTTTTGATTAATTTCTTTTACTTCTTTTATCATTTCTTCTTCAGTAGCAGAAGTTAAAATTTTACTAAGCGAGTCACTTTTTTTAATTTCAACTTTTTTAATAGTATTATTCTTAATATCATTTGAAATATTAGATTCTTTTGCTTGCATTACTAGAGGAACTGTTATTGCAGTTACTGTTGAAGCTGCCAAAAGCACACTTAATGATGATATTGCTATTATTATACTTTTTTTCATATATTAACCATTTTTTTATTTTCCAATTAAATTAATTATAATTTAAAATTCTTTATATATATTATTTTTTGAAAAATGCAAGGATTATGAAAAATAATAATTGTTCTAATTTATTACAAAAATAAAAAAAACTTAATTAAATATTAAGTTTTTTATTAACTAAGGGTTAGTGCTTGGATCTTTTGCTAAACCAAATCCCCCCATATCTATTATTAGCTCATCTTTGTTAGGAATGTCATATTTATCTGTTAAGATAATTTGAATTTTAATAGGTGGAATTTCTAATCCAGGTACAAGAGTGAAATCAGCATTAAGAATTACTTCAATATCACGAACAACTTCATTTCACTTTATAGGTTCATCTTTTGCATTATGGAAAGCAAATATATCTATTATTGGTAAATAAATATTAGCAGGGACATCTACTAAATCATTATATATTTTTTGTTGCTCTTCTAAATTAAGTGCATTATCAAATTCCAAAATTATAGAATCTTTTATGTCATCAAACTTTTTTTGATAATTTTGTCCTTGTGTCATAGTCAAATTAATTTTGCTTGCAGTACCTAAACTATCTATTGTTATTAATAATTTATTTGGTTCAATGGCATTATATTCAGGTTTTAAAATAATTTGAATATCAAAAGGAAGAATATCACTTCCTGCTTCAATATAATTTGTATTCACTTTGATGTCTGCTACTACTGTATCTCAATTTAATCCATCAAAAGTAACTATATCTTTTATTACAGTTTTTAATCCAACAGGTGTTTCTGTTTTTCAACTATTATATTCAATTTCTTGTTCTTCAAAAGTTTTACCAGCCAATAAATCATTTAAAAAAGCAGTAACATCAGCTTTTTTAGCAGCATCAATATCTGAAACAATTAAATTTATTTGATTTCAATTTCCTAGAGCATCAGAATCAAATAATAATAAATTTCCACCATCTGTTGCAATATATCCATCATTTAAATTAATTTGAATTTTAACTGGAAGGATTGGAGTTAAAGGTAATTCTGAACCTGAAATATTTGTTTGTAAAGTAACATCTTTAACTACATTATCTCAATCTCAATTATTACTGCCATCTTTAAATGTCAATATACCTTTGATTGCATCTACAAATTCTGTAGAAGCTATTTTACCATTTCAACTATTAATCATATCTTTTTGAGCTTCAAAATCAAGTGGACTTAATAAATCGGCTAATACTTTTGTAGCAGCTTCTAATTTAGTATTATATTCTAGATCTCCAATTTTACTAATAGTTAAATTTGCTTCTTTTCAATTACCTAAAGCATCAGCAGAATCAAATATTAAAAAATCTCTACCAACTGTTGCATTATATCCTTCATTTAAATTAATTTGTATTCTAACAGGTAGAATCTGAGTTAAAGGCAATTCAGTTCCTAAAATGCTTGTTCTTAAAGTGACATCTTTTACTATAATGTCTCAATCAAAATTATTAGTGCCATCACTGAAATTAACTATATCTTTAATTGCATTCTCAAATTCTATAGGAGCAGGTTTATTATTTCAATTATTAATCATATCTTTTTGCACAGCAAAATCACTTGCACCAGCTAATAAATTAGCTAAAATATCAGTAGCAGCAGCTAATTTTGCATCGTAATCTATACTCTTTATTACAGTTAAAGGTATATCGTTTCTATCAACTCTAATAACACTTGCTCCACTAGCGGCTTTAATTTCTTCTTTATAAATAATAGTGAAAACACCTTGTGCCTTTACTAATTTAGTATCTAAATTAAACAAAACTTCTTCAACAACGCCGGTTACAGTTTTCTCATTTTCATTAGTAAAAGTAAAAACTTCATCTCACTTATTACCTTTATTAAAAGCATCAACCTTTGTTATCATTTCATCTTCTGTAGCTAAAGATAAAATTTCATCAATTATTCCACCTTCTTTAACAAGAACTTTTTGAATAGTATTATCATTATCTGAACCACTATTACTTTCTTGGTTCAAATGCATTACTACTGGAACTGTTATTGCAGTCACTGTAGAAACAACTGATAAAACACTTAAACCAATAATTAGCATCTTTGTATTTTTTCTCATATATCCTCTTTTCTTTCAATATAAATTATATTATAAAAGGCAATTCATATATTACTTTTTAAAATATTCAATTTATTATAAAAAAAATATTCCTATTATTTAGGAATATTTTTAAATACACTCATGTAGAAGTCTCTTGATAAGAATCCACCACCTTTGATAGTGTGAATTACCATTTCTTGATAGTCATGTTCACTAACTGATGGAATCTCTTTGAAATCGCTTCATTTAGTAGGTAAACCAATTTTAATAATTCAATTACTTAAGAATGTAATAAACTCTTCAACACTTTTTATATTAAATACTTCTTTTGCAAGAATTAATGTCTTCTTTTTAAATCACTCTTGATGAGCACATCTTAATTTAATATATGTTGGAGTTATAAGCGCTAATCCAGCACCATGGCTGACATCTCATTTAGCAGAAATAGCATGTTCCATAAAGTGAACACTTCAATCACTATCTGATTCAAATGATGTCATTCCATTTAATGACATTGATGTTGTTCATAACACGTTTGCCCTTGCATCATAGTTAGTAGGATCACTAACTGCTTTAGGACCATATTTCAATAAAACTCTTAAATTTGCAAAGATTATTTCTTGAGTTCAACCAAATGTATTTTCACCATAATATTGTTCTAATAAATGAGAAAAGCAATCAAATATTCCTGAAGCTGTTTGTCATTTGTTAACACTCATTGTGTATTCTGGATCTTCGATTGTTACAAAGGGTGTTGCTAGTTCATTAAAAACAGGCATTTTTAATCTATTAGCAACACTAGTAATTACACTACCAGCATTATTTTCACTACCAGTTCCAGCTAATGTAATAATTGAAATTAGTGGAATTGGAGGATTTGTTGCTCTTGAAGAATCTTCTACATATGATCATGCATCTTTGTATTGAGGGTTTGTTGCAAGTGTTGCAATTACTTTTGATGCATCAATAGTTGATCCACCACCAACAGCAATAATTAAATCAATGTTTTCGCTTCTAGCCATTACTGCTGCTTTGAATGCATCGATATCTCTTGGATTTGGTTTAATTCCGCCAAATTCAATAAAATATACATTAGTTACTTTTAAGATTTCAATTAAACTACTATATATTCCATTATTTTTAATTGAACCTCCACCATAAGTAATCATGATATTTTTAAATTTTCCTTGGATTATTTCATCTCTTATATTTAGGATTGATTCTTTACCAAAATAAAATTTGGTTCTTAACTGAAATTTATTACTCATTATATTCTCCTTTTTCTTTTGATAATATGCATCTTTCAATTGCTGATTTAACAAACATTGAAGGACCATCATCATATGTGCATGTTGCTTCTTTTTTTACATATTCAGGTGCGCAACTTCTAGTAACTGATTTTGCACTAAACTTAAATAAACCAATATCATTGCCAGAATCCCCAAATGATATTATTTTATCCAATGGCATTTTATAATAGTTATCATTAACATATTTTGATGATGATCCTTTATCAATATTTGCTGGCATTATTTCAACAAAACTTGTACCCGTTTGAATAAATTCAACATCGCTGCTTATTTCTTTTAATTCATTTATTAGTTTAATAGGATCTCCAATACAATTATCAAATGCTAAACAAAATTTATTAATGTTTTTTATTTGATCTAATCCATCCAAATTTATGACAATATATTCGAATGTGTCATCATTATCTTCATATTGAATAATTTCATTGCATTGCTTTTCAAAATTTTCACTATTATTTTTAATGATATAAATTTTTTCGTTTTCGCCATATCCAAAAACTAGTAATTTATTTTCATATTTTTTATATAAAGTATCTATTATTTCTTTGATATGTTTTATTTTTTCATTTGGCAAACAGCCATTAAAGATTAATTTTTTTTCACCTCAAGAATAAATTTGTCCGCCATTCATTCCTAAGATAAAGAAATTATCTTTGTAATTAATATTATTATTTTTAATAATAGAAATGACATCCTTGTAATGCCTTCCTGTGGCAATTGTAAACAATCCACCAATCTCAATAAAATCATTAATTGATTTGATTACTTCTTTATATATTATATTTTCATTTGCTTTATGATGAATGATTGTTCCATCTAAATCTGAAATAATTCATTTATATGTCATTATTTTTTATCCTTTTGTTTTTTCTTTGCTAGAACCTCTACTTTTAAATTAAGAGTATCTAATTTTAATTTATTTTTAACTAAATTATCAATTTCTTTAAATATATGTTCTGGTAAATCAATGTGATGCTCTTTTTTATTGTTTGGATCATAAACATGAATGTGTCTAACATCACTATTAATGATTTCATATGAGCTTCCTTTAATTTTATAATTAGTATTTAAATCAACTATTCCTTCATCTATTAAAATTTCAATTGTGTTATAAACGCTACTTACATTAATTCTCTTATCCTTTTTTTTCAAATGGGAAACAATTTCATTAATAGTATGTCCATGATTATCATCTAGCAAACATTTTATAATATCGATTCTGTTTTGTGTAATTCTGTAACCTTTTTTAGATAAATAATTGATAATAGTATCTTCTCTTTTCATAATTACTCCAACTAACTATATTATTATAAAATTTATTAATTAATTATTAATAAATATTTTTATCAAATATTAATTATTAAATGTTTATTTTACTATATAATTATTTTAGTATGCGCCTGTAGCTCAGTGGATAGAGCATACGCCTTCTAAGCGTAGGGTCGGAGGTTCGAGTCCTCCCAGGCGCGCCATTTAAAAAAGAAAAACTAGAAAATATGTTCTAGTTTTTCTTTTTTTAATGTGATTTTCTAAAGATAATATAACATTTTTACAAAAAATATAATATAATACTAGTAAGTTATGTTGCGAAATAGATAATGCTTATAAATTTATAGGATAAAAAAATCATTAGGAGAAAATATGGCACCAAAAAGAGTTAAAATAGCTATTATGCTAGCTACAGCAAGCGAAGATATTGAAGTTATTGTACCAGCTGATTTATGAAGAAGAAGTGGAATGATAGTTGAATTAGTTTCAATTGAAAAGAAAAACACAATTGTTTTACAAAGCGGAACTAAAATTTCATGTAATAGTACAATTGATAAAACAAATTTATCACAATACACTGCAATTTATATGCCAGGTGGTGAAGGTCATTTAAAATACCTTGATCCAAAAGCAAATCCTAAATTAAAAAAGAATTTAGAAAAAGATTTTTTAAATCATAAGGATAAATATATCATTTCAATGTGTGCGACACCAAGTGTGTTAATTGAATGAGATCTTATTAAAACAAGAAAATTCACTTGCTATCCTGGTTATGGTGACAAACTTAAGAAAAACTATGTTGATAAACCAGTTCATGTTGACGGAACATTAATTACTGGTAGATCACCTGGATCAGTGTTTGAATTTAGTTTAAAAGTAATTGAAACATTAATTAATGAAGAAGCTAGAAAAAAATTAGAAAAAGAAATCATTTATAAAAAAGCAAAGTAATTTGCTTTTTTTAATGCCTATTTTTTAAAATTCTATATAATCAAGGAAAGAGGTTATTTATGGAATACACAATAAGATGAAAAGATATGTCTAAGCACCCTGAATTAGAAATTTTCTTTCAAGAGAAATTAGAAAAACTAAGAAAATTTATATTTGTTGAAGACTTTGTAAAAGCAGAATATGTTTATTATCAACATAATAAAATGTATAAACTTAGATTGAATATTGCAATTCATAAGGGAAATCCTATAATATCAGAAGCTGAAAGTTTAGATCCTAAAACTGCAACTGTTGATTGCATTGATAAAGCAATTGATCAATTAAGAAGAAAGAAAACTCAATTGCATTCTTCTAAATAAAAAAAGTAACTGCACATTCATTGTGTAGTTATTTTTTACTTATATATATTTTTTATTTTTTATAATTATTATCATTTATAATATTTTTAATAAAAAAATAGGAAAGGAGACAAATTATGACTTATGAAGAACTAATATATTTAATAATTACAGTTATAGCAGGGATAATATGATTAATATTCATAATACTAGCTATTGTAATGTGAGTAAGATTTTGATATTTAACAAAATATGCTTTAGAAGAACTAGAAATTAGAAAATCTGAAAGAGAAGTTAATGAGCAGCTCAAAGCAATGAGAAGAGCTAAAGAAAGACAAGAACAAGAAGAACTTGAAATGAGAAAATCTGAAAGACATTCTAATGAAGAAGAAGAATTTAAAAGAATAGCAAGAGAAAAACAAGAAAGAGCAGAAGTTTAAATTTGCTTTTTTTATTTTACTTATTATTATTCGCACTATATTTAATATGGCAATTATGCTTAAAATCTTAAAATTAATATTTGCATATTCACAAGAAGAAATAAAAAAAAAATTAAATGAATAACATCAATGATTTTAAGATATTAAATAAAATTACATAACAAGTTAGAGAAAGGGGAACGATATGTTCGAAAATTATCTTGTAAGAGAGTTCAGAAAACAAAATGAATTAATGAAACAACAAAATGAATTAATTAGAGAATTAATAAATGTATTAAAGAAAGAAAAATAAACAATTTAATATATTATCTTTTAAAATCATCTAATTTAAATTTAAAATAAATAACTACACATTGAATGTATAGTTATTTATTTTATTTTTGAAGGATATTGAACATAATATTTTTTTCTATAGGTAATTTTATTCTAATCTAAATAATTTTTATTTATAGGTTACATCTTACAAAAGAAATATAATATTTTTAAATAAATATATAATTTATTAATAGTTGCAATTAATTTTTAAAAAAAAGAAAAAACAATATGAAAATAAAAGATATTAAAAGTGTTGATGAGTTAAAAGAAGCTTCATTTAAAGATTTAGATAAACTTTGTAAATCAATTAGAGAAGAAATATTTGATTTAGCAAATAGCAAAAAAATTCATTTATCTAGCAATTTAGGAATTGTTGAATTATCTGTTTCTTTACTTAAACACTTCCCAGATACAAATCATAAAATATTTTATGATACAGGACATCAATCATATGTTCATAAGATGCTTACTAATAGATTTTCTGAGATTAAAACAATTAGAGATTTTAATGGATTATCTGGGTTTCAATGCAATAAAGAATCAATATATGATTTTTATTCATCAGGTCACGCAGGAAATAGTTTATCAATTGCTCAAGGTTTTAATGAATCAAGCAATGAGGATAAAGTAATAACAGTTATTGGGGATGCTTCTATTTCAAATGGTTTAGCTTTTGAAGCTTTAAACAACATTGGTTTTAATCAAACAAAAATGCTAATAATTTTAAATGATAATGGAATGTCAATTTCTAAAAGCGTTGGTAGCTTAAGTATTTCATTAAATAATATGAATTATAAAAATTTCTTATATCCATTTATCAAAAATTCATCTAATCATAAACAAATTGAATCCTTATTTAAATTTGAAAAAAAACTAAATAATAATAACTTTTTTACTGATTTAGGATTTTACTATATTGGTAAAATAGATGGACATAACTTAAAAGCTTTAGACAGAGCAATCACTAAAGGCAGGTTTTATTCTAATTTTTTTCCAACAGTAATTCATGTAAAAACGACTAAGGGAAAAGGTATTGAAGAATTAGAAAATAATGATCCAAAGTATCATGCTTTTGTAGAAGATGCCTTTAATGAAGAAAAAGAAACATTCTCAAGTATTTCATCTGATTATTTATTTAAGAAAATAGCAAAGAATAAAGATATTAAAATAGTAAGTCCAGCTATGATTTATTCATCTAATCTAAATAAAATAGAGAAGGAATTTCCATTTAATTGTGAAGATGTTGGGATTAGTGAAGAGCATAGCATTGCAAAAGCAGCAGGAATTGAATTAGCAAATAAAAAAGCAGTTATATCAATTTATTCTACATTTATGCAAAGGGCTTATGATCAAATATTAAATGATGTTTGTAGAGAATCATTATCAGTATTATTTCTTGTTGATCGGGCAGATTTATCTTATGGGGATGGAGATACTCACCATGGTATTTATGATATAGGAATGATTAAATCTATTCCAAATACAATAATATGTTCTCCTTCAACTAAAAATGAATTAGAGCAACTAATTGATATTGGTTTAGAAAATAATAAAAAATCTATTTTTATTAGACTTTCTAATGAAGTCCCATTTAGTTCAAATGAATCAAAAATAAAGTATGGAGAATGAAAATATTTAAAAAACAAAAGTTCATCAATATGTATTGTTTCATATGGAAACTGAATTAATAAAATTTATGATGAATACAAGGATGCAAAGGTTGATATATTAAATGCAATTTTTATACATGGTTTTAATGAAGAAAAAGTTATAAATATGATTAAAAAATATAAGAAAATAATTTTCTATGAAAGAGTATATAAATCAGGAACTTTATATAATTCAATTGTTGAATTATTAAACAAAAATAATTTAAAAATAAAATGCGAATTAATTTGTTTTCAAGATAATAATATTGGTTTTGGAAACTCACAATTATTAAATGCAAAAAACAATATGCTTGTTCAAGAAATAAAAAAATATATTTAATTTTTAAAATATAATTATTACATATTGAGGTTTACTTTGAATATTACAGATAGACAAAAAAAATTATTATTTATTATTGTCAATGAGTATGTAGCAACTGCTACTCCAGTGGGAAGCAAAAAAATAATAAATAAATATATGAAAAACTTATCTGCTGCAACAATCAGAAATGATATGGCCGCTTTAGAAAAAGAAGGTTTACTTGAAAAGGTTTATAATTCATCAGGAAGAGTTCCTTCTGTGATGGGATATAAATATTTTGAACATAATAATATGTCATCAATTGATGAAGACATTGAAACGAGATTAAGAAAAATATTTTCAAACAGAAATTTTTCAATTAATGATGTAATTGATTCAAGTATTAGTTTAATTAATGAAACTCTAAAACTACCATCAGTAGTTACGCAAACAGATAATGATGAGTTACTTAAAAGAATTGATTTAGTGCCAACATCAAAAGATTCTGCTCTCGTTATTTTAATCACTTCAACTGGAAGCGTTTTTAAAAACATAGTTAATTTAGAAAGTGAAAAAGATTTAAAAAACTTATCAATTTGTATAAGAATTTTTAATGATCGATTAATTGATTGTAGACTTTCAGAGGTTATGGACAAAGTAAAACTTTTAAAATCAATTATCAAAGAAAAAATAATTAATTATGAGTCTTCTTTACAAAGCATTTTAGAAAAGATTTTTACATTTGAAAAAAAGATTAAAACAAATGTAAAGGGACAATATAATTTATTAAGTCAACCAGAATTTAATGACCATGATAAGCTACTTAAGGTATTAGAAATGTTAGAAAATACAACAGTTTGAGAACAAATTGCATATAATCAGCATGTTCATGGCGGTGCTACAACAATAACTTTTGGTGACTCAATTGGAATTAAAGACTTATGTATTGCTTCAACTGAAATATCATTACCAAATAACAAGACACAAATATCAATAGTCGGTCCTGCTAGAATGGATTTTTCCAATGTAAAAGGAATTCTTGATTTTATTAAAAATGAAATTGAGAAACATTGAAAGAAAGAAGAGTAAAAAATGTTTTATATAAAAAATAAAAAATGCAAAGTTTTGAAGCAAAAGAAATGAAAGAAAAAAAAGATTGATCTTTCTTTAGAAAAAAAAATCAAGCATTTATTAATTATGTATGCATACTTAACAGAACAGGGTGTTGTTGGTTTTCATAAAAAAGAATTTAAAAAATGATTCAAAAACAATAAAACTGAAATAATTAATTATTATAATGGTGTAAATAGTGATTTCTATTCTACGTTTTTTAATAATGATGAAATAAAAGATAGATTAGAATTAGTCTTTAACTATGACGAAAAGTTAATTTCAGATTTAGTTAAAAAAAATACATTTAAAGATGATCAAGAATATAATGAATTTTTAAAATTAAACAAAGATTATAATAATTTACTAGAATTTTTGAAAAAAATGCAAATGAATAATTTTAGTGAGTTTTTTGTTTATTTAAATTGCCTTTTGCTACCCAAATAAAAAAATCCATTATGTTAATGCATAATAGATCGGAATAACTATTGCAGATATAATTAAAGCTAAAACACAAACTAAAGAAATTCAAACTACTATTTTTTTTCTCTTTAAATATTTATCAATTACTTTTTGTTCTTCTTCGCTAAGAGTTTCATCAAACTCTTCAACTTTATCATTTTCATTTTTCATATTAAAAAAATTATATTATAAATATTTCTTAAAATAATAAAACTATATACTTTATAATATATTTTGATATCAATAACTTAATTGTTATGTATTATCTTAGGAAGGATCAATGATGAAAATTTTATTCATTGGTGATATATCTGGAGAAGATGGAATTAGAGCTATCAAAGACAATGTAAAAAGCATAATTAAAAATGAAAAAATTGATTATGTCATTGCAAATGCAGAAAATACCACAGACGGTAGAGGATTAAATTTTACTGATTATAAAAAATTAATGGAATATGGAATTAATTTTTTTACAATGGGAAATCATACTTGAAAACAAAAAGATTGTAAAATTGTTTTAAGTGAACAAAATATTATAAGACCAGCTAATCTAAGCAAAGACTTTGAATTCTTTGATATTGGAGTTGGTTCAAAAGAAATATTATTCCAAAACAAAAAAATTAGAATAACAAACTTATTAGGAAAATCATTAAACTTTAAGGATATGCAAACAAATCCATTTCATAAAATGGATGAAATTCTAAAAGAAGATAAATCAGATATTCATATAGTTGATTTTCATAGTGAAACAACAAGTGAAAAAAACGCATTCTTTTTAAATTTTAAAGGAAAAGTAGATGCTATCTTGTGTACTCACACTCATGTACAAACAGCAGATGAAAAAATAAGAGATAAAACTGCTTACATAAGTGATGTAGGAATGACAGGAAGTGAATCTGGTATTATTGGGGCAAAACCCGAAACAATTATCCAAATGTTTAAAGAAGAAATTCAGTTTTTTAAATTAGCACCAAATTTAGATAGTTATCAATTTTCTGCAGTTATTTTAGAGTTTAAAAATAATGAAGTAATTGGTATTAAAAGAATACTAAAATATGAGAAATAAAAAAATCACTTAAGTGATTTTTTTATTTCTTCATGCTTGATTCAATGCTCTCAATTAAATCTTTTGCAGTCTTCATTGCCATTAGTTTTTCATCTGGAATAGAAATTCCTAACTTTTCTTCTAATTCAACAATGACTGTCATAGAAGCTAGTGAGTCTAAACCTATTTCTTTAAAAGTTTTATTAAGATTTGCCTCTGATAAAACAATGTTAATATTTTTATCTTTTAAAATCTTATTAACTTCATTCATAATTTCCATAACATAACCACCTTATCTATACTATTATAACTATATATTATTTTCTTATATCATTTTATTTTTTATTATATTATTGTATAATATTGATGTATAAATAATTTTATTTAAAACTATAAGGTATGTATGAAAGAACTTAATAAAGACATAATAGATAATGAAGAAATTACTATTAATGATCAAGGTAATGAATCAATTGATATAACTTCAGATCAAATAATTACTCTTGAGAATTCTGAAAATGAAACTAATGGCAACATTGAAATGGTTGACGAGAGCGAAGCTGTTGATGAAAGTAATGATGTTAATTCAGATGGTTTAGAATCTATTGATGAAATGGAAGATCGTTTAAAAATGTTAGAACAACCAACAACTAGTGATAATTCATTAGAATCAACACAAGTTGAAGATGTTACTAGTAGTAGTTTTATAGATAATATAAAATACCCAGTAAAACATGCAGAACATGAATATGCTTTAAAAAATGTATTAGCTAAATCAAACAATGGTGAATTAGAATACATGGAAGAAGTTAAAAGAGAAATGTTTAATAGAAGAGAGCTAATTTTTATTTATCCAAGAATGTTCTTTTGAAAAAAATGAAAAGCTAGAAAAATAAATCAAGAAATAATTATGGAACAAGAAGCTGAGTTTCAAAATAATTACCAAAATGTATTAGCTAATAGAAATGAATATAAGGCTAAGTTCAAAGAGTATGAACTAAAACAAAGAAAATACAAAGAATCATTATTTAAATTATAAAAAACAATAGTATAATAAGACTATTGTTTTTTTACTTAAATTAAAGAAAAGGTACTAATTATGATTAACTTAAAATTAATTAGAGAAAACCCAGACATTTTAAAAAACTCATTAAAGAAAAGAAATTTTAATTTTGATGTTGATTCATTGCTTGCTGAAGATGAAAAATTTAGAAAGATAAATAGTTTATTAGAAAAAAATAATAATAAAAGAAACGTTCTTTCTAAAAAAATTGGTGAATATATTGCTAAAAACGATCAAGCTTTAGCTAATGCAACTAAAAAAGAAGTTGAAACATTAAATATATCAATTACTGAACAAAATAATGAGGCTAATAAAATAAAAGATAATTTGGATAAGCTTTTATTAAGTATTCCAAATATTTTACACTCATCAATCAAGACTGGTAAAGATGAAAATGATAATGAATTATTTAAAAATAGTAAAACATCGATTCAAAGTGATTTTGTTCCAAAAGCACACTGGGATATTGGTGTTGAAAAAAATATTTTAGATCTTGAAACTTCAAGTACTTTAACTGGCGCTAGATTTTCAATTTACAAGGGTAAAGGAGCCAAGTTAGTTAGAGCTTTACAATCGCTGACATTAGATATGCATAGTGCTAGCGGATATGAAGAATATGTTCTTCCGCTTTTGCTAAATGAAAAAAGTTTGTCAGTCACAGGTCAATTACCTAAATTTAAAGATGATTTATTTCAAGTTGATTTCAAAGATTATTATTTATCGCCAACTCTTGAAGTTCAATTGACAAATTTATTTCGTAATAAAATTTTATATCAAAAAGAACTACCAATTAAAGTAACAAGTTCTTCTTTTAACTTTCGTTCTGAAGCTGGTTCTGCAGGAAAAGATATTAAAGGTGTTTTGAGACAACATCAATTTATTAAGACAGAACTAGTTAATATTTGTGATCCAAAGCATTCATATGAAGCATTAGATGAAATGGTTAAACAAGCATGTTCTATTTTAGATGTATTAGAGTTACCATACCGAGTAATGAAACTTTGTTCTGGAGACACAGGATTTGGTTCAGCAATGACTTTTGACATCGAAGTATGAATGCCTTCATATAATAATTATCGTGAAATATCTTCTTGTTCAAATTGTGAAGATTTTCAAGCTAGAAGAGGTCAAATAAGATTTGCTAATTCTGATAATAAAAAAGAACTAGTTCACACATTAAATGGAACAGGATTATCTATTGATCGTTTATGAATTGCAATAGTTGAAAATTATCAAAATAAAGATGGCGATATTATCATGCCAAAAGCTCTAAAAAAATATTTAGACTTTGATAAGATATAGGAATAATTATGAAAAGTGGTTTATTTATTACTTTTGAAGGTCCAGATGGTTCAGGAAAAACCACTATCCTAAACAAAGTTATGAAAGAGCTTAAAGAGCTTAACATTAATGTTTGTAGAACTAGAGAGCCAGGTGGAGAAAATAAAGTATGTGAAAACATAAGAGATATTTTACTTAATAATAAAGATGATGTTGATAAACATGCTGAATCATTATTATTTGCTGCTTCAAGGGTTCAACATTTCAATAAATTTATTGTTCCGCAAACATCAAAAGGGATTAGTGTTATTTGTGATCGTTTTATTGATTCATCGATTGCATACCAGGGATATGGAAAAAATATTGATGTAAATTGAATTAAGGAAATCAATAAATTTTCTACTAATAAGTTTGAGCCAAACTTTACTTTCTTTTTTGATGTAAAACCAAATGTTGCTCAAAAAAGAATTTTAGTTAATCCTAATCGTGAGAAGAATAGATTTGATTTAGAGTGCCTTGAGTTTCAAGAAATAGTTTATAATGGCTATAAAGAAATTATTAATCAAAATCCAAACAAATTTATAATAATCAATGCTGAACTAAGTTTTGATGAAGTATACAAACAAGTTTGAGATGAAATTAAAAAAATATTTGGAATCAAAAATGACTAACAAAAACAATCATATTTTTATAATTTCTGAAAAAAAATTTTCTAATACAAATGATTTAATTAAAAAAATTTGTAAAGATTTTTTAGCTCATACAGATGAAAAAGAGTTGTATTATAAAAAAATAGATAATAACAATTATTATGATTACATTGAATATAATCTTTACTTGGAAGATATTAAAATTGAAGAAATTAGAGAATTAAAAAGAAAGTTTTATTCGATTGCTTTAGAAAATGCTGGTTATAAATTTTATGTAATAAGGAACATAGAATTATTAAGTGCGATTGCAGCTAATTCACTATTAAAATTTATTGAAGAACCACCTTCAAACACAATTGGGATTTTTACTTGTAGAAATTCAAATAAAGTTTTACCAACTATTTATAGTAGATGTGAAGAATTAAAATCAGTATCTAATTTAGATGAAGTAGAAAAATATCTAAATCATAATATTGACAATAGCATGCATAATTTTTATTTAAATTCTTTTTATTCATTAGATGAAATAATAGCTTTTGAAAATTCAAAAAGTAAAGATGTAATTATTGATTTATATCAAAACTTAAAAAACAATTTAAATGACAATAAAAAAGTTTTAGATTATTTAACACAATTCAAGAAACTTTCATATAAAGAAATTAGTATTTTAGTTAATTCATTCATGATTGATAACACAGTTGAAAATAAACAAAGTTTATTGGAAGTTGCTAGCAATATTAAATTTAATTTAAGTAAAGTATTATTATTTAATAGAATAATTAGTTTAATTAAAAGGTAGGTCACAAAATGAACACAATTGTTGCTTTGTCAACTCCGCCAATGAAATCAACTATTCATATAATCAGATTATCAGGCCCAGAAACATACAATATCATTAACAAAATTTGTGTAAACAAAGTTGAAAAGAGTGGACATTCAATTCAAAATAATAAGATCATCAACAAGAATAATAATAAAATTATTGATGATGTTTTGCTAATGAAATTTATAAATCCTAAATCATTTACAGGAGAAGATTTAATTGAAATTAATTGTCATGGTAACTTAATAATAGTTGATAAAATTATTAAGTTAATTTTAGAAAATGGAGCAATAATGGCGCAACCTGGTGAGTTTACTAAACAAGCGTTTATAAATAATAAATTAGATATCTCACAAGCAAACTCAATTAATTATTTAATTAATGCTAAAACTGATTTTCAAACTGATGTTTCATTAAACATTATTTTAGGTAATGCTAAAAATAAAGTTAAATTAATAACAGAAAAATTATTTCAAATAATAGGAACTCTAGAAGTTAATATTGATTATCCTGAATACTATGATGTTCATGATGTTAAAAGTCAAGAAGTTAAAAAAACTATTAATGAAATATACAACGATATTAATGAAATAATAACTAGTTATAACAACAATTACCATCTATTTAATGGAATTAATTTAGTTATCTTAGGTAAACCAAATAGTGGCAAATCTTCATTGTTAAATGCTATCTTAAAAATGGATCGAGCAATTGTATCTGACATACCAGGAACAACAAGAGATTTTATTAAAGAATCAATAAATATTGATGGATTAAATTTTAATATAATTGATACTGCAGGAATTAGAGATTCAAATAATCAAATAGAAAATATTGGTATTAACATGGCTGTGGAAATATCAAAAAATGCAGACTTAATTTTATATGTAATTGATAATTCAATTGCTGTACCAAAAGATGAATTAGACTGAATTAATAAAAATATTAATTCTAAATTTATTATTGTCAAAAATAAAGAAGATTTAGACGATGCTAATTCAAATTTAAAAGGAATTAAAATATCTGCTAAAAATAATAAAATAGATAATTTAAAAAAAGAAATATTTAATATTTTTAAATTAAATAATAATGATGAATTTTTTATTACATCAGATTATGAAAAAAACATTTTACTAGATATTAATAATAATTTAGATAAAGCAAATAACTTAATTAATGAAGAAGCTTCATTAGATTTAATAATATCTTTTCTTGAGTATGCATACAAACTATTAAAAACATTTTTAGGTGAAGAAAAAGATTTTGATTTATTAGATGAGTTATTTAAAAATTTTTGCTTAGGCAAATAATTTTTTTTTATTACTTTATAAATGTTAAAATTAATTAAAAATATTAAGGATTTTATATGAAGGTATTAGTTACAGGCGGTGCTGGCTATATTGGGTCGCATGCAGTTTATTCACTTATTGAAAAAGGTTATGATGTTGTGATTGTTGATAATATGTCAAAAGGTTTTGAGTCTAACATTCATCAAGATGCAAAATTTTATCAAGCAGATATTAGAGATGAAAAGGAACTTGAAAGAATTTTTTCAATTGAAAAAAATATTTCATCAGTAATTCATTTTGCTGGTTTAATAGTTGTCCCTGAAAGTGTTTTAAAACCGTTAGATTATTTTAACAATAATACTTACGGTGTTGAAATATTGTTAAAAGTTTGTACTAAATTTAATGTTAAAAATTTTGTATTCTCTTCAACAGCAGCAGTTTATGGAGAGCCTAAAAATATTCCAATATTAGAAACAGATATAAAAGAACCAATCAATCCATATGGTGATTCAAAATTAGCTGCAGAAGCAATAATAAGAGGTTGAGCAAAAGCAAATAATTCTAATTATGTAATATTTAGATATTTTAATGTTGCAGGTACGCATCATAATGGAAAAATTGGCATTAAAACATTAAAACCAACTCACTTATTACCTTGTGTAGTTAAAAGTGCAATTGATAACCAAAAATTTATTGTAATGGGAACTGATTATGAAACTAAAGATGGTTCATGTGTAAGAGACTTTGTACATGTTGTTGATTTAGTGGAAGCACATATTATTGGTTTAGAATGATCAATTAAGAATAATAAATCAGATATATTTAACTTAGGTTCAGGCGAAGGATATACAGTTTTAGAAGTATTAAATAAAGCAATTGAAACTTTAGCTATTGATATTCCATATGAATTAGGCCCGAGAAGAGATGGAGATCCAGCTAAGCTTTATGCTGATACTAAAAAAGTAAATTCAGTTTTAAATTGAAAACCAAAAACTTCTCTTGCTCGAATGATTACAACAGAATATAACTTTAGAAAAGAATTAACTAACAAGGAATAAAATGCTTTACGATACTCACGCTCATTTAAACCTTGAATACTCAAAAGAAGAATTAGATTTAATTATTAAAAAATCAATTGAAAAAGAAATTTATGTAAATATTGTTGGTATTGATTTAGAAAGTTCGATTAAAGCAATTGAAATAGCTAGATTAAATCCTAAATATTTTTTTGCTGTGATTGGAATGCATCCCAATGATGTTAGTAAGCTAACTAAGCAAGAAATTGATAATGATGTAAAACAACTAGATGAATTAATCAAAAGTAACTTGGATTGCATTAAAGCGATTGGTGAAACTGGTTTAGACTATTTTAGGGAAAAAGATCCAGATGGGATTGCAATGCAATTTTATTCTTTTGAAAAACATGTTGAACTTGCTAAAAAATATAACTTACCATTAGTATTACACATTAGAGAAGCACATGAAGATGCAATTAAATTTATAAAAGAAAGAAAACTTTCTAAAGTTTTAATTCATTGTTTTTCAGATAAATTAGAATATGCAGAACAATATGTTCAACTTGGCTGCAAAATATCATTTCCAGGAATAATCACCTTTAAAAAATCATTTGAACTAAGACAAGTTGTGTCTAAAATTGAAATTAATAATATTGTCTTAGAAACTGATTGTCCCTATTTAACTCCAGAACCTTTTAGAGGTAAAAAAAACTCTCCAATATACATAGAATCAATATTTAAAGAAGTATCAAAAATTAAAAATATTTCATTCGATGAAACTTGTGAAAAAATATGTGCAAATTCATTATTATTTTTTAATATATAAAGTATAATTTTATATATGGAAATGCCTAAAATTACAAAAAGAAATTGAGAAACAAATGATGATAAAGAAATTGTCATTAATGAAAAAATCTCAAATTACGACAAAATAGTAACTCAAAAAATTAATCAGGATAATATTACTAAAAAAAGTAATAAAAAACAGGAAATAAAAGAAATTAAATTGACTGAAGAAGATGATGAATTTTTAGCTGAATTTGAAAAAAAAATTAAAGAAGCAGAAATCTTTTCTGGTGAATTTAATGATTCTTTATTAAGTAAAAAAGAAATTGAAGAACAGAAAAGAAATCGTCTTTACTCAAAGTTAATTATGGAAATAGAACTTTTAGAAAAAATAGATTTTACTAATTACAAAAGCTACACAGATTTAATTTTTTCTAAAATTAATTATAAAATATTTGAAAAAATCAAAGACGAAAATAAAAAAGAAAATTTTTTAATAAAAAACAAAGAAAGAACAATTTACAAAAAAGTTAAAAAAATTTTAACAATTAAAAGAACTTTAGCATTAAAAAAAAACTCTGCCGACTCAATTATAGACATAAAAGGCCTAAATAAAATTTATGAAAGTAAATCAATAAACAATCATGTTTTAAAAGATATTAATTTATCAATTAAAAAAGGTGAATTTGTTATTTTAGTAGGTGCATCAGGTAGTGGTAAAACAACTTTAATGAATATAATTTCTGGTGTTGATAAATTAACATATGGTGAAATAGTTGTAAATAATTGAAACATTTCAACATTAAAAGAATCAGAACTAACAGAATTTAGATTAGCAAACATAGGATATATTTTTCAAAACTATGGTTTAGTTCCTAACCTAACAGTTGAAGAAAATATTTCTATAGGTTCTTTTATGAGTTTCTTAAGTAAAAAACAAAAAAGAAAAATTAAATATGATAATTATATTAACGAACTAAAAGTTGAAGAAATTTTAGAAAACTTAAAACTTACTGATATTAAGAATAAAATGCCATACAAATTATCAGGCGGTCAAAAACAAAGAGTATCAATTGGAAGAACAATTGCTAAGAAAACTCCAATTATTTTTGCTGACGAACCAACATCAGCTTTAGATGAAAATAATGCAAAAAATGTTATTGAAATTTTAAAGACTATTAATTCAGTTTATAAAACAACGATTATTATGATTACACATAATGATAAAGAATTAGAATATGCATCAAGAGTAATTAGGTTAAAGGATGGTAGAATTCT
This sequence comes from Mycoplasmoidaceae bacterium, assembly GCA_051656125.1. GTDB lineage: Bacteria > Bacillota_I > Bacilli_A > Mycoplasmatales > Mycoplasmoidaceae > CAMREV01. Next base: position 22,853 of record JBOGBH010000052.1, read on the forward strand.
ATAGTTATGTAATATAATAATTAAGGTTAAAAAATGGAAAAAAAGAAGAAAAAAAGCATATGAAAAGCTAAATCTCCTGGTTTGCTTAATAAAGCAAAGATTATAGCATCAGCTGTTGATGCTAATAAGGAAGAATATAAAAAACTTTCTCAAAATGAAATAAAGGAAAGAGTTTCTTTTTTAGTTAAGCAAATTTCAGAAGATAAAATTAACATTGATGATATTGTAGTTGATGCTTTCTCTATGGCTAGAGAAATTATTTTTAGACAGCACAATCTTTTTGCACACCCTGTTCAAATAATGGGTGCTTATATTATCCACACAGGTGATTTTGCAGAAATGTTCACTGGTGAGGGTAAAACTTTAACTATTCTTCTTGCTTCTTTTTTAAATTCATTAAAAAAAGAAGGTGTCCATATTGTAACTGTTAATGAATACTTAGTTAAAAGGGATGCTGAGTTTGCAAGAGTCGCATTTGAACCTTATGGAATAACTGTTGGTTATAACACTTCAGAATTGAATTCTAGTACAAAACAAGAAATGTTTAATAAAGATATCACTTATACTACTAACTCTGAATTAGGTTTTGATTACTTGAGAGATAATATGGTTAAACATATTTCAAGAAAATCAATTAGATCATTATCTTTTGCAATTATCGATGAAGGTGACTCAATTTTAATTGATGAGGCAAGAACTCCGTTAATTATTTCAGGTATGCCAAAAGATGAGAGTAAATTTTATCTTGAAGCAGACAATTTTGTGAAGACTTTAAAAGATGAAGACTACATTATTGATAGTGAATCTAACACAATCTTCTTGTCTGAAGAAGGTGCTGAAAAAGTTGAAAAACATTTTAATTTAACAAATTTATATTCTGTAGAATCTGCTGACATAGTTCATAAGATAACAAACTCTTTAATGGCAAACTTTATTTTTGCCGCTGGCAGAGAATATATGGTTAAAAATGATGAGATTTTCTTAATCGATATTTTTACTGGAAGAATATTAGAAGGTAGAAGTTATAATGCTGGTCTTCACCAAGCTATTCAAGCAAAAGAAAGAGTTAAAATTGATCCAGAAAATCAAATTTTAGCGACAATAACTTATCAATCATTATTTAGATTATATAAAAAGATTGCAGCTGTTTCTGGTACTGCTTTTACTGAGGCAGAAGAATTCTTAAAAATTTATAATATGATCGTTGTTAAGGTTCCTACTAATAAACCAATAATTAGAAAAGATTATCCTGACTATATTTTCAATAATAAAAAAGCAAAATGAAATCATGTTATTGCTGAAATTAAAAGAATTCATGCAACTGGTCAACCGATTCTAGTTGGTACTTCTTCTGTTAATGATTCTGAGCTACTTCATCGAAGATTATTAGAAGATAAAATTCCTCATGAAATATTAAATGCAAAAAATGATGAAAGAGAATCTGAGATCATTAAAAATGGTGGTATCAAAGGTTCGATTACAATTTCTACAAATATGGCTGGTAGAGGTACTGATATTAAAATTAATGATGAAGTTAAATCTCTTGGTGGACTTTATGTTATTGGTACAGAAAGACATGAATCAAGAAGAGTTGATAACCAATTAAGAGGTAGATCAGGAAGACAAGGTGATCCGGGTGCTTCTAGATTCTTTACTTCTCTTGAAGATTCACTATTTAAAAGATTTGCAACAGATAGATTTGAAAAAGCTAGCACAAAATTAGAAGGAGAAGAATTCTTTGATTCTGTTTTCTTCTCTCGTTTATTAGATAAAACACAAAAAAAAGTTGAAGGTATCAACTTTGATATGAGAAAGAATTTAATGGACTATGAACATGTTGTTTCTTTACAAAGAGAATTAATATATAAACAAAGAGATCAAATTTTACTAAATGAAAACTGTGATCAAATTTTAATTAATATGTCAAAAGAATTTACCGAAGTTAAAATAAGAGAATTTTTAGATGTAAATAATTCAGCTATTGTTAATGGTGAAAAAATTGTTAATTGATTAAATAAGGATATTTTAAAATTTGATTTTTTTGAAACAAAAGATTTTGAAAAATTAGAAAAAATTCATGCACAAATAAAACTAAATAAAATTCTTAGAATTGTTATTAAAACTAAAACTCAAATTCTTAGAGATTTAAATTCATTAGAGCAAATTAATAATATTTTAATTTTCAACATTGATACTGCTTGAACAAAACATTTAGATCGAATGAGTAAATTAAAAGAAGCTGTTAATTTAAGAGCTTATGAACAAAAAAGTCCTTTAAATCTTTATATTGAAGACGGTAATAGATTCTTTGAAATAATGAAAAGCGATATTGTAAATAAGGTTTTAAATACAATCTTTTTAACGCCATTACCAGATGAAGAGAAAAAAATAAGATCAATATTATCTAGTGAAAAAATTTAATATAAAAACATCAATATAATTGATAAAAAATAAATGATATAATAAGATAAATATAAATGAGATAATATGGCTAAAAAAAATAAAAATAAAAAAGCTATCCCTGCTGACTCAATTGATGTTGATTCATCAAAAATTGAAAATAAAAATGTAGAATCAAAGAAACAAAAGCATATTGAAGATAATCATATTGAAACTGTAGCTTCAGAAACTCCTTTTTATTTAAAATATAGAATTCCTATTTTTACTTCAATTTATAAAACAAAAAATAATTTTTATTTAAATGATAAAAAGAAATTTTTTATTTATATTTCATTAATTATTTTAGCGCTATTAGTTAGCGTCACACTAATCATTGTTGGTGGTTTATGACTTGGTGGAGTTTTTGGAGAAAACACTGTAGATAATGATATTAGCTTTATTCCAGGTTTAATTATGGCTGTTGGTGTATCTATCTTGGTGGTGGTTTAAATGGATAAAATAAACGAAAGCATTTCAATAACTTGAAAAGACATCGATAAAAATTTTGAAGAATTTAAAGTAATAAACGTTGGTAAATGCAAAGACATAAGATCTACAAGAATGTCTAGAGTTGGTTTAGAACTATCTGGTTACATTACTAGAAAAGAGTCTTTTGCTGCTATTTTATTTGGTAGAGATGAATATAATTACTTATTAAGTTTTGATGAAGAAACAAGAAATAAAAAAATTGATGACTTTTTTAAACTAGAACCTCCAGTGATTATTTTATCAAGATCATTTAATGAAGATCTTATTTTAGATGCTGCTAAAAAATACGATATAACATTAATTAAATCAAATCAAGCTAGTAGTTATATTAATACTTCTACTAATTTATTTTTAATAGATTCATTAAGTAAATATGAATCTATTCATGGGAATTTAGTTGAGGTTTATGGTATTGGAGTTTTACTAATTGGTGAATCTGGATTAGGTAAATCAGAAATAACTTTGGAATTAATTAAAAAGGGTCATTTGTTCATTGCAGATGATGTTGTTGAATATAAACAATTGTTTAGTGATATTGTTGGTAGACCAAATAAAAAAACTGGTCATTTTATCGAAGTTAGAGGATTAGGAATTTTAAATATTACTAAATTATATGGTATTCAAGTTACTAAAAAAGATTGCAAAATAGATGTTGTTGTTGAATTAAAAACAGTTACAAGAGAAGAAACTTTTGAGAGACTTGGAAAAGAATATGCATACAAAAGATTTTTTAATATTGATATTCCTCACTACAAAATTCCTATTTCTCCAGGTAGACAGATTGGTGATATAATTGAAGCAATTGTAGGGGATTTTAAATTAAAAAAATCTGGATATTTTTCTACAAACGAATTTCTTAAAAAAATGAAAGAAGAAGATTAAAATGCTTGATTCAGGTTCTTTATACGAAATATTTACAAACAATATAAATAATATAGCATTTAAAATTGGCGACTTTGAAGTTGCTTGATATGGTATTATTATTTTCATTGGTTTTGCTGTTGCAACTTTAGTTGGTTTTTTAAAAGCTCACTTTTGATATAGAATTCCAACAGAACCAATTTTATATTATTTGATTATGGCTATTCCTTTATCAATTATTGGTGCAAGGGTTTGAGCTGCTGCAATTGGCGAAATCGACATTGTTGATTTTTTTAATTTTAGGAATGGAGGAATGGCTATCCAAGGTGGTGTAATGGCTGCTGGAATAGCAGGTTTGATCTATTTTCCTTTAATTCTTAGATCTGCTAAATATAATGTTAAAACATGTTTAAATGATGAAGTTAAAGTAAAAAGAGTTTCAACTTTTGTTTATGCTGACTGTATGATACCGTGTATTCTTATTGGTCAAGTAATTGGTAGATGAGGTAACTTTGTTAATGCAGAAGTATTTGGTGAAATAGCTACCCCAGAACAATTAGCATGATTGAAGGCAATCATGCCAGAGGTATATAAGGGAATGATTATTAATGGTCAATTAAGACAACCATTGTTCTTATATGAATCATTTGCTAACTTTATAATATTTGCTGCTTTAAATGCTGGAGCTGAATTCGTTTCATTTAGAAAGGCAGGCGATATTGGAGCATTATACTTTGTATCATATGGTATTGTAAGAACAATAATGGAGCCTTTAAGAGCTGGTAATTTTAGTTATGTTACTTCGTTAATAACCTCTATTTTAATGGTCGTTATTGGAATTGGATTTATTCTTTATAATCATTTATATTTAAATAAACATCGTGATAAATTCATTTTATTTACAATGTATAAAGCATTTCAATTACCTTTTAAAAAACTTTATTACTTAATGAGTAGTTCTTATAAAAAAGAAATTGATAGATATGATCCAGATTGAAAAAATTGGGGAAATCCAAAACCTTTAAAACTTAAAAGAACTAATGAAGAAATGATGTACTATAATGGACAATAATGGAGAACAAAATGCAAAATAAAAAAATATATGATTGTTTAATAATTGGTGCAGGTCCAGCTGGATTAACTGCTGCAATATATGCTCAGAGAGCAGGGCTTAATTGTTTAATTATTGAGAAAGATACTCCTGGTGGAAAAATGTCAAAGACTGCAATAATTGAAAATTATCCTGGATTCAAATCAATAAAAGGATTTGAGATATCATTAAATATGTTAAATCAAGCAAAAGAAGCAGGTGTTACATATTTTTATGGAGATGTGACAAATATTAGTAAGAACAATAACATCTTTGAACTTAAGATTCTTAATGAAGAATCTGTATTTGGTAAAACTGTTATCATAGCTACGGGAATGAAAGAAAGAAAAGTTGATGTTCCTGGAGAAGAAAAATTCTATGGTAATGGTGTTTCGTATTGTGCAATATGTGATGGTGTATTATATAGAGGTAAAGAAGTCGTTGTTGTTGGTGGAGGAAACTCTGCTTTTGAAGAATCTATCTATTTATCAGAACTAGCTAGTAAGGTTTATTTAATTCATAGAACAGATAAATTTAGGGCTGAACAAAAAATTGTTGATAAAGTAAAATCTATTCCCAAAATAGAATTAATAACTAACACAATTCTTAAATCAATCAACGGAGAAAAACAAGTTACAGGTGTAACAACTCACAATGTAATAAATAAGAATGATAGAGACATTAAAATTGATGGTGTGTTCATTTTTATTGGTTATAATCCTGAAACTGCATTTATCGATGAAAAAATTGTTGATATTAAAGAAAATTTTATTGTTACTAATGAAGATATGGAAACTAAGACGCCTGGACTATTTTCAATTGGAGATGTTAATAAGAAAAAGTTTAGACAAATTTCAACAGCAGTTAGTGACGGAACTATAGCTGCTCTTAATGTTAAAAAATATATTGAAAATAATTTTGAAAGCTAATAAAAAATACCATAATTTATTTAATGGTATTTTTTATTTTAATTTGATAATATTTTCACATTTAAATTTATTTTGTAGATTATTAGAAGTAAATATAATAGTTTTATTCTTAGCGTGCTTTCTAAGTGTTTTATCAACTAATTTAATTTGCTCATCATCTAAAATTGACTCAATTGAATCAAACAACAATATATCGGGATCATCATAGATTAAATAAGCAATTGAAAACATTTGTTTTTCGCTATCTGAAATTTGTAAACCTTGTGAATTAACAGGATTTTTAATTATTGCTTCATAAAAGTAATCTATATTTATTTTAAGATCTTCTAATATACATAATAATTTTTCATTATCAATATTTATATCTTCAAATTCCAAACTTAATTTTGGAAAAAAACTTTGATAACCAATTCTTTTTCTTAAATGTTCGATTTTATAATTTGATATTCTAACATTATCAATTAATATTTGGCCTGAATCAACATTATAATAATTCATTATTAATTTAAGTATAGTACTTTTTCCTGATTTGGATTTTCCATAAATTAAATTTCTTTTATTTTTTTTAACTTTAAAATCTAAATCATTTAAAACTTCAATCTCTTTATCTTTTGTTAAATAAGAAAAGTAAACATTTTGAAATTCTAAATCTCCCTTAATATTTGGTTCTAAAGTTCCATGGTTATCTTCTTCATCTCAGTCATAAAATTCTTTAATTCTAACGATAGAAGCATTTAGCATGATTGTGTCATTTACTAGTGTTGATATTTTCTCAACAGGAGTAACCAAAATATTAGCAGATGCAATAAGACCGATTAATTGGGCATTTGTAATTGTTTTATTTGCTACTAAAAAAGCACCAACTATAAGAGTTAAAACTGTAATTAATAATGATGTTAAAAAACCGTTCATTTTAAATAAAGATAACTTTCAAAAAAAAGTTTCTGATACTTCATATAATTTTTTTTGAAGGCCATCAAATTTATTCATTGATAACAAAGAACTATTAGATGATTTAACTTGAGAAATCATATCAATATTTTCGCCTATCTCAACATTTACATTAGAACTTAATGATTTAATTTGTTGCTTCATGTAAGATAGTTTTTTAAAGAAAGATAAATATAAAATAATTGATGTTAAATAAACACTTAGAACAACTACTCCGATTATTCAATTTACTAAGAAAATATAGACAAATCCACCAACTGATAAAATTATAATTGTAATTGAATCTGAAATAGCACTATATGAAAAACTATTTACTTCTTTTAAATCTTCTATTAATCGATAAAAATATGTCCCGCTAGGAGTGTTGTCAATTCTTTGCATTGGAAGTTTATGAAACTTCTCAAGCATATCTCTTCTTATTTGTAATTCAAGCTTTAAATCAAATGTATGACCTAAGTGATCTAGAAAAAAATGCAATAATATTTTAACTATAACAATTAATCCTAACATTCCAGAAAGAAAGGCCAGTTCATTATAAATGTCTTTTTCGGCTGAAGTTGTTATTAATTGAGTTATTACTGGAATAAAAATAGTTGCTGCTGTAGTTATAATAGTAAAAATAATAATTAAAATAAGATACATTAAATTTTTCTTATAGTATCTTAAATACAATTTTCAAGAATTATAATAATCACCATTCCTAAACGCGCTTATTTTGTTTTGCTTTTTCATTTTATTTAAAATAAATTATTTATCTTTCATGTGAGGGAATAGTAAAACATCTCTAATTGAAGTTTTTTCTGCAAATAACATTACTAATCTGTCAATACCGATTCCTAATCCACCTGTTGGAGGCATTGCATATTCTAAAGACTCAACAAAATCCATATCTATGTCATTTGCTTCATCATTTCCTAATTCTTTTTCTTTTGCTTGTTCTTCAAATCTTTCTAATTGATCAATTGGATCATTAAGTTCTGCAAAAGCGTTTGCATATTCTTTTTTATTAATAAATAATTCAAATCTTCTAGTGTAACCTTCTCTAGTATAGTCTTTTTTAGCTAGAGGAGAAATTTCAATTGGATGTCCTCAAACGAATGTTGGTTGAATACATTTTTCTTCACAAAATTCTTCAAAAAATAAATTTAAAATATGACCAATTGATTTTTGATGTTTTTCAACTTTGATATTATGTTTTTTTGCAACCTCTAAAGCTTCTTTAACTGATGTAATTTTAGCAAAATCTACTTTAGTAACTTCCTTAACAAAATCAACCATATGAATCACTTTAAATTTTTTAGTTAAATAAATTTTTTGCCCATCAATAGTAACAGTTTCTTTTTTAAGTTTTTTAGCTAGAAATTTAAAAGTATTTTCAACTATTTTCATAACATCTTCCATTGATGCATATGCAGTATAAGCTTCAATTGAAGTGAACTCTGGATTATGAGTAGCATCCATTCCTTCATTTCTAAATAATCTTCCTATTTCATAAACCTTTTCAAAACCGCCAACTATTAATTTTTTAAGTGGTAATTCAGTTGCAACTCTCAAGAAGTAATCTCTTTTTAATGTATTGTGACTAGTAATGAAAGGTCTAGCTGCTGCACCACCTAATTTAGGATTTAATACAGGAGTTTCAACTTCAAAATAATCTAAACCATCATAGTATTGTCTTAAGTATCTTAAGATTAAACTTCTAATAACAAAAGTCTCCATAGATTCTTTGTTCATGATTAAATCAACATATCTATGTCTTGCTCTTAACTCTTCATCTTGAAGCCCATGTCATTTTTCAGGTAATGGTTTTAGAGCTTTTGAAAGTATTCTAATATTTTTAACATCGATTGTAAGTTCGCCTTTTTGAGTTTTAAAAGCAGTTCCTTTTAATTCAACAATATCTCCAATGTCTAAATACTTTTTAAAATATTCAAAATAATTTTTATTTATCTTATTTTTATTTATATAAAATTGAACGCTTCCAGAAAAATCAACTATCTTTCCAAATGTTTGTCTAATTGCTAAAACTCTTCCAGCTAATGTATATTTTTTTGTTCCGTGTTTTTTAATATTTTTATTTTCACTACAAAATTCAGCTAAAGAACATGTTCTTTTAACACTTTCAATTGTGAAAGGATCTTTTTTTTGATCTTGCAATTCTTTCAATTTATTTCTTCTAATAATCTCTTGATCATTAAATTTTCTTATCATATGTAATCCTATCTAGTCAATTTTACTTTTTATTATAATTTATAATATGAAAAAAATATGAACAAAAATAAACTTTATCTTATATTTTTTTGGAATTATCAAATAATTAAAAAATAAGTTAAAGATAATAAATTTTTATAAATATTTATGCTTTTTGAACATGTGAATAATGTATAATATTTATAATAATTTTATAAAATCGGAGTAATAGTGAAAGTTAAAAAAGTAAAACCAGAAGAATTATTAGATAAAGATTGAGTTAACTCAAGACTTTTAGAAAATATTAAATCAAAAGTTCAAAAAGAAGAACTTGATGATATGGAAAATGTATTGGAAATTTTCATTGATAAAGTAGAGAAAAGAAAAAATAGAAAAAACAAAACAGATCTAGAAGAGATAGTAGAAGCATTCCATATTTTTTCATTAACTAATGTTGAAATAAAGGATATCATTGATAGAATTCTGGCAAGAGGAATTTTAATTACAGATTATTCTAAAAAGGAAGTTTTAACACCTGCTAGAATAAAAGAAATTAATGATATTGTTCAAGAAAAAATAGACTTCCAAGTTGAAGAGTTACAAAATGCTCACAATAACACTACTGACAAAGTAAATGATGGTGTTAAAGCTTATTTAGGAGTTCTAGGTTCTTCTAAAATGCTTTCAGCAAAAGAAGAAATTGAATATGCTAAGATGTTAGAACATAAAGATCCTGAAATTAGACAATATGCTGTTAATCAGCTAATGACTTCAAATTTAAGATTAGTTACTTCTATTTCTAAAAAATATTTAAGCAGAGGTTTAGAAATTGAAGATTTAATTCAAGAAGGTTCTTTAGGACTAATGAAAGCAATTCAAAAGTTTGATTACAGAATGGGTAATAAGTTTTCAACTTATGCAACATGATGAATTAGACAAGCAATAACAAGAGCTATTGCTGACCAAGGTAGAACGATTAGAATTCCAGTTCATATGGTTGAAACTATTAATAAACTAAATAAAGTTGAAAGATCTTTAACTCAAGAATATGGTAGAGAACCAACGATTGATGAATTATGTGAAGAAATGGGTGGTAGTGTAAATGGTTTCACAACTAAAAAAATTAGTTTAATTAAAAAACTAAATGTTGAACCAGTTTCATTAGATAAACCAATTGGATCAGATGAAGAATCTCAATTTGTTGATTTTGTTAAAGATAATAATATTTTAACTCCTGATCAGTTTACTGAAAAAGGATTAGTAGCAGAACATATTAACCAACTATTTAAAAGTGTTTTAAAAGAAAAAGAAGAAACAATTATTAAAATGAGATATGGTTTAGCTCCTTATCCAGGCCCAATGACTTTAGAAGAAGTTGGTGAGGAGTTTGGTGTCACAAGAGAAAGAATTAGACAGATTGAAGCTAAAGCATTAAGAAAACTAAAACATCCATCAAAAAGTGCAAAACTAAAGGCTTATGTTAAAAACGAGGATTAATTTTATTGCTTCGTTAGTAGACAAATGTAATATTGTTCTAGATATAGGTTCAGACCATGCAAAGATTTCAAAAATTTTAATTGATGAAAATAAAGCATCAAGAGTAATAAATGTTGAATTAAATGATGGACCACTTCAAAATAGTATTAATGCTACCAAAGAAGCAAAATATTATAATCATATTTGAAATATTAAAAGTAATGGATTTAAAGAAATTTATCCATCTTTTTTTATCGACATTTGTATTATTGCAGGAATGGGTGGACAAAAAATAGTTGAAATACTTAATGGAAGCAAACTTCATAAAGTAAATAAATTTATATTGCAAGCAAACAACAACATTGAAAAATTAAGAGAGTGATGTTGAAAAAACAGATGAAAAATTAGCAATGAATATTTAATTAAAGATAACAATATTATTTATGAAATAATTATTATTTCTAAAAAAAACGGTTATATTCCTTTTAGTTTTAATAGAAAGCATTTCGGAAAAATTAATTTAAATTTAAAAAATGATTTATTTATAGAAAAATGAAATACTGAACTAATTTATCTAGAAAGCAACGAAAATCTTTATAAGAAAAATATTAAATTAATAAAAAAAATAAAAAAGGTTAATAAAAAAGGTTAATAAAAAACTTTGTTATATATAGATTTATATAAGAGTATAATTATAAATATATTCAAATATGGAGGAATATATGAATAAAAAAGTAAAAATGACTTTACTAAGTTTAATGCTTGGTGCTTCAATTGCAGGAATTGCTACAACAATTGTTAGCTGTTCAGCATCATCAACGAACGAAATAAAAATTGAATATAGTTCAACATTAATAAGTAATGTAACTAAGGACTTAACTCAATTTTTTGAAAAAAATGAAAGTTATAAAAATAAAATAGATGCATATAACAATATTCTTAATAAAAACATATTACCAGAATCAACTTTATCAATATTAAAAAAAGAAATAACATTCAAAAATGATGGAAATACCATTGCATGAGATGATGCTGTGACTGGATTAGAAATAACTGGTCCATCATTTACACAAGTAGGTAATGGAGATATTGAGCCTATATCAATAAAATTATTAATAAATAGTAGTTTTGTTGTTCATGGTAGCTCTGTAAATAATGTAACATTTAAAACTGGAACGCTAGGCAATGTTGGTATTATTCCTATATTTGCTCTTACAGAACAAAACAAACAATTTGAAGATCAATTATCAAGTGCTTTAGATGCTATATTGGATAGTAAAAAAACATATCAAGAAATGAAACAAACATATGATAATTGAATTGCTGATCCTTTTAAAAATTTACCAAAGTCAATTTTGGATATGTTTAGAAATAATTTTAGGTTTGAAACAGGAGCTGGTATAGCACTATTTTTTGACAACATAGTTGAAAATTTAGAATTTGTAAGTAAAACTAGTTATCCTAGTGAACCATATAAAAAGATTCCTGACTTTAAGATTACTATTAAGCTTAAAAACGATGGATATATATTTACTAATCCAGAACAAGAAGAAATACTAACAATAGAAAATATTGTTATTAATTCTCAAACAAAATTAATTGATACTAGCATCGATAATGTAAATAATACAAATATTGAAAAAGCTTTTCTTGACTACCTTAATCCAAACAGTGATGCTATTGTTTATCAAGAAGTAAGAGAAAAATTTAATGATATGATTGAACCAAACGGTATAATTCCTGATAGCATTAAGAATGCAATTATTCAAAACATTCAATTAAATCTTTTTGGTTATAAACCAATTCCATCATTTGATGACATTATTGCTACAGTAAAAATTGAAACTAAAGGAGAGTTTCCTAAAACTTCTAACACTTCTTTACCAAGTATTACTATCAATTTTACTTTGAAACCAAATTTTCAAAGTTTAGATGATTCAGTGGTTAGACCTATTGATGTTAATTTAAGTAGGATAAAAAGTGGGCGTGTTAAATATGAAGTTGTAATTAACTCGAATTTAGAGGAAATGTTTAGAAATCAATTATATTCATCTTTAAAAACTTATGCAACATGACAGGGAATGCAAAAAGAATATGATCAAAATTGATCTAGTTTTGATAAATTACCACTAGAAGCTCAAAAAATAGTTAAAGACAATATTTCTTTCAAACCTATTGGTCTTAATGAAGGTGATGTTGATTTAGGTATTGATGATTTAACTTCTTTTGATGATATTATTAATAACATTTCTTTTAGCAAAGGAAAATTTCCAAAATATGGAGAGGACATTGATTCTATTGATTTAGAATTAAGTATGATTGATAGCATATTCTATGTTAACAATTCAGGTGATAACACAAATAAAATTCAAATTACAAGTGGTGTTATTGGTGTTGCTAATAGACCAATACTTATTAATGTTGATGAAAAAGAATTTAATAATGTATCTAATAAAATTCAAGAATCAATTTCAAAAGATTTTCATCATGAAAATAAAAAAATATATGAATCTTTAAACTCATTAAATGATTTTGATTCGAACATTATTGAAGCAATTGAAAAAAGTTTTAGTTCTACATATCCTGAAACTTTCAGATTAAATGATATTGTTGAATCTTCAACAATTGATAAGTCTGCTTATCCAACTACTACAGATACTAAAATTGATAAATTTTCTATAGAAATTACATTGAAAGAAAAATTCCTAACTCAAAAAAATGATCGAAAAATTTCAATTGATTTATCTGGATTAATGAGTAGAGGAAAATATCAAACCAAAATTCGTGTAAAAGGTAATGTAAATCAAACTGTTGAAGAATATTTTACAAATTTTTTAAATGATCAAGTTTTACTTTATCTTGTTCCTGCAGCAGGAACGCCTGAACAAAGACTTGTCCGAATGAGATCAAATTATACATCAATTTCAAGTTCAAGTGGATTTGGTATGAACAAAATAAAAGAAGCATTATGAACTCACATAGAATACTTAAACATGTCAACAAATAGTTTAATTCCTATTTCATCGACTAGCCAATTTGATTCTTATTTTTCTTTAACTACAATAATTGGAGCTGTTCCAGATTCTGTAAATGATAAATTCCCTCCAGTAACAATAAAAATAACATTTAAAGATAATAATTTTGTTTGACCGGATAACACTAAAACACTTCAAATTACAACTAGTCCATTAAAGTCAGCATTAGAAAATATTCCTCCTTTCTTATAATTTATTAAATTTTTAAAATATAAATATATAAAAAATAAAAATTTAATTTATCAAAGTTATTTATTAGAAACTTTGTAAATTAAAATTAAAAATATAATTTTATATTTTCTTTTGCAAATAATATAGGTATTGATTAATAAACTAAATTAAAAACTATTAATTTAAAACAAAAAAAGCTTTATAAACATATTTTTATATAGTGTTATAATTAATAATAATAAATACATGGAGAAATTTATGAATAAAAAAGTAAAAATAACTTTACTAAGTTTAATGCTTGGTGCTTCACTTGCAGGAATCGCTACAACGATCGTTAGTTGTTCAGCATCATCAACGAACGAAATAAAAATCGAACATAGTTCAACATTAGTAAGCAATATAACTAAAGACCTGACTCAATTTTTTGACAAAAATGAAAGTTATACAAATAAAATAAATGCATATAACAACATTCTTAATAAAAACGAATTACCAGAATCAACTTTATTAATATTAAAAAAAGACATTACATTTAAAAATGATGGAAACACTATTGCATATGATAAGGTTGTGACTGGATTAGAAATAACTGGTCCATCATTTACACAAGTAGGTAATGGTGATATTGAACCTATAACAATAAAATTATTAATTAATAGTGATTTTGTTGTTCATGGAGACTCTGTAAATAATGTAACATTTAAAACTGGATCACTAGGCAATGTTGGTATAATACCTATAGTTGCCCTTACAGAACAAAACAAACAATTTGATGATCAATTATCAAGTGCTTTAGGAAATATATTGGATAGTAAAAAATCTTATCAAGAAATGAGACAAACATATGATAGTTGAATTTCTGATCCTTTTAAAAATTTACCAAAATCAATTTTAGATATGTTTAGAAATAATTTTAGGTTTGAAACAGGAGCTGGTACAGTACCATTTTTTGACAACATAGTTGAAAATTTAGAATTTGTAAGTAAAACTAGTTATCCTAGTGAACCAAATCAAAAGATTCCTGATTTTAAGATTACTATTAAACTTAAAAACGATGGATATATATTTACTAATCCAGAACAAGAACAAATACTGACAATAGAAAATATTGTTATTAATTCCCAAACAAAATTAATTGATACTAGCATTGGTAATGTAAATAACACAAATATTGAAAAAGCTTTTCTTGATTATTTTAACCCATCAGATGAAATTGTTTCTTACCAAGAGGTAAGACAAAAATTTAATGATATGATGGGTGAAGGTAAAACTATTCCTAATGAAATTAGAAATGCAATAAGTCAAAACATTCAATTTAATCTTTTTGGTTACAACCCATCACCGCAATTTGATGATATTATTGATACAATAACAATTCACCCTCTTGGAAATGCTGAGTTTCCTAAAAAAGCAAATGCTTCTTTGCCAAATATTACTATTAACTTCAATATAAAGGACCAATATTTTACATCTATAGATGAATCATTGTTAAGACCAATTGAAATTAATTTAAGTAAGGTTAAAACTGGATTTGTTGAATATGAAGTTACTATTGATCCAAATTTAAGTGGTGATTTTCAAAGATATATAAGAAATATTTTGGATGCTGCTAAAACATGACAAGATCAAAAGGGAATTTTTGATTATTTTGATAGTTATGAGAGTTTGCCATCAGATGCTAAATCATTAGTTGAGAGTGGCATAAAATTTAATGCTGTTGGTATTAAAGAAGGAGAAATTGATTTAGGTAATGGAGTTTTAAACTCAAATAAATTCAATGATAATGTAAAAAGCATTTCATTAACTAAAATGAATGAATTTCCATTATCTGGGTCAGAAATTGGAACCATTGATTTAGAACTGGAAATGGTTGATAATATATTCCATTTTGACGATTCAGGTAAACGTTCAAATAAAGTTTATTTTCAAAGCCTACCTTTAGGAGGCGTTAACAAACCAGCACTAATTAATGTTAGTATCTCTGGATTGGATATAGCAAGAATATCTATCGATGTTCAAAGGTTAATTGATAGTGACAACATTAATACAAATGCGGATGTTTATAATCGATGAAATAAAATGTCAGATTTTGGTCCCGAAATTGAAAATCTTATTAGAAGCAGCATAAAAATTGCATTTAATGGACATCCAAGCTCATCTCTAGATTCAATCCTTTTTGAACAACCAACAATTGTCAAATATCATGAATATCCTAGAGGAGAAAATGTGCCAATTAAATTGTCTATAAAATTAACTTTAAGTGCAAGATTTGTGCAACCTGGTTATGAAGTACCTGGATATAAAAATGAATTTTTAATTGAATTAATTGGATTAAAAAGTAAAGGTAGTTAATTAGAAACATATTGATAAAACAAATATCATATACTAAATTTAAAAATCTCAATTATTAAATTAATTGGGATTTTTTAATTAATATAAATAATGATCATTTTTTAATTTTTTAAAATAGAAATAAAATATAATATATAAAATAGGATTATATATGAAGATTATTGAAGGTTCTTTACTTGCATTTAGTAAAAATATTAGTGAAATGATTTCACAACTTATTACTTTAAGGAATTCGGGAATTAAAAATATCCATTACGATGTTATGGATGGTATTTTTGTACCAAATACTGCTTTCTTTGGAGAAAATCTAGCTTTAATCAAAAGTATGGGCTTTACAATTAGTGTTCATTTAATGGTGACTGATGTAGAAAGCTATATTGATTTTTTTATTAAAGAAGAAATTGATTACCTAACATTTCATTGTGAAGTATTAAGTAATTTAGAATGTTTTCGACTAATTAAAAAGGTGAAAAATAGAAATATTAAATGTGGCATAGCATTTAAACCTAATACAAGTGTTAATGATGTAATCGATTTAATAAACTTTTCAGACATAATTACAGTGATGTCTGTAGAACCAGGTTTTGGTGGGCAAAAATTTATCATAAAAACTTTGGATAAACTTAAAGAAATAAGAAGCTATAATAAGGATATTATTATTCAAGTTGATGGTGGTTTAAATCTTGAAACCTCTGAATTAATTAGTGAATATGCAAACTTTTTTGTCATGGGAACTTATTTAATAGATAATATAAATAATTGTGAATTTATTTCAAAAAGATTAATTAGGTAAAATAATGAAAAAATCAAACTTTGATGGAAAGCCAATTTTAGTTATTACAATAAATGGTGAACCTTTGTTAGACATCCATTCAGAACAAAAGAAAACTTTTTATAATTATCTTTTATCATTATCTACTAGATATAAACTAATACTTGTTACAGATATGCCCCAATCAAAAACGAAAACTCTTAATAAAGAAATAGGATTAAAAGATGGATTTATTGTCAATAATTGTGGTTCATCTATTTTTGATGTTAAACATAATGAAATAATTTCAGTCGATAATATGAAAAAAAGTAAAATTCTTCCAATTTATAGACAAGCACTAATAGCAGGCGATAGTGTTATTTTTCATACTCAAAATACAATTTATATTTATACTCACTATGTAAAATTATTGTATTACTTTGTGACTTCATTTAAAGGAACAAAGGTCGAACTAATCCAAAACTATGATGATGGAATTAAAAATCTAATGAGAAATAAAGTAGAAGCATTAGAAATTTACAACACTTTCTATGACATATCAACAATCTTTAATAGAAATGAAAAAATACATTCAATATGTGAGAATGAAAATTTAGTATATAATGAATTAAATAGTTCAAGATTGTTAATCATTGAATCTTGTATTAATAATGCAATTAATTTAATTATGGAAAAAGTAAACATGCATTTTACTGAAGTTTACTTAATTAACTTAACTAATATATTTCATAATCAAAATATTTCAAGTTCATATGAATATCAAACTAACACTACAATGGAAGATTTATTTGAAAATAAAACTTTTCAAATATTTGATAATGAACTTAAAAACATTATTATTGAAAACAATTTTTTAAGCATTGAAGAAGTAGAATTATTTGAAAAAGATTAATTTTGCAAAGGAATAAAATATGTCGGTTATAAATTTTTTCGGATTAGGTGGTTTAGATGAAAAGGACAAAAGATGTTTTGTTCTTGGAGTTGATGAACAATATTTTGTTTTTAATATGGGAATATCAATACCTAGCTTTTCAAGATTAGGTATTAAAAAAATAGCTCCTGACTTTTCGTGAATAGAAAAAAATAAAAATAAAATTAAAGGAATATTTATATCTTCTGTTAATTTTGATAATGTTGGTGGATTATTACACTTAAATAATGTTATTAAAGATATACCAATATATACTTCAGAAATAGGTAAAGTTATTTTAGAATCTTTCTTTAACAAGAATAGCATGAAGAATATTAAAAATTATTCTGATTACATTGTAAAAGTTGTTAAGCCATTAGAAGAAATTAAACTAGGTCATTCTTCAATTACTCCCTTTCTTATTTTAAACAGCTCTCCTAATTCACTTGGTTTTGCTTTTAATACCAAAGATGGCTTTGTTATAATTTTAGATGATTTTATGATTGGAACAGAAAATGAAAAATGTTATAAAAATAATATTTATCAAATAAACCAAATTACAAAAAATAATAATCTGTTGCTAATTTCATCTGTTGGTAATATTTCAAAACCATACGGCTTTACATCTCCAAACCATGACTCAATGCCATATATTGAAAAAGAAATAGATGTTTTTGAAAATAGAAGAAACATCATTGCTTGTTATGACTCAGATCTATTTACAATTTTTAGAATAATTAAGTATGCACAAAAAATGCAATTAGGATTTTCAATTCATAACAATGTTTTATACAACCTAATTAATAAATTTATTTCAACTGATGTTCTAGATTGTAAGAAGCTATTATTTTTTCCAATTTCTAAGGTAAGTAAAATGGAAAAAGGAATAATTTTAATTGCTTACAATAAACAAAAAATATTTAATACAATTACATCTATTTGCACAAACAATGAAGAATTTATTATTCCAAAGAAAAATGATAAATTTATTTTAGCAATGCCAACAACAAGTGGTTTTGAATCAATCGAAGCAAATGTAATAGATTTAATTGCTTCAATTGATCTTAAATGATCTAAACTACCTAGAAACATTTTAGAAATGAAAGCTTCATCAGAAGATCATAAATTATTAGTTGACATAATAAAACCAAAATATATTATTCCCACTTCAGGTTTATACTATGAATTTTTAGATTATAAAAATATTGTAAAAGGAAATGGTTGTGAGGAAAATAATATTTTACTTTTAGAAAATGGGCAATCAATTATTTTTGAGAATGGCACTTACATTAAGGGTAAAACTAAATGAATGGAACTTCAAGAAAAGTACTTAGGTACTAATCAAGAATTTGGTGATGTTAATGCTTCTTTACTAAGCGAAAGAAAACTAATGTCTGAAAATGGAGTTGTATTTATTTCTGCACTTATTAAAAAGGGTAATAACAACATAGAAGTAACTAACTTTGATTTAAGTACGTATGGAGTATTATCAGATACTGATTTCATGAAAGAAAACTTAGATAAATTAAAAGAAAATTTAATTCAAATGATAATTGATGGATATAAAGACAAAAATATTAGTCAAAAAGAATTAAAAAATTCACTTAAAAAAGTGACATCAAAATTTTATGAAAAAAACATTTATAAAACACCACTAGTTTTATCAACTCTTATTGATAGATAATTAGTCAAAAAATATATAAAATATTTGTATATTTTATAAAAAATGTATATAATATATTATGTTTAATCATTAGCAAAACTAATAATTACATTTCATATGGAGCAATAATGAAAAAAGATATTCACCCACAATCAAAAGATGTAAACTTTGTTTGTTCTTCTTGTAACTCTGAATTTAAATTTAAATCTACAATAAAAGATGACAAATTTACTATTGATGTTTGTGGTAAATGCCACCCATTCTATATGGGAAATTTATCTTCACAACAAGTAAGAGGAAGAGCTGAAAAATTCTCTAAAAAATTTGAAGCTGGCAAAAACCAGATTAATTCTACTACGACTAAAGATACTAAGTCTGATAACAAGAAAAGCGAAAATAAAAAAATTATTAGATCTTTAGATAGTTTATAAGAATATGCTTCAATTTAAAATTGAGCATATTTTTATTATATAAAATAGGGGGGATACATGAGCTACAACAAAAAATTATTTTTATCGCTTTCAAATATTGAGACAAAATATAATTCATTAACAAAAGAATTAGAATCATTAACTAATGATTTTAAAAAGATGGCAGAAATAAATAAAACATTAAAAGATCACTCAAAAGTAATGGAAAAGTTTCAAGAATATAAAGCTGTTGTTCACACTATTGATAATGTTGATAACCTTTTAAAAGAAGAAAAAGATCATGAAATGATTGAATTAATAAAAACTGACTTTGAAGAAGCAAAAAGCAAAGTAGAATCTTTAGAAGAAGAATTACAAATTTTACTATTACCAAAAGACGTGGATGATGAAAAAGATGTTATCTTCGAAATGAGACCTGCTGCCGGTGGTAGTGAAGCATCAATCTTTGTAGGAAATATGTATGAAGCATATATGCGTTATGCCCAATCACAAAATTGAAAAGTTGAGGTAATTGAAAGTGCAATGGATACTTATGGATATTCATTTATTTCATTCTCAATCAGTGGATCTGAAGTATATTCAAAAATGAAGTTTGAATCGGGTGTTCATAGAGTTCAAAGAGTACCATTAACTGAATCAAAAGGAAGAGTGCATACTTCAACAATTACTGTGGCTGTTTTACCTGAAGTAGATGATGTTGAAGTTGAAATAAAAAAATCAGATCTTAGAGAAGACTTATATTGCGCATCTGGTGCTGGTGGTCAACACGTTAATAAGACTCAATCAGCAGTTAGAATCACTCATATACCGACAGGAATAGTTGTAGCATGTCAAGAAGGTAAATCGCAACATTCAAATAGAGATA
The DNA here is from genome assembly GCA_051656125.1 of Mycoplasmoidaceae bacterium. Taxonomy (GTDB): domain Bacteria; phylum Bacillota_I; class Bacilli_A; order Mycoplasmatales; family Mycoplasmoidaceae; genus CAMREV01. Next base: position 43,477 of record JBOGBH010000052.1, read on the forward strand.
CAGCGATGAAACTATTAAGATCTAAACTTTATGAAAAGATGAAACAAGATCAACATGATGAATTAGCAGGACTTAGAAAAAACCAAGTAGGTAGCGGAGAACGTTCTGAAAAAATAAGAACATATAATTACCCTCAAAATCGTGTTACAGATCATAGGATTGGTTTATCCCTTAATAAATTGGATATTATTATGCAAGGTGACTTTAAAGAAATAATTGACGCCTTAATTGCTGATGACCAAACTAAAAAAATGTCTAACTTGGAATTCTAATGACTTTCAGAGAATTAATTGATGATTCATTAAAAAAACATTCTGAATTATCAAAGTCAAATTTATTAAAAATAATTTTCTTTTTATCTAAAGAAAATAAAAATAATGAGTTATTAAATCTAAACATTAATAATGAAATAGATTTTGATTTAGAAAAGTTTAATAAAATCATTAATAAATTTTTAAATAAAAAAATACCATTAGAATACATAACAAAATCTTTTAATTTTTATAACATCGAATATTATATTGAAAAAAAAGTTTTTATTCCAAGGGATGAAACAGAATTTTTAGTTAGTAATATTATTAAAAATTATAAAAATGTTCCAAACTTAAAGGTTCTAGATATTTGTTCTGGTTCTGGTTGTATTTCTAATACCTTACAAATAAATTTGAAAGATGCAGAAGTATACGGCTTAGAAAAGAAAAGAATGCCATTTAAAATTGCAATTATAAACAAAAACAAATATTCTTTAAAAACCAATTTTATTAAAGCAAATATTTTTAAATGAATTAAAAAAAATAATATCAAATTTGATTTAATAATTTGTAATCCGCCATATATTTCAAAAGATTACAAATTAGATAAATTAGTTTTAAAAGAACCAAGAGCTGCCTTATTTGCAGGAAATGATGGACTTTTATTTTATGAATTTATTATAAAAAATATTAATAGCATTCTTGATAAAAAAGGCACTTTAATATTCGAGATTGGTTTTGATCAAAAAGACAAATTGATAAATATTTTAAAACAAAATAATTTAACGAATTATAATTTTGAAAAAGATCAATATGGATTAGATAGAAATTTATATATTAAATTGTAGGTTTTATGAAAATTATTAAAGAAAGTAATATATTAGAAATTATTGAAAGTATTAATGAAAATAAAATTATTATTTTACCAACCGATACACAAATTGCAATTATTTGTAAAGATGAAAATAAAATATATGAATTAAAAAAAAGAAGTAAAAATAAAAAATTAATTAAATTTATTTATGATTACAAAAATAAAAATTTTAGCAATGAGTTTATTTTATTAGCTAATTATTTTTGACCAGGAGCATTAACAATAATCGAAAAGAAAATATCTTATAGAATGCCAAATAATTCATTATTAATTAACATTTTAAAAGAAGTAGATTTTGTTTATTCTTCTAGTGCAAATATTTCTGGAGAAGAACCTTTAAACAACACAATTAAATATCAAGAAGTATTTAAAGAAAGTTCATTAAAAAATGAAATAGTAATAGTTCAAGGAAATTCAATAGAAACAATACCAAGTTCAATTTATGATTTAGATGAAAAAAAATTAATTAGGGAAGGAAAAATATCTCTAAAAGAAATAGAAAAAATATTAATCCGAAAAAACATGTAAATTATGGCAGTAAGAATTATTTTTATGCTATTATTTATTTATTAATTTATGAGGTTAACATGAGTAAAGAAATAGATAACAAAAAGCTTTGAGAAGAAATCGAAGAATTAAAGAGAGATATTAAATTATTAAAAGAACAAAAAAATAATTCTAAAAGTAGTGAAAATGATTTTAATTTTTCATCATATAAAAATGAAGTTAATGAAGAAGATTTAAATAAGTTAATGGAATTTAAAAAAATAAAACCAGTTTGATTTATTCCAATAATTGGTTTCTTTTGATGTCAAGCAGACATTCAGATAAATGTTGAATCAATTGATAGAGGATTAGTTAGAAGTGAATATGTTAAATCAACATGAATTTTATTTTTACCACTAATTCCTATTGCAATGATTTCAGTATTTATAAACCTTTGACCATTTCTAGAAATCTATGGAATTAGAGAATTAACTTATAAAAGAATAATGAAAAAGAAGTTGGTAAAAAATGACTAAAATATATATAGCATCAGATCATGCAGGTTTTGAAATGAAAGAATCAATTAAACAAGTAATGAACAATCTTTCATTTATAGATTTAGGTACAAAATCACCTGAATCAGTAGATTATCCTGATTATGCTTATGCACTAGCTAATGAAGTAAAAAAAGATAAAGATGCATTAGGTATTTTAATTTGTGGAACTGGCGTTGGAATGTGTATGGCTGCTAACAAAGTTGATGGTATTAGATGTGCTAATGTAACTTCTACTACTTTTGCTGAATTAGCAAAGCAACATAATAATGCAAATGTAATTTCTTTAAGTGCAAGATATGTATCAGTTGAAGAGAATGTTAAAATAATAAATGCTTTTTTATCTTCTACTTTCGAAGAAAGACATTTACAAAGAATTAATAAGTTAAATATAAAATAATTAGAATGAGAAATTAAATGGAATTTAGGAAATTAATAACTAGCGAATCTGTAAGTAAAGGTCATCCTGATAAAATTTGTGATCAAATCAGTGATAAAGTACTAGATGCTTGTTTAAAGGGTGATAAAAACTCAAGAGTTGCTTGTGAAGTTTTTGCTTCTAATAGACTAATCGTAATTGGTGGAGAGATAACAACTAAAGCATATGTAGATATTGTTAAATGTGCATGAGAAGTATTAGAACCACTTGGTTATAATGAAAATGATTTTACTATTATTTCAAACGTAAATTCTCAATCTGCTGATATTTCACAATCTATTTCTCATTCGATTGGAAAAATATGTGCTGGAGATCAAGGAATTGTTTTTGGCTTTGCAATCAACGAAACAAAAGAACTAATGCCATTACCAATTATGCTAGCACATGATTGCTTAAGAGAATTAGAAAATAAAGTTAGAAAAAATCATATTAAATGAGTTAAATCAGATTCTAAATCACAAGTTACTATTGATTATACTAATAAGAATAAATTAAGAATTGACACAATGTTAATGAGTGTTCAACATTCAGAAGATTATGATCCAAAGAAAATGAATGAATTAATAAGTGAAGTAATGTTAGATGTTGCAAGAAAAAGAAATTTAAATTTAGACTTTACAAAAATAATAAATCCATCAGGAAAATTTACAATTGGCGGACCAATTGGTGATACAGGATTAACAGGTAGAAAAATCATTGTTGATACTTATGGAGGATATTCTAAGCATGGTGGTGGAGCTTTTAGTGGAAAAGATCCAACTAAAGTAGATCGATCAGGTAGTTATTATGCAAGATATATTGCAAAACATGTTGTTGCTGCAAAATTAGCAGATGCTTGTGAAATTCAAATAGCATATTCAATTGGTAAGCCAAAACCTATTGCTATATATTTAGATACATTTAATACAAATAAAATTTCTAATGAAAGTATTTATGAAATAATTAACAAAACATTTAATTTTGATATTAAATTTATGATTGATCATTTGGAATTAAAAAAACCAATTTATTATAAGACTTCTTTCTATGGCCATTTTGGAAAAGATGAAAATTTCTCATGAGAAAAATTGGACAAACTAGAAAATATTAACAAAATAAAAAATAAATTTAGTTAAATTTATTTTTTATTTTATAATTATGTAAATGTGAAAAAATAAAAAAGGGTAAAAAATGATTTATACAAAAAAAAAGTTAAATGAAATAAATGTAGAGGGGAAAAAAGTAATACTAAGATTAGATCTTAATGTTCCAATGAGTCATGGTCAAATTTTAGATGATAATAGAATAAAAGCTGCTTTGCCAACTATTCAATATTTATTAGATAAAAATTCTAAAATTATTATTTTATCTCATTTAGGTAGAATTAAAAATAATGATGATAAAGAATCAATTGACAAATCTTTAGAAGTTGTTTATTTAAATATAAAAAAGAGACTTGCTTCAAACAATGTTTATTTTAATCATGGTACAGATGAAAAAGAAATAACAAAAGCTGTAGATGATCTAAAAGAAGGAGAAATCTTAATTTTAGAAAACACAAGATTCTATGATGTCGATAGCAAAGGATCAGTTGTTAAATTAGAATCTAAAAATGATCCTAAATTAGCTAAATTCTGAGCTTCACTAGGAGATGTATTTGTTAATGATGCATTTGGAACTTCTCATAGATCTCATGCTTCAAACGTTGGTATTGCAAAAAATATTAATGAATCTGCAATTGGTTTATTAGTTGAAAAAGAATTAAATATGCTTTCTCAAGCTTCTGAAAATCCTGAACAACCTTTAGTTGTTATCTTAGGTGGAGCTAAAATTGCTGATAAAATCAAAACTATTGAAAAAATATCAAAAGTGGCTGATAAAATTCTTATTGGTGGAGGAATGGCGTTTACATTCTTAAAAGCTCAAGGTAAAGAAGTTGGTAAATCATTAGTTGATGAAAGTAGTATTCCTGTTGCTAAAAGATTTATTGAAGAGTTAGGTGATAAATTAGTTTTACCAGTTGACTTTAATTGTGCTGAATCAATTCCTGCTCAATGATCATTAAAAATAAAAGAAGGAATGGAATTCCCAGCTGATATGATTGGTTTAGATATTGGTAAAAAATCTATTAAATTATTTTGCAATGAAATTAAGCAAGCTAAAACAATCATTTGAAATGGACCAATGGGAGTTTTTGAAGATCCTAAATTTTCTCACGGTACTATAAAAGTATGTAAAGCAATTTACAAAAAGACTAAAAAAGGTGCATTTACATTAATTGGTGGTGGTGATTCTGCTTCTGCTGCAATTAAATTTGGTTTTGAAAATGGATTTACTCATATTTCAACTGGTGGAGGTGCTTCGCTTGCTTACTTAGAAGGAACGCCATTACCAGGAATCGAAGCTATATCAAATCATGGCGATGTAAAACCAATGAAGATTGAAAAAGAAAAAGATGCTAATGAAAAAATTAAAACATCATCTAAAAAAGCTTCATCTTCAAAGGCAAAAACCGCTTCTAAAAAGACAGATGCAAAAGTTAAAGTTGATTCTAAAAAAGCAACTCCAGCTAAATCATCTTCTAAACCTGTTGCAAAAGCTAAGACTGATACGAAAAAATCAACTCCAGCTAAAGCTTCATCTTCTAAGTCTGCTTCTAAAAAACCTGCTGGAAAAGCTGCGACTTCAAAACCGAAAGCTAATTCTAAAAAAGCAACTCCAGCTAAAGCAAAGGCAAAAACACCAGCTAAGAAAAAATAATAAATTAATAAATAGTATTAACTATTTATTTTTTTTTTTATAATAAAAATATGAATAAGCAAAATATCACATATAAAAACAATAGAATAACATACAACATCTGTGAAACAGGTTTGTTAATGGGACTTACATTGGGCGTTTATTACTTGCTAAGCTCATTATCAATTGGACAATTAATAAGTTTTGATATTCATTGAATATTTTATATTTTAGGAATAATAGTAATTAAAGATAAATCTTTTAGATTATTTTTCTTTTTCTCTATTCCTTTTTTAAGTATGTTTAGAGGTAATATTATTGCAATAAATCACTTTCAAGTGTTTGTTGAATATTTTCTTGTTTATTACTGTTTCTTTTTATTTCTCTTTTTCAATTGATTAACTGATAAAAAAAGTAGTAAAGTTCAATTTGTTGTATTTGTTTCTTTTTTGATAATATCTTTTTTTATTAGACTAATGTTACATACTATATCTGGAATCTTATGATGGGGAGCAAATAGCTTTGAAATGTCAATTCTAATTAATATTAGAATTCTAATCTTAGATTGGATAGTAGTTGTTCCTTTAACAATTATCACTTATCCAAGTTTGAAACTATTTTATAAACAACAAAATAAAAAATAAGAATTATTTCTTATTTTTTATTGATCATTTTTCTACATCTCAAACTTCAGTAACAATCCCTTTATAAAACTCAGGCTCATGACTTACTAATAGAATAGAACCATTATACTCTTTTAAAGCCCTTTTAAGCTCATTTTTAGCTAGTTTATCAAGGTGGTTGGTTGGTTCATCAAGAACTAATAAATTAGTAGGCTTATTGATTAATTTACAAAGCTTTGCTTTTGCTTGTTCACCCCCACTTAATGATTTAAGTTTACTTTCAATATGATCTCTTCTTAAACCACATCTAGCAAGAGCTGATCTAACTACTTGGTGATTACGATCTTTCTCATCAAATGACTGTCATACATCTTCTAAACATGTTAATTCAGATTGTTGACTTTCTTGTTCAAAGTAACCTAATTCTATATAGTTTCCCATAGTGATTGAACCAGAGATTGGTTTAATGATTGAAATAAGACTTTTTAATAAAGTAGTTTTACCCAAACCATTTGTACCAATAATTGCAATCTTTTGTCCTTTTTCCATTAAAAAGTTTAAAGGTAAAGATAATGGCTTATCATAACCAATAACTAAATCTTTTGTTTCAAAAATTAGTTTTGATGGATCTCTTGCTTCTTTAAAAATAAATTTAGGTTCAATTGGTTTTTTATTTAATTCAATCTTTTCAATTTTATCTAGTGCTTTTTGACGAGATTGAGCCATTGCTGCAGTTGATGCTCTTGCTTTATTCTTAGCAATAAAAGTTTCCATTTTACCAATTTGCTTTTGTTGTCTTTCGTAAGCTGCTGCCATCTTTTCTTGATTTAAATCATAAACTTTAATAAAATTGTCATAATTACCAACATACCTATTTATTTTATGATTTTCAATGTGACAAATAACATTTGTAACAGCATTTAAAAATTCAAGATCATGTGAAATTAAAATAAATGCATTCGGATAATCTTGTAAGTATGTTTGTAATCATCTAATATGTTCTTCATCTAAATAGTTAGTTGGTTCATCTAAAAGAAGGATATCAGGAGATTCTAGTAATAGTTTTGCTAATAAGATTTTAGTTCTTTGACCACCTGAAAGTTCTGAAACATCTTTATTTCAACCGATATTGCTAACACCTAAACCATCACAAACTTGATCTATTTTAGCATCAATTTCATAAAAACCGCTATGGTCTAAGTGGTCTTGGATAACACCTGCTCTTTCCATATATTCGTTCATTTGTTCATCAGTAGCACTAGTCATTAAATTATATAGTTCAACCATTTCTGCTTCTTGTTGAAACATATGATCAAATGCTTTTTTTAAATACTCCCTTAAAGTAGTGTTTTTTCCAAGATCTGTATGTTGATCCATATAACCAACAGTTAGTTTAGGATTTCATTCAATTATTCCTTCACTTGGTTCTTCTTTTTTAGAAATTATTTTCATGAATGTTGATTTACCTTGACCATTGGGACCAACTAAGCCAAGATGATCACCTTTATATAATGTAAAATTTACATCATCAAAGATAATTTTAGGTCCAAAGTTTTGAGACAACTCTTTTACCTTTAAAATACTCATATTAGCTCCTTATCAATTAATTTAACTATTATATAATAACAAAAAAACATTATTGATAAATGATTTTTGAAAAAAAATAAAAAAATAATTTATTATTATTTTTTTATTATCCATAAATAATATATTATTTTAAAATAATTTATTTTTTGTTATTTGTTTTTATCTTTTTTTCACTCAAATTTTTATCTATTTTTTTATTAATGTAATCCTCAAAACCTTTTTCATCAAGTTTTAATTTTCCTGTTCCATCATCTTTATATAAAAGTCTTAATGTTTCTTCATCATATATAAAATTATTTTTATTTGCATGATTTACAAGTTCATCAATTGAATAGCCATCATTTATTAATTTTTTAATTTCTATGTCGTTCTTAACTTCTTTAATAAAAATTCTTAATTTACTATCTTTTTTATTACTTCTTTTTGCATCTTTTTCTTCTATCGTTTCAGTTATTTTTTTATTTATGTAATCTTCAAATCCTTTTTCATCAAGCTTTAATTTTCCATTTTCATCAGCTTTATATAAAAGTCTTAAAGTTGCTTCATCATATGTGAAATTACCTTTATTAGCATGATCTACAAGTTGATCAATTGAGCAACCATTATTTATTAATTTCTTAATTTTGATATCACTTTTTACTTCATTAATGAATTTTTTAATTTTTGTATCTTTAACCTTATCATTATCTAATTTTATATTTTCCATTTCTTTCTTAAATTTCTTATCTATTTCTTTATTAAGATATTTTTCTAATTCTTTTTCATCAAGTTTTAATTTTCCAGTTTTATCAGCTTTAAATAAGATTCTTAATGTAGCTTCATCATATGTAAAGTCATTATTAGCTCCATGAGCTACTAGTTCATCAATAGAGCAATCTTTTTTCATTAGTTTTTTAATTTCTTTTTGGGTTTTTACTTCTTTAATAAAGTTTTGTAATTTATTTATCAATTTATTTACCTTAAATTCATTTATTATTTATTTTAATTTTATTATAATTTTTTCAATTATTATGTATAAAAATCAGAAATATTATAGGATTAATATTTCTGATTTTAATTTATTATTAACTTTTAAAATATAGTCAATTTTATGACCTTTTAAAAGGTTAGATTATGAATGATTTAAGTCTAAATCAAATTTTTTCAAGTAAGATTGCGCAATAAGGTGCACTTAACATTTTTTCAGGATTATACATAATTCCTAATTTACTAGATAATTGTTCTAAAGATAAATCAGCATCGAAACCAACAATTTGTTTAGAAAGTTCTAAAGCATCAATTGTTGATAACTCTAATGAGAAACCATTTTCTTTAAATATTTTTTCTAATAAAGGGTAAGCAAACTTATCTCCATTATATGTAAAAAGAATTGAATCTTGAAAAACAGAAGATATATTATCTAAAGCTTCTAGTTTAGCAACCCCTTCACTTTCAAGTTTTTTAGAAGTTATTCTATTCTTTCTTGTTATATGACCAGGTATTGGTTTTGAATTTTTAATAAAGAAATTCTCTTTATTAATCATTTCATTATTTATATAAGTTCTGGCTGCGAAATAAAGTATTTCAGAATTTAGACCTTCTTCTGTGGTTTTTACGTCAAAAATTACTATTTTTCTGTCCTTAAATAAATCTTTTTTCATTATCACTCCATTGATATTAATTTGTTAAATTTAATATTATATAAAACAAAATATATGTATATTATAATATATATGTTTAAAAAATGAGTAAATAATGTTAAAAAAAATTTTGATTTGTTCTGATACTCATGGCAACAATAAATACTTAGAAGAAGCAATTGCGCTAAATAAGCCAGATGTTGTTTTACATGCAGGTGATTTTTGTTGTAGCATTAGTTTAATTAAAGAAATGGTTGACTATGTTGTTAGCGGAAATAATGATACAGTTGGTGAAGAAGAACTATATTTTTCATTATTTGGAGTAAATGTCTATATGACTCATGGTCATCAATTTATTTCATACTTTTGTAAATCTAATGAAAATTCAAAGAGAATCTATAAATCAATAAGAAATAAAGGTTTAAATTTAATTGTTTATGGTCATACTCATGTCGAAGAAGTTGGTTATGTTAAGAAAACATTAATAATCAATCCTGGGTCTATTTCCTCTCCTAGAAATAGTTCAAACAGAAAGAGTTATGCAATCATTACTATCAAAGATAATAAGATTGTTGAAAAAACATTTGATGAAATAATAAGATACATATAATTAAACATCTCCAAGGGGCTTTTTTAGGTGATTTAAATTCTCTATTATTGCTAAAAATTATAGAATCTAATAAACCAAAACATTCTTTATTATTTAATTAGCTAATAATAAAGTTAGATTAGCTAAATATTAAAGTCTGAAATTATTACACTATAATATAAACTTATTGATTTTTTATCAATTATAAAGAAAAATATTAATTAAAATATCGACACATATTGTTTTAATTATAAATGGTTCAAAAATAAAAGAATATTATATCTAATTAGATGTATCAATTAATACATCAATGACAAAAAGAATAATAAAAATTAATTGAAAATATAAATATTAGCGATTAATAAAATGATAAAATTAATTAATATGGTTGATAACAAAAAAAATATTTTAGAAATCATTTGTGATTATTTTAAAAAAGCAAATAATAAAAATACAGCAATTTGAAAAATTGTAATTTTTTGCTTCCTTGCTTTAGTTGTAATATTACCATCATTTTTAATTAGAGATTTTATGTTAAATTCAGAGAACCAAGATTTTAATTTTATGGGAAACTTTATTGAAGGAAATATTGTAAGCAATACTGGAGTTGGTTTAAGTATTGCAAATGGCAATCCCGTTCTTGCATATGTTTTACAAGGTTTTTCAACATTTATTCCATTGGTAATATTTTTATTTTCACAAAAAAAATTAATGGATATAGGAACTTTACTTATGTTTTTTGGAGGAATGTCAAATTTTATCGATAGATCAATTTATGACAACTTTATTCATTTAGCAAATGCACCTGGAATTGTTCCAGAAAATGCTGTAGTTGATTATTGAAGATTCGGATTTGTTAGTAATAGTTTTATATTCAATTATGCTGACTTATTTATAAGCATAGGAATAATATTATTAATTATCAGTTTAGTATTTATATTAGTAAATGTTTGAAAAGAAGATGAAAAGAAAGAAAAAATAAAAAAAGAAGTAAAAAATGAAAAAAATAATAAATAAAACATTTGATGAAGAAAGAGTGGATAAATTTTTAGTTAATGAACTAAAAATATCAAGAAACAAAGTATTAGCATTAATTAAAGATTTAAGAGTAAAAATAAATGATGAATGAGTTCAAAAACCTGGTCAATTATTATTTTTAGATGATGAAATTACAATTTATAATGTTGAAACAATTAATGTAATGAAACCAATAAAAATGAAATTAGACATAGTCTATGAAGATGATAATTATTTAATAGTAAATAAGCCAAGTGGTTTGTTAGTTCATTCTTCTTCTTTTAATGAAGAAAACACTTTAGCTGCAGGAATTAAATATTATTTCCAAAGTAAAAATATTTACTTTCCAGATGATGATTATCGTTGAGGAATTTGCCATCGACTTGATAAATATACAAGCGGATTATTAATTGTTGCAAAGAATTTAAAAGTTCAAGAAACATTAATGGAATTAATTAAAAACAAAAGTGTTAAAAGAGAATATATTGCAATCATTAATAAAACACTAGAAACAAATAAAATGAAAATTGATGTTCCAATAAAAAGAAATAAGAAAGGAAAACTAAAAATGATTCCTTCAAATGATTTTGATGCTAAAGATGCAATAACATTTATTGAAAAAATAATAGATTATGATAATTTTTCAATAATTAGATGTATTTTAGAAACAGGAAGAACTCATCAAATCAGAGTTCATTTGCAATACTTAAAAAGACCAATTGTAAATGACCCACTTTATGGAAATAATAAAATTTATAATAGTTATGGTCAATATTTATATGCAAGTAAAATTGAGTTTGAAGATCCCTTTACAAAAGAATGAAAATCTTTCAAGGCGCCTTTACCAACAGAATTTGAAAACTTTATTAGGGAAAATACATAGTGAAAAACATTCTTTTTATTGATACTTGTAATTCTAGGTTAGTTCTATCATTAATAGTTGATAACAAGATAATTGATACCTTATATTTTAAAACAAATAAAAATATGACAGAAATATTTAATGATCAAGTAGATCTTTTTTTAAAAAGAAATAGTTTTGATAAGAAAAATATTAGCCATATATATGTTTTAAATGGCCCTGGTAGCTTTGTAGGTATTAAAGTAGGTTTAGTGTTCACAAACTTATTTGCAAAGCTTAATAACTCTAAAATATACTTTCTTGATACTTGTTCGTTTCAGCAGACTAATGAAAAACAAATTTCAATTATTGATGCAAAAGGAAAAAAATATTATTGTAAATTTGATAATAAAGAAATTACTTTAGAAAGTATAGAAAAAATTAATGATATTGCAAAAGAAAAATGTTATAAAATATTAGATAATTCTGATAATTATATATTTGAAGAATGCTGAAATTATAATAAAAATAAATTTATTGAAGTAGAAGAGGTAATTGGTAATTATGTTAAGAAAGCAATATAGAACAGTCGAAACAGAAAAACTAACTATGGAAGAGCAAGAACAAATAGTTGATATAGAATCTAATGAGTTTTCTTATTCATATAAGAATTTTGAAAAAATTGTAGAACTAATAACTGACAAAAGTCATAAGTTTATTTTACTTAAAGATAAAGAAAAAATAATCTTTTATTGTATTTATGTTTTGTTAGCAGACGAAATAGAAATTTATAAAATATGAGTTAATAAAAATAAAAGAAGATCTGGATTAGCTCATTCAATATTGTCATGAGTCTTATTTAAAAAAAATGTTAAACAAATTATAGCAGAAGTTAAAGAAGAAAATGTTATAGGTAGATCTTTTTATAAAAAATTGGGATTTGAAGAATCAAGAATAAGAAAGAATTATTACTATGATAATTCTAATTGTGTAACTTTGATAAAAAAAATAAATGATAAATAAAAAAATCTATTATAATAATTTTGATTTATTGATGGTGTTTGAATAAAAATAATTTTGTATGAGTAATGTAAAATTTATTTATTGCTAAGCATGTTCTAGAAATGCCTAATTAAATGATAAGATGACTCAAAGTCATCTTATTTTTTATTGTATTTACTAATATCTTTTTCTATTTTCAGCTTTTTCACGTTTTTTAGCTTGCTCTTGCTTAATTTTTGTTTTAGCTGCATTTTCTTTTTTATATTTAACTACTAAGATTTTTTTAACTGATGCATCAATTCTTTTTCTTTTTTCTTTTTGTTTAATTTTTTTAATTTCAGCTTTTAATTTCTTTTTATAACCTGGTTTAACTTTTTTACTTGAAGTATTAATTGCATGTTGAATTTTTTTATCAACTTCAGTTTCTTTTCTTTCCCTTGGTTTTTTAAATACATATTCAAAAGGTTCTAGTTTACCCTTTTTGATTTTTAAACTTTCTCATTTAATTCCTTTAGCTCTTAAACGGTTTATATTAAGAATGCAAGCCTTGTCAAACAATACATATGACTCACCATGGTATTTTCCCCTTCCAGATCTACCAGAACGATGAATATATCATAAGTCTTCTTTAGGTAAATCAAATGAAATAATATGACTTGCCCCATCAATGTCTAAACCTCTTGATGCTAAATCTGTAGCAACTAAATATTGATATTTAAAGTTTTGAATATCTTTATAGACATTTTTTCTTTTTCTTGACTCTAACTTACCATGTAATAGTCCTACATTAATATTCAAACCTTTTATTAATTCATATATTTTATTTGCACTATCAATTGTGTTACAAAAAATAATACAAAAATATGGATTAATTGAACTAATTAATGTTTTAAGAGTTTCTTCCTTAGCAATATTAATTTCATCATGAATTAATATATGTTTAATTTGATCATTTTTTCAAATGTTTTCAGAGATATCAATTATTTTTGTGTCTTTAAAGTATACTGAAATTTGTCTTGAAAGCATATCATGCAATGTTGCAGAGAATGCTATTTTTTGTAAATTTTTATTAGGTGATAAAACGTTAAATATTTGTTGAAAGACAGATTCAAAACCTAAATCCATAGTCATGTCAGCTTCATCAAAAACAATTGTGTTAATAAAACTTGTTTTAATATTGGTTTCACATAATTCTAAAAATCTTTCAGGCGTGGCTATAATTACTTGTGGTTTTGCTTTTAAGACCTTTTCATGGACTTTATCAAATTCAATTCCACCAATTACTAATTGAACTTTAAGCTTTTTATTAAATTTTGTAAAGTAAGTGAACTTAGAATATATTTGTCTAGCTAATTCTCTTGTTGGGGAAATTATTACAGTTTGAATTTCAGAACTATCTAAATTAATTTTATTTAAAATAGGAAGTAAAAAACAATATGTTTTACCAGTACCTGTAGGAGAAACACCAACTAGATTTTCATTTTTAAGTAAGTAAGGAATAGTTTTCTTTTGAATTTCTGTTAGTTCTTTGAAACCAATTTCTTTAATACCATTATTAATTCATTCTTTGTTATTGATATTAATCATTTGATACCTCTAAAACCTTTTAAATTATATTATATTAAAAAAATAAAAACCACTTAATGAGAGGTTTTTATTTTTTATTTAATATGGTGGAGACGAAGGGAGTCAAACCCTCGACCTCCTGAATGCAAATCAGGTGCTCTATCAATTGAGCTACGTCCCCATAACTTGGTGGAAATAAATGGACTCGAACCATCGACCTCACCCTTATCAGGGGTGTGCTCTAACCAACTGAGCTATACTTCCATGTAAAAAAAATAATTTTTTTACTTATTAATTATAATATATATTTACTTTTTATTAAATGTTTTTTTAATATAAAAATAGCCTGAAAAATATGACATAAATAAAGCTAAAAAAATAAACATATTTTGCATAAGATAATATTCTCATTTTTCACTTAAAAAATATTTAACATTTAATACGTTATTATTCATTAAGAAAAAAATAATTATAATTCCAATTATTTGAAAAACTGTTTTTAGCTTACCAAATTTATTTGCTGATACATCAATGTTTTTTTGGATTGCTTCCATTCGCATTGCATCAACAATAATGTCCCTTAGAATGAATAGAATGGGGATAAAATAAGGTGTATAACCCTTAATTGCAAACGATATGAAAATTGAGTTAATCAATACCTTATCTGCAATAGGATCTCATATCTTACCAAATGAAGAGACTCAATTATATTTTCTAGATAAATAACCATCGATTCAATCAGTTGCAGAAGCAATTATAAATAATATCCCTGCAACTATAAAATTTGAGTTGAAAACAAAAGTGCTATTTAAAAATTGATAATGATATAAAACATCATCAAATTTGTAGAAAATAAAGAAAACTATTAAAGGGGTTAAAAAAATTCTAAAGATTGTTAAAATGTTTGGAATTTTTTCTTTGGTTAATTTATTTAGAATTTTAAAACTCCATTGCTTCTAGGGAAAGGAATAACATCTTTAATGTTATCAAGCCCTGTAATGTATTGAATTAATCTTTCAAAACCCAGACCAAATCCTGATGATTTGTAGTATCCAAATTTTCTTAAATCAATGTATCATTGAATTTCATCAGTACTAATGTTTAATTCACGACATTTATTCATTAATTTATCATAATCATCTTCTCTTTGCGAGCCACCAGCAATTTCTCCAATGTTTGGGAACAATAAGTCACATGCAGCAACTGTATTTCCATCAATATTTTGTTTCATATAGAATGATTTAATCTTACTTGGAAAATTATAAACAAAAACTGGTCCATTACCTAAAGCTTCACATAAGAATTTTTCATGTTCAGATTTTAAATCTTTTCCAAAATAAATTTCATTATCTTCAAAATTTACTTTTCCTTCAGCTATCGCTCTATTTAAAATTTCAATAGCTGTTTTGTATTCAATTTTTGCAAAATCAACACTTACAATATTTTCTAATCTACTAACAACTGTTGAGTCAATATTTTTTTCAATAAAACTTATTTCTTCATAACATTTTTTTTGAATGATTTTTATTAAGAATTTAATAAAAGATTCAATTAAAAACATCAATTGGTTTAAATCACAAAAAGCAATTTCAGGTTCTACCATTCAAAATTCAGATAAATGTCTTGATGTATGAGATTTTTCTGCTCTAAATGTTGGTCCAAATGTATAAATTCTTTTAAAAGTTTGAGCATATGCTTCAGCATGTAATTGACCAGAAACAGATAAAGAGGCTTTAACACCACCAAAAAATGAATTATCATCACTGCTATCAGTTACGGTAAATGCTTCTCCAGCACCTTCAGCATCATTAGAAGTAATGATTGGAGCTGAAAGTCAAACAAAGTTATTTAAGTGAAAGAAATTATGAACAGCAAAACTTAATTCACTTCTTATTTTCATTGAAGTATAAAAAGTATTTGTTTTAGTTCTAATATGAGCAACTTCTCTTAAGAATTCTTTTGAATGCTCTTTCTTTTGAATTGGAAAATTTTCATCAGCTTGTTTTAGCAATTTTACTCTTGATAAGATTATTTCAAATTTTTGTTGTGAATTTTCAATAGTTAAAACTGGTTTTCCAATTGCAATCAATGAAGAACCAACTCTTAAACCCTTTAATGTATCATGGTTTTGAGTTACTCCTTCTTTTGAGACTAATTGAATTGAATTTAGTCTAGACCCATCTGTGAATGAAATAAAAATAATTTTACCATTGTCTCTGCATGATCTAACTCATCCAATTAAATTAACTTCATTATTAATATCAAAACCTTCTGGAGCTTCATTTCTCTCATATTGTCTTATGTTTTGATTTAATTGTTTTATTGTTATAGTTTCCATTTTCTTTATCCTGATTTTTTAATAATTAAAATTATGTTAATTATATAATATATTTATCTATTTTTTTTATTAAATTAATTTTAAAATGTCGTTTAAAATAACTAGTTCTTCATCTGTTTTAATTACATATATTTTTTTTGAAAATAATGTGCTAATTTTTTTAGCAGAATAATTTTTGCCTTTTTTTAAGAATTTAAAACTAGGGATTGAAAAATTTCTTTTTTCATCTGAATCACTAATATTTGTTTTATAGTTAGAAATTTTTACATTATCAATTATTCTTTTAACAATGTCCTTGTTATTTTCGCCAATTCCTCCAGTAAATACAATTGCATGAACTTTATCAGATAATTCATTTATGTACTGAACAATGAAGTCACTAACCTTTTTTGCATAAATATCCATTGTAAAATCAAAATCATTTCCTTTGACAGACTTTGAGCAAATTTCTCTAAAATCAGAATGACCACATAAAGCTTTTAAACCAGATTCGTTATTAAGGATACTAGTAATCTCATTAATCGATAAGTTTTTTTGTTTAGAAATATATTGATGAATAGATGGATCAATACTTCCTGATCTTGTGCCCATAATTAAACCATCTAATGGTGTTAGTCCCATTGTTGTATTAGCTGAGTTATTTTCTTTTATTGCACAAACACTAGCGCCGTTACCTAAGTGACAAGCAATAATATTTACTCTATTTTTTTTAAGAATAGTTTTTACAGTGTCAGTTAAATATCTATAAGATAAACCATGAAAACCATATTTTTTAACTCCATGATTTTGTCTTCAATCTTCAGGGACAGCATATGTTGAATTAATATCAGGAATAGTATAATGAAATGATGTGTCAAATGCTGCAACTTGTTTTGCATCACTTAATTTATCTTTTAAAATATTAATAACTTTTAGTTGTGGTTCATTGTGTAATGGAGCAAGCGGAATTAATTTTTCGATTTTTTCAATCACATCATGATCAACTAGAACTGAACTTTGAAAGTATTCACCACCTTGAACAACTCTATGCCCAACTGCAATTATTTCACTTAAATCATTAATTATTTTTAATGTAGTTAATCTTTCAAATAAGTAGTCTAAAGCAGATACATGATCTTCAAAGTTTGATTTCTCTATAATTCTTTGTTCGTCATTTCTTTTTTCGTCTTCTTCTTTAAAATAAGAAATTTTAAAAGCACCATCAATAAAGATTCTTTCACAAATTCCTCAAGCAATATCTTGCTTATTTACTGCGTTATAAATTTTAAATTTTATTGAGCTAGAACCAGCATTTATTATTAATATTTTTTTACTCATTTTTAAGCCTTTTTTATTTATTATAGTATAAAAAAATTTTGTTTGTCATTATAAGTTATAAGGAGGAATAAACATGTGATGAAATGTGGCTTTAGGAGCAAGTATGTTAGCAAGTTCAATTTCTGGGATAATATCTTCCATTGCTAATGTAACAATGAATGCAATAGGAATGTCTAATTCTATTAATAATCCAGATCAATCAGGAAGTAGTAGCTTTAAACCTAACTATTTAAGTAATGAAAATATTTTTTTAAGACTTTCAAAATATCCATCAAAATCATATATTGGATATGGACTGTTCTAGATAATAAAAAAAATAAAAAATATTAAGTATTTTTTATTTTTTATTTTTCTTCATTACATCTTGTACAAATGCTTTGAATTCTTTTTCATTATTTACTGCAAGTTCAGAAAGCATTTTACGATTAATTTTAATATCTTGTTTATTTAGTTGATCAATGAATTGAGAATAAGTATATCCTTCTGCTCTAACACCAGCATTAATTCTAGTGATTCACAGTTTTCTAAAGTCTCTCTTCTTATTTTTACGATCTCTATAAGCGTATTGGCTAGATTTAATAACTGTTTGTTTAGAATTACGATAAGATTTGTGATTAACTCCTCTTGTTCCTTCAGCTTTATCAAGTCATTTCTTTCTTCTTCTTCTTGTAGTAGGTCCTGTTTTAACTCTCATGTTATTCTTCTCCTAATATTATAAAACTTGATCGTATCTTGCTTTATCTGATTTGCTTACTAAAGAATCTTTTCTTAGATGTCTTTTAGTTTTTGTTGTTTTGTTATGAGCCATGTGAGATCTAAAGGCTTGTTTTCTTTTAATTTCACCGCCTTTAGTTCTCTTCATTCTTTTCATTACTGCTCTTTTTGATTTTTGTTTAACTTTCATAAAGACCTCAAATTTATTTTTTGTTAGGGATTATTATTGATTCATATTGCACTGCACTAATTTTTTTCAATGGTTTTTGAACAATTCCATAATCAGCAATTGCATTTATAAATTTTAAATATATTTCTTCAATCAATTCAGTTTTAGTCCCAATTCTTCCATATGATAAAACCACAAATCTTATTCTGTCGCCAGAAGTTAATCATTTCTTTGCATTTTCTATTCTTACATTTAAATCATGATCGCCAATTGTTGGTTTAACTTTGATTTCTTTGTTCTTAACAACTGTTTGATTTTTTTTAGATTCCTTTGCTTTTTTCTTACTTTCATACATAAATTTATTGTAATCAATAATTTTCGCAACTGGTTTTCCTTCTCCTTTTGAGAAAAGAACTAAATCTAAATTTTTTGAGTATGCTAATTCAAGTGCTTTTTTAGTTTCCATTTCACCAAGTTTTTCACCAAGTTCATCGATAACCATTAAAGACTTTTCTTTTATACTTTCATTTATTATATATTTATTTTGATTCATAAATCCCTTCATTGTAAAAAGAAAACACACTAAAAAATAGTGTGTTAAAACGATAAAACATATATTATTAATATTTGCATTAATATGTTTTAAGCATTAACCTAAATCTACATTTAAGAGACATCAGGTGAGTTTCAACTACTTTCTTTATACTTTTTAATAATAGCACATAATATTTATTATTCATTAAATAAATTAAATTTTCGATGAATTTATTTTATTTAATTTATCTAAATCTAATATAAAAGTTGGGTCTAAAGGAATAGCAAGATCTTCTAATAAATAAGTATTGTAGTTATTCTTAATTAAATCTCTAATAGTAGCTTCTACACACACATCTAACGCAATCCCACATACATAAATGTCTTTAATATTATTTTTGTTTAAATACTTTCTTAATTTGCTTTCTTTTTTACCATTATAAAAACATGAAAAATTTTCAAATCTTTTTTTTGTACCTTTTTTAACTATTAAATCATATTCAAAATTATTTAGTGGTTCAATTAGCTCAGCACCCTTAGTTCTAGCTACACAATGAACTGGAAATCTATTAAATGAAATATGATTAATTGGATGATAATCTAATGATGCTATAACCTTGAATTCATTTTTATTTAATGAACTAATTAAGTTAAAAATTCGATTTGCAAGTTCAATTGATTTTTTTAATGGCAATGTCCCAAAGTCACTAAAATCGTTTTGCATATCAATTATTAAAATTGCTTTCATATTTATTCCTTATTAATTTTAATCTTGTTTCCATTATTAAATAATGGAAAAAGAAAAAAATTGATTACTGGTATTAAAATAAAGATTGCTAAGAAAACACAAAAGAAGATCATTCCTTCTCAACGGTAAGCAGTTATTCCATTGGTAAAGAATAAACCTCATGTTAGTGAACCTTGTGGGTTCTCAATTGATTTAAATATTGTTTCGTAAAACAACTGATATCCAAAGATAGTGAATGAGCCAATTATTGCTATTGGCGCTGCAATTAAAAATGTTTTTTGTTTTTGAACTTCAATCTTTTTAGTAAATCTATTTATAAAACCACCAAGAATTACAAAACCATAAATTGCAAAGAAAAATAATGTTGGATAATTACTTACTCCGTCAACATAAATATCAGTTCCATTAGGACCTTTTGCAATCGAAGGTATGGCAAGAACCAAGAATCAAAAAATAGTAACAATCATACATAAAATAAAACCAGGTTTTATTTCACTACTAAACTTAGGAAAAAATCGATTTGATATCGAACTTAATTGTGAATGACAAAAGAATATTTTTTCATCAATTAATGAATTAAATGATCTTATACATGATGAACTAAAAGAATTTAATACACCTAAAATAGATATTGTAATAAAAACATTTAATGCAATTGAAAAGAATGCATCCAATTCTGGACTTAATTGGACAATATTACCAAAAATATTTAATGAATTTCCTTCAGCAAAAAATATTTGAGCAATCGTAACTAATATATAAAAAATTGCACATGAAATCATCCCAACAGAAATTACTAGCGGGACATTTTTATCAGGCTTTTTAATATCAAGAGCTAAGTTACCTACATTGGCAAATGAGTCAAATGCAAATAGAACTGATGGTAAAGAAGCTAATATAGCTGTGAAGCTGGGATTAGCTGCTGGTTTGATTGGTGGATCGGTTGGAAGATCTATATTACTATCAAATAAACCTGTTGTTTGATTTTGAATTGCAAAAACAACTCCTCAAATAATAATTACTATCAAAGGAAGAAATTTTAAAATTGTAGTTATAAAAGAAAACTTACCTGCAACTTTTAAAGAAAAAAAGTTAACTGTTAAAAAAAATATTATTAATAATAATGTAATTAATGCAATTATTCCATAATGAATAACAACATTTGAATCAATAGGAATAAACATCTTTGTAACTGATTCAGCTGAAAAGAATGAAAGAATTGGAATCATTAAACCCATATAAAATATTGGTTGAATTGTTTTTACAAAATATCCAATTTTTCTTCCTCAAAACTGCTCAACTCAACCAGCTAGCCCAGATCTAGATTTTATCGAAGTTCCTACTTCAGCAAAACTAATGGCAGCTGTAAGAGCAATAATACCACCAAGAACTCATGAAATTATTATCCCAATTCCATTGTAGTCATTTGTAGCAAAAATTCCACCATTCTTTAGAAATATCCCTATACCTATAACAGAGCCCATCAACATTGATAAAGCTGTAAAAAATCCTATCTTTTGAGTTGTGCTTTCACTCGTTTTCATTGTTTCTCCAACATAATTAAAATTATATTATAAATATTTATAAAATAAAAAAATAGTATGATCAAATGAAGTTTGTTCTACATAAAATAAAAAAGACTAGCACGTTATCAGTGAAAGTCTTTTAATTTACTTTTTTTGTAGTTACTTATATTAGACTCATGGCCTCTAAGTTTATGCGCTCCATAATCAAAACGTTATTTAGCTAAATGATACCATCGCTTATTACAAGGTTTCTATAATTAAGAGACCAACCAAAATCTAGACAACCCAAATTGATAACTTGTAATAGGTTTAAGGGACCTGCGATGAAATCATATTTTAAAAAATAACATGATAGTGAAGTGAGCATTGGTCACAAATTAACCACATTTCTAAACTTCATCCCTACAATATAATTAAACTATAAATAAATAAAAAAATCAAGTCTTTTTGTAAAAAAAAATAAAATAATTTAATATTTTATTTTTTAATTTATATTTAAGAAATTCCAATTTTAGAAAAGTTTTTAATATTAGTTATTTAGGATAATAAATAAAAGAACAATTTCTTATTTTATTTGTCACCTTGAACAGGTATTAGTTTACAATTAAGCGGTTCTAGAATTGCAGAAACTTTTTTGTAATCTTTGTTTTTATGGTATTTTTTAAATTCTTTTTCACCTTTTACTCAATAGTAAATAGCTTTAATACCCATTTGAGCAACATAAGATGCAGTTTCTTCACTTGGGATACTACTTACTAAAACATTTGCTTGGTATAATTCAGCATCTCTACCAAAAGAGTAGGCATTATTAATTGCATTAATTTCAGCAGCATATTCAAAAAGTTCAGCATCAGGGTTATTAGGGTCTTCTTGTTTACCTTCAAAACCTTCACCAATTAAGTTACCTACATCATCAATAATGTATGCCCCTCTTTGTTCTAATCCAACACTTGAATATTCAGCAAGTGACATAACAGATGGCTCTCAATTTTTTAAGAATTCAGTTGTTAATTCTTCACCTGTCGAAACTGGTTGTACATATTCAGCTTCTTGTGCAACTGGTTCTTGTTGTTGAACTGGTTCTTGATATTGTTGTTCTTGTTGAACTGGTTCTTGGTATTGTTGTTCTTGTTGTTGAACTGGTTCATGATATTGAGGCGCAACTTCTTGGAAGTTGTTATGAACATCAACACCTTGTGGTTGAGAGTTCTCTAAACTATATTTATTGAATACTGGTTCTTGTGGTGTTTCTGTTCCTTGTGGTCTAGGCATTGATAAAGGAGGTAAAGTTCTTCCATAACCATATCTTGATGAGTCTACAGGAGCAAATCTACTTGCATATGGCGAAGCACCATAAGGAGGTCTATTAAAACCATGAGCTCCTCCCATTCCACCATAGCCTATTGATCTAGTTGATGATAATGATCCATAAGCTGGTCTATTAAGAGCAGAAGCTCCCATTCCACCATAGCTACCATAAGGTCTAGGACCTGACATTGAACCATAATAAGATCTGTTGAATCCAGAAGCTCCCATTCCACCAGTTGGTCTTCTATAAGAAGAAGCAAATGAAGATGGTCTTGGATATCCTGACCCAAAGCTAGACATCGGTCTATATGAAGAACCACTAAATGATGATCTAGGTGGCACTCTATTAGCTCCGCCTCCATTAAATGGTGTACTACCAAATGAAGGTCTGTTTCCGTAATTATTGTTATCCATAAATATTATTCCTTTTTTACTTACTTAATATAATTTTAAACAATTTATTGGCATTTGTCAAAGTAAATTGTTATTTTATTTACTATTTAGTTACTTCACTTTTTTTAAGTTTGATTTCATTAGATCTACCAAAAAAATCAATTTCACCATGTAATTCACCTGTTACAGTGTCAATTTTTGTTATTATTGCTTGTTGACCTTGGAATGGACCTGCAATAATTTGAACAGTATTACCAACAACAAACTCATTTAAAGAATCATTTTTTGAAATTTTTTCTTCTTTTTGTTTTGTTTCAATTACTGTAGGAGTTTCAAACTTACTAACATTTTTGCTTTCTTCTGAATCAACAATTGGTTTTTCAATTATTATTTCTTTTTCATTCTCTTCATGAATTTTGTCTTCAATAATTTTTTCATGAGGGGTTTCTTGCATATCAATATCAGATTCAGATGATTGATTAGTTCTTCTTTCAAAATCTATTTTTCTTGTTTGGCTTAATGCAGCTGATGAAGTAGCCCTTGAATTGAAAAATTCTATATCGCTTTTAGGTTTAATTGGATTTTCATCCATTACATGTTCAACTTCTTCAATAGAAACACTTGCAGCATTTACATGTCTAATAATATCCTTATTTTTTTCTGGATCAAATAATTCAGACAATTCAAATTCTGAAATAGGAATTGGTTGTGCACCTTTACCAGATGAACCAATGAAACCAGTAACACCTGGAGTGTTTCTAATTGCATATCAAACTTCATCAGTCATTATCATACATATAAATATGTATCCAGGGAATTTGTTAACACTTTTATAAGTTTTTTTTATATATCTTCCATCAGGTGTAGTTTCTCAAGTAATATTTTTAGTATTTCTCATCGTTTTAGGAGGAGGATTAGAGCCATCTCTAAATGTTTCAATAGTGATGTCATTATATTTAATCATTCTCATTTCTTGAACTAAATCATCGAATTTATATGCTTTGATTTTATCTAGAAGTGATAAATAAATTGATTCCTCACTACCCATAATTGTTGTTGCAATATATCATTGCGGTTTATTTATATTTTTATTCACTGTTTTTTCCTTATTTAATAAATGCTGCAATTAAGACACCAACACCATAAAAGATTAAGACGAAGAATGTCATTACAATAATTGTTGTTATAAAATCATTTAAGATTTTTTTATTTGTTGGTCAAGATATTCTTCAAAATTCTTTACCTAAACCAAAAAACAATCTTTTTGCTTTATGTTTTTTTTCATCCTTATAATCAACTTCACTGTTTGTTTTTGTTTGTTTATTTGGATCTTGAGTTTCTTTTTTAATATCTATTTGATTAATTTGAATTTTCGTTTGATCAGTTTTAATTTCACTTTTATCTTTTGCGATAATTAAATCATCATTAATATCATTAGTCTTGTCTTTTTTAGTTTTTTTGCTTTCTTTGACAATTTTTTCTTTTTTTCTTTTTTTGTCAGGTTTAACAATATTATCTTTATTTTTCATGCTGCTCCTATAGAAACTTATTTATCATTTGTTGATATTATAAGTAATAATTATCTCAATTTAATTTTTTATCTACTTTCTTTATGCAATGTTTGCTTATTGCAATGTTTGCAGTATTTATTAATTTCAAATCTTTTATCAGTATTAGAACTAACGCTTGGTTTGTAATTTCTAGATAAACATTCATCGCATATTAATATAATTTTTTTAGCCATAATTACCTTGCAACAATTAAAAAGAGACTTTTAAGTCCCCTTTGTTTATTATTAAATTTAACAATATTATTATACATAAAAAAATTAAAAATATTAATATTGTTTTAAAAAAATCAATTCTTAATGAATTGATTTTTAATTTAAATATATAGAGTCTCTGTGCTTTTGTTTGAACTTTCCATTGATTTTTTAATTTCTGAAATATCACTATGGAATTCATCCAAAATTTTGCAAATTAATTTGTCATCATTTTTATTAGCTAACATTCTTGCAGTTATGCCATTACAGTCTTTTATTATTTTACTAGCACCGTTATCTAGTAAAACTCTAACTGATTCATCTTGACCAAAGAAACTAGCAAGCATTAATGCTGTTGCGCCATATTCATCTTGTGCATTTATTTTAGCGCCAGCTGTTATTAAAAGTTTTAAACAATTTATATTTCCAAACTGAGCTGCAAACATTAATGGAGTTCTACCATTAGAAGTTGCTTTATTAATTAAAGAAGGGTCTCTTTTAATTAATTCATATAAAGGTTTTGTTCTACCAATTTTAGCTAAATACATGGCTGGCGTTATTCTAACACTAACTTGTGTAAAGATATTGCTTTCAACACCTATTTCAATTTCTTCTAAAACATCACTATCTAAAACTCATTGGATATTGTTTCTTTTAGACTTTAATTCCTCTACTTCTGCCTCTGATTCAATTTCTACTTCTTCAGAATTTATATTTAATTCTTCTTCATATATTTCATTTATTATGTCTTTATTTTTCATATTATTTCCTTGTTTACTTTTATTACATTACTTATTATTTATCTTTTCCCAATACTCATAGATTTTTTTCTGATACTTTTCTTTATCAATTATTAAATTATTATTTTCCATAATTATTAGTTCATTACAATTTGAGAACTTACTTTCAGGAGCTTTTTCAAATTTAGTTTTTTCTACAAATTCAATTCACTTTTCCATTTTCTCAATTATTGGTATTTCTAAATCCAAAATTTCTTTTTGAACATCAACATTTAAATCTAATCAGCTCTGATCAAGTTCAGATTGTTTTTGTTCTATGCTATTTATATTAGTTAGCAAATCATGGATTGAGTGGTCGATGTTATTCATAACTTGATATTGATCTTCAAAATCATCATTATTAATTGGAGTATTATGATTACTTGAATTTGTTTTTTTATAAATATTTGTTTCATACAAATACAAATCGTTAATTGTTGTTTCTGAACCAGATGTATCATTCTGTTTAATTACTTCTGATTCATTTTTTAAATTAGTTATTTTATTTATTTCTTCTTTTGATTCTATTTTAAAATTTTTAATTTCCTTATTTTCATGAATTAATACTTCATTATTAGGTACAAATTTGAGTTCTTCTAAAGAAGGATCATCAGGCTTGTCTTTAATATCAGTATCAATTTCATTTTTAATATCTTCAAGTTTTTCGATATTTAATTTTATTTCATCAATTATTTCGGGATTATTTAAATTTAAATTAATTTTGATATTTGAATTATTCTCATCAAGCATATCTTTTTCAAATTTTAAAATGTGTTTTTTATAACTTTCAATTAAATTAGCATCATAACTAATATCATCTAATGAAGAATAATCTAAAATTATTTTTGCAATTCTAAGGTTTCCATTCAAGGCAGCTACTTTAAATGCGTTTTCACCTTTAATATTTTTAATTTTTATATTAGCCATTTTAGAAAGAAGTAATGTTGTGATTTCTTCATTATTTTTCTTGACCGCAATTATTAAAGCGGTTTCATTATCATGATTTGTTTTATTAAGACTTGTTCTTTTATCATTTATTAAGAATGCTACAGATTTTATATCTTCAATTAAACAACCATACATTAATGCTGTGTATCCATCAAAATCAATTTTATTAATTTCTATTTCTGATTTTGAAAGCAACTCATTAATTATGTTGTATCTTTTATATTGAACTGCAAGCATTAAAGGGGTGGTTCCCTCTTTATTAAATGCATTTATATCAATTCCGTTTTCAATAAGAATTTTAACAATATCTATATGATTAGATAAA
Source organism: Mycoplasmoidaceae bacterium (assembly GCA_051656125.1). Lineage (GTDB taxonomy): Bacteria > Bacillota_I > Bacilli_A > Mycoplasmatales > Mycoplasmoidaceae > CAMREV01. The sequence goes on from JBOGBH010000052.1 coordinate 70,504, forward strand.
ATTGCATACATTAATGCATTGTTACCTTTTTTATTAACATGATTAATATCAATTTGATTGCTTAATAATAGTTTAACTATCTTAAGTTGACCTTCTTTTGAAGCAATCATTAATAAGTTATTTCCTTCATTATCTGTGACATTTATTTTTGAACCTTGTTCAATTAAATATTCAATAATTTCAATAAAACCATAAGAGCAAGCAAACATTAATGAGTTTGCCATTCCCTTTCTATCATTAACACTAGCACCAGATTCTACTAATAGTTTTACAGCTTCTAAGTTATTATTTTTTATTGAAAACATTAAAGGAGAGAAGCCGTCATTTGTTTTGATATTAGGATTAGGAATAAAATATAATAAAGATTTAATCATCAAGATGTCGTTTCTCATACAAGCAACAGCAAGAAGAGTGTAACCTTCATTGTTTTGATAATTGATATTGTCATAATCACAAACTGCCTTAATTAATTTGACATTACCAATATGGCAAGCATCAAATAATAAATTGTAATCCTTATCATTTATTTTATTTCTATTCATAATATATCTTTCACACGTTACTATTATTATAAAGCTTTAAAATGTGATTTTCAAGCATGCGGGCAAATTATTTTGTGATTAATTTTTGACTTTTTAATTTATTGTAGTAAATTTCTCTAACATAAATTACTTCTTTATCTTTAAAAGTATCATAGTTATCTGCTTTTTTTAATCTATCAGTTCTAATTTTTTTTAAATTATAGCAGTCAGTAATATTTAGCAATTCAATATCATATTTTTCAAATTCTGAAATAATTAAGTTAACAACCAAGCAGTTTCTTTTTTTCTTAGCTATTTTTTTGATTTCATCAGGTGTTAAAAAAACCATATTACTATTGTCACTTATTTTAAATATGAAATAAATTTTAAAATCAATATCAAAGTTAGCTATTATCTTAAAGAAATTTTTTTCAGAAGATTTTAAATCTACTGACTCTAACGTTCTAGCTCTAATACCTGGAATTTTGTTTTCAATGTAATAAAACAAATCTAAAGCAGCCATTAACTCATCTTTAGATAATTTAGAAATATCAACATATGGAATAAACGCATTTTTAATATTTTTATGAAAAAAAGATATTATTTCTTGGAAAAAATCTTTGTTAGATTCTTTAATATTACTTTTGTATTGATATTCTATAAAATATTTCATTTCTTTGAAATCATTTTTCATAAAAACCTTCCTAACTGAAATTACTTAAAATTTGCATAAGCAGAGAATGAAATATTATCATCACTACCATTTTTTAAAGCTTGATTAATGATGTTGTCTAATCCTTCTTCAATCTTTTCTTCTTTAAAATATTTGTATAATAAATCCATGTTTACAAAATTATATAAACCATCAGAAGATAATAATAAAATATCATTATTTTCAATATGAACTTTTCTATATCCAAATTTTTCTTTTTTAATTGTTGCATCAATAAAATTTGTTATTGAAGTTAAATTATCTTCATACTTTTTAAAAATGATTTCAGATGCACCAGATTCTTCTAAATAATTTTTTAGATTATGATCTCTTGTAAGTAACTCAGAACCATTTGTTTTGACAATGTAAGCTCTAGAATCTCCCATTCAAAAAGTGTAAGCAATTTCATCAATTATTAATGAAAGCACAATAGTTGTAGACATTTTTGCATAGTCTTCATTTTCTGCAATTTTTTGAATAAATTCAGTCTTTGATTTTTCTACAACATCTAAAAATCATTTTTTAATTTGAATCTTTTTATATTCCACCTTTAAGAAAGAATTGACAAAATTTCTAGTTACAATTTCAGAAGCCATTTTGCTTCCCTTGTAACTTCCTAAACCATCACAAACAATTAGCATGTAATTGTTTTTTTCATTTTTACCACATCAACAATGATCTTCGTTGTATTTTCTTACTTGCCCTATGTCGCTTTTAGAAACTAATAATCTATTCATCTTAAATCTTTCCTTCTTCTCTTGCTCTTAGTTGTCCACAAGCAGCATCAATTTGAGCACCTTTTTCTTGTCTAACTGTACAAGTAATATTTTGTTTAGTTAAGATATCGTAAAAAAGTCTTTCATTAGTACTTCTTTTATAATAGTTATCACTTATACTATTATAAGGTATTATATTAACATAAACAAGTTTATTTTTTAGCAATTCAGCTAGTTCATAAGCATTATCTTGCGAATCATTTACATCTTTTATTAAAATATATTCAATTGTTATTCTTCGATTATTTTTCATTAAGTAATAATCAATTGATTCCATTAATTTTTTGATGTTATATGCTTTGTTAATTGGCATTAATTTGTTTCTAATTTCATCATTAGGAGCATGAAGTGAAATTGCTAAATTGACTTGCATTTGTAGATCTGCTCATTCTTTTATTTTAGGAACTAAACCACATGTTGAAACTGTAATGTGTCTTGAGCCAATTTCAAGAGCTTTACGGTCTATAGTAATTTCTAAAAATTTTAAAAGGTTATCAAAGTTATCAAAAGGTTCTCCAATTCCCATTACAACAATTCTAGATATTCTTTCATCAGATGTTTTATATAGCTCTTTTTGCATTTCAATAATTTGTAAAATAATTTCATTTACTCCTAAATTTTTTTTCTTTTTTAGTTTTCCTGAAGCACAAAAGTTACAACCCATATTGCAACCAACTTGTGTTGTTACACAAATACTATAACCATAATTAAATTTCATTAAAACAGTTTCAATTTTATTGCCATCTTCTAATTCAAAAAGAATCTTTCTAGTTCCATCTCTTTTATCAACTTGTGATTTAACTATTTTTAAAGTATCAAAATAAAAATTGTCTTTTAAAAAATCAATATTTTCTTTTGAAATATTTGTCATTTCATCAAAAGATGAAACAAGCTTTTTGTAAAGTCAATGAAAGATTTGTTTGACAATATATTTTTTTTTATTATTTTCAATTAAAAAATTTTCAAGTTCTTCAAAAGTAAGAGAAAATATAGACCTATTTTTCATTATTAACTTCTTTAATTATTTTCTCAATTTTTTTTGCTGCTTTATCTGAATCATCATTTAAAACTACATAGTCATAAAACTTAGCAACATCAAGTTCAGATTTAGTTTTTTCTAGTCTTAATTTTATTTTTTCCATTGATTCTGTATTTCTATTAATTAATCTTCTTTCAAGTTCTTCAATCGAAGGAGGAACTATAAAGATTGAAACAAAATCTTTTCTATCTAGCTTTTCAAAAATTTTTTGTCCGCCTTGAACTTCGATTTCTAAAACTACATTAATGCCTTCACTAATGTACTTATCTACTTCTGATTTTAAAGTTCCGTAACGATTTCCTGCAAACTCAACCCATTCTATTAATTCTTTATTTTTAATTTTATCTTCGAATTGTTCTTTAGAAAGAAAAAAATAATCTATACCATGAGTTTCGCCAGCTCTTGGTTCTCTAGTTGTAGAAGAAACACTATATTTTAAATTTAATTCTTTTTTAAATATTATTTTATCCAATATTGTTTTTTTACCAACTCCACTTGGTCCGCTAACAATAAAGATTAAACCTTTTTTTCCCATTTAGAACTCTTTTGTATTTAATGCTTCATTATTTTTAAATAATTTAAAAAATATTCACATTATTATTAAAATATTTACATTATTATTATAATTTAATTATATTTTAAAAAAGCAATAGCATTTATTTTTTATGTATTTTTTTTAAATTATTATTTAGAGTTATTAAAAGAGGGTTATGAAAAAGAAAATAATACCAACAATGGATTGAATAATATATGATGATAATCCTTTGTTAAAAACAAAATCTGAAGACGTTGTTTTTCCTTTAAGTGAAATTGAAAAGGAAACAATAGATAAAATGGTTGCATATATTGACGCTTCTTATGAATCAAAGGAAGATGAATATAATATTAAGCCTGGTATTGGCATTGCAGCAATCCAATTGGGACTACCTAAAAGAATTATTTATATTCATTTTGATGATTCTGAAAAAGAAAATAAATTTTTAATTGCAAATCCGAAAATTATTAAGGAATATTCAGGAAAAATTTATTTACAAGATGGCGAAGGATGTTTAAGTGTTCAAAAAAATATTGAAGGTTATTCGATAAGAAGTAAGAGATTAATAGTTGAAGCAATAGATCTAACAACAAATAATGTTATTAAAATTGATGCTGAAGGTTATCTAGCATGTTGTATTCAGCATGAAATTGATCACTTAAATGGTACTTTATATTATGATAGGATTAATAAATTTAATCCCTTTTTTAAAAAAGATGATTGAGAAAAAATATAAATAATTTTTGAAAAAATCATTTTTTTAAATATATAATATAATAAATAAAAAATCTTATTAATCAAATAATTATTAAAAAACTTAGAATGAATTTTAATTTTTTTATATTTTAGGAAAAAAATGGAAAACAATAATTTAAATAAACAATTGGATACTAATATCCAAAAGGATACAACATACTTATTTGCAATGGGTGGTCTTGGAGAAATCGGAAAGAACATGTATTGTATTCAGTACAATAATGAAATAATCATTATTGATACAGGAATAAAATTTACAAGCGGTCATTTAGGAATGAGTGGAATGGTTCCAAATTTTGCATACCTAAAAAATGCCAATTATAAAATGACTTTAATAATTACTCATGGTCATGAGGATCATATTGGTGGTATACCATATCTTTTAACAGAGGTTAAAAATATTGATAAAATTTATGCTTCTATTTTACCAAATGAAATGATTAAGAAAAAACTTTCAGAATTTAAAAATGCAGCAAAAACAGAAATTCTTACATATGAAGATGACACAGTTATAAAAACAGAAAATTTTAAAATAGACTTCTTTAGAGTTTGTCACTCAATTCCTGATAGTTATGGGGTTTCGATCGAAACACCTGATGGAATAATTACATCAGCTGGAGATTTTAGATTTGATTTTGGTGAAGAAGATGATAGAACAGACATTCATAAAATTGCAGAAATATCTAAAAGAGGTGTTTGTGTGTTCTTAGGAGAATCTACAAACTCTGATCAACCAAGTTTTAGTGAATCAGAAACTTCTATTATTGATAATTTAAAAAAGATCATAAAGGATGCAAAAGGAAGAATTCTACTATCTACTTTTGCATCAAACTTAGGAAGAATTGAAAAAATAGTTGAAATTGCTTTATCCTTAAACAAAAAGATTTGTTTAATTGGTAGATCGATGGAAAATAATATTAAAATTTCTAAAAAAGTTGGTTTATTAGATATAGGTGAATTGGATTTAATTACCCCAAAAGATTTAGATGATGTTCCTGATAATGAGGTTTTAATTTTATTAACAGGCTCTCAAGGCGAAGAAAGAGCAGCATTAAGTCAAATTAGTAATGGAACTCATTCTAAAATTATAGTTAAAGAAAGTGATTTAATAATTTTATCAAGTAATCCAATTCCTGGTAATTATTTGTCTGTAGAAATGTTAGTTAATAAACTTTCTAAAACTGGGGCTAAAATTATTAAGCATGATTGAAAAAATAGAATTCATGCTTCAGGTCATGCCACTGCTCAAGAGCAGCAACTAATGCTTAAATTAATCAATCCAAAATATTTAGTTCCAATTCATGGAGAAATTAAAATGCTAAAATCTATGAAAGAAAATGCGGCAAAAATTAATTTTGATCCAGATAATGTTTTTGTAATTAAAAATGGTGATTTTTTAAAATTAAAAAATAATACATTAAGTCATACAAAAATTAAGATTAATACCAACCCGATGTTTATTGATGGCAGAAATGCAGTTGAAGATTCAGAATTAGTCTTAGAGGAAAGAAAAATAATTTCTTCAAAAGGAATATTTAACATAATTTTAGTAATTGATAAAAAAGAAAAAAAGCTTACAAATCAACCTTCAATATCTACTAGAGGATGCTTTTATGTAAAAGATTCTATTGGAATGATTTCTAAAATCGCTTTCACTATTAGGGAAGAAATAGAAAAAGAAATGAAAGCAATTAATTCAGAAATCTCCAATGAAAAAATTGAAGATATTGCAAAAAATATTGCAAAATATTTTATTTGAAAAAACAAAAAAGTTAATCCATTAATTGTTGTAACAATATTTGAAAAAAAATAAAGATTTATTCTTTATTTTTTTTTACTCAAATAGCGACATTTGGTCATCATCAAATAAGTTGTCTAATACACCAAGATCTTCTAATTTTTTTAAATGTGTTTTTGAAATTTTTGTTCGTTTCATTAAGTCATCTTTTGATGTAAATAGTTTTTTTTCTCTTGCTTCTACAATTGATTTTGCAACTGCTCCACCTAATCCATCAAGACATGAAAATGGAGGTATTAGACTATTATGAGTAATTACATATTTATCTTCTAAAGATATGTTTAAATCGATATTGCTAATTGAATAACCCCTTTCAATCATTTCCAATGAAATTTCATATATTGGGATTAAATCAATTTCTTTGTTCTTTACAGTTGATTTAGTAACATGATTTGCTAACCTTGTATTAATATCATGTAAAATACTTTTAATTTTTTGTTTTCCCATCACAATTGTTTCTAAATCAAAAACTGTTGATCTAATTGAAAAAAATGAAGAATAAAAGTGTAAAGGATGATATAGTTTGTATCAAGCAATTTTTCAGGCCATATCTACATATGCAGTAGCATGTGCTTTTGGGAATAAATATTTAATTTTGTTACATGAATCAATATATCAATCATGAATTCCATTTTCTCTTAATGCCATTTCTTGCTCTTGAGATATTCCCTTACCTTTTCTTACGTTTTCCATTATTTGAAAAGACATTAATGAGTCAATTCCTTTAGACATTAAGTAAACCATAATATCATCTCTAGAACTAATAACCTCAGAGATGTCTAAATTGTTTTTTTCAATCAAATCTTTTGCATTGTTGTTTCAAACATTTGTTCCATGAGACAATCCAGAAATTCTAACTAGATCAGAAAAGTTTTTAGGCTTAGTTACTAATAACATTTCTTTTACAAAGTTTGTTCCAAACTCAGGTAGACCTATTGTTCCTGGCACCTTTTCATATTCATCATTATCAATTCCTAAAGATTTTGAACTTCTAAAAATTTTCATAACTTTAGGATCATACCTAGGTATCTCATTAGAACTAATACCAGTTGCACTTTCTAACATTTTAATTACAGTTGGAGAATCATGCCCTAGAATATCAAATTTCAATAGACTATCATGCAAGTATTCAAATGAAAAATGAGTAGTATATCAATCTTGAGAACGATCGTCTGCTGGAAAATTATATGGAGTAAAGTTAAAAACATTATCATGATTAGGTATAACAATAATTCCTCCAGGGTGTTGCCCAGTTGTTCTTTTAACTCCTTGACACTTAGAAGCGATTCTTATTATTTCTGCATCCTTTACATCTTCTTGACCTTTTTCTTCAAAATAGTTCTTTACATAACCAAATGCTGTTTTTTCAGCAACAGTTCCTATTGTTCCTGCTCTTAAGACATTCTCCTTGCCAAAAGTATCTCTAATAAAGTCATGAGCCTTTGATTGGTATTCTGCTGAAAAGTTTAAATCAATATCAGGAACTTTATCCCCATCAAATCCCATAAATGTTTCAAAAGGAATATTATGACCATCACCTCACATCATTGAATTACATACGGGGCAATTAATTTCTTCTAAATCAAACCCACTATTAATCACTTGATCAACATATTTAAAATACTTACATTTATTACATAAATAATGTGCTGGTAATGGATTAACATCTGTAATATGAACAAGAGTAGCCACAAGAGAAGAACCAACAGATCCCCTTGAACCAACTATATATCCATCATCCAGTGATTTTTTAACTAATAAATGTGAAAATCAGTAAATAACTGAATAACCATTATCAATAATTGATTTTAATTCTCTATTAATTCTTCTTTTTATTGATTCATGTGGATTTTCTCCATATTTTAAAATCATATTTGTTTCAACTAATTCTTCAAGTTTTTCTCTTGCGCCAGGAATTGAAGGAGATGATAAAGTATTTTTAACAGGTATAATATTGAAATCAAATTCATTTATAAGTTCATTGCTATTTGCGACTACAATTTCATTTGCTTTTTCTTTTCCTAAAAAATAAAAGTTTTCTAATAGTTCATCTGTTGTTCTATAATGCAATTTAGGCAAGATAGAATTATCATCTCGATAGCTATAAATTCTATGTCTTTTTCCACCCAACCCTTTTGTGTGAACATAAACATCAAATAGCTTTTGATCTTCTTCATCTATGTAATAAGTATCGCTAGAAGCAATAACCTTTTTGTTAATTAATTCACAAGTTTGAACAATTCTAGTTATTGCATTTTCAATATCTTTTTTTTCTAAATTACCTCTATTAATTTCATGATCAAAACAATTAACTGGTGAAACAAAAATAACATCATAAAAATTAATTGCATTTATTAGCTCATCATTAGTTCCATACAACGCTTCTTTAATGACATCACCTTCAGTAGGAGAGTTAGCAACTATTATATTTTTTTTAAAATTTAAAATATCTTCTTCGAATAAAACACACTTGTTATATTGCTTAGTATTAGCTCTAGAAATTAATTCATATAAATTTCTTAATCCTTCTTGATTTTTTGCATATAAGGTAATTAAGTGGTCCCTATTTTTTGTTACTAAGTCATAAGAATTTAAATTTTGGTTTATGTGCATTAAATTAGTTATTGAACTCATGTCTAAAAAATCAAACATATTTTTTCAAACCTTCAATAATACTTCAGTATCAAACATAGCTCTATGTGCTTCATTTTCATTGTAAAAAATACCTAATTTTTTAGATATATTACCTAAAGAATGGCTTTTAAATTTAGGATTTTGTGCCCTAGATAATAGCATTGTGTCTATTAATGGATTTCTAATAATTTCCATTGAGTTATCTTCCATTTTTTTATTAATAAATTTAATATCAAAATCTTTACCATTGTGTGCAATTAATATTGCATTACCAAAGAAATTTTTTATTTTAATTAAAGCTTCATTAATTTCTATACCTTTTGAAATCATGTTTTCATCAATACCAGTTAATTTTTTTGTAAAATCTGATAATGGTTTATCTGTTTTTATAAAAAATTCCATTTTATCAACAATTGCGCCATTTCTAAATTTTATTCCAGCAAATTCAATTATGTCACCAGCTAAAGGGTACAAGCTAGTTGTTTCAATATCAAAGATAACATATTCAGCAGTTGAAATATTTGTATTAATTGGATTAGTAACAATTTCTACATTTGGTTTAGAAAAAAAAGTTTGAACACCATAAATTAAATTAATGTCTTTTTTGCCATACTTTTTGTAGTTATAAATAGAAGGAAAAATTTGACAATTAAATTTATCAGTAATTGCTAAATATTTGTGTTTGTAACCTATTAATTTATCAGCTAATTCTTTCGCATCTGCTAAACCCTCAAAAGCAGTCATTTTAGTATGATTAATATATTCAACTCTTTTAATTTCTGAATGATCTATTTCAGATAATAAGGTTGGTTTGTCATCAATACTTAATTGTCTAATAATTCCTGTTAATTGATTCTTTTCGTATTTATCAATTTGTAAATTTATTTTAGCTTTTAATCATGTCCCAACTTTAATTAAATTAAATGTATTTTGATCTAATCCAATTCCTTCGTTTATAAAAGATTTTATTAAAATTGAATCACTATAATCAGTTATAAAAAACTTATAAATAGATTTATTATTTGGAAGTTTAATAGAATCAATTTTGAAAACCTCACCATACACTATTGCATTCATTTGTTCAGGAACAAGTGAAGCAATAGTATTAACATTTCCAACAACATTAATTTTTCTTGTTTTAATATTTTCTTTTACAAAATCTTTTTTATCACTATAATTTTTTATCTCAAATTTTTTAGTTTTGTATAATTCAATTTCCTTATTTTTCTCATCCATTACAAATACAATTTCATTGAATTGAATTCCAACAGTGTTAAAAAATGAAAGTAATGATTTTTTTTCATTATTAAGTGTTTCACGCTCATTCAAATTTAAGTAAAAAATGATTAAATTTGAATTTTCAATTTCACATTTTTTTCTAGTAAGAATGTTTTTTATAAGTAAATTATTATTTGAATATTTATTAACATAATATTTTATATATTCAAAAACTTCATCAGCATTATAAATAATATTATTTACATTTAAAATAATTTTTAATTCATTGTTAGAATGAATGTTTTTTTTATCAAGAAGTTTAAAAAAAAGTTTTGGTTCTAATAAAGAATCGACCTCAATTTCAATTGTAATTATTTCATCTATATTTGAAATTGAAAAAACACATTTATCCTTAATAGAATTAAATTCATTTTCAGATAATATATTGCTTTTAGTAAAAAAATGTAAAAATTTGTCTTTCATATTTTCCTTTAAATAAAAAAACTTACAATACTAGCTATTGAAAGATAAACTATAAATATAATACCAATAATACTAAAAAATAAATCAAACTTTTCTGGAATATTTTTCCTAGTTGTTTTCTCAATTATTAAAGATAGTATTTTAAATCCATCAAGAGGTGGAAATGGTAATATATTTAATAAGAATAAACTTAAATTAATTAAAAATAATTGTAGAAAAAAAACACTTGCAAAATTATTAGAGATATTGATTGAACCCTCAACTTTTTGAAAAATTATTGTATTTCATAGATTAATGAAAAAAAATTGAATTTCTTTGCCAATATCTATTTTTTCATTAAGACCATAAATTAAAACTAATGCGCTTAAACCAAGTAATACTAAGTTAAACAATACACCTCCAAAAATAATCAGAATGTTTTTAAAAAAGGAAACAGAATTCATACTTATTGAATTAGATGAAAGAGTATATAAATTATTGTATTTTCGATATTCTTTATAAACATTAAATGTTTTAAAATCTTTAAATGAAAATTTATTTTTAAAAATCATTTTAAAATGATCATAATTAGAAAGTTCTAATAAATTTTTGTCTAATTTATTTTCTTCTTCAATATCATTTAATACTTCTTTATAAAGCTTATTTGTACGATTAGATGACATTGAAACGTATGCCATAATAGGAAGTAACCTCAGACAATAAACCGTCCCATTATGACTAATTGAAAATAATTTTGGACCTATACCAATTGAAAATTCATAAACAGTAACTTTAAAAATTTTTGCAAAAATAAAATGACCTAATTCATGGATTGTAAGAGATATAAGCACTACAAATATAAAAGTAAATATTAATTGAACATTATTCATATTTTCCTTCTTCTATTCATTCTCTAACTAATTTATTTAAAGAGTAGACATCTTCAATTTTATTAACTTCATGATCATTAAATTTAATAATTGCTTTCTCTATTATCAAAGTAATTTGATGGAAATTAATTTTATTTTTTTTAAACAATTCAAATAAATAATCATTTGATGCATTTATGATTATTGGTTGAGCTAAATTTTTATTATTTAAAAATTCTTTTGCTCATTTAATTGGAAGTCATTTGTCTTCATCAATTTTATTAAAATTTAAATTTAATTTATCATAATTTAATTCATTAATTATTTGCTTTTTTGAATCAAAACTAAAAATTGCATTTTGAATTGCAATCTTCATATTAGGGTCTGATAAATACATAATTGATGAACCGTCTAAGTATTCAACAATTGAATGAACAATTGCTTCTTTATGTTGAATTACATCTATTTTGTATGGAAAAAAGTATGATGCTTCAATGATTTCAAAATACTTATTAATCATCGTTGAAGAATCAACTGAAATTTTTTCTCCCATTTCTCATTTTGGATGCTTGATAACTTCATTAAATTGATAATGTGATTCATTTAATTTTTTATTATCGAAAAATTTACCACCAGAAGCAGTAATTATTATTTTTTTAATATTCTTATTTTTGAATTTAATTAACGAAATAATTGATGTAAGCTCTGAATCAACAGGAGTAATAGAAACATTATTCTCATTTGCTAAATGAATTAAAAACTTTCCAGCCGTAACCATTGATTCCTTGTTAGCTAAAACTAAGTCTATTTTATTTTTTAAACAAAGAATAGATTTATCTAACCCAGCAAATCCAGTAATAGCATTTAAAATGATTTCAGGCTTTGTTTTCCTTATTAGTTCATCATATGAATTGCAATCATTTAAAGTTGTTATATGCTCGCTATATACACTTACATTAGGAAATAAGGATGAAATTTGCTTAGCTTTTTCTATGTTTTTAAAAAATGAAAAACCAACAAGTTGTAATTCTTGAAAATTTTGAATGACTTCTATAGTTTGCAAACCTATAGAGCCTGTTATCCCTAAAATTAAAATTCTCATTTTTTTCCTTAAAAAGATAGTTTGTTATTTTTAATGCAAATATTCACATCAGAAGTAACTCGATATTCTTTTGAACTATTCTTTGATATAAAATCAATTATACCATTAATTTTATTACTAGAAATTTTACCTAAATCATTATTAATAAGTAATAAATAAATTATATTAAATCATAAATCTTTAGGAATATTTTTAATAAAATCAATATCGTAATCAGATATTTTTCAGTTGTAAAAAAACTTATTAACTTTTTTTAATTTAACTTTATTTTTTTTATTGTATTTTTCTATTTTTCTTACTAGTAATTCATAATCTTTTTCGTTCATATCTAAAATAATTTTTCTGTTTCTGTTTCTTTCATAATCATCACTAGCGTTTGTGTGATCGATGCTATAATTAACTTTATTTTTTATGCAATAATCTTCTAAATATTTTTTTTCTACATATAAAAGTGGTCTAAATATTTTAAGGTTTTTATACATGCTTTTTTGCATTATTCCATAATATAAAGATTTTGATTTTTTTTCTATTTGAGAATAAGCTGTTTCTAAAAAATCATTAAAATTATGAGCAACAAGCAAGTTATTATTATTTATTTTCATAGAAACTTCACAAAAGAATTCATATCTAATTTTTCTTGCATTTGCTTGAAAGTTATTTATATTGTTTTTTTCTATTTTTCAATCTACAATATATGCAAAAAAATCAATATTGTTTTCCTTACAAAATTCTTCAACAAATTTCTGTTCATAATCTGCTTCAATTCTTTTCTTGTAATTAACAAATGCAACTGCTTGTATTTTATTTTTAAACATATTTAGCATTGCCATTGAATCAGGGCCGCCTGAGACTGCTGCTATGTATTTTTTGGATGATATTTTAAATAAAAAAGAATTAATAATACCTTTAGTCATTATTAAATTCCGTTAAAATTTTATCAAAATCTTTTTTATAAAAATTATCAATTATTTTTGAAGCTTTTTCAATTGATTTTAAAAATATTGGTTGATCATCTATAGAAACTTTGGATAAGACATAATTGCTAATAGAATCATTTTTATTTTTTGGTCTGCCAATTCCTATTTTTATTCTTTTAATTTCTTCAGTACCTAATTTGTTAATGATATCTTTAATACCATTTTGTCCTCCTGAAGAACCATTTCTTTTAATTTTTATTTTTCCAATTGGCAAATCTAGATCATCATAAACTACTAAAATGTTTTTAATATTAATTTTATAAAAATTTATAAACTTTAAAACACACTCGCCAGAAAGATTCATAAATGTTTGAGGCTTTAAAAAGAAAATTTCTTTTTCTTCATATTTTAATTTATAAAAAATTCCTTCAAATATATTTGCATTTAAAGTAAAATTATTTTGGTTAGCAAAAAAATCTAAAGCAATAAAACCTGCATTATGCTTTGTGTTTTCATATTTTAATCCAGGATTACCCAAACCAACGATTAAATATTTATCCATTTAGCTTATACAAATGATTAGCAACTAAATATAATTGTCTAGCTTTAAATAATGCAGAAGGAATTTTCTTAGTATTTTTTGAACTTACTTTAAATATTGTACATAAATTTCTTAAGTTAATTTTTTTAATTCCTATTTCTTTTGCTTTTTTTGAAACATCAATAATTGGATTATTAAATTCAAGGTTAAGTTTTTTGTATGAACTTTTTAAAAACTCATAATCAACATTGTTAAAATTGTATAAAACAACACTTTTTTTATCAAGAAATGAATAGATATCTATTAATGCTGTTTTAAGTGGTGTTGGGTTCATTGATTTTTTCGCTGAGTTTTCAATAAAATAATGAAGGCATTTCATTTCATCATTTTCATTAAAAATAATAGCAATCTGACTTGCTTGTGTAACTGAATTTCCAAAAGTAATTTTTTCTATAAAAATTGTTGCTATGTTCATATTTTTTCCTTTAAATATATTATATATAAATCTATTATTATTTATTAATGAAAAAATAATTTATGATAAGCCTTCTTCTCTTAATCATTTCATGTCGTTCGAAGTTATCTTAGGACTTTTACATCCTTTTATGTAATTTTCATATCAATTTTTTGCATAAATTATTTTTTCTTCAAAAGAAGATCTATTTAAATCTAATTCAACAAATTTAATGTTGTCTTTTGATGGTATAAAAGAGTTTGGTTGAGCATAATCTTTTGTTTCCAAAAATGCAATAACAAATAATCCCTTTTCGATATTTCTTAAATAAAGATATAAAGATAGTTGCATACAATAATCTTCTGAGATTGTAATTTCATTGTAATTGTTAAATCATTTTTTAAGTCCACCGTTTTTTTCCTTTACCAGAGGAAAGTTATTGTGATCTTTTTGCATCATTAATGTGTTGTCAATTTTTTTATAAACTAATGAATCAATTGATGTAGTTTTTATTTCCAACATTCTTGAATTTGGATAATCTAGCTCATTGTTTTCATTGATTGGTTCTCCATCAGGAATACCACCGAAAACCATGTTATCTTTAAAAATATCTCATTGTATTTTAGCAGGACTATAACTTAAATATTTCTTATTCAAAACTTCTTCAGCAAATTGCTTAACCTTTGGTTCAATTGTATTTCCAACAAACGATAATGTTTCATCCATTTTGTCTTTAAAAATTCCTACCATGATTGCTCATGATTTTACTTCGCTAGTTCATTCATTACTTCCAAGAATTGATGACAATCTGCTTCCTGTTATTTTTTTAAATTTTCATCTATTTTTTTCAACATATTCTTGGGAAAGAATTATTTGATTATCTCTAATAAAAAAATCTTTATTTAATTCTTTTATGAATGGCATAATTTCTCCTTAAAAACCTAAACTTGGAACAAAGCTATCAATAGTACCATTATACATACCTTTTGATGCTAATTTAATATTTGTAGAAACCATTTGAACACTTTCTCTTATTCTGTTTAATTTATTTAATGTATCTTTAATAGATTTTTTATAGAAGTCCATTTTTCTATCACAAATAAATACATTAACTTTTGTTAATTGTGAAAAGTCTTGTTCTAATAATTTACTTAGTTCTCTAATATCATAATGTAAATCAAATATTAATGATTTCATTCAATTTTTAATGTCTGGCATTAATTCTTGATCAATTTCAATTTTTTCAATTTTATTGCTCTTAATTTCAATTAAATCTGGATTTATTCTAATTTTTTCATTATTTGTATTATTTTTATTATAAACATAATAATTTTTACCATCAAAATTAATAAATATTCTTTCAGTTGCTTCTTTGTTTGTGACAAATTGTTCTTTTGTATAAATTTTAATTGACAAGTCAATTGATCCAACAACTGAACTTGTATTTTTTATCATATTAATATCTTTAATATCTATGAAAAAACTGCTCATATCTTCTTCTTCAGATGAGAATAAATAATATTTTCCAATATCATTAATAAAAACCTTTTCTTCAACTACTTTTTTAAAATCTAAGTCTTTAACTATTTCAGATTTAATATAACTAGAAAAACCTAAGTATTTTTCTTTTGTTACATCATATTGAGAGTAAAAACCATATTCAAAATTTGATGTTAAATCATTAATGAATTTAGCTATAACATTTGAATGAATTGGTTGGTTTCATAATATATGTTCCACAATAAAACAATCAGTTATGTCTACTTCTAATCTACCATTTAATATTGCTGATATTTTTAAAACTTTATCAATTGATTTTCAAATGTCATTGCTATTTAAAATTTGATCAATTCCATGTTGCTTTGATTGCTTTCTGCTATCATTAAATTCACTAACTTTTTCCTTAAGTTTCTTAATAAAAATTTTAGATGGTTCATCTAAAACAACATAACTAGTTAATGCATTTACAAATTCAATGTCTTCTAGTTTAAACTTTTCTTCATCTCTTAAATTAATATGATAGTTCATGTTTTCTTCAGCGCTAATACCCTTTTGAGCATCTCTTGCATCTGATGTTGTATTAATGAAATATTTAATAAAAATTGAGTTTCAAATATGCTTTGAAACTTCATCTGTTGGTCTATTAAAATCACCAGTCATTACCTTTAATGGAACATCTAAATGAACTAACACTCCATTGTTCATATATGTGTTTTGAAGAAAAAAATCTAATAAAACATTCTTAACAAATCTATCACCACTCAAACCATTTGATATTAGACAAACATCAGAAGAAGTTAAAAAACCAATTATTCTTCTAATATACTTTCCTTCTTTGATAGCTTCTTCATCAACAGGACCTAAAATATCATCTATAGTTGTAGAGCTGTCAACAAGAATTTCAAATGGCTTAGAGTCAGAAAAAATGTTTTTTATAGAATCAAATATATATTTATCTAGTTTTTTTGATCCCGAATAAATATAGAATGGTTTTTTAATAAATGCTGATAAAATTGAAAGTTTTGTAATGTTCTCATTATTTATGTGATTTCTTGAGATTTCTTTAATTATTTTTTTTGCTTTAACCTTTAAAACAGTTAGTCTTTCGTTTATTTTTTTATCATGAAGGATATCTTGATTCATATTCACCTAAAACATAATACTCATTGATATTATAAACTATATTGTTAATTTACAATTATATAATTTAATTAATATACTTGTTATATAATTTACACACATAACAAAAGGAAACAAGATGAAAAAACACAAAATTTTTTTTAATAATCAAATGGTTGAATTAGATAATACTATTGAGATACATTCTCCAGAAACTAACCAAATAGTAGGAATATTACCAGCATTTAAAAAAGATCAAATAAATATTATTTTTGAAAATGCAGATAAAGCATTTAATGCTTGATCAATGACTTCACAACAAAAAAGAATAGATTACATAATGGCTTTTGGCAAGATAATGCTTGCAAACAAAGAAGAATTAGCAAAAGCTATCGTTGATGAAGTGGCAAAAAATTATACAGATGCAATTAAAGAAGTAGAAAGGTCTTATGATTATATTATTGAAACAATAGAAGAATACAATAAAAATTTCATTAAACCCAAAATACAATATGATAATCCTGTTACTAGAAAAGGTAAAGTATCATATCAAAAAAGAGTGCCCCTAGGAGTTGTGTTAGCTATTTCTCCATTTAATTATCCAGTTAATTTATCTATATCTAAAATAATCCCTGCATTAGTTTTAGGAAATACTGTGGTATTTAAACCTGCAACTCAAGGAAGTATTTCTGGAGCATTATTATCTAAATATTTTTATGAAGCTAATTTGCCTGCAAATGTATTTAATGTCGTTATTGGAAAAGGTTCAGAAATTGGAGATGAACTAATTGAGAATAAAAAAATAAAAATGATTTCATTTACTGGTGGTGTAGCTATCGGAACTAATATTGCTCAAAAAAAATCAGGAATCCCTCTAGTGCTTGAAATGGGAGGAAAAGATCCAGCAATCGTTTTAAAAGATGCTAATATTGACTCAGCAATTAAAAACATTGTTAAGGGTAGCTTGTCTTATTCAGGTCAAAGATGTACTGCAATTAAAATTGTTTTTATTGATAAAGAAATAGCTAGTAAATTCACTAGTAAATTAGTTGAAGAAGTTAAGAAGTTAAAAGTAGGTTCTTCATTTGATGAAAGCGATATTACTGCTTTAATTAACCCTAGTGCAGTTAAGTGAGCTGAAAAATTAATCAAAGATGCTATTGATAAAGGAGCTAAATTAGAACTTGGAGGAAATACTTTAAATAACATTTTGTATCCTACAGTATTATCAAATGTAAAAAGAGAAATGTTAATATATGATCAAGAACAATTTGCTCCAATTATTCCAATTGTTGAATTTGATAATATTCAAACAGTAATAAATGATTTGGATAAATCATTATATGGATTACAAGCATGTATATTCACTAATAGTGAAAAAGACTTCATAAGAATTGCAAATAGACTTGATTGTGGTTCAATTAATTGAAATCTTCCATCTTCAAGAGGACCTGATAAGTTTCCATTTATTGGAGTTAAAAATTCAGGCTTTGGAACTCAAGGTATCTATTGAGCCCTTGAGTCAATGTCAAGAATAAAATCATTAGTCATAGAAAAATAAAATTGGATTATAAATCCAATTTTATTTTTTTTATTATTTCCTTTACTTGTTCTTTTGTTTCATCATTTTTCAAAGACTCATAAATAATTGCTTCTACATATCCTACTTTAGATCCAATATCATATCTTTTGCCTTCAAATATTTTTCCATAAAAAACTTGCGTTTCAGAAAGTGATCTAATAGCTGAAGTAAGTTGGATTTCACCAGAGCCATCTATTTTAACATTTTCAAGTTCTTGAAATATTTGTGGGCTTAATACATATCTTCCAAGAATTGCATAATTAGAAGGTGCTTCTCCTAATTTTGGTTTTTCAACGAAGCCATTTAGTTTTAATATAGATTTATCATTTTTATATTTCTTATCTATATCAACAATTCCATACATTGGAGTTTGCGAATCTTCTACTTTTTGAATACCAATTACTGGCGCGTTAGTTTTTTTATGAGCTTCAATACATTGAAGTAAGGCTGGTCCATTTGAATTATTATTTTGAACAACAACATCATCACCTAAAAGAACCGCAAAGTATTCATTTCCAATAAATGATTTAGCTGATAAAATTGCATCTCCCAAACCTAGAGGTTCTTTTTGTCTTATATATTGAATTTTGGCAATATCAGCAATTTTTCTTAATTTTTTTGCTTGATCTTTTTTGCCTTTTTTATTTAATCAATATTCAATTTCAAAAGAATAATCAAAATGATCCATAATTGAATTTTTTGAATTTGAAGTTACAATTAAAATTTCTTCAATTCCAGATGCAGCAGCTTCTTCAACTATATATTGAATTGTTGGTTTATCTAAAATAGGTAGCATTTCTTTTGGTAGTGCTTTTGTAGCAGGAAGAAATCTTGTTCCTAATCCAGCAGCTGGAATAATAGCTTTTTTAACTTTCATCATATTAATCCTTAAAGAAACTTAATCATTTTAAATCATATTTAGATGACACTGCATCCTTATCAGATAATAAATAACCTCTTTCATCAAATACTTTATATTCAAATAAAGTGTTGTTAATAGTAATTACATATGATCTAAATGGTTTAAAACTATCTGTATATTCAATATGGTTTATTGTTAAACTATATTTTTTATCTGTACTAAATTCTTTTGGTACATTTAAATAATATTTTCTATTAGCAAAAATAATTCCATCAAATCTATTTATATGTAATGGTTCTTTTTTATCTTCTGAAAAATACATAGTATCTATTCCAGGAACATTTTTATCCATTTTTAAACTTAAAGTTTGACCTGATCTAACACCATGTCTTTCAATTCCATTTAAAATATAAGATTTAGCTTTAAATTGAACAATATGATTTTCTTTTTGATTGAATGCACTTTCAATTATTTTATCATCTTGCTTATTTGATTCGCTTTCAACATTATCAATAACAAACTTTTTTAATTCATGAATTTTTTCATCAAATATTATATTTAATTCATTTTTAGATTGAGTGATTATTTTATCAATATCATTTTTAAATTCATCAACATCAAAATAAACTCCAAGACCTTCATCACTAACTGCTAATAATTTATTTCTTTCATTATGAATAGAGTCTAAAAATCAACCTGGATCAACATTACTGTTTTTAATGTTGTCACTTTCTTCATCTCCAAATTTACTCTTAATTTTTTTAATTATAACGTTGATTGCATCAGCTTGATTTCTTCATGAATTTTCAAGTTTCATTAATTTATCATTTTGAACTTCAAATTTTTTATTATTTTCTAATCAAGCTTTTTGAACAACATAGATTTCATCATTAAAGTTTTCATTTTCATTAGAATATTTTTTTAAATCATTTGCAAACTTAATTTGCTTATCTGCGATATCAGAAACTAAACTTAGTTTATCTCTTAATGTAACTTTAACTTCTTCAACTTCATTTATTAAATCTGATTTATAACCATTAATTCTTTCATCAATTTTTTTAAGAACATTATCGCTAATTAAGTTATCAGAAATCTTTTGCATTTTTTCATTTGTTGCTTTAACAAAATCTTTTAGCTCTTTTTCAATTTCACTTTTTGAATTTTCAATTGAATATTTTAATTTAATAATTTCTTTTGAATCAACTGAGTTAGCAGCTACTTTATCTATTTTTTCATTAGTAGAAGAAGTTTTTTCAGAAACTGTATTTTCAATGTTTTCCTTTAATAAATTAACTTTTTCATTAATTTTATGCAGAACAACTTTAATATCTTGTATAAATTTGTCATCAACTTTTTTGCCATTATATTTTGAATCAGAAATATCTATTTCATCTATTTTACTATTTAGTTTATCAATTCTTGATAATTTTCCATCTGGCAATAAAGTATTTCTTTTTGATAATAAAGAATAAATATACTTACTTGAAAAAGTAGTATCATTACTTATTTTTGAATCATCAACGATTCTTTTTGATTTTATTTGGTTGTTCATTATTGGTTTATTTTCATTTGGAATAACTTTTTTTTCTTCTGAGAATCTTTGACTCTCTCTATCAAAAGTTTCTTTTTTAATTTTTTCTAAATTTTGAATATTTTTTAATAAATCACTATCATTATAATCATCTATTATTTCTAGATTCTTTGTGAACTTATTATCACTACTATACTCGAATGAATCTTTAACACTTTCATATATATTTAAAAAATCAATTATTTGATCTTTTTTAATATCTTCTAAAATATATTTTTTATCATTAGATAACTTTAAAAAAAGAGACCCTCTTCTTTTTGTCTCGTCAATCATATGCAATTCTCTTATTTTATCTAAAGAATAAATTTCAGTAATTGGATTCTTATTTATGTTTGAATAAATAAAGATTTTATTTTTAGAAACAAAAAAAATAATAGGTTTACTATTTGAGTCATTTCAAATAAATGATAATACTTCCACATTTTCTAATGCAGCAATCATTGCTTTTGAACCTGGTTCAAAAGCCTTTAATTTTTTAGTATAAAATTCGGTATTCATAGTATTCCCTTGTAAAATAATATATATGTTATATTTATTATAAGGTTTTATATAAGTTTTTTGTTAAAAATCTATAAAAAATAAGGAATTATGAAAGAGATAAAAATTGAAGACCAATATATTGGCAAAACAGTTAGTGAATTTTGTTTTATTTTTTTGCAAAACAAGACAATTTCTTTTGTGAAAAAGAGCATAAACAAGGGCAATATTAAGTTAAATAACAAAAAAGTTAAAGATAATCACCTAATTTCTAAAGGTGATATTTTATCTTTTTATATAGCAATTCCTAAAGAAAAAGAAAATGATTTTAAGGATTGTAATATAAAAGCCACAATTTTTTTTGAAGACAAAAACATTATTATCTTTGATAAAAAGAAGGGCGTTTATTGCCAAGAAGATATAAACGAAAAAACAAATACATTAAATAATTATTTAAAATTATATTTATTTAATAAAAAAGAATGAGATGGTTATAGTCTTGAACAAGAACCAGCCCTAATAAATAGAATAGATGTAAATACTGAAGGTTTAGTTATTGCAGGAAAAAATAAGAAAGTTGTTAGAAATCTTAATAAGCTTATTGCTGATAAAAAGATATCTAAAAAATATCTTGCTTTGGTTCATGGTAGATTAAGAAATAAAGAAAATTATTGAGTAGATTATATCTATAAACACCCAATTACTAAAAATAAAATGAAGGTTTGTTCATCTCCAAATACTTATGATACAAGTATTATTGAAACCAATGTTTTTGTTATTAAAGAAGAATGAACATATTCATTAGTTGAAGTAGAACTAATTTCAGGAAAAAAACATCAAATTAGAGCGCATTTATCTTACTATAAGAATCCGATAGTTGGTGATTATAAGTATGCTAATCAAAAATATGATTCTGATGTTAAATCTCAAATTTTAATTTCAAATGAAATTAAATTTAATGCTGATAAAAATAATGAGCTATTCTATTTAAACAAATTAAAGTTTAAAAAGTATGATCCTAAAAAAATTGATATTAATGAATTGCTAGAAAAGAATAAAAAAAATACTAAGAAGCAATCTTAGTATTTTTTCATTAATTCTTTACCTTTTGAAGTTCCGATTCTATCAGCTCCAGCATCGATAAATTCTACTAAATCATTATGTGTTTTAATTCCTCCAGCAGCTTTAATAAATTTTCTTTTCTTAATTATTTTATTAAATAATTTTATATCTTCTAATTTAGCTCCTGAAGTTGAAAAACCTGTAGAAGTTTTTATAAAGTCTGCTTTTGAATTTAAAACAATATGACATGCATTAATTTTATCTTCCTCTGATAACAAAGCGGTTTCAACAATAACTTTAACAATTCTTCCTTGCGCTGCTTTTTTAACTTCATTTATTTCAGTAACACAATATTTAAAATCATTTTCTTTAAGTCTAGAAATGTTTACTACCATATCAATTTCATCAGCACCATTTTTAATTGCATCAAGAGTTTCAAAAACTTTTGAACTAATTGTATTTTGTCCAAGCGGAAATCCAACAACTGTGCAAACCTTTACATCTGAATCTTTTAAGATCTCTTTTGATAACCTTACATAAAAAGGATTTATGCAAACTGAAAAAAAGTTTTCAGAAATAGCTTCCTTACATAATTTATAAATTTGTTCTTTGCTTGCATTTGCAGATAGAACAGTTGAGTCAATATATTTTGAATAATTTTCCATACTCTCTCCATTTAATTAATATTATTTTAGCAAATTAAAATAAATATGATAGTAAAATAATAAAAAAACAATCTTGCCTCACAAGATTGTTTTTTTTAGAAGTATTATTCTGTGTGAACAATACCAAATACATTTAATTTTTCCTTCAGAAGGATTAATTGCAAATATGCATAATTTAACAACTAATTAAACCCTAAAAGTATTTTAAATTTTTTGTGTGCATAATCATACATAATATTCATATATTTATATTTCATATGACTACTATTATCCTTCTAATATCTTCACCCTCGTAAAACATACTCATAATTCTGATCGTCATTGGTCAAATCAAATCATTATACTTTTTGTTTTCACTACCCTATATTTGCTTTTCCCGAGCTTGGATACTTCAAAATCAAAATTCACTTCTATGATTTATAAATTTCTTAAAAATTTTGCAATCATATGCACATCTATATTATACACCAAAAAAAAAGAAATCAAGCATTTTTAGCTAGAAATTATTTTTAAATTATTTTTTATAAAAAAATCAATAACCTTTTGAAAGTTAATTTTTACATCATTATCATTTGAAATCAAGTTAAATCTGAATGTATATGATATCTCATCACCCTTCTCAAAAGCACTTATAAATTTAAGAGATTCAATTAAATTACAAGATTTAGCTAATTTATAAATATTGTTTAAATCATATTCCTTATCAACCATAACTGAAAGGTCTCTAATGATTTTATGTTTTTTTTCATCATCAAAAACAAATGCTAAATTATTTTTAAAATCTATTAAATTAGTTACATCTAATTCCATTAAATAAATTTTTTCTGATTTAATCTTATACGATTTTAAAACTTCTGGACTGATTCTTGTAATATAACCAATGTTATTTTTATTAAGATTAACTTTTATTGAGTCTTTTTTACATCCTCATGAATTTGAAATTTCTTTTTCAAAACTTAATTCTTGTTTACCAACTAATGCAATACTTTGAGCAATTGACTTTAAGAAAAATATATCGGCTTTAACAATTGAGTTATTAAAATTATTAATAATTATATCTTCTGGAACGGCTGCAACTAAATGTTTCCTTTTATTTGTTCCATAATATATTTCTTGTATTTCAAATACAGGTACTAAATCATTTTTTAAAGAACTATTATATGAATAACAATCAAGGATGCCATCAATTAATGACAACCTCATATACTCTCTATCTGATGAAATAGGATTTTTTATCTGAATTGGCTTATTGTATTTAAAATAATTAAATTTATCATTAATTTTTTTTGAAGTTAAGTTGTAAGTTTTTAATAAATAAAAACCTCTATTTAATAATATATTGTTAACTTTTGTTATGTTTTCACTGTCTTTTGTTTTAATGTTATATAGAATTGAATTTTTAATACTAAGTTCAGGAATATTTTGAATTCCTATTACTTTTAAAATGTCTTCTATTATGTCATGATCATTTTCAATATCAATTCTATATTCTGGGATAGTAATATAGTCTTTAGCTATTTTATAACCAAAAGAATTTATAACTTTTCTAATGTTTGCGTCAGTTATATTAACTCCTAGAAGTTTGTTTACTTTTTTTAAATCAAGTTTTATTTGAGATTGTTTGCTTTCCTTGTGTTTTAAATCAACTTCTATATTAGTGAAGCTCGGTTTTAAGTTTTCAATAAAAATGTCTAAAGATTTTTTATATCATCAACTAGAAATATTTTTTGAACTAAACTTAATTTTATCATTCATTAATTTTAGTCTATTTGAAGTATTTTTAATATCCATTGGATTTGTAGAACAAGATAAAAAATAAATGTTTTTAGAATGTTGATTAATAGCATATTTTTTACAAACATCAATATTCATTAAAGCAACTATGTCATTATTATTTTTTAAAACAATATCACCTTTTTTTAAATTAACTATTCCGTAACTATTTAATTCTACTCTTGTTGGCTTTTCTAATTTTGATACTTCTAATTTGTTCCCTTTAATATTTGTAAAAGCAATGACAGGAATACCTGACAATATTTGATTAAGTTTTCCTAAGTCCTCTATTGAATCACTTGGAATAAAACCAGAATTCATTAAAAGAGTTTTAACAATTCAATTTGATTTAGTATATTTTTCATTTTTTAATGAAATTAAGTAATGATTATCTGAAACATTATTTTTTAATTTTATTTTGCTATTTAATTTTTTATTTAAATTTCTAAATGCTAATTCTTTTTTTAAATTTAAAAAAGACTGCATTTCTAAAATTATTCCAAATACAGAGTTTAGATCATTTCTGTTGCTTGGAATTGAAAGTTCATAAATAATATCATCCATATTTAAAAAACCAAATGGATTTTTATCGCCCACTTTAGCAGTAGAAGGGAGTAAAACAATATCATCTAATTCATTTTTATTACATCAATCATTTCTACTTGTTAGTTCATTATAAGCACAAATCATTCCTTCGGATAAAACACCTCTTAATTCTTTGTACTCAATTACTCTACCATCTATTAATTTAGCGCCTTTTAAAGCAACAATAACTTTTTGATTAGGATAAACATTTTTTGCACCACAAACAATTGTGTTAATTTTAGAACTTGATATCCTTACCTTACATACATTTAGACTATCTGCACTTGGATGTTTTGAAGTTTCTAAAATTTCCCCAACAACTAAATTGTTTGTTTTTTCAAAATTAAAAATAGTTTCTAATTCAATTCCCAATGAATTAAAAATTCCAATTAGTTTTTTATCGTTAAATAAAGCAAATTCAGGAAAAAAGCTAGTAATTAATTTTCTAGATAAATACATTATTTTTCTCCTTTGAATTTTGACAATACTCTAAAATCATTATTATATAAGTATCTAATATCATTGATCCCATATTTTAGCATCGTTAAACGGTCAATTCCAATTCCTGCTGCTAACCCAATCATATCTTCACTCATGTTAGCTTTATATATTACTTTTGGATTAAAAATCCCAGATCCTAAAACTTCAATTCATCCAGTTCCCTTACAAATATTACAACCTTTTCCATCACATTTAAAGCACGACATATCCACTTCAAAAGATGGTTCTGTAAAAGGAAAATAAGATAATCTATATTTTGTTTTTATATTGTAATTATTAAAGAAATATTTTAAGAAATTATTAATCAATCATTTTAAATTACTAATATTCAAGTCTTTCCTAATTCAAATAATATCTAATTGATTAAATTGGTGAGAATGAGTAGCATCATCCTCATCTTTTCGATAAACATTTCCATATGAAATAACTTTTATTTCTTCATCTTTATTGTTTTCAATCATTTTTGCACTTACAGAAGTACAATGAGTTCTTAAAACAGTATTATTATTTATAAAAAAAGTATCATGTTCATCTCTTGCTGCATGATTTTCATCCATATTCAAATTATCAAAATTATACTTAGTTAAAGAGATTTCATCACCTGAAACTATTTCAAAATTTAATACTTTAAAAAAATTATTAATTACATTAATTGAAGCATCAATTGGATTGATTCCCCCAAGTAATAAATCATTAACTTCTAATAAAGGATCAAATTCAGATCTTAATGAATTTATGTATTGGTCTTTTATCCTTTTTAATTGATCATCAAATATCTTGTCGATTTCAATTTTTAAATCATTTATTCTTTTGCCAAAATCTTTTTTTTCTTCAGGAGATTTATCTTTAATTTGACCATAAATAGGAGCAATATGCTTTTTATTAAAGATATTTTTTTCTTCTGCTAATTTTTTTTCATTATCTATTGTTTCAACAAACGATTTTAAATTATCTATAATATTTCTATCTATCATCATTATTACCTAATATTAATAATAATATGAAAAGCAATTATTTTAAAAAAATAATTAATAATTTATTTTTAATGTATAATAATTTTCCTATGTATAAATTTAAATACATAGGTTGGAGAAAATATGAATAAGAATAAATTCGACAATAATATAATATTATGTAGAAATTTATTTCTAGAAGTCCTTTCTACAAATGAAGATAGAATTAACTTTTTAGAAAATACATTAATGGATAATGACTATATTAGTAAATTAGATAAAGAACATTATGACAAAATCCAAAAAGCACTTGATACATTAGTAGAGAATGCTAGAGTAGATGAAATAAGAAAATATCAACAAGCACATTTTGGTCCGCTTTTAGGTAAACTAAGAACGCAAGATGAAAAAATGCTTTCAGATATGTTCAAAAATGATCAAAATGCTTTTATTGATTATTTACAACTCTTATCTATTTTCTTTTTCAGAAGAGAAATGGAATCTGAAAACCATAGCCATGAATCAATTAGAGAAGTGCTAAGTGAAAAAAGTAAAAATATTTTAAAAGAATTAAAAGGATAATTATTATGAAAAACAAAAAAAGTTTAGGGTTAGCAATCTCTTTATCAGTTTTATTTATTGCTTTAACAATAGTAGGAAATATATTCTGTAGTTGAGCACTTTATTTAATACCTGTTGCAATTGCACCTATTGCAATATGAGCAATAAGAAATTGAAAAAACTTATCAATAAGTTTCAAAAACAAAAAAAATATTGTTAAATAATTTAATTTAATTAATAAAAAAAATGTAACGGCGTTACATTTTTTTTATTAGTTGCTTTCTGGTTTTTTTTCTTCTGGAAATTCATCTTCTTCTGGAACAATAATATTAAATTCAGTTACAGAACTTTTCTTGATTTTTTCGCCCTCTAAATACATGTATACTGTTGATATTAAAATACCACCTAATACATTTCCAATTACTGTAGGTATCATATTAACATAGAATGATTCACCCATTTCCGTTCTACCGAAAATCGCTTGAAGTTCAGGAGGTGCTATTATATTAAGTAGTGAAGCTTCGGTAAATACAAATGTATTAGCAACAACGTGTTGGAAACCACAAATTGCAAAAACAACAATAAATAAATACACTAGCATTGATCCTATCGCTCTATTATTAACTTTAACATAAGTATAAATTGATCCAGCAACAATCATATTACATAGTATTCCTGATAAAATATTAGATCATCACTCAGTTGATATTTTTTTATCAGCTAAGTACATAACGCCCGTACCAATATTATTTATCTCAAATCCACTTGATGGATCAAAGGTTCAATATATACTGGACCCGAAAGACAATAAGGATATTAATATTCCACCAATTACATTTCCCATTAAAGTTACTAATAAATCATGAACAAAAAGTTTAAATTTAACTTTCTTTGCATAAACACCCATTATTACTAAAACATTTGAAGTAAATAGGTTTCCTCCTAAAAAAATACACATCATTATACCAATCGGGAATAATAAAGCACCAAAAAATAGTCCAACATCACCATAATCTTTTACAAAATTTCCGTCAATATATGAACCACCATTCAATGTATTGAATGCGATATATCCCATACCTGCAAATACACCACCCATCATACTTAGGGTTAATTTTTTTGTAAATTTATAATTAACTTTTTCTAAAGCAAACTTTAGATGCAAATTTTTATTTTTAGCTTTTTCATCTTTTATTTTAAGAAACTGTTCCTCTAGTGTCAGTTTTTTTTCAACTGGTTGACAAGTGGGCTCTTCATTTCGCTTCTTAATTTTTTTCAGTTCCATATGATCTCATCTAAAAAATTAAATATATTATATATTAAAATAATATTTTTTATTTACTTTTGATAAATGTTTTAACTATATTATCTTTTGTAACAATAAAATAAGTTGATCGACAATCAAAAGTAACTAATTTTCGATCACCATTTTCTAACTTTTCACCATCATATGTGTTTTCAAGCATCTTTAGAAGAATTGCTTCAACTTCTGATAAAGCTAATTTTTCCTTATGATTTTCTTGATGTCTTTGTTGAAATCTTTGTTTAACATGGTCTGTTATTTTATAAATTGGTTGTTTGTAATAACTCACATTAAATCCTTTTTTATATTATTAATTCATTATTAATGATTTTATTATATAATATATTTTGATTGAGAAAGTCGGGTGATTTTGTTTATGCCAAAAATCGAAGTAAGAAACGGAGATGTTGAGCAAGCTTTAAGAAACTTTAAAAGAATAACTTCTGAAACAAGAAAAAATTCAAAGAGACATGAATTTCATTTAAGAAAAGGTCTTAGAAAAAAAGAAAAAGAAAAAGCAGCTGCAAAAAAACTAAAAAAATTAGCAAGAAAAATGCGTTAAAAAATAGCAATTAAGTTTATTAAATTCTTAATTGCTATTTTTTTTATCATATCTACGATTAATACCTCTAATTAATAAGTTTTCATTATTAACTGCTGCTCTAATTCTATCCATCAATCTTAAAACTGATTTCTTTGAATTTGCTTCCTTAAATTTTGAATAAAAACTAGTTTCTAATTCACTAAGTGATAAGTTTGAACTAAAAAAAGTTAACTTATTTTTGTTCATTCTATAGTTTAAAATATTAAATAAATATTCTATATAAAATCATTCTGATGAAAACTCAGTTCCAATATCATCAATAAATAAAACATCTGCTTCTTTAAATATATTCATTAAATCATCTGAATATTCTCTTTGCCAAGAATCAGAATTAAATCCCTTTTTAACAATGTTAATATATTCGGGTAAAAAAACAAAGGCAATACTTTTATTTTTTTTAACTGCTAAGCTATTTGCAATTGCAAAAAGCAAGTGAGTTTTACCAACCCCTAAATCTCCATAAATATACATTCCACGAAGTGATTCTTCCTTACTCATTTTAAAATATTTATTAATTATTTCTTCACATGATTTATCGATATTTTTAAAATATTTTTTTTCAAAACAAACTTTTGATATTTCAGTATTTTTATAATAATTATATAAGAAGTTTCTATTGCTTATTTTTGGAGAAATATCTTTAAATTTATCACACATATCAATAAAAAAATATAATTTATTTTTTTCATCTCTGATTACATGTAAATGATTTTTTAATTCTGAAAAACAACTTTTAGAATCTTTTGAACTGCATAAATTTGTTTCATTAATTATTTCATTCAAAAACATAAAATTTCCCCTAATTTCCTTTGTTTCTAAGTTAAGATCTTTAAAAAGAATATGATTTTTAATTCTTTCTATTTCAGAAGTTAATGATTCATTTTTTTGTAAATTAACTTCATCGTTTTTATGATCAAATTTATTTAATATTAAATTATTAGATGAACTCATATTTACTCCTTAAAAAATATAATCAACATAAACTAAATCTGCAGCATTTTCTTCAATTTTATTAGTTTTGTTTTTATTGTATGTGTTTATTTTATTGTTTGCATTATATAAATATTTATATATCTCTTCAACACTATCCAAATTAGATACTGAAATAGATTTAGCAACCTTTTTAATATACTTTAGATTTAGTGTTCCATTAGTTTTTCTTAATGAAAAATCCATTAAAATATTAATACTAGGATTAGGTAAATGATAATCTCTTTTCATTGTTTTTAAAAAAGAAATTTCAATATGATCTAACTGTTGTCTATTGATGCTGGTTAAATATTGCTCAGGTGAAATATTTTTATAATCTAAAAATATTTTTTGTAATTCTGAATTATCAATTTCTTTAGTAAACATTTCCATGTTTCTATTTAATTTGATAATTTCATTATGATTTAAATTTGTCTTATTATTAAAAAAAGTAGTAATTTTTTCTTCTAATATGACTTCATCAACTTTGTAAGTGTTTTCAACATTTACAATTGAATCTAAACAACATAATTCAATCTCATTTATTGATAATGAAAAATTTTTATAAAAAGAATTAATAATATTTTTTACTTCATCAGAAAAAACTATAACTTTTGATGTCAAAGAAGATAAACTTGAGTATAATTGTTCAAAATTAAAATCATATTCATTAGCAACGAACGAATTAAAAATATCGTCTATATCTGCTGAAATATTTTTGGCATTAATTGGTAATTGCGTTGAATTAAAGATAAATTCAAGCTCATTAAATTTGTGTGAAGGTAAATTTAAGCTTAATAATTTTTTAAGCTTATTATTTGAAATAAAAGCATTGTATTCTAATGGATGATTGAAACAAAAGTAGTATTTTATCTCTTTTTCATCATTATCAACAATATAAGTGCTTAATAATCCAATAGATTCTAAAATCTTTCTATTTTTTTCAAAAGATTCAAATGAAAATTTCATTTTTTTCCATAAATCAAATAATGATCTTTTCCCATCTGAATTAAATACCTTATATTTGGACTCATTTAGCATCTCTAGCAAGAGCAAATAAGCCTCATCACCTATAATAGGCTTGTAAAGTGTATTTATATTAAATAAATTCAAGGAAAATTCAGGTTGAACTTTATAGAAATAACTATGTTTAGTAATTGCTGACATAAATCCCCCTATCTATAACAAAAAATAAAATAATAATTATAATTTTTTTATATAAAAATTACTTTAATTAATATTGTTAATCACAATAAGGTTAAAGATTCAAAATAATCGAATTTATTTAAAATCTGAGGTTTTTTACAACTCAAATCAAATAACAATAATATCTTAAAACTATATATTTAAAAATATTATTTTTTTTTAAAAAAATTATTACTAAATTTGTCTATCATAGATTTTTCCCACAATTTAAAGCATATAAAACTATTAAAATTTAATCAAATATAAGGGGTTTTTTATTTTCCCACATAAATTGTGGAAAAATAATTAACAAAAAAATATTTTTTTATAATTAAAAAAACAAGCCTTTTAAAGCTTGTTTTTTAATTTAGAGTGGTTAAGTACTAAGGAGTTGGCAAAGGGTCTGCAGGGAACTGAATTATTGGAGCAGAAACATTAACAAATATCACTGTACTTAGTATAAATATAATAATAAACATTAGAATTGCTAATAATGAAAGTGATACATTAATAAGAATGAATACTTTGCTTCTTGTAACTTGATTTATACCTACAAATCATGTTGCTAGTAAGTATAAATATGGAGAAGGAAGTAAAATAAAAGTCATTGCTGATAAAACTACACAAGTTATAGCAAAGTTTGGGTACTGAACATAATTAACTCTTTGTCAAATATCAGTTACATTTGATGAATCATATGAACCAGGACCTGAATATGGTAATAAAATAACAAATATAGCTATTCCAAAACCAACTGTAATAAAAAGTGTAACTAATAAAAATAAGTATATTTTTAATGTAAATGTATTGTCTTCTAATCTCTTTGATAAACCACTTATTCTTGCTTGTGAAATAATTTGCTTTTTAGCTAGTAGTTGTCTCTCTTTGTTGTCTCTTTTAAAATCTTTTTTTGATTTATTAAATTTTTCAAAGAAAAGATCATTTGAACCTTTAGAATAATTGTCATCAGATTTTTCATTTTCAATTAAATTTTCTTTTTTTGTCTTAAGATCTTTTAAAATAGAATTAACATCTTTTTTTACTTCGTTTGGTTTTGAATTATCCTTTTTAAGAACTAATTCAATAGGCTTTGATTCTTTTGAATTTAAATCTTTATTTTCTTTTTTTATGCTCATTTTAATTACCTTTTAAATCGCTTAAAATATCTTCTATTTCTTCTGCTCTATCAATTGATGTATCTCTTAAAAATTCAATTGTTGGAGTTTTTCTAAAATCAAAGTTTTTTGCAATCTCTGTTCTAAAAGCTCCTTTGAATTTATTTAAATTTAAAACAATCTTATCTAACTCTTCTCGATTAATAGAATCAACATAAATCTTTATCATAGAAAAGTCTCTAGATAATTTACAATATGTAAAAGAAGCCTTCTTTAAAACCTTATTATAAACTTCCTTATTTAAGAATGTACGAAGATGTTCTAATATGTTTGATTCATATCTTTCAATTCTAATAGATTTAGATGATTGCATATTATTTTTTTCCTGTATTATTTTTTCTTACTAACTTGTAAATTTCAATAATATCACCTTCTATTATATCATTAAAATTATCAATTGTTAAACCACAATCTTTGCCATTTGAAATTTCATTTATTGATTCTTTTCCTGTTTTTAAAGAAGTTAATTTTGCTTTATCTAAGATGACTTCACCATTTCTATATACTCTAGCAAAACTTGATCTTGCTATTGTTCCATCAATAACTCTACAACCTGAAATTGTACCAATAGCAGAGTGATGTCACAACTGTCTAACTTCAGCCTTTCCAGTCACAACTTCTTCATATATTGGATCTAATCTTCCATGAAGCATTTCTTCAATTTCTTCTTTCAAGTGGAAGATAATGTTATGCGTTTTAATAAAAACGTCTTCTGATTTGCTAAAATCACTTACTTGATTTGATGGTTCTAAATTAAAACCATAAATAATTGCTTTTGAAGCTTTTGCCAATGATACATCAGATTCTGTTATTGGACCAACAGCAGATCTTATAATCACTAATTTTGCGCCTTCAACATCAATTTTTTCAAGAACATTTCTAATTGCTTGTAAAGAACCATCAATTTCAGTTTTTAAAACTATTCTTAATATTTTTTTATCTTTATCTTCTTCGCTTAAAAAAACATTAAGAAGATTTTTATTTTTTTGAACCTTTTTTTCAACTAATGTTTTTGAGTCTTTTTCGTCTTTAGTAATAATAAATTTATCACCAGCACTTGTTACACCATTTAAACCTGAAATTGAAACTGGAGTTGAAGGAAGAGCAAAAGCAATTTCTTCACCTTTATAGTTTGTCATTTTTTTGATTTTTCCATAGTAACTACCAGCAACAATGAAATCACCAAGCATTAAAGTTCCATTTCTAACTAAGATACTAGATACAGGACCTAACCCTTTATCTATGTGCGATTCTAAAACAACTCCATTAGCAAGTGATTTTTTAGAACATTTTAATTCTAAAATTTCTGCTAACAATAAAATTGAATTTAATAATTCATCAACGTTTTGCCCGCTGATTGCAGAACCTTTTATAAAGATAGTATCTCCGCCTCATTCTTCAGAAACAAGACCATGTTCAGATAATTCAGCAATAACTCTATCAGTATTAACTCCTGGTTTATCCATTTTATTAATGAAAACAATTATTGGAGAGTTTGCTGCTCTTGCATGATCAATTGATTCAATTGTTTGAGGTTTTACACCATCATCAGCTGCAACAACTAATACAACAATATCTGTTAAATCTGCACCTCTTGATCTCATTTGAGAAAAAGCTTCATGTCCAGGAGTGTCTAAGAATGTTAATGATTTTTTATTAAATGTAGTTGTGTAAGCACCAATTCTTTGCGTGATTCCTCCAACTTCATTTTTGGCAACTAAACCATCTCTAATTTTGTCAAGTAAAGTAGTCTTACCATGATCAACATGTCCCATTATTGTAATAATTGGAGGTCTTGGTTCATCATTTGCTAAATTTGATTTAGCAATTACTTCTTCCAAAAAGTTTTCTTCATCTACTTGTTCTTCTCATTTAAAATCAAATCCTGATTCTAAACAGAATTCACCCATTTGATCAGCTGTTAATTCTGTATTAACATTAATTATTTTTCCCTTCATGAAAAAGAACTTAATAATTTCTTGAGTTTGTTTGCCAAGTTTTTTAGCAAAATTTTCCGGAGTTAAAAGCGAAGCAAAAATAAAAATTCCATCATTATTTATTCCTGAATCAACTTGCTTAAGAGTTTCTTTAATATTAATGTTTACTCTTGAGTCATGCTTTTTAAATTTATTAGATTTTATTTTTTTAGCCATACTTTTACCTCCTTTTTTGTTTTAATTATTCTTCATCAAATTCTAAGATGTCTAGATTGATATTTTTACCTGCATCATCATTGTTTAAATCTTTTTCAGTAATATCGTCGAATTCATCAAAAAGATTTTCTTCTTCTTTTTTAGATTTTTTTGGTTTTGATTTTTTGTAATTAGAATTATCGAATGATTTTTTGTTATTGTCAAATAAATCATCTTCATTTAATTCAATATTAACAGTTTTTGCTTTTTGTGGAGCACTACCAAAGTTTAATATTTGATCTATATCATCATCAGTAATTAATGAACTATTGTATGATTCTGTTTTTTTAGAACCTGATCATTTATTTGAATGGGTATTAATGAATGAGAAATCACTATTGTATTCTCCTTCTTTTTTACCAAAAGGTTTACCTTTTTTATTTGCATTATTTCTTTCATCAAAGTTTCTAACGCTTCTTTGTCAATTACCATTATTATTTCTATTATGTCTTGTAGGAGTCATATGTGAAACATCTTCGTATTCAATTTGATCTTCTTTTGCAATTGATAGTGTTTGAATATCAATACTTCAATTAGTAAGTTTAGATATTAATTTAATATTCATACCTTTTCTACCAATTACTTTTGGTAATACTTCATCTTCAACAATGATCGTTACAAATTTATGTCTTCCATCTGTTGAGTCTTCATCATCAGTTATTTCAAGTCCATAAATTTTTTCAGGAGAACATGCGTTAACTAAGAATTGCTTAGGATCATCGTCTCATAATATTATGTCAATGTGTTCGCCATTTAAATTTTGCATAATTTCTTTTACTCTTAAACCACCAGGTCCAACACATGTTCCAACTGGATCTATGTTAGGATCATGAGTTTTAACAGCAACTTTTGTTTTCATGCCTGGAATTCTTGCAATAGCTTTTATTTCAATTTTTCCTTCTTCAATTTCGCTAATCTCATTTCTTAATAGATTTTCAACTAATCCAGCATCAGCTCTTGATAAAATGATTGGTCATCCCTTTGTTTGTTGTTGAACATTTTTAATATAGAAAATATACTTTGAGCCTGGTTCTAGATTTTCACCTGGAATTTGTTCTTTTCTTAAAACGACACCTACTGTATCATTTAGATTAACTTCAACTGAGTTTTGTTTTCTAGTTTCAACTTCAGCTCTAATATTCATTCCTATTTTATCAGCTCATTGATCATAAACTTTGTTATTTGAACCTTCATTTAATTTTTGTGAAAAAACTTGCTTTATATGTAGAGCAATCATTCTATCAAATTTTGATATATCTAATTTGTTTTCAATAATATCATTTAGTTTAGCTGAACTCTTAATTTTTTTTGCATCTGATAAAGTTATTTCAATATCATCATCAATGTCTTCCTTGTCGTCTTGAACAACAGTTTTAAGTTCTGCAAATTCAAATTTTGACTCTGCACTATTTATAACAACCTTAATGTTTGTTTCTGGATTTTCTTTTAAATAAGCTTTTTCTATAGCTACTGTTAAATCCCTTTCAACATCTTCGATTGATACATTTCTGCTTTTTGAAATCTCTTCTATCAATTCAAAAAAATTTTTCTTAGTTACCATTAGTTTTTTAATTTCTCCTGTTTATAAAAATAATAAGTAAGCACATAACATGCTTACTTATTAATCTTATTATACATAATTATTTGATTATATACGAATAACTTTTAAATTTTATTTTTCAAGCGGTAGTACACTAACTTTTTTCTTGTTATCTCCAAAGTTAGAATATTTAACAGTTCCTTCTATTTTAGCAAATAAAGTGTGATCTTTACCTTGACCAACATTAGTCCCTGGATAAATTTTATTTCCTCTTTGTCTATAAATTATTTGACCTGACTTAGTGTATTGGCCATCTCCAAGTTTAGCTCCTAAGTTTTTAGGATTAGAGTCCCTACCATTTTTAGTTGAACCTACACCTTTTTTTGAAGCAAAAAGTTGTAAATTTAGATTTATGTTTTTGTTAAAATTTTTCATTTTATTTTCCCCTTTTACTTCAAAAAAATCATTATAGATTTCTATTTTAACTTCTTTTGGATATGCAATTGCTATTGTTTTTAATTGTGAGCTTATTATATTTAGTATATTAGCATCCATTTCTTTTTTTAAAGAAAAAATAATTTGCCCTTCTTCAGAAACATTTAAGATATTAATTTCATCTTTTTCAAAACTATTAATAAATCCTTGAGATATTGCAGAAACTCCTGCACAAACAATGTCTTTACCATGGTCATTATAATCAGCATGACCTTTTATTATAAAACCATTATTATATAACTTAATATTAATCATAATATTACTTAGCGTTAATGCTAACTACTGACATTTTAGTGTAAGCCTGTCTGTGGCCTTTTCTCTTTAGCATTCTACTATATCTTTTATGTTTAATAATGTTGATCTTTTTTTGTTTTCCTTGTTTTTCAATCTTACAAGTAACACTAGCTCCCTTAATGTAGGGCGATCCAACTTTATTGTCTATCATTAAAACATTTTCAAAGTTAGCTACTTCACCTTCATTTTTTTCAAGTTTTTCAACATAAATAATGTCATCTTTTTGGACTTTATATTGTTTTCCGCCTGTTTCAAATATTGCAAACATTTTTTTCTCCTTATAATTTTTATAAAATGTCATAAAAATACAATTTTTTAGCTATTTAAAAAATCATAGCAAATTAATAATAACATATTTTATGTTTTTTATAAATTCTTTAAAAAATAAGTTTATGTTGTTGTTTTAAAACCGATTTTAGCACCTTTTTTAATTTCGTTGTGTAAACTAGTGTTTACATGAAGTTGGAAAGCGAAAATGTTAGCTTTAATTTGTTCAACATCATTACTTTCAATTCAAACAGAAACTTTTTCAATTCAGTCAATAGATTTTTGTCTATTAAAGAATGGAGGAATATTTTGTTCATTATCTTGAACATATGCAATTAGAATGTTTAAATAATCTCAAATTATTTGAACTAATTGGTTATCCTTAACCTTTTGTAAATCTAAAGACTTGTATTTTTCAGCATCCTTAATCATTTTGTTAATTTCAGAAGCATCTAATCCTGAAGTATCTTTAATAACAGCTGATTTAACAACACCTGTTTTTAAGTTTTTAGAAGAAACATTTAAAATTCCATCCATATCAACATAATAAGAAACTTCTACTTCGGTTTGCCCTTTAGGAGCTGGATCAACTAAGAATTCAAATCCACCTAATAATTTATTATCGATAGCCATTGGTCTTTCACCTTGAAACACTTTAATGTCAATCGCAGTTTGATTATCATATGTTGTTGCAAATATATCTGAAACAGTTACAGGAATATTTGTATTTCTTTTAATAATGTTATAAATTGTTCCGTCATACGTTTCCATACCTAGACTTAATGGAATAACGTCTTTTAGTTCAGCATCAATTTCACCTTTTAAAATCGCACCTTGAATTGCAGCACCTAATGCAACAACTTCGTCAGGGTTAACATCACTATCTAATTGTGCGCCAAATGTTGTAGTTAAATATTCTCTAACCATTGGCATTTTTGTAGAACCACCAACTAGAACAACTTTATCAATTTGTTCATTTGTTAGACCAGATTCAGTAATCGCATCCATAACTGGAGCCATTGTTCTTTCCATTAATGGTCTAGTCATTTCTAGAAATTGAGCTTTAGTAATATGAATCGATGATCCTTGAATTTTAGTAAAAATAGAAACATCTAAATCTAATTCATCCATTGAAGATAATTGAATTTTAACAAATTCAGAATAAGATTTTAACTTATTAGTAATATTTTTGTCATTTTCATCAATATCAATTCTGTAAATTTTATTTATTTCAGAATCTATTCATTTAGCTACAGCATTATCTCAGTCATCCCCACCTAAATGGTTGTCCCCACTTGTAGAAAGAACTGTATAAATTCCTTCTTTCATATGTAGAACAGTAACGTCAAATGTACCACCACCAAGGTCATAAACTAAAATGTTTAGTTCTGAACCATCTCTTTCAGTACCATAAGCTAATGCAGCAGCTGTTGGCTCATTAATAATTCTTAATACTTCTAATCCAGCAATTCTACCTGCATTTTTTGTTGCCTGTCTTTGACCATCGTCAAAATAAGCAGGAACAGTAATAACAACTTTGTTTATTTTTTTATTTAATGCTAATTCAGCTCTATTTTTAATGTAAGAAAGTATTTTTGCTGAAATTTCTTCTGGCGTAAATTCTCTTCCTTCAATATTAATTTTTTCTTTTGAACCCATTAATCTCTTAACAGAGTAAATAACATTTTTATTTTCTTGTAAAAGGTATTCTTTTGCTTCATCCCCTACAATGATATTTTCGCCTTCAATAACTACGATTGAAGGAATTGTTCTTTTTCCTTGTTCGTTAACAATTATTTGTGGTTCCTTGTCGATAACAACAGCCACACAAGAGTTTGTTGTACCAAGGTCAATCCCAAGAATTATTTCATCATTGTCTACTTTAGCCATATTTTTTCCTTTATTTAATTAACATTTTTAAACATACATATTAATTTTAATATTTTTTTTTATTTTTATAATACTTTTTAAATAATTTTACTTAAAAACTGTCCTGTATAAGATTTTTTATTATTAACAATTTCTTGTAAAGTGCCCTCTGCAACTATCTCTCCACCATTACTTCCGCCATCTGGGCCAATGTCAACAATATAATCTGCAACTTTAATCAATTCAAGATTATGCTCAATAACAATCACTGTGTCGCCATTATCAACAATTCTATTTAAAACTTTAATTAGTAATGAAACATCATGTATATGTAAGCCAGTTGTTGGTTCATCAAGAACATATAAAGTTTTTCCTGTTGCTTTCTTTTGTAAGAATTTTGCAATCTTAATTCTTTGAGCTTCTCCACCAGAAAGTTTTGTAGCTTGTTCACCTAACTTTATGTATCCTAGTCCGACATCTTGCATTAGTTGAAGCTTTCTTTTGATTTGAGCTACAGATTGAAAGAATTCAATTGCAGAATCAACACTCATTTCTAAAACATCATAAATAGATTTACCTTTTCATAAAATTGAAAGAGTTTCATTGTTATATTTTTTCCCATTACACTCAACACACTTGATATAAACATCTGGTAAAAAATGCATTTCGATTTTTTTAACACCATCACCTTGACAATTCTCACATCTTCCACCTTTTACATTAAATGAGAACCTACCTTTTTTATAACCTCTTTCCTTTGAAAGTTTTGTGTTTGTAAAGATATCTCTAATATCATCAAAAACAGTTACATAAGTAGCTGGATTTGATCTAGGAGTTCTTCCAATTGGGTCTTGTGATATTTTTATTACTTTATCAATGTTTTTGATTCCATCAATCTTTTTGTATTTTAAAGGAGTGATAAAAGGATTTGAAATTTCTTTTTCGATTGCCTTTACTAATGTTTCGTTAATAAGTGTAGATTTACCAGAGCCTGAAACACCTGTAATCGCAATTAATTTATTTAAAGGAATTTTTAAATTTACATTTTTCAAATTATGACCAGATGCACCAGCTAAAATTAATGATTTACCATTTCCGTTTCTAATTTTTTTAGGGATTGGAATAAATTTCTTTTTAGATAAATATTGACCTGTTAAAGATTTGCTATCTTTTTCAACATGAGATGGAGTTCCGTGAGAAATTACTTGACCACCAAATTGCCCTGCGCCTGGGCCAATATCAATTAAGTAGTCTGCTAATCTCATAGTATCTTCATCATGTTCAACAACAATTAATGTATTACCAAGATCTCTCATTTTTTTAAGAGTATCAATTAGTCTATTATTGTCTTTTTGATGCAATCCAATTGACGGCTCATCAAGCACATATAAAACACCTGTTAATGAAGAACCAATTTGAGTAGCTAATCTTATTCTCTGCGATTCTCCTCCTGATAATGTTGATGCAGTTCTTGATAAAGTTAAATAATTTAATCCAACATCTTGTAGAAATGATAATCTGCTAATAATTTCATTTAATGCTAAATTAATTATTTGAGCATCTTCTTTGCTTAATTCAAGATTTAAAAAGAAATCATAACACTTATCAATTGTATATTCTGTAATATCAATAATGTCTTTTTTATTTAATTTAACACATAATGCATTTTCTGAAAGTCTTTTGCCCAAACAAGTAGGGCATTGAACATTAGACATATACTTTGAATAATATTCTCTTGAAAGTTCTGAAGTGGTGCTCATATGTCTTCTTTTAATTAAAGAATAGATACCTTCAGCATGTTCAAAAGCATTATATAATGTTCCCGAAACTGTTCTAATTCTAATTTCTATTTTTTCTTCTGACTCATATAAAATATTATTTAACTCTTCTGGGGTAAAATCAATAATTTTTTTATTTTTATCTATTTTGAAATGTTTTAATAAAGCCTCAAATTTTTGTCAATCAATCGAACTTGTTTCTTGAGTATTTTTAAAATAATCGATTGCTCCATCATTAATTGATAAGTTTGCATCTGGAATAAGTTTTGATACATCTGGCTCATATTTAAAACCTAGACCATTACAATTAGGGCAGGCACCAATCGGAGAATTAAATGAAAATAATCTTGGTTCAAGCTCAGGAATTGAAAAGCTACATTTGTTACACGAATGGTTTAATGATAGAATTTCTTCTTCATCATCTAAAACTAAGCAAACAGAACCTTTTGCTTCATTAGTTGCTTTTTCAATGCCTTCATATACTCTTGATTTAGTAATTAAATCATCGTTTATTATTATTCTGTCTATAACTATATCAATGTCATGTTTTTTATTTTTTTCCAAAATAATTTCATCATCTAATGAATAGTATTCACCATTAACTCTTACTCTTAAATATCCTAGATGTAGAAGCTCTTTAAACTTATTATGAAAAGTTCCCTTTTCACTTCTAATTATAGGTGCAAGAATTTGAAGTTTTGTTCCTTCAGGCATTTTAAATATTCTTTCTTGAATTGATTGAATAGTAAGCGTCTTTATTTCTCCATGACCTTTAGGACAGAAGGGTTTTCCAACTCTTGCAAAAACTAATCTAAAATAATCATAAATTTCTGTTGTTGTTCCAACTGTTGATCTAGGATTATTCGAAGTTGTTTTTTGTTCAATTGAAATTGCTGGAGATAAACCTTCAATTGAATCAACATCTGGTTTTTCATTTCCACCTAAAAATTGTCGAGCATATGAAGACAAAGATTCTAAATATCTTCTTTGACCTTCAGCATAAATTGTATCAAATGCCAAAGAAGATTTTCCAGAGCCTGATAAACCAGTTATAACAACTAATTTATTTTTAGGAATATTTATATCAAGATTTTTAAGATTATTTTCTCTTGCACCCTTTACAATGATGTAATCTTTTGAGTTAATTTTATTTTCTTTCATAAAAACCTATCTTAATCGCATTAAATAATAGCATTATTAATAATAATTCAAAAAAATATAAATTATTAAAAAATATTGCTATTTGAGATATAAAAAAAGCAAGTTAATAAATTACTTGCTTTCTAATTACTTATGGTTGTTAATCATTTCTTCAAATTTTGAAATGTCTTTATAGCCTGAAAATCTTTCTACTTCTTTTCCGTCTTTAAAGAAAATTGTTGTAGGAACAGTGTTAACATTGTATTTGCTTACTATATCCTTTGTTTCTTCAGCATCAATATCTATTTCACCAAATAATAAATCACTATATTTAGTTGAAGCTTCAGCATAAATAGGAGAAAACATTTGACAAGGACCACATCATTCAGCTGAGAACTTTAAGACAGTTAAGTTTTTTGAGTTTTCAATTTCATTTAAGTTGCTATTTGTTATAATTTTTTTAGGCATTTTTTACTCCCGTATTTTTGTTACTAATATATTATATTATTTTTTTATTAAAAAATATTTATTTAATTTATATAATTTATTTAAGGATTTTATATTGATAAGCTATATTTCTAATTCTAAAATAAAAAAAGGTAGTCAAATATTGTTTGATAAAATTTGTTTTGAACTTTCTAAGTTAATTAATATTAAAAAAACATTATTCTTTGAGTTATCAATAATAGATGATTTAAAAATGCAAAGCTTATGTAAAAATTATTATAAAAGAAAAAAGACAACAGATGTTCTTTCTTTCCCAAGTGATGAAGTTATTTTTAAAACATCAAATATTATGGGCGAAGTTTTTATTAATGATGATAAAGTAATATCCCAATCAAAGAAATATAATCATTCTTATGAGCGGGAGTTATGTTTTCTTTTTACACATGGTATACTACACCTATTAGGGTATAATCACCAAAATAAAGATGAAGAGAAAAAAATGTTTGATATTCAAAAAGAAATTTTAAAGAAGATTAATATAGATAGAGAGTAATTATGAAAATAGGATACGTAAGTATAGTAGGAAAACCAAATGTTGGTAAATCAACATTAATAAATAACATCTTAAATAAAAAGATTTCAATTGCAACTTTTAAACCTCAAACTACAAGAAATAAAATATATGCAGTTTATCAAGATGAAGATTCTCAAATTGTTTTCATAGATACTCCAGGTTTTCATAATTCTAAAAATAAATTGGATTTATTTTTAAACTCAGAGGTTAAGAGTTCTTTAAAGAGAAGTGAAACATGTATTTTTTTAACTGATCCATCAAGAGAATTTGATGATGAAGATTTTGATTTAGTAAAGCAAATAAATTCATTTAAAATAAAAAATATAATTTGTTTAATTAATAAAATAGACATTTGTAAAAAAGAAGAAATTGATGATAGATATGCATTTATTGAAAAACAATATCCAAACTTTATTATTAAAAAAATATCTGCTAATAATAATGATGAAGTTAGAAAAGTTCTTTCGTACTTAAAAACAATTTTAGAAGATAGCGATCATCCATTATTAGAAAATATTGAGGATCTTGATTCTTCAGATGAATTTATTATTAATGAAATAGTTAGGGAAAAAATTTTACTTAACTTTCAACAAGAAATTCCTTATAGCGTTGCAGTTGTTACTCAAAAAATTAATTATGATAAGGAAAAAAATTTAACTAAAATATATGCTGATATTATTGTTGAAAAAGAATCTCAAAAGCCGA
Source organism: Mycoplasmoidaceae bacterium (assembly GCA_051656125.1). Classification (GTDB taxonomy): domain Bacteria; phylum Bacillota_I; class Bacilli_A; order Mycoplasmatales; family Mycoplasmoidaceae; genus CAMREV01. The sequence goes on from JBOGBH010000052.1 coordinate 114,606, forward strand.
TAATAATTGGTAAGGGTGGATCAATGATAAAAAAAATTGGAACACTTGCAAGAGAAGAACTATTAGAAATATACAGTTCAAAAATATTTTTGGAATTAAATGTTAAAGTCAGAAAAAATTGAAGAAACGATAACGAACAAATAAAAAACTTTGGGTATAAAAAGTAATGAGTGAAACTATTTTAAAGGGATATATAATTGCAATTAAAGATTATCAACTATTTGATAACATAATTACATTTTTTGGAAATGACAATAGAGTTTATAATCTTTTATCTTTAGGAAGTAGAAAAATATTATCTAAAAACGGAAGAAATATGAAAATTGGTGCATTGATTGAATTTGAATTTTTTCAAGCAAGATTAATTGGCAATTTATCAAAATTAAAAAAATTAAATATTATAAATGATGTTTCTTGAGAAATAGTTAAATTAGATATAATTGAATTTCTAAATCAATTTTTAGTTAAAGGAAATAATAATTTCAAATTTAATACTTACCAAAAAATAATGAATATGATTTCAGAAAATAGAGACATAAATTTTATTTCATTATTTTGCTTGTTTGAAATAATAAAATCAATTGGTTTAAGATTTGCGTTAAATGGCTGTGCGGTTTGTAATTATAATAAAGTTAAAACTACATCAATTAGATTTCAAGGTTTTTTGTGTGAGCAATGTTGTAGAGAAAATAGCGAATATATTTATGATACAGATGTAAATAAAATTTTTTATTTTTTAAATAAAAAAAATTACAAAGAAATATTAGAAATTAGTGAAAGTAATAAATTGATAGCAATTGCATTTATGAAAACTTTTATTAAGGTTTATCACTAATGGTATAATTAACATAATTTATATTTTTAAAGAGGGAGCGAATATGTCTTCACAAGCTGTTGGAATATTACTTTTTTTTATTGTAATGATTTTGTCATTTTCAACATTTGGCTTAAGATATTTAAATAAAAAAGTATTAAATAATTATTTTTTTTGAGCGATCCCTGCTGCAATATTTTTAGCTTACTTTATTGATGTAAGATACTTTGATGATTGAAGCGACTTTTTCAGAAATACTAGTATAATAACTGGTGAAAAACTTGCATCATATACACAATCAATTACCATTAGTAAAGCATTATTATTAGATTTGTGTCCGTTTCTAGGAATTTTCTTGCCAATATCTTTGATAATTGATAAAACAAGAAAAACTTCATATGTGTTAGCACCATTTTGTATCCTTGGTGGACTAACAGTATTTGGAAGCGTCCTAGCTGGCGTTTCTCCTGGGGGAACTGTTGAATTTAGTTTTAAATATTTATTTGTGGGACATTCAGGTAATGAATTATACTTCATTCTACATGCTTATTTAATTGTTATGGGATTTATGCTTGTGTTTCAATCAAATGTAAATAAGCTTAAATACATATGAACTTATTATGCATTTATAGCTGGTTATTTTTTATATGTTTATATTATTGTTGAGACTACAAAAGTAGAATGAAATACTTCTGGAATTTCTATTAGAGATTGACTAACTAGTGAGCAAAACAAAGAAATTGATGGTATTGAAATTAACGGAGAATATTCAGGAGTTTCTCAAGTATTTTGGGGGATACCATATCCATGAATAATGGTGTTTGCTTATTTTATGGGTTGATTAGTTATTACGATACTAACAACACTACAAGTTTTTTTTGGTTCTATAAAAGCTAAATCTATTGTATGAAAAGAATATAATAAATTTAAATCTTTTATTTTAAAAAAATATTATAAATTAAAAAACGGGCAAGAGGTTGATAAAAAAATATCTACTAGTTAGTAGATATTTTTTTATCAATTTCACTCTTTAATAAATGAGAGAAATCGCCAAATAAAAATGAAATGTAATCTTTACCTTTTATTAATCCCTTAACACCAAGTTTTTTAATTTTATCAGTTTCTATTTTTGATAAATCTTTAACAAAAATTTTAATTGAACTAATTGTATTGCTAGTTGAAACAATATTTTCTTCTTCACCTAAATATTCTATTAATTTATCAACATCAATCGGAATCTCTTCACTTAAAGTAAGTTGATCATTTTCAACACCTTTTAGTTTTTTAGCTTGATTTTTTAAAAAAAAATAAGCTATTCCAAATGTGAATATATAAAGTAAATATAATTTTAATTTTCCGTCTTTCATTTTAGGCTCCTGATGTATATGTATTTCTTAATTTAGAAATGTATGATTTTGTGTTGCAAGGTTTATATAAGAAGAAATCTGATTTATCAAAAGAAATATCAATTACTTTTTTATTAATCTGTAAAACTGTGTCTCCATCTATAACAAGAAAAGTTTGCTTATTATCACTTGCAACTGATGCTTTTATGTTACAGTCAGTTCTTAAAATTACTGGAGATCTCAAAGTGTTAAATTTTTTTTGACTAATTGGTTCAACTTCTAACAATTGAACAACATCTATCCCAGGAAAAATGACTGCTCCGCCAGCACTCTTATTTCTACCTGTTGAACCTGTTGGTGTTGATATCATGAATCCTGTTCCAATAAATTTTTCGTATTTTATATTATTAATTTTAATATCTAATTCTAATGTTTTTGTACTTGTAATCAAAATTTCATTAATGCTAATATATTTTTTAGAACCATCAAATAAATTAATAATAGTTGGTTTAAAGTATTTTTCTTGATCAGTAATTTTTTTTAAAATGTTAGTCAAGTTACTATTAAAATATGAATAAAAACCAACTGTTCCTCCATTAATGGGTATTACTTTAGCATTAGGAAATTTACTTATTTTGTTTAAGTTTCTTAAAAATGTTCCATCGCCTCCAATTATAAATATATACTCTGGCTTTTTTGGATTATTTATTCACGTATCGTCAAATAAACTCTCAAGTTTATTTTTGATTTTTTGGCTTTTTGCATTTTCATTAAATATGATTAAATAATTATTCATTATTATCAATATTCCTATCTACATATAAACTCTCAAAATCTTCATCATCCATCATATATTTTTCTTTAATAAGAGTTTTTCTAAAATCAGGATCTATTTCATCATCAAAGTTTGTATTATGTTCTACAAACTTTTCTGTAACATCGATATCAAATTCATCATCATTTTTAGATTCATCTTCTAATAATTGTGAAGAAGCTTTAGAAAGATCTATTTCTTCTAAATCAAATTCTGGCTCTTTAAACTCAAACTCTTCATAAGATTCTTCTTTTTCAAATAGTTCACTGTTTTTTCTTTGTTCGTCAACTAAATTATTCATATCATTAATTTCTTTGTCTAATAAATCAATATAATCTTTTTTTACTTCAATATTTTTTATTTTTAAATCATTTTTCTCAATAATAAGATCATCTTTTCCAAAAATTAAGCTATTATCAACATCAACTTCTTCTTTTGATGACTTAATATATTGGACAACAAATTCATCTTCTTTTTTAATTTTGTTTTTGCCAATCTTTTGAAACTTATCTTTAAACTTATTTATTAATGATTTATCTTTTTCTAATTGTGTTTCTTCTGGATCAATATATTCGCTAATTGGAATTTCTAAAGTTTTTGTAGATTGTCTTCTAAAAACTTCATTATTGTTGTTAAATGAGTTTGTTCTATATCTTGGAAGTTCATTAGCCATAATTAAATCTTCACTATTTTCATAATCAAATTTTTCTTTTTTTGCTTCTGTATATTTTTTAACAAAATTTCTGCCTTCTTGTTTAATAATATTTAATCTATCAATTGATTGATTTACGTTTAAATGTTCTTTACTTTCGATTTTTTCTATTAAAGATTTTCTATCACACATATAACAGCAGTTTTTAGATTTAAAAGCATAGTTAATATCAAGGTATTGACCAATAATTGATTCATTATCAAATCATTTTTGAATAATCTTTTCAGAAAAACCAATTGAATAGTTTTCTAATTGATTTAAAAAGTTATATTTAATAATAATTGGAAAGCTTCCATATTTAAGAAAATTTGCAAAAATATCCTTCAATTCTTCTCTTGAAATCTTCTCTCTATTTCTTGTATAATCTCTTTTTAAATAAATTGCCAAACTATTATTTGGAGAAGTTTTCATAATTTCAATATCTTCTATAGAAAGATCTTCGTTACTACAATTTACCTCCCTAAACTTGACATTACTTTTTTCAAAAAATTCTCTAACTTTTTCACAAGAAAGACAATTTGATTTAGTTATTATTAAATACATATAGGCTCCATTTTTTATTAAAAAAAATATCTTAAAATAATTATAAATTAATTTATTATAATTAAAAGAATAAATATTATGTGGTACATATGAAAAAAATTATTTCAGGATTGCAAGCGACTGATTCATTAACACTTGGTAATTACATTGGAAGCATCAAATCATTAGTAGAATTACAAGAGAAAAACAATCTTTATGTTTTTATTGCTGATTTACACTCGATAACTGTTCCAATTGATCCTCAAGATTTAGAAAGAAATCGAAAATCAATTGTTTGCTTATACAAAGCATGTGGTTTAGATTTTGAAAAAAGTAGAATTTTTTATCAGTCAAGTATTATAGAACATTCTCATTTGGCATATTTGCTAATGTGTAATTCTAATTTAGGAGAACTAAATAGAATGAATCAATTTAAAAGTAAAAGTATTAAACAATCAAATAAAACAGAAACAATTCCAACAGGGCTTTTAATTTATCCTTGTTTAATGGCTGCAGATATCTTGCTTTATGATGCAGATATTGTTCCAGTAGGAAATGATCAAAAGCAACACATTGAGTTAACTAAAATTTTAGCAGATAGATTTAATAAAAAATATAAATCTCAAATTTTTAAAATACCTGAATTTTATCCACCAAAAGTTGGTGGTAAAATAATGGACTTATTAAATCCTACAATTAAGATGTCAAAATCAAACGAAGATAAAAAAGGTACAATATTTCTATTAGATAAAATTGAGGATATTAGAAAAAAAATAATGGGTTCTAAAACAGACTCGTTAAACAATATAAAATTTGATATAGAAAATCAACCAGGAATTTCAAATTTATTAACAATTTATTCATCATTATCTGGAATAAGCATATTAGAAATTGAAAAAAAATATGTTGGTAAAAGCTATGGCGAATTAAAAAAAGACTTAGCTGATATTGTTTGTAGTTTTGTCAAAAATATTCAAGATAAATATAATGATGCAAAAAATGATAAAAAGATAGATAATCAATTAAAATCGAATACAAACATTTGTCAAAAAGAGGCAAATGATAAAATAAAAAAAATACATAAAATAATGGGGTTAGAATATGGATACTAGTAAAAAATTAATAATAGTGGATTTAGATGGTACATTATTAAATAATAAAAGTGAATTAACTGAAAAAACAATTAAGGTTGTTAAAAAAATAAATGAATTGGGTCATATTTTTTGTATTTCAACAGGAAGGCCATTAAGATCAGCTATTAAATTTTATAATCAATTAGGATTAAACACAATAATAAGTACATTAAATGGCGGAGTGTTATCAAATCCATCTGATGAAAATTTTAGTGATTTATTTTTCACTTTTCATGAAGATGTTTTAAGAAGAATATTAATTGACAAACATGTTGAAGATTTAGCAAATTATATAGTCGTTGAGAGTTTAAATTGCACTTACTTAATTTCGCAAAAGGAAGACTTAAAGATTAATAAAAAATTTTTAAATAAATTTCACATTGATAAAAAGACTTTAATTCATACTACTAATTCAGTTTCACTTTTTAGTAGCGAAAGAGTAATACAACCAGTTTCTGTTTTGATTTCTACAACAAAGGAAAACATTGATAAAATTTCTTTTTCAATTAAAACAATTCTAAATACATTTGTTATAAGAGTTTGAGACGATGAAGGTGACAAGAAAAATGAAAAGGTAATTATTGAAATAAATACTCTTTTTGCTAATAAGGGAACATCTATGAAATACTTATCAGCTTTTTATGGTAAGCAATTAAATAAAATATATGCATTTGGCGATGGTGAAAATGACTTGCAAATGCTTAGATCATCAGAAAATGCTTTTGCAATGAAAAATGGAGTGCCAAGCGTAAAATTAATTTCATACAAAATTACGGAATGATCAAATGATAATGATGGTGTTGCTCTTCAATTAATGAAAGAATTAAATATTAATAAGCTCTAGCAAAAAATACTTTTAAATTTGTTTGTTTTCCTGTAAAAAAACAAATGCCTGATTTTGTTTCATCAATAATACATCTAGAAGAAGCTCCTGTAGTTTCTTTTAGTTTTTTTTCATCTTCTTCTGTCCCTGATCAAAAAGCAGAAACAACATTACCTAATAAAATATTTTTATTAAAATCTTCTAAATTAAAAACCTCAATAATTCTTTTATCTAAATTATCTTTAGCTTTTCTGTAAAGTTCTCTAGAAATTAAATCCAATTTTTTTTCAATAAAATTTATATCAACTTCCTTTATATTTAAAAATTCTTTTGTTCCATCATGTCTATAAAATAATGCTAAAGAATTATTTTCTATGTCTTTTGGTCCGATGTTTATTTGAATAGGTATTCCACTTACTTCGCCTTCAGAAAGTTTAAATCCAATTGATTTATTTGTATCATCTATTTTGACATTAAATTTTTGTGAAAGTTTATCGGCAAGTTCATTACAATATTTTTTAACTTCAATAGATTTATCAGCAAACAAAGAATTTATTTTAACTTGTATTGGAGCAATTTTAGGAGGCAAAACTAAACCATTATCATCTGAATGAGACATTATTATTGCACCAATAAGTCTTGTTGAAACTCCTGCTGAATTTTGATAACCATATTCAAATTTATTATCTTTATTTTGAAATTTAATATTAAAATTTTTAGAAAAATTTTGGCTCAAATAATGGGATGTACCACATTGAAGTGCTTGACCATCTTGCATTATCGCTTCAACAGTAAATGTCTCATCTGCTCCTGCAAATCTTTCATATTCTGTTTTTTTTCCCATTAACACAGGAATACACAAATATTCTTCCATAAATTTCTTATATAAATCTATCATTTTTTTTGTAAAACTTAAAGCATCTTTTTCATTCGAAAAAATACCATGTTGTTCTTGTCAAAAGAATTCAGAATTTCTTAAAAAAGGTCTTGTGTTTTTTTCGACTCTAAATACATTTGATCATTGGTTTAAAATTAATGGTAAATCATTATAGCTATTAATATTATTTGAAAAGTAGTGACAAAACATTATTTCAGAAGTTGGTCTTATTACATAAGGATCTTCTAATTTTTTTTCACCAAGTTCACTAACTTTAAATAATTCTGGCGCAAAACCTTTGATATGTTTTGCCTCCTTTATAAAATCAGAATATGGTATAAACAATGGCATTGAGCAATTCTCAATCCCCATATTTTTAAAATATGAGTTTAGTATAGATTGGATATTTGTTCATATTGATCAAGAATATGGTTTAAAAATAATCGTTCCCTTTACAAGTCCATACTCGATTAAATTTGCTTCAGAAACTATCGAAGTATATCATTTTGCAAAATCAACACTTCTTTTTACTATTTTTTTATTTTCCATTTTTTTCTTTCAGAGTAATAATTATTTATTATTTATCATTATTATATTATTATGATTTTATTTTTTATAATTTTTTTAAATTCTATTGCTTTTAATTGGTCTTTTTTGATTGCGAAAATTAAAGAATCCATATTATTAAATTTTTCTGTTTTTCTAATAAATGCTAATGGAATGACTTTTATTTTTTTACCATAAATATTTTCATTGAAATCAAATATAAATGTTTCAACTAAAATGTCAGCATTTTCTCTTGAAGTAATGTATGTCATTCCATCAAAAATTTTTTCATCAATAATAATTTTTGAATAATAAGAGCCATTTACAAATGGAAATTCTGTTTTCATAATTATGTTAGCAGTTGGAAAGCCAAGTCTTCTTCCTAATTGCTTACCTCTAACAATTAATCCTTCAAATAAAAAATTATTACAAAGTTTTTCATTTACAGAAACAAAATCATTTTTAATAATTAATTCCTTAATTTTTGATGACGAATAATCTTCATCTCTTTCAATTATTTCTACATTAAAATATTTTCTCAATAGGTCAATATTTCCTTTAGCATTTTTTCCAAATTTAAAGTCAGATCCAACTATTATTTTTTTTGGATTAATTTTTTTTAAAAAAATATTAATAAAATTATCAGCTAAAATATTTTCCTTTAATATATCAAAGACAAAAATTTTTTCTGGATTTAGTTTTTTAAGTTGGTTTATTTTATAATTATCGTTAAATATAGAATTTTTTTTATTTGGATTGTTGATAAATGTTAATATTGAAAAATTATTTTCTTTTAATAACTTTTTGTGTCCTTTATGAATTAAATCAAATTCTCCAATAGCTAAATTTTTAATGTTCTTAATATCTTTTTTAAAGTCATTAATTAAGATTATATTTTTTGAAAACATTCATAAATTATCTATTGAAATACATGATTCTAATTTAACTCCACAATTCTTTGTTCTAATTGCTGAATCCAATTTTTTTATTTCATTAAAATTATTTAAAATGTTTTCGACCAAATCACATATTTTATAGCCATATTTACTTGATAATTTAATTGTTAATATATTTTTATTAAATAAAAATTTGCTTGATAAAATATTTTTTTCCCTTGATAAAAAATATTTCAATTCATTTTTTAAATTTAAATAACTGTTCCCATCTTCCATTAAAAAATTAATAAAATATTCATTTTTTTTAATTTTGTATTTTTTTAAATCTTTTTTAGAACTGCAAAAAATCATCACACCTTTAAAATCTTCTTCCAATTTTTCAACACAAAATAATTTAAGATTTGTTTCATTTTCTAAATATTTTAAAAATGAATCGCTGCTAGGACCATAGGGCTTTATAATTGATATATTTTTTTGCATTTTGTTACACTTTAATTAATGATATTATACAAAAATAATATATTGCATTTAAAAATATTTTTTTAAAATATAATAACATTATTTAAAAGATGGAAATATGAGAACAATAATTGGTAATATAACTCAAGCTAACAAAGCATTTGATTTAATTCAAGACAAAGATTATATTTGCGTTGGCGTTTCAGGTGGTAAAGATTCAATGCTTTTACTTGAGGGGTTGTCTTTATATAAAAAAATCGTTAAGGAAAAATTAGGTTGAGATATTAAGATTGTTGGTGTTCATTTAAAGATGAGTTTATGTGCAATCAACTATCATGAAATAATAGAATACTTTAAAAACAAACAAATTGAATTTATTATTGCAGATACTGTTATGGGTGAAATCTTGATGAATAAAATGAAAAATAACAAATTACAATGTTCACTATGTTCAAAAATGAAAAAAGCCATTTTGATAGAAGAAGCAAAAAAACTTGGTTGCAATAAAGTGGCAATGGGTCACCATGCTGATGACGCAATTGAAACTTTTTTTATGAATTTAATTAATGAAGGAAGAATAGCTACTTTTAAACCTAAAATGTATTTAGATAGAACAGATATTTGATTTATTAGACCATTAATTCTTGCCAGAGAAAAAGATATTAAAAAGGTTTCAAAAAACGCCAAAATTCCTGTTATTCCTTGTGGTTGCCCAATGGAGGGATTTACTCAAAGAGACACTACAAAAGACTTTTTGTATGAAAGTTTCTATAATAATAAAAAATGAAATGTTTCATATAAAAATTTCTTAGTAGCTTTAATGAATGGAAAAGAATGTGATCTTTGATTTACAAATGAAGACAAAACAAAAAATAATTTTAAAGATATAATTGGTAAATGTAAGGAAGTTGAGAAATAAATTTTCAACTTTTTTATTTATTAAAATTTAAATCCTGATGTTAAAGGGTTGTTGCCTTTTTTCATCATTTTACCAATTTCTCCCATTTGTTTGCTAGATTTTTCTCATTTGCTCAACAATTTATTTAAGTCGTCTGGTTTTTTTCCAGAACCTTTAATAATTCTAATTCTTCTATTTGGATTTCTTCTAATTAATGAAGGATTTCTTCTTTCCTCAATAGTCATTGAAGATAATAGTACTCTTCATACTTTTAATTGTTCTTCAGCAACACTAATTTTATCTTCACTAATCTTATTAGCACCAGGAACCATTGCTAATACAGAACTCATAGATCCCATATTTTGTAATTGTTCCATTTGTTTCATTAAATCTTCTAAATCCATTTTACCTGATAACATTTTTTGAATAGATTTTTTAGCAGAAGTTTCGTCAATTGTTTCAGCTGCTTTTTCAGCTAAAGTCATCATGTCACCATATCCTAAAATTCTATCAGCAGTTCTTTCTGGGTAAAAAATATCAAATTCATTTACTTTTTCACCAATACCTGTAAATTTAATAGGAGCACTAAGTAATGAAGTTAAGGATAAAGCAGCACCAGCCCTAGCATCAGAATCAAGTTTTGTTACTATAATACCAGTAATTTTTAGTACTTTATCAAATTCAGCTGCAACATTAATAATATCTTGACCAGCCATTCCATCAACAACAAAAATAATCTCATCTGGTTTAAAAGTTTTTTTAATTTCAACTAATTCATCCATTAATTCTTTATTTGTTTGTAACCTACCAGCAGTATCCAAAATTATCACATCATTCTTGTTTTTTGATGCAATTTCTAAAGATTCTTTTGCTGTTTTATAAGGTTGAATATTTCCTTTTTCAAAAAAATCACTTTTAGCATTATCAGCAACTGTTTTCAATTGTTGAATTGCTGCAGGACGATAAACATCCAGTGCAACAAGTAGTGGGTTCTTTTTTTCCTTAGTTTTTAGAAAATGTGCAAGTTTACCACATGTAGTTGTTTTACCTGAACCTTGCAAACCTACCATCATAATTTTTAATGGATTCTTTTTGTAGTCCATTTTAGATACATCTTTACCTAAAATTTTTACTAGCTCATCTTTGATTATTAGTAATAGTGCATCATCAACTTTTTCATCAGGTGAAACAATGTATCCAATAGCAGATTCTTTAATATTCTTTACAAGAGTTTTAACAACTGAAATGTTAACATCAGCATCCAAAAGCGATATTCGTATTTCTTTTAAAACATCTTTAATATTTTCTTCTGAAATAGTAGCATTAATTAGCTTTTTTTGCATTTTTTTAGCAACTATTGAAGATATCATACTCTTTAACATTTTTTACCTCTTATTATTAATTATAAATTTAAAATTAATTTTTATTAAAGTTAATCTCTTCTAAAATTGCATTTAAATTATTTGTTGTTTTTTTATCATATATTTTCGGATTAATAAATGATATATTGTTATTATATTCTTTAAAAAAAATATCTTGTTTAACAATTACATCATTAAAAAATTTATTAAAATATAAAAATCTTTTGTTTTTTTCGATGTCTTTATAGTTAAAATTTTTTAAAACTATTTTATATTCAATTTTGCTGTTTTTTATTAGTTTTACTTTTGAAATAATTTTTTCTTCATCTAATTCATCAACATCTTTAATATCAATAATAGTTGAAGAATATTTGACTATTATTTTCGATAAAAAATTATCAGTAATAAATGAAGTACAAATAATGTGATCGTATTGCTCTGTTAAATAATCAAAAAAAACATTAAATTTATTATTTGACTTTTCATTTAGCTCATCATCTACAAAAATATCATTAGGTATTTTCAATAAATCCGTGTCTTTAGTTATTGTGTTTATTTTTAATTTATAAGGTTCTTCATCTTTAATTATTTTTATGTTAAAAGATGATTTTGGAAAATCTAAAAAATTACTAATCTGGTTTGTATCAAGAATTAAAACCCTCATCTTTTTTTTAATAAGTATTTTAGCAAGATGAAGCGAGCATATGTATCGATAAATTTCATTTTTTGATTCAATAATAGTTATCTTATTCATTACTTAACAATATCCTTTCACATTCTAGGAAATTCTATGCTTGTTTTTTCTGTTTTTTCAAAAATAACGATATTATGTACACGATTAAAAAAATTATAATTTAAAGTATTTTTATAATTTAATTTTAACTTCTCTATAATTTCTTTAGATTCAAATAGTTCATTATCAAGATTAGTTGATTTTGGTTCAATTAACAAACCATTAACCTTTAAATATGGAACAGATATTTCAATTAATGCCTTTAAACTAGCAACTGCTCTTGAAGTTACATAATCAAATGTTTCTCTTTCTTCAACATTCAAAATTTCTGCCCTTTTACAAATGACATTAATATCTTGTAAATCTAGTTCAGAAATAAGAGATTTCATAAATTCACATTTTTTATTATTTGATTCAATTATTGTTACATTTATTTTGGGGTAAAAAATTTTAATCAAAATTCCTGGTATACCAGAACCTGAACCAATGTCTAAAAGTTTAAGATTTTTGTTTTCTAAAATGTCTTTATAAACTATGATAGATTCAAAAAAATAATTTAAATATATTTTATTTTCTTCTTCCAATCTAGTTAAATTATATTGCTTGTTATTCTCAATCAAAATTTCTTTATATAACTCTATTTTTTCAAATAATTTTTCATCGCATTTAAAGTGATTGAGAATTTCTTTTTTAAACTCTTCTTTATTCATTTTTATTACCTTTTAAGAAAAATTTAATATTTATTAAATCATTAAATGTTACACCAGATATTCTAGATGCTTGTCCTAAATCTGTTGGTTTAAATTTATTTAGTTTATCAATTGCTTCTAAAGATAAATTGTTAACTTTTTTGTAATCTATATTAATACTTAATTTAATTTTTGATAATTTTTCATAATCCTGAATTAAATTTTTTTGATTTTTAATATATCCATCATACTTAATTTTAATGTTAATTTTTTCTTGTCAAAAATCATCTAGTTCATAAGCATCAATATATTGTTTTAAATCTTGATAAGTAAAATCTGGCCTTTTAATTAAATCATACAAGCTCATGTTTGATTTCTTATAAGTATTGTTTAAATCTTTAATTTCTGATGTAAATTTATTTTTAAGCATTTCAATATTTTGATTTAATTTATTAATATTTTCATTAAATAGCTTATATTTATCTTCTGAGATTAAACCAATTTCATAACCATATTTAATAAGTCTTTCATCTGCATTATCATTTCTTAATTCCAATCGATGTTCTGCTCTACTTGTTAAAAGTCTATATGGTTCAGATATTTCTTTTGTTACAATATCATCAATCATAACACCAATGTAAGCTTCTGATCTTGATAAAATTAAAGGCTCTTTATTTTCAATTTTTAAAATTGCATTAATTCCAGCAATCAAACCTTGTCCAGCAGCTTCTTCATATCCACTTGTGCCATTTATTTGACCAGCAAAAAATAAGTTTCTTATTTTTTTGCTTTCTAAAGAAGCATATAGCTGTTCTGGTTTAATTGAATCATATTCAATAGCATAGGCATATTTAATAAATTCAGCATTTTCCATACCTTTAATTGAATGAACCATTTCTTCTTGAACATTTTTAGGTAAAGAAGAAGAAATTCCTGCTAAATAAACTGTGTCTAATTGCTTAGACTCAGGCTCAATAAATATTTGATGTCTTTCCTTGTCATGAAATCTTACTACTTTGTCTTCTATACTAGGGCAATACCTAGGACCAACACCAATAATTTTTCCGCCATACATTGGCGATTCTTTTAAATTATTTCTAATAATCTCATGAGTGTTTAAATTTGTATGAACTAAGTAACAAACTTCTTGATCTTTAATATCAATAAATTTGCAATTAAAATGAGAAAAACAATATTTACCATCAGTCCCTGGTTCTATTTGAAATTGTGAATAATCTAATGAGTGCTTGTTTAATCTAGGAGGAGTCCCTGTTTTTAATCTTACAGTTTCAAACCCAATTTCTTTAATGTTTTTAGCAAGCTTTGTAGACGAAGAAAAACCATCGGGACCTTCTTGCTTATTTTCATTACCAATAAATATTTTAGAATCTAAAAAAGTACCTGTTGCAATAATAACAGTGTCTGATAAGTATTCATTGTTATTTATTTTTAAACCAATTGCTTGATTATTTTTAATTAAAATTTCTTCAGCTTCACCAATGATTAAATCAATGTATTCATTTTCAGCAATTAATTTTTTAAAAAAATTATGATATTCAATTTTATCTATTTGAGCTCTTAAGGCTCTAACTCCAGCACCCTTTGAGCTATTTAAAAGTTTCATTTGTAATTGACAAGCATCAGCTGCAATTCCTTGCATTCCACCTAATGCATCGATTTCTCTTGTAACAATTCCTTTAGCTGGACCACCAATAGATGGATTGCAAGGCATATTTGCAATTAATTTTTCATCCATCAAAACTAATGCAACATGCATTTTTTTGTTAGCAAAAGCAAATGCTGCTTCTAAACCTGCATGACCAGCACCGATTACCATACCTTTGTAATTCATAAAGATCCTAAATAAAAATTATTAAAAGACAAGCTATAATTACACCAGTTAGTATAAATATAGCCATAAGCATAAAAATACAAAGTATATCAACTATCTTTGTATCATGTTTATCATATGCACGTTTTTGTTTATCAACTACATTTTTTTTAATTTTCATAATTAAACTTTTGCAGTATCGATTATTTTCTTCTCTTTATAATAACCACAATTTGAGCAAACTCTGTGTGTTTGGATTTTTGTACCACATTTTTTGCAAGCAGTTAAATTTGGAACAGATAAAGCATGGTGACTTCTTCTCATTCCCTTTCTACTCTTAGTAACTCTTCTTTGTTGTACAGCCATTTTGCTACCTTCTATAAAATTAAACAATAATGTGTATATTATATTATTAAACTTAAAAATATGCTAATTTTTTTAATGTTTTATGAATTTTTTTAAAATTGTAATGAATTCGTTTAATGAAGCTGAGTTAGTTTCTTCTTCACCATAACCTCTAAATGAGATATCTCCAATAATTTTTTCGTTTTTCGTTTTCAAAAAAGGCTCCTTATTTCAAGATTCAACTTCTTTATCACCAATAATTATTTGCAGAGGAATTTTGCTTTTTTGAGCAGTTCTTATTTTCTTTGATAATCTTTCATTTGAATCGTCCAATTTAACTGAAAAACTATTGTTTTCTAATAGTTTTTGAACTTCAATTGCATATTCTAAATGAAATGAATTGTTAACTGGCATAATAATAATTTGAGTAGGAAGTAATTTAAATGGTAAAAAACCTTTAGTTTTACTTAGTAATACTGAAATAAATCTTTCATATGTTCCGATTACACCAAAATGAATTAAAACAGGAGTTTTCATCAAACCATCTTTATCCTTATATTCACAATTAAATTTTTTAGGTAATAAAAAGTCCAATTGGATTGTTGAGACAGTTATTCATTTGCCTAAATTTGTTTTATATTGGTAATCAATTTTCGGTCCGTAAAAAGCAGCTTCTCCTTTAACTTCTAACTTTTCAATTTCAGAATTAGCATTATTATTTTTTAATCATTTGTTTAAAAAATTTAATTTAGCATAATCAACTATATTATTTTGTTCATCTGTATCTTTTTTAGATTTAATGTTTTTATAATTAAATTTTTTTAAAATATTTCTTAACATTTCTTGTGAAGTTTCTCAAATGTCTTCATCATCAAAGTATTTGTTTTTTTCTTCAGATCTTAAAGATAAATCAACTCTATCGATTTGAATATTAAAATAATCCATAGTTTTTAAAACCATTTCATTTAATTCTACAATTATTGATTCTATGTTATCCCTTGTGCAAAATATGTGAGAATCAAATAGCTCCATTGCCCTTACACGTTCAAGACCAATTAATCCACCACTTGATTCATATCTATGTAATTTAGCTTCTTCTGCCATTTTATAAGGTAAATCTTTATATGATTTTGGCGACGAATTAAAAACTAAAATATGGTGAGGACAAGTCATTGGTCTTAACAAAAATTCTTCATTATCAATTAAAATAGGAGAAAAATTATTTTCTTTATATAAATCTCAATGTCCCGAAGTTAAATACATTTTTTTACTTCCCAAAATTGGAGTAGCAACTAATGAAAAACCATACTGAGTAAATTCTTTTTTTAAATAATTGCTTATTTTTTCTTTTAAGTAATGACCATTTGGAAGTCAAATAGGAAATCCTTTGCCAGCTAATTCATCAAGCAAGAAAATTTTCATTTCTTCACCGATTGTTCTATGATCTCTTGATCTTAATTCTTCCATTATTTTTTCAAAAATTTGATATTCATCATCATTTGCAAAAGCGCTAGCATTAATTCTGATAAGTTGAATTTGCTTATTATCTTCTTCATATTCAACTCCACCAATTTTTGTTAAAACAACTTTCTTAATTTCGTTCGTGTTTTTTAAGAAATCAATATTTTTTTTAGTAGAAGAAAATGAAGGATAAATATTATCATTTATCTTAAAAAATATATTTTCATTTAAAGTTTTTTTTGATTTTAATAATTCTTTAACTTCATTTGAATTATTATCAACCAATTCTATTTTATATCCCCCGGCAATAACTTTATTTATTTCCTTAGTGATTTTATTTAAATCATTAGATGAAATTTTATCATCTACATAAAAATCTATATAAAAACCGTATTCAGTGCTTGAAACTTTATACAACTTAAATGTTTTATAATTTTTTTTTATTGCAATTTGCATTGCTAATGAAGCAGCAATATTAACTTCTTCATTAAAGATATATTGCATTGGTTGCTTTGAATTCATAAAAATCCTTAAATACTTATATTAAGTATAAGAAAAAACAAAAAATAATTTTTATTAATTTAACATTTTTTTCTTTTTATCAACATAAATAAATAATAATAGCGAAACTATCAAAAATGCAATAATAGTAGAATTAATAATAAAAACTGAATCCTTTAAATTTAATTCCTTGATATTGTTAGAAATAAAAGTTGTAAAAAAGTTACTAAATGTAATTCCTATTGCATTAATCGATTGATAAATTCCCATAGGAGTATAATACTTTTTGTTAAATGATAATGATAATACATAGCCTAATAGTAAATTATATAAAAGTCCATAAGCAAATCCATTTAATGAATGAATCGAAATAAAGAAAATAGGATTGAAATAAAATAGAGAAATTAAGTGATAAGTAATTCAAATTGACAAACCAATTAAAAATATTTTTATATTGGCTGTTTTTTTAAAAACTAAATAACCAAACAATAAAGTTCCAAATAATTGAAAGACACTAAAAACTGTTGATAAATATCCTTCATAAGCAGAAACATCCATGTCTGCATAAATACCCAATTGCTGTAAATGTGTTGTTCCAACTGAACCGCTATTTCCAAATTTAACAAATAAAACAATTGCTCCAACTAAACAAATTAGTGCAAAGTTTATTTTCTGATCTTTTTTTTCGATTAATGTATTGCCAAGAACTTCTCCTACAAATTGTCTATTTTCCTTAATAAAAAAAGCCATGACAAAAACAACTACTAAAAAAACTAATCCAATAATTCACATAATTGACATTTTAGATAAATCATATCCATCTGGGCCCTTTGCGTAAGAAACAATTGCTGATTGAATTGGTGATGTAATAAAATCCGCAACAAGTGGTGGAATAGCTAAAATTGAAACAGTTAAAAGTGTTTTTGATTTTCCATACTGTTCTTTAAACAATAATTCATATGTTCCAATAATGGAAGCTCCAATCCCGACTCCAATAGATTGAATAATATTTGTTGCTGTAGTTTGAATAATAACCATTGGTATAAAAGAAATTAAAATTAATGCAACAGATGATTGAACAACTAATTTTCTATTTCTTAAATATAAACCAAAAAAATCCATTATTGGCCTTGCAAAAACACCAATTAAACCATAAACCATAAGCGGGGCTCATTTAATCAGGTTGTCAATTTCTGATTGAATGGTTCCTCGATATGGACGAACAAGCATGACAGGTATTCAAAATACTATATATAAAATAAATAGATACTTATAAAAAGGATTATTAAATTTTAGTTTTAGCATTACAACTACTGTAACAATCAAAACAAATAAAAGAATAATGCAGTTTATAAGTATTTTTAAATTTGTAGGATTTAAAAACATTTATATTCCTTAATATTACTAAATAAATATATAACAAAAAAATATAAATAATGTGAAAATATTTTTATGAATACATTAAGTATATATACTAGATATTATAAATAGAATTCTAGTTTCAAGGAATAAAATGAAACTATCAAAATATAAAAAAAGAATAATTGTTATTTCTTCATTATCACTATGTTCGATAATAACATCAAACTTATTAAATAATGTTATCAATATTCAAGAAAATAAATTATCAAATAATAAATCTAATAAGCAAGTTCAAACAAATATTATTGCAGATATTAATAATAAGGATATTTCAATCAAAGATAATAATTTCATATTATTTAAAAATGATATTGATTGAAAGGTGAGAAACTACACGACATTATGAAATAATGGTGGTCAAAAAACATTAGAATATTTAAATGCATTTAATATAAATAAAGATATTAATTTTAAAGTTGAAGATGATTTATTAAAAAAATTAGTTGATGAAATAAATAATGATACAAATAATTTTGGTTTAGACATAAATAAACAAACAAAATATATAAAATCAGACAATCATTTTATAGAAGAAACAACTAAATTAGATCCAAAGTTTGATCGTGTTTTTGGCTCATCACATATTGGTAATTGTTACTGAAGAGGTTATTTTAATTGAAAAATTTACTTGTTATCAAGTTTTAAACAAATGGAAATAACAAAAAATCAAATTGGCGGACAATATTTAATGGATTATAAATTTGAAACAAATTTATTAAATGATGTAGAAGACTTTCACATTTATAATCAAGGATTTGATTGACAATATTTTTCAGGTTTTGATTACACAATTTCAGTTGAAAAAAATTTAAATAATAAAAAAGAAAGTAATGCCTCTAGTTCAAATTTTATGATTGATCTATTTAGCTCAAAAAATAGCGAAAATATAATTAAAACATTTTTGGATATCAATCTACCACATATGGAAAAAAATCCAAATAATGTCTCTGGAATTTGAAATAAAAATGATTTGTTAAAAGATAATTATGTAAGCATATTTAAATTTTCAGATGATTTAAAATTATTAAAATTTATTAATGAATATAACAAATCAAATAATAAGTCATTTTATTATGATAATGAATTAGAAAATCTTCAAATGAAATTAATAAAAAGCAACATAATAAAGAAAAAAAATAATAATGAACTTTATTCCATTGATGAATTAAGCTTACTATATGAAAGAATAATTGGTTGATTCAAAAATAATGAAATTATAGCAAATATTAGCATTGATAATTTAGAAGGAAAAGATTATGTTATTTGAAATGGAAATTCATTTTTAAATGAATATGATTTTTTTAATACAAATAGTAATAAAAATACTTTAAATATTAAAATTAATTATATAGAAAACAAATTAAAAAGTTTCAAATCAAAAGTACTTGCTGGAAATTCAAAAACAAGCGATGGATTTGGCGAATATATCATATATTATAGAAATGATTTTGCTGAAAAAGATATTAACATTAAAAATTCATTCAATAAATGTATTCCAATTAAATTAGATGCTGATGTTGAAGATATTTTAGTTCATGATGGCGAAAATGTTTTATTTGTAAATAATAATGATTTAGCAAATTTTATTAATGATGTTTTAAATAAAGAAATAGAAAATGATTTATTTGAAAATGTAGAATTGTTTGACTATTTAAAACATAATTTTTATAACATTGATGAAGTTTTAAAAAATTTTAATATTTACGAAAATAGAAAAACTATAAATCACAAACCAAATAATGATGATGGAATATTTTATGTTGTAGCAACAATTCCTAAATGAAATACAATAGATACTGTAAATAATTACAATGGAAATTTCAATATAGAAGATAAAATAAACTTCATAAAAAATATTAATAAAAAAAGCACAAATATTAAAGAACTTATTTCTAATAATACAAATGATACAAATGGTTATTTTCTTTTAAAAATAAGAACAAATAAAACAAATTATATTAAAAATTTTAATGATTATCTAAACATTTTAGATAACTTTGATAAATTATTTAAAGTAAATTATACTGAAGAAAACATTAATGATTTTTTTACAAATTTCTATAATAAAAAAGTTAAAAATATTGAAGTAATAAACGATGTCATTATTGAAGGAATAACTCATGAAAAAATAAATAATGAAATAAAGGAAAGGGATATTTGAACACAAATAAAAAATAATATCGAAAATTTATTTAATTATTCTGAATTTATATTTAATAAATCCAATATTGAATATAAAGAAGAGATAGATGAATCTATTATTAAAAATAAAATAGATGAAATACAAACAAATATTCAATTTAATGAAAAAATGATTAGAACTCCAAATATCGCTAATATTGCAATTTTATCAATTTCAATATTCATAACGCTTGGTTTAGCAGGAATATTTGTTTATAGGTATAGAAAAAACAAATATAAAGATTTTCAAAAAAATAACAATAAAAAAGATGTCTAATATAGACATTTTTTATTTTTTCCTTATTATATTTATGTATAATATTAGAAAAAAAGAGTTATATAAGTTTATGAATAAGTTAATACACCTTGATATAATTCCTTCTCATCTTCACCAAGTAATGAATGAAGAAGGAATTTTAGTAAAAAATTATCAGCCAAAACTATCACCAGAACAAATTGTTGAAACATACAAAAAAATGGTTGTTGGTAGAGAAGTTGATAAAAAAATGTTGCAATGACAAAGAATTGGTAAAATGTTAACATTTGCTCCAAACCTTGGAGAAGAAGCATTACAATTTGGATGTGCATTAGCAATGGATAAAACAAGAGACTGATTGGTTCCAGCATTTAGATCATTCCATTTAATGAGTGAATTAGGTGTTGAAATATGACAATTGCTTTTATATTGAAACGGAAATGAAAAAGGTTCTAAGTTTTTTGATAATGTAAATGTTCTTCCAATTAACATAACTATTGGAGCTCAAATGTCACAAGCTGCAGGAATCGGTTATGCTTTCAGTCTAAAAAAACAAAAGAATGTGGCTGTCACATTTATTGGTGATGGAGGAACTTCAGAAGGTGAATTCTACGAATCAATGAATTTAGCTGCAATTTATAATTGACCTGTAGTTTTTTGTATTAACAATAACCAGTGATCAATTTCAACTCCAAGAGATAAAGAATCAAAAGTGGTTGATCTTTCAATTAAAGCAATTGCTGCTGGAGTTCATAGAGCAAGAGTAGACGGAAATGATTTATTAGCATCATATGATGTAATGCTTGAAGCTATGGATCATGCTAGAAGCGGAAAAGGACCAGTCCTTGTAGAATTTGTTACTTATAGAAAAGGACCACATACAACAAGTGATGATCCATCAATTTATAGAACAAAAGAAGAAGAAGAACGTTGAGAGAAGAAAGATCCAATTGATAGATTATATAAATATTTAGTTTCTCAATCACTTTGAAGCAAAGAAGATGAAGAAAAATTGAATGAATATTCTAAAACATTCATTCAAGAGCAATATGATCAAATGGTTTTAATGAATAATACATCTATTGATGACATTTTTAATCACACATATGAAACACTGCCTGATGATCTTCAAGAACAAAAAAAGATTGCTAAGAAATATTTCGAGTAGGATTAATTATGAAAGATAAAAATATTGTTGTAAACAACATAGAAGCATTAAATGATGCATTAGATATTGCCCTTACTAAAGATAATAACGTTGTTCTTTATGGACAAGATGCAGGATACGAAGGTGGGGTTTTTAGAGCAACTAAAGGACTTCAACAAAAACATGGTGTTGAAAGGGTGTGAGACTCACCAATCGCTGAAAATGCAATGATGGGTTTAGCTATTGGAGCTGCAACACAAGGAATTAAACCAATTGTTGAAATTCAATTTTCGGGCTTTTCATTTTTAGCAATGAATCAACTATTTACTCATGCTGCAAGACTTAGAACAAGATCAAGAGGTAGATATAGTTGTCCAATTGTTGTTAGAATGCCTATGGGTGGAGGAATTAAAGCATTAGAGCATCACTCTGAATCATTAGAAGCACTTTATTCAACTATTCCAGGGTTAAAAATAGTATTACCTTCAAATCCATATGATACAAAGGGATTATTACTATCTGCTATTAACGACCCCGATCCAGTAGTATTTTTTGAACCTAAAAAAATATATCGTTCATTTAAACAAGAAATACCAAGCGGTTATTATGAAGTTCCAATTGGAAAAGCAAATATTGTAACAACTGGTAAAGATTTAACAATTGTTTCTTATGGTAGTCCGCTAATCGATATGATTAATTTAGTAAATGAAATGAAAGTATCGCATCCTGACATTAGTATTGAGTTAATAGATTTAAGAACTATTAAACCAATCGATGAAAAAACAATTTTTAAATCTGTTATAAAAACAGGAAGATTATTAGTTGTTCATGAAGCTACATACTCATTTAGTCTTTCATCTGAAATAATTTCAAGAGTAACATCAAAATGTTTTTATGACTTAAAAGCACCACCAGGAAAAGTAACTGGTTGAGATATAACAGTTCCATATGCTAACGGAGAAAAATATTTCTTCGATATGAAACAAAGAACAATTGATGCTGTTGAAGAAATAATGGCAAAGCAGTTTTAATAAGGAGGTAAATTATTATGAATCAAAAAAATATATTTCGTTTCACAGATATAGGTGAAGGTCTTCATGAAGGAACAATTCAAGAGATTAAAGTAAAAGTTGGTGCAAAAGTAAATGAAGGAGATTCACTGTTATCAGTTCAAACTGATAAAGTGGCTTCTGATTTACCATGTCCATCAAATGGTGTAATTCTAAAAATATACATTAAGGAAGGTCAATTAGTACATGTTGGTGATCCATTAATGTATATTGGTGCCCCTGGTGAAACACTTGATGAATCATCTGATGTTGAAGTAAAAGCAACTCAAAATTCTCCTGTTGTAGAAACTAAAACTCAATCACAAGAAGAAGATAAACAAGAACCAGCAAGCAATGAAGGTTCATCTGTTGTTGGTCAAGTAACTGTTTCAAATAAATTAATGGGTAAAATTGGAAACCAAGGCGAAGAACTAAAAAATAATCAAGCTACTGATTACAACAATTTAAGTGCTACTCCATTAGCAAGAAAAATTGCAAATGAATTAAGAATTAATTTATCACAAATTAGTGGTTCTGGGCCTAATGGAAGAGTGGTATATGATGATGTATTACTATTTAAAAGAAATAGATTAGCAAACGAAATTAATAGTTTTACAGATAAACTAAAAAAAGAAAATCATGTTGCTGTAACTATGAAAGATACTGATCAAAGTAGTGATGTAACTCCAATTAGAAAACAAATAGCTAATTCAATGACAAGATCACATGTAAATATTCCAAACACAATGCTAGTATTTGAAGTAGATGTAACTGAATTAGTTAATTTTAGAGCAAAAGTAAAAGATAGTTTTAAAGCTAAACATGGTGTTAATTTAACTTACTTATCATTCTTTGTTCAAGTAATAAGTTTAGCTTTAAAACAATTCCCAATATTCAATGCTGTATACGATGAAATCAATGAAAAAATTATTTATAGAGGCGAAATTAATATGGGATTTGCAGTTGATACTCCTGATGGTTTATTAGTTCCTAATATTAAAAATGCTGATCACTTAAGCTTACCTGATATTGCTAAAGAAATTGTAAGACTTTCTAAATCTGCAAGAGACAAAAAATTATCTGTTAATGAAATTCAAGGAGGAACATACACTATTACTAACTTAGGTAGTACTGGTGCAATGTATGGATTACCAATTATTTTCTATCCGCAATTGTCAATTTTTGGTTTAGGTGGAATTGAAAAAAAATTATTCTTAGATAAAGATGGCAAGATTGCTTCAAAAGACATTATGTACATTTCTGTAAGTGCAGATCATAGATGAATTGATGGCGCTGACATAGGAAGATTTGCTAAATTTATAAAAGATCAAATTGAACTTAAATTTTATGAAAGGAATTTCTAAAATGACAAGTAAAATGATTCAAGAAGAAAACCACTATGATTTAATAATTATTGGTGGTGGACCAGGTGGTTATGTTGCAGCAGAACATGCTGGAAAACATAATTTAAAAACTTTAGTAATTGAAAAAGAAGCTTTAGGTGGAGTTTGTTTAAATAAAGGATGTATCCCTACTAAAACATTATTAAAATCTGCAAAAGTATTACATTATTTAAAAGATGCTAAACATTATGGAATTAACATCGAAGGAAAAAATGAATTTAGTCTTGATTGAAAGGCAATGCAATCAAATAAAAGAGAAGTAGTTGATAAGTTAGTCAGTGGAGTTAAATTTATTATTAAAAGTTCAAAGGCAAAACTTATCGAAGGAAATGCAACAATGGTAAGTGACCATGTAGTTGAAGTTAATGGTGAAAAATACTACGGTGAAAAAATAATTTTAGCTACAGGTTCTTTACCAAGAGAATTAAAACTTCCTGGTTTTAAAGAAGGAAAAGAGATTGGTGTTGTTATTGATAGTACTGATGCATTAGAACTTAAAGAAATACCAAAAAAACTAACAGTTATTGGTGGTGGAGTAATTGGTATTGAATTTGCATTACTATATAGTGAGTTAGGTTGTGAAGTAACTATTCTTCAAGGCCTTGATCGTATTTTAGAAGTATTAGATGATGAAATTAGTAAAACAATGACTGATATTCTTATTAAAAAAGGTATTAAAATTATTACTAATGTAAAAATTGAATACTTAAATGGCAATAAATTATATTATGAGTTAGATGGTAAAAAAGTTGAGCAAATAGTTGAGAAAGTTTTAGTATCAGTTGGAAGAGTTCCAAGATATGATGCATTTAAAAAAATCGATTTAGTTTATGATGAAAGAAATAGAATTGTAGTTAATAAAAATCTTCAAACATCTAAAGGACACATTTATGCTATTGGAGATTTAACTCAAAAATTAATGCTAGCTCATGTTGCATATAAACATGCAATGATTGCTGTTGACCATATTCTTGGTAGAGATATCCCATATCTATTAGTAGAAAGCCCTTCTGTTATTTATACTTACCCAGAGGTTGCTTCAATTGGAATAATTGAAAGAGATATGAATCCTAATGAATGTTTTGTGACTAAAATGCCTATGAGTCATCTTGGTAAAGCACTAGCTGATCATGAAACTGATGGTTTTATTAAAATGATTTTAGATAGAAAAACAGGAAGAATTTTTGGATGTCATATTATTGCATCAACTGCATCTGATTTAATTTCAGAAATAGCTGTAGCAATGCAATCAGAAGCAACAATATTTGATCTTGCTGCTACAATTCACCCTCACCCTTCTATTTCAGAAATCATATATGAAGTTGCTAAAAAAGCAATATATGAAAACTACAAATAATTTTCATTTATATGTTTCAGAAAGTAATGACCCATATTACAACTTATCATTAGAAGAATATTTAGCTAAAAATATTTTTTCAAAATACAAAGTTCCAATTATTTTTTTATGAAGAAATGAAAACACAATTGTAATTGGAAAAAATCAAGTTGCAGAATTTGAAATAGATTTAAATAGTGCTATTGAAGATAAAGTTAAAATAGTTAAAAGACTTTCTGGTGGTGGTGCTGTTTTCCATGATTTAGGTAATTTTTGTTTTAGCTTTATTGTTGAAAATGAAAAGCAGGCAGGAAAATATGAAATATTTTTAAATCCGATAATTGAATTTTTAAAAGCATATAAAATTAATGCAAAAGTATTAGGAAAAAATGATTTAGCAATTAATAATGTAAAAATAAGCGGAAATGCCCAATATGTTTGAAAAAATGTATTAGTTCATCATGGAACAATTTTATTTAATGCTTGTTTGCCTGCAATTAAAAAGTACTTAACTATTAATCCAATTAAAACTCAATCAAAGGTACAAAGATCTCAAATAACTAGTGTTGATAACATTATTAATTATTTAGAAGAAAAAATTGAAACTGAAGAATTTTTTAATAAATTTATTGATTACTTTAAACTTCAACCAGGTTCTACATATAAATCAATTGAAAATAATAATGAACTTGTTAATGAAATATATAAAGATAAATATTCAAAAAAAGAATGAACGTTCAATCATCCATATAATTTATCAAAACACAATGCTAAAAGATTTAATGGCGGAACAATAACTTTGTGATTGAATGTTCAAAATAATTTAATTGAAAAAATTCTTTTTGAAGGTGATTTCCTTGCAATTGAAGATCATTCAAAAATGCTAGATAAATTTATTAATCAAAAGTTAGAAATAAATAATATTAAATCAATTCTTAACGAAATAGATTTACAAAAATATTTTGGAAAAATTTCAAGCAATGAATTACTTGAACTATTCTTTGAAAAAAAATAATTACATTAATTGTAATTATTTTTTATTTGCCACCAAGAACTTTAATAAATGTATCTTTGGGAACGTTTACATTTCCAATTGATTTAAGTTTTTTCTTTCCTTCTTTTTGTTGCTCAAGAAGTTTTTTCTTTCTTGTAATATCTCCACCATAACATTTTGCTAAAACATTTTTTCTCATAGCTGAGATTGTTTCTCTTGCGATAATTTTTCCACCTATAACTGCTTGGATAGGAACTTCAAATAAGTGTCTTGGAATTGCTTCTTTT
Organism: Mycoplasmoidaceae bacterium; assembly: GCA_051656125.1. GTDB lineage: Bacteria > Bacillota_I > Bacilli_A > Mycoplasmatales > Mycoplasmoidaceae > CAMREV01. Next base: position 141,442 of record JBOGBH010000052.1, read on the forward strand.
AACTTTGCACAAATAATTCTTGATCTAGCAGCAGCAAAATCAGCATGTTGAATTGCAGATAGTGCATCTACTTTAACACCATTAATTAAAATATCTACTTTAACTAATTTTTGTTTTTCATATCCAATGATTTCGTAGTCCATTGTTGCATAACCTTTTGATAAGGATTTTAAATTATCAAAGAAGCTATACATAATTTCTGCTAATGGAATTTTATAGACTAATTTTCTTCTAGTATTGTCAACATATATTAGGTCTAAATATTCACCTCTAGAATTTTGGCATAAGTCCATACATCCGCCAATAAACTCTTCTGGAGTAATTATTTCTACTTTAGACATTGGTTCATGAATTTCTTTAAGTTTTGTTCTATCTGGCATTTTAGAAGGAGAGTCAATGTTGTATTCATCACCATTAGTTTGAATGATTTTGTAAATAACTGACGGAGAAGATGCAATTAATTCTATATTGTATTCTCTGAATAGTCTTTCTTGAATTACATCCATGTGTAACAAGCCAAGAAAGCCACATCTAATACCAAACCCAAGCGCTTGTGATGTTTCATACTCATAAGTTAGTGATGAATCAGATAGTGAAATCTTTTCCATTGCTTCTTTAAAATATTCATATTGCGATGTATCAATTGGATATAGCCCACAAAACACCATTGGAACTATTTTTTTATAACCAGGTAAAGGTTCATCTGATGGATCATTAGAGTCTGTAATAGTGTCACCAACATTGATATCTTTAATATTTTTTATTGATGCTGCTATTCAACCAACTTGTCCATCTTCTAAAAAATCTTTGTTGACTATTTTAGGAGTTGTAACACCAAGTTCAGTAATATGATGTTCTATTCCGTTAGACATAAATTTTATTTTTTGATTTAGTTTTAGTTTACCTGAGAAAACTCTTACTAAACAAACAACCCCTTTGTATGGATCATAGTATGAATCAAAAATTAATGCCCTCGTTTTTTTATTACTCATTCCTTCAGGAGGAGGCGGGATTTTATTTACAATTGATTCTAATACATCTCTAATATTTAAACCTGTTTTAGCAGAAACCAAAGGAGCGTCAGAACAATCTATTCCAATTATTTCTTCTACTTGTTTTTTAACACGATCAGGGTCTGCTGTTGGTAAATCAATTTTATTCACAACTGGAATAATTTCTAAATTATTTTCTAATGCTAAGTAAACATTTGATAAAGTTTGCGCTTCCACACCTTGGGATGCATCTATAATCAAGATGGCACCTTCACAAGCTGCTAAACTTCTTGATACTTCATATGTAAAATCAACATGCCCCGGAGTGTCAATTAAGTGAAATAAGTATTTATTACCATTTAATGCTAAATATTCTAATTGAACGGCATTTAACTTTATTGTAATTCCTCTTTCACGTTCAAGTTCCATCGAATCTAAAACTTGTTCTTTCATTTCTCTTTTTGAAAGCCCGCTTGTTTCTTCTATAATACGGTCAGATAAAGTGGATTTACCATGATCAATATGTGCAATAATACTGAAGTTTCTTATAAATTTTTTTTCCATTATTATTACCTATATAAATTTCTTATTTAATAGCTTTTGCTTAATATTAAATATATCATTTTCTTTAATTATATTCTTACCTTCAAATTGAATTTCATTTAATAGTAAATCATTATCTAGTGTTTTAACTAAAGCGCCTTCTTTTGTTATTGAAATAACATCTCCAGGTTGTTTGTTGTGAGTCTTACTTTCAGTTAATTTGGAATTTAAAATTTTTACTATTTGATTATCAAGAGTAGTGAATGATCCAGGCTTTGGAGATAAACCTCTGATTAAGTTGTGAATGTTTTTAGAATAATTATTTCAATTTATTCTTTCATCTTCTCTTTTAATATTGAACCCAAATGTAACTTTTGACTCATCTTGCTTTTCTCCAACTAAATTTTGATTAAATAAAGAATCAATTTGTTCGTAAACAACTTTGTATGCAAGTGCTTCCATTTTAGTAAAAAGTGATGCCAAATTATCATTATCATTAATTTCGATTTTTTCCATATAAATTATATTACCTGAATCCATTGCTTTTTCCATAAACATAATTGAAATTCCTGTCTCTTTTTCTCCATTAATTAAAGCTCAATGAATGGGTGCGCCACCTCGATACTTAGGTAATAAAGATGCATGAATATTTACACATCTATATTTCGGAATTTCAAGAATTTGACTATTAATAAACTGACCATAAGCACATGTCAAAATTAAATCAGGTTTTGCATTAATGATTTCATTTTGAATTTCTGAAATTTTCGTTGGTTGAAAATATTTAATATTGTTTTCAATACAAAAAGTTTTAACTGGAGAAAAAATGATTTCTTTCTTTCTTCCTACTAATTTATCTGGTTGAGTAATAACAAATAATATTTCATACTTGTTAGTATCAAACAATGCTCTTAATGCTTCTGCACCAATTTTGGGAGTTCCACAAAATATAATTTTTTTCTTCGCGTCCATTTTATTTCTAATCTTTATTTTTTGATTTTTTATTATTAACTGATTTTTCTTTTAATTCTTTTGTGTCTGAATCAACTTTTTTCTTATTTTTATCGTCATTTGATTTCTTAAATTTAAACTTAGATTTAATAGCTTTGCTTTTTTCTTTTTTCTCTTTTTCTTTTTGAAATTGAGCCTCTTCTTTTTCTTTGATAGGAAGTATTCATTTTATCTCTTCATTATAGTCAAGAGTTCTTGTAACAACTATTTCTCTTTCAAAATTCTTTTTATCAATTTTTTTATTAACAACTTGACATTCAATTGCTCTTGGCTTATCTTCTACTAAAGTTTTTGGATTTCTTGTTGTGAACAAAACAACGTATAATTCTTTTTGTTCTGGAGTAATATATCTTTTACCCTCTTTTTTAAGTTGCTTCTTTTTTTCTTTTTCTAAATTATTTTTTTCTTTTAAGGCTTTCTTTTGTTTTTCAATTTCTTCTTTTGATAAAGATTTATCAATGAAATCAGCTGGTGGTCTTTTTGCAACAAAAGATTCAATTATTTCTTTTCCAACTTCTGAATTTTTCTTAATATATGATTTTAAAGTTTTTCAAACTTCATCATCATCTCTTCTCTTTTTTGCAACATTACTTGTTGTGTCATTTTTCTTTTTTTTAACAAAATAAATTAAAACTCCAATTGGAATAATTAAAAGTAACAATGAGGTTAAACTGCTTCCGTTATCCATTTTTACCCTTTCGCAAAAAATATTATGCTTATTAATATATTTTATATTATAATTTTAAAGTTATACATTGCTTTAAATTTTTTATAATATTTAGCAATTTAGGAGAATTACATTGGCAAACATTAAATCTAATGAAAAAAATTATAAAAGAGATGCAAAAAGAAAAACTCAAAGACATAGTCAAAAATCTAATATGAAAACACAAATTAAAAAAACTGTTAAAACTAAAGATCAAGTTGACTTAAACCAATCTTATAAAAAAATTGATAGTTCAGTCTCAAAAGGTTTAATCTCTAAAAATAAAGGTGATAGAATGAAATCTAGACTTGCTAACTCAATTAGCAAATAAAATGCAAAAGCATTTTATTTTTTAAATTATTTTAAAAAGGAAATAAAAATGAAAAAAATAAATGTAAATTATAAAAATGAAATATTTACACAAGAATCATTAAGTAGAAATAAAGTTTTAGCTCAATTTTTAGTTACATATTTTTTTAAATCTAAATTAAGTCTTATTATTTCATTTTTGCTACCAGTATTATTTATGGTAATGTATTATTCACTTTCAATGGGTGATGATAGTGGTATTCAACTATTTTTTGGTAGCTTGGGAGTATATATATCATTTTCAATTTTACCTGTAACGTTAATTTCGTTACCACAAATTATAGTAGAGCTAAAAAACTCTATTATCTTAAGAAGGATAAAAAATTCAGGATTTACAAAAAATAATTTTTTAGTATTAATATTTATTCTTTACTTTTTTCTTGCATTAATTTTTACACTTTTTGTTATAGGATTGTTCTTCATTTTCTTATATACATTAGATGATCCAAATGATATAAGAAATGATTTAGTTGATATTGATATTGGCGGATTAATTTATACAATTTTTTTCTTTATAATTTCGTCATTATCTGCTGGAATATTATTAAGCTCAATTATAAAAAATGTATCATATTCATTACTATCGGGAATAATTCTGATAATTGTTACAACTATTTTTGCAGGACAATTTATTCCTTTAACAGTTATTGCTGGAAATGAAGCATTTAGATATATATCATTATTTTCACCCCTTACTTATGGAGCTAGTTTACTAAATACAATTCTTATGACGCCTGTCATGCCAGAAGGTGGTATAGGACCATCTATTGAGGAGATTAAGGCGATGCAAAATATATTTGATTTTTCAAGTGAAGTTACTTTGCCTCTTGTTACTTCTGAAGATGGTGGACTTTTTGTAATATACACTTCATGACAAAAAGCTCTTAATGTAATAATGCCCGTTATTGTGCCAATTGGTTTTATTTTATTAAGTGCAAAATTCTTTAAATGGTTTGGTAGATAATTATGATTAGTAGAGAATTCTGAAAAAAAATAAAATTACTAAAGATTAACAAACCAGTTGATAATTTAGAAAAATTTATTGTTGATAAAAATAGAGGTAATAAGCTTGTTGAAATAAAAAAAATATCACAAGTTTATAAGTCTTTCAAAAGTGAAAAAGTTATATTTGAAAATTTAAGTTTTGATATCTATGAAGGTGATAGACTTGCACTAATTGGAGCAAATGGTTGTGGTAAAACTACAATTGTTGAACTGATATGTGGATTTAAAAATGCAACAGCTGGAGAAATTGAATATAATTTTGGTGCTGGAGTTAACCCTTACAAATCAATCGGTGTGCAATTTCAAGATTTATCTTTCCCTAGAAACTTAACAGTTAAAAGTGTTATTGACTTTGTCGTTAAACTAGATGGAACATCAATTGATGAAATAGAATTAGAAAAAATGTTAATAATTTTTTCATTAAATTCACTTCTTGATACAAAAGCTCATAAGCTTTCAGGAGGGCAACAACAAAGATTAAATGTTATCCTTTCTTTATTAAGTAAACCTAAATTGCTATTTTTAGATGAATTTACAACTGGATTAGATATTGCAGTAAAGAAAAACATAAAGGATTTTATTATTTCCTTTTGTGAAAAATACAAAATAACGTATGTAATGATTAGTCATGATATTGAAACAATGAAACAAATGGTAAATAGAACAATTGTAATTCATGATAAAGAAATTTATGTTGATGCTTCTATTGAAGATGTTAACAAAAAATTTGGTTCAATTTTTAAAATGGTGGATCAATATATTAAATAAAAAAAATACTAAGTGAAAACCTAGTATTTTTTTATTTAGTTATTTACAGTCGCAATTCATTTCGCATTCGCATTTTTCACAAACACAAGGATTGCAAAGACATTTTTTATCATTCATCTTTTACCTCCTAAATTCATTATATCAATTTATTTTTATTTAGTAATTAAATTTAATATTTTGTTTTTAACAAAAATTACTTTAACAATTTCTTTGTTATTCAGATAAATTTTAACCTTTTCATTATTCTTAGCCAAAATTAGTAATTCTTCTTCACTAATATGATTTTTAACTTTAAGGACATCTCTAACTTTACTATTGACTTGAATAGGAATATTAATTAATTCGTTATCTAAGTTGATTGACTCTATTTTTGGTCATTTTTCTTTAGTAATGCTATCATTTGATTTGAAGAAATTTAAGTTAATTTCTTCTGCAACAAATGGAGCATAACAAGAGAGAATTATTAAAAAGTTTTTTAAGTATTCTTTTTTAATTTCAGATACCTTGTAACAAGCATTAATAAAAACCATCATGTCAGAAACACCTAAATTAAATTGGAGTTTTTCAATATTATTTGAAACATTATTTAAAAATAATTGATAATCTTTTAATAAAGCATCATTATTAACTTTTTCTTTAATGATCTCTTTTTTATCTTCAAATAGATTAAATACCTTTTCAATTCATTTTCTAGAACCCTTTAAAGAATCATCACTTCATGCTAAAGATGAATTTAATGGCCCCATGAACATTTCATAAATTCTTAGTGAATCAGCACCATATTCATTTATTACATCATCAACACTAATAACGTTGCCTTTTGACTTAGACATTTTTTGGTTATTTTGATCTAAAATCATTCCTTGATTAACAACAAGTTGAAAAGGTTCTTTATTAGTTACTACACCAATGTCATATAAGAATCTATTTCAGAACCTTGCATATAATAAATGAAGCACAGCATGCTCTTGGCCACCAATGTAAATATCAACAGGTAATCATCTTTTAAATCTTGTTTTTGCTTCTGCTGAATTTAATGGTGTGTATGTGCCATCATCATTCTTTAAAATATAAGCTAAGTAATATCAACAAGAACCTGCTCATTGTGGCATTGTGTTTGAGTCTCTACGATATTTCTTATTATTTATTTCTACATTAATTCAATCAGTTAGATTCGATAATGGTGAAGTACCATCTTTTGAGGGAGTTATATTATTAGTTTTTGGTAAAACTAGCGGCAAGTCTTCAATTAATTCAATATTATTATTTTCATCATAAAGAATTGGAAATGGTTCTCCTCAATATCTTTGTCTACTAAATAATCAGTCTCTTAATTTATAGTTTACTTTTTTAAAACCTAGCTTATTATCTTCTAAATATTTGATAACTTTTAATTTTGCATCAATATAATTTAATCCATTAATAAATTCTGAATTAATCATCTTATTGTCTTTGACTATTTCAATAAATTCTAGATTATATTTTAAGGCAACTTTTTTATCTCTTTCATCAAATGATGGAACTCCCATAACTATTCCTGATGCATATGTTCCAATTACATAGTCTGCAATAATGATAGGAATTTCTTTTTTAGTAATTGGATGAATTGCTACTAAGTTAGTAAGAATAGCATTAGAATCCGTACTTTCTTTTGTTCTTTCAAATTCCTCTTTACTTTTTGAAATATTAATGAATTTTTCAACTTCTATATTTTTATTAATTTTTAATTGTTCAATTTTTTTTGACTCTGGACCTATTGCGATATAAGTAACTCCAAAGATTGATTCAGGTTTAGAAGTAAATACATTTAAATCTATATTTAAATCCTTAACTTTAAAAATAATTTCAAATCCTTCTGATTTGCCAATTCATTTTTTTTGAATGTTTTTAAGACCTATTGGTCAATCTATTTCATCAAGTCCTTCAATCAACTTATCGGCATATTCAGTAATTTTTAAAACTCATTGTTTCATTGGTTTTTTAACTACAGGATGGTTGCCTCTTTCTGATAGCATTTTTCCAGAATCATCTTTAATAACTTCTTCATTCGCTAAAACTGTACCAAGATTTTCGCATCAATTAACATCTACTTCTTTTATTTCAGCTAAATTTTGTTTATATAGTTGAGTGAAAATTCATTGCGTTCATTTATAATAATTTTCATCAGTTGTGTTTACTTCTTTATCATAATCAAAACTGAAACCTATTTTTTTTAACTGATTTCTGAATGTATTAATATTTGTTTCAGTGAATCCGCTTGGATGATTCTTTGTTTCTAGTGCATATTGTTCAGCTGGTAATCCAAATGCATCTCAACCGATTGGGTGCAATACATTGAATCCCTTGAATTTTTTATATCTAGCAATGATATCAGATGCAACATAACCCTTTGGATGACCAACATGTAATCCACTACCTGAAGGGTATGGAAACATATCCAAAACATAAAATTTAGGTGATAATTTATCATCGATGAATTTATATGTTTTCTCATCATTTCATTTTTTAATTCATTTTTTTTCAATTAAATTATGATTGTACATTTTTTGCTCTTGCTTATTAGTTTATATTTTATTTATTATAAATACTTATAATGAAAATTATTTATTAAATTAAAAAATAGTGCAAAAAGCACTATTTTTAAATCATTTAATTTTATAAATCTATAATAAAGAAATGGTGTTTAGAGGTAATTGATCTAAAAATAGTTTATCAATTTTAATCTCTATAGAGTTTGTTGAAGTGTAATTTTTATTAAAAATAATTCTAATAGTAGGGCCCTCAAAAACATTTTGATTTTCTTCAATTATGATGTCTGAAGCAAAAACAACCTTTTCCACAGCTTCAGATTCGGGAACTTTAATTGCATTAATGTCATTAAAATAAATTATGTTAAATATTGAATCAAAAAGATCCTTAGGTACTTCAGAGTTTCTTGTTCATCCTTTAATAAGCTCCATTTTATCATTTGCATTATTTATTAATGTCTGTAAAGATGAAGTAGCTGCTACTTCAAGAGATTCTAAATTCTGGCCTTCAACATACTTTAAAGTTAATAAATGTACACTTGCAGAAGAACAACTAACAATTGGCAAAGTAATAGCTAATGCTGAACCAGCAATTAAAGTTCCTAATAAACTTAATTTTATTTTTTTATTCATATTTTATTCCTTATTAAATAATTTAAATTATAATTACATACAATTATATTTGTATATACTTATATTTATTATACATTATTTTAATATTTATTTTTAAAAAAAGATTTTAAATTTTAAATAACTTTCAGAAATATATTTTTCTAATAAAGTATTTTTTTCAATTGTAATAATAAATGGTCTTTTTCTCTGTTTTTTTAAATTTGATTTTAATATAAATATTAGAAATAAATCTAATATTCAACATAATTTTTTATAAGTTAATATTAATACGGTAAAGTTCAAAATTTGGTATATTAAGAATTGCATCTCTTCGAGGTTTGTAATCACTTTTAAAGTTAACCTTTATTTTTGGTGAAAACATTTCAACTTTAACTAAAATAGAGCCTTCTTGGACTTCTGTAATTTTATGAATAGTAGTTTCGCTAGCAAAAACTAAACTTTCAATAACATCAACACCTTTATATTCATTCTTATCAAGGTCTGTGAAATATAAATATAATAACATCCAAAATTATTTATATTTTAAGTATATAAATTATTTAATATTAAAAATATTTTTCAATTGTTTCAAAAATAAAAAATAAATATTTCATAAAAAATTTTAAATTAATTTTTAAAATTCATATTGCTTTTGCAAAATAAAAAAGTGCTTAAGCACTTTTAAAAGACTAAAAAAATAAATATATTATAATGCCTTACCTATAATACCAACCTCAATAAAAAAATTATCAAGATTATATTTGTGATAAAAATTAACCTTTAATAAAGGGCCATTAACATTTTCCCCTGTATTTGGTAATAATAATTCATTATGGAAAGTTACACTTTCTATTGTTTTAAGACTATCAACTCTTACACCATTAAAGGTAAAATATAATCTGTCTCTAATAGCTGTTGTCTTGTCAATTCCAATTGATTCACCAGGTTTTCAACTTTTTAAAATTTCTTCCTGAGCAGATCTATTTTTTGCTTTTATAAAATCCGTTGCAAATAGATCAGTGACATTATTTATAGCACTTGTTAATCCAGACTGATTTGGAATTAAATTTACTGAAGCAGTTCCCAAAGAACCAACTTGTATTATAATTTCATCTTTTGAAGTATATTCGCTCGTTAAATGAACTTTTAATTCAGGTCCATTAATTACTTGATCATAAGACGGTAATGTAGTAACACTATTAAAAGTTATCTTTTCAATAACATGAACTCCAATGATCAAATCACCTTCTTCATTATTGAATTTCAAAATGCTTTTAATTAAATCCGAATATTTAGGAGCTAATAATTCTTCATTTTTTCATGATTGTGCAATTGATTTTTTAGCATCATAAGTTAATACAGATTCCATTTCTTCTTTCATTAATTTAGTAACTTCATTTGTAGCATTAGTTAATTCATCAATATCTGGAGTTAATATAATACTTGTATCAACTGGAGGGTCAACTGGTGGTGGTGTTTCTTCAGCAGAAGCAGAACAACTAACAATTGGCAGAATAATAGCTAAAGCAGAGCTAGCAATTAATGACCCCAATAAAGTTAATTTAATTTTTTTATTCATATTTTTTCCTTTTATTTAAATACATATTTATATAAGTACATTTTACATTGTTTTTTATAAAAAACAATTTAAATGACTTGGTAAGCTTATTGAAAAATTTTAAATTTAAAACATATTTTTTAATAAAAATATTTTAAATTTAAATAGTTTCAGAAATATATTTTTCTAATAAAGCATTTTTTTCAGTTGAATAATAAATAGACTTTTTTATCTATTTATTTAAATTTATAAATAACGGAATTTTCTATATTTAGATCGATTATGATAAAAAATATTTTATTTATAACATTCTATAATTAATTTAAAAAAAAGTGCATATGCACTTTTTTTTAAATTTGATTTTAATACAAAGATTAGAAATAACCCTAATATTCAACATATTTTTTTATAAGTTAATATCAATACGGTAAAGTTCAAAATTTGGTATATTAAGAATTACATCTCTTCGAGGTTTGTAACCACTTTTAAAGTTAACCTTTATTTTTGGTGAAAACATTTCAACTTTAACTAAAATAGAGTCTCCTTGAACCTCTATAATTTTATTAATAGTAGTTTCGCTAGCAAAAACTAAACTTTCAATAACATCAACACCTTTATATTCATTCTTATCAAGGTCTGTAAAATATAAATTGTCTATAATTCCCTTTGATTGAGCTTCAGATAATTCAGTTCCTTCTTTTCATTGTTTTGCAAGATCTTGTTGAGCTTCAAAACTTAAAAGACTTTTCATTTCCTCTACAAGAATTTCCATTGTTTTATCTTCTGCAATTTTATTATTAAAAACTTTATATAATAGAACATTTTCAACATTATTAGTAGCTGTATAACTACCAGTACTACTAAAACTCACTATTGGTAGTGTAACTACTAATGCACTTGTTGTTAATAAGCTACCTAATAAACCTAATTTTAATTTTTTATTCATTTTCTTTCCTTTAATACAAATTTATTTTATATTGAAATTATATATTCATTTAATAAAAATGATTTAAAATTTTTTATATATTAAATTAAAATAAAAAAGTGATTTAACACTTTTTTATAAATTCAATAATTACTTATCTAAAACAATACCAATAAAAATAATATATTTTAATTTAATCAATAATATGTATAATTATTTTTTGTAAAAATTACTATAATATTTTTAATTTAATAAAAGTATTATAGTAAGCAACCTAATCCAATTATTTAAAATTTTATTTAATTTCCATAATTTCTATATATATTTTAAAAATTAGATTATAAAGCTCAGCCTATGTTAGAAGTTGAAAGCATAAAATCTTGAGGGGTGTCATAACCCAATTTAAAATTAATCTTTAAAATAATATTTTCAACAGATTCTCCTTTATTTGGTAATTCTGGAACACTATAAAAAGTTACACTTTCCATTACATCTTTAGAAGGAAGCGAAAGATTACCCAATTTAAAATTCACAAAATTCTTTTCACCAAAGAAGAAATAATCTAGATAACCAGGGACTTCTTCACCTATTTTTCAGCTATTTAACAATTCTTTTTGTTCATCTCTAGTTTTGGCATCAGAAAATACGTTATTAAAAGGAATAGTAGCATAATCATTTGCTTGTGATTGGTTTTCTATAGTTATATCATCAAGAGCTACGCCTAAAGATTGAGAACTAATTAAAATATCAGAAGGTGAAGTGTATTTGCTATTAATAATAACTTTTAATTTTGGTGATAAAATAATACCCCCAGCACTAGGTACTTCTCCATTATTGTAAAAAATTACACTCTCAATAACATCTATGCCTTTAAAGTCTTTACCATCAGAATTCTTAAAATTTAATTTATTTTTAATTGCATCCATATAAGCGGAATTTATCATTTCGTTTTCTTTTCATTCATTTACAATGTTTTTTTGGGCTTGATTAGTTTTTGTAAATTGTAATTCATATTTTAAAAGTTTAGCAACAGATTTTTCAACTGCCTTCAAATCATCTTCATTTGCAAATAATGTATTATTAGTAATTATTTCTTCCTCTTCACTAGATGCAGAACAACTAACTATTGGTAAAATAATAGTTAAAACTGAACTAGCAATTAAAATACCTAATAAACTTAATTTCATTTTTTTGTTCATGGTTTCACCTTTTTATAAAATTTATTTATATAAAAATTATATACTTCTTTTTTATAAATATTTATTGAGATTTTATTTGAAAAATAATAAGGCTAATCTTATTTTTAATGATTATTTTATTAAATTATATTTCAACTTTTTTAAAAATTTATTTTTAATAATTCAAATAATTATATATGTGAGGCAACACCAATTATATCAATATCAATGACAATATCAGCGTTTGGAGCATATTCAGGTTTTAAATTGATTTTTATTTGAGGACCTAAAGTGAATCCTCCTGGATGAGGTAATTTTCTAGGCTCGCTATTAAAAGTTATACTTTTAATTACATCTTCACCATAAAATGGTTTAGTACCGATAACAAATGCTACATTTTTTTTAAATTCATCTTGATATGGAATTTTTATTTCCGAATCTTTTGTTCAACTATATAAAAGCGCTTCTTGTTCAGCTCGCGTATTTAAAATACTAAACTCATCAGTGAAATTAGTTCATAACTTTGCTATGGCTCTTCCAAATTCGCCTTCATCATCATATGGTATTATATCACCTAGAACCTTTCCTAAAGATTGAGAACTAATTAAAATATTAGAATATGAAGTGTATTTGCTATTAAGAACAACTTTTAATTTTGGTGATAAAATAGTATCACCAACATTAGGTAATATTCCATTCTCATAAAAAATTACACTTTCAATAACATCTTCGCCCTTAAAGTCTATACCATCAGAATTCTTAAAATTTAATCTATTTTTAATTGCTTTTATATAAGCATCAGGTATAATTTCGTTTTCTTTTCACTCATTTACAATGTTTTTTTGGGCCTGATTAGTTTTTGCAAATTCTAATCTATCTTTTAAAATTTTTGTAATAATTTCTTCAACAGCCTTTAAATCATTTTCATTTACAAATAATTTATTATTAGTAATTATTTCTTCCTTTTCACTAGATGCAGAACAACTAACTATTGGTAAAGTAATAGTTAATGTTGAACCAAAAATTAAAGTTCCTAATATACTTAATTTTATTTTTTTGTTCATGGTTTTACCTTTATATAAAATTTATTTATATAATTATTATATATTTTTTTTAAAAAAAGCAATAATTGTTGTTTCAAAACTATTTATGGAGATTTTATTATAAAAATAATAATATTAAAATTATTATATAAGAAATGTTTTCATAACTTATATTTCAAAATTTTTTAATGTAATTTTAATTTTATATTATTTGATTTATAAAAATAAAAAAGTGCATATGCACTTTTTTATAGTTTAAAGGTAAATATATTATAAAGCAATAAATATTTTATAACTTGTGAATAATAGAAAATTAGTTAAAATATATTCTTATTTTTAATTGAATGTTTGTAATAGATTCATCTGTGGTTTTTAATTCTAGTGTATTTTAATAAATTAAACTTTTCAAATAACTCATTAAATTCAAAAATAACATTTTTAATTTTAAAAGTTTCAGCTAAAAAATTATTAAATAATTTAGAAGATATTTATTCTTCAATACTAAACTATCTAAAAATGCTTGTTTAGTTTTATGATCCAATAACAAGTTTTGCTTGCTTCCGAAATTAAAATTTTAAGTGTATTAGTAAGAGTTACATCAACGATAATTGAATTAAGAATAAAACAATATCCCCTAAAATTTATCGTAAATTACAATTTTAATTTAAAATTTTGTTTTCTAAAGTTTAATTATTTTTTTAAAAAAAGAAAGAGATATATTTATAAAAATTAAATTTTTGTCAAAACGAAATAATTTTTCTGTTTTATTATGAATAAAAGTGACCTAACACTTTTTAATAATTCAAATAATTATATATACGCAGCAAGTCCAATAATACCAATATCAATTAAAATATCAGTGTTTGGAGCATATTCAGATTTTAAATTAATTTTTATTTGAGGACCCAAAGTCACTTGTCCAGCAGAAGGCAATTTTTTTGGCTCGCTATTGAAAGTTATGCTTTCAATTACTTGATCGCCATAAAATGGTTCAATACCAACCACGAATGCCACACTCTTTTTAAATTCGTCTTGATATGAGGTTTTCATTTCTTTGTTTTTTGCCCAACTGTTTAAAAGTGCTTGTTGTTCGGCTCTTGTACTTAAATTTTTAAACTCATTACCTAAATTACTTTGTAAATTTACAATAGCTCTTCCAAATTCCCCTTCATCATCATATGGTATTATATCATCTAAAACCTCTCCTAAAGGTTCAGGTTTAATTAAAATATCATAAAATGAAGAGTATTCACTCTTAAGAAAAACTTTTAATGTCGGCGGAGAAATAATATCACCAACACCAGGTACTATTCCATTCTCATAAAAAATTACACTTTCAATAACATCTACACCCTTAAAATCTATATCATCAGAGTTTTTAAAATTTAATCTATTTTTAATTACATCTATATAAGCTTGAGGTATAATTTCATTTTTTTTTCATTCATTTAAAATGTTTTTTTGAGCTTGATTAGTTTTTGCAAATTCTAATCTATCTTTTAAAATTTTTGTAATAATTTCTTCAACAACTTGTAAATCGCTTTCATTTACAAATAATTTATTATAATTAATCGTTTTTTCTTCTTCGCTAAATGCTGAACAACTAGCTATTGGTAAAGTAATAGCTAAAGATGAACTGACTATAAAAATTCCTAATAAACTTAATTTAATTTTTTTATTCATGATTTTGCCCTTTTATAAAATTTATTTATATATATATTATATATATTTTTTTTCTTTTTCAAATATTCAAGGTATTTATGATTTCAATACATTAAAAATTTGCCTTAAATCAAAATTAATTTACTTGAGTTTAACAATATTAAAAAATTAATTATATTTAATTATATAAATTAATTCATATTAAAAATAATGTTCAATTGTTTATCTTAAAAATAAAAAAATTTTTATATATTTATTTTTTATTAAAAGTTGTCAATATTTATTATTTATTTTTTTAGATTTAGACAAATAACTATTTTCAAGGTAATAGTTAAAAATGAACTAGCATTTAAAAATAATATAAAACTTTGTTATATTTTTTAAATTTATATTGGATTATTTATTAATTTAAAAGAAAATAAAAAAGTGCATATGCACTTTTTGTAATTGAGAAGCAATTGTATTATAAAGCTATTGCTATATCATCACATTTAAGTATAAAATCTTCAGCTGGATCATAGCCAATTTTAAAATTAATTTTTAATTGAATAGAAATAAATTCTCCTGTTTTAGGTAATTCTGGTACATTATGAAATGTTATTTTTTCAATTACTTCTTCCGGAATAAAAATATCATCACCAATTTTAAAATCTAAATTAAATCCTGGAAAATTAAAATTTTCAAAAAATAATTCAATTTTACCTGCTTCCTCACCTATTACAAAACTATCTAAAACTGATTGTTGAGCTTCTCTACTACCAGCTCCATTGAAATAAGGAAGAATAACATTTATAGCAGCCCTACTAGCTAAAGAAATACCTTGAATATGTTCACGAACAAAAGAAATATCATCTAATGCCAATCCTAAATCTCCAACTTGAATTAAAACATCATCACTTGAAACATATTCACTTTTAAGAATGACTTTTAATTTAGGACCATAAATAACTCCACTATTAGGGATTTCAATATTATTATTAAAAATTACACTTTCAATAACTTCATCTCCACTGATTAATTGATCTTTAGAATCTTTAAAAACTAAAATTTCTTTAACTCGTTCGAAATATAAAGAAGGAATCTCGCTGCCAGCTTGTCAATTAATTACAACATTTCTTTGTGCTTGACCAGTCTTTGTACCAACCAATTCATTTTTTAAAAATTCAGTAATTTCAGTGGCAGCAACATTTAAGTTACTAAGAACTGCACTTACTAAAGTACGTGAATCACCATCTGCTAAAGCTGCATTTCCTAAAGAACCAGCTTGAATTATAATATCATCTTTTGAAGTATAACTATCTTTAAAATTAACTTTTAACTTTGGTCCAACAATAGGTTCACCTGATTCAACTTTTGTTTCAGAATTAAAAGATACACTTTCAATGACATCTTCATTGATATCTTTACCACCAGAATCAACAAATTTTAGAACATTTGTGATTATTTTTAAATGATCTGAACTTAATTCTTTATTAACTCCTCATGATTTAGCAAGTTTGTCTTGTTCTTCAAAAGTTGCTGCATTTTTCATTTCTTCTTTCAATTTTGTAGTAATAGCATTTTCAGCTTCAGCTAAAGTATCTCCAGCTGGCACAACAACAATTTTTTCAGCTTCACTAGATGAAGAGCAACTAACAATTGGCAAAGTAATAGCTAACGCAGAACCTGCAATTAAAGTTCCTAATAAACTTAGTTTGATTTTTTTATTCATACTTTTTTCCTTTATACAAATATTGTATACATATATTTTATATTTTTTTTTATAAAAAACAACAAAAATGTAATATGAAACTTTTTTTAATTGATTTTATTTTATAAAATAAATAATAAATTTTTAAATAAAAGCTTATGCATTAAATAAAATTTAAAAGTTTTTCGCACTTCCTAAAGACACAACTCTAACTGTAATAAAGTTGTTCATAATTTTAAATTGATCTTTAAAAGTAACTATTAATATAGTGGCATAAATAGTTTGTCCAGGAGCAGATGGAAAAACAATTGCCCTACTAAAGGTTACTTCATCTATAACATCTTTCCCATCAAATCTATCTGGAGCAGATATAAATTTTAGATTGTTTTTAATTATGTCAGAATGAGTCTTAGATAATTTACTACCAACATATCATTTTTCTGCAAGAGATTTCTGTTCCTCAAAATTTGCTTTAGATTTGCAACTACTTGTAGTTGCAAAGCTAATTATAAATTCATCATAATCTGTAAATTTAAAGTCACTAAAGCTTCGCTTAAATAATTAGCATCAATTAAAATGTCTTTTTCTGAAGTGTAACCTTTTTTAAGAATAACTTTTAATTTAGGAACAAAAATAGGATACTATCTGTAATTTTATTATTACTATTAAGAATTACACTTTCATTGTAATTAACACTATTAACTATATTACCATCTTCATCAGTAAAATTTAAAATATTTTTAATTGAGTTTATATAATCAGAAGGTATTTAATTTTCATTTATCTATGATATTTTTTGAGCTTTTTTCGTTTTCTTAAAAACTAGTTGATCTCTTAAAAATTTAGTAACTATCTTAGAAGCAGTATTTAGTTAATCAGAATTTGGATCTAATATAATAGATTTACCTACATTTTTTTCATTAGATGTATAACAACTAACTATTGCCAAATCAATAACTAATGTTGAGCTAGCAATTATTTTTCCTAATATACTTAGTTTAATTTTTTTATTCACACTTTTTTATTTTATACAAATAATTTATATATATTTATGCTTTTTTTATAAATTAACAACTAAAATAATCAATATCATTAACCTTATTAAGGTGCAAAATATCATTATTATAATATTTTTGTCTTCAAATTTTTTTGCTAGATTTAAATTTCTAGATTGCTTATGATTATACCGAAGTTATATTTAAATAAATAATTACTAATAAATAATCATTATGAAAAATATTTTTAATTTTAAAAATTAGCTTTAGATTGCATGACTTATTTTAGTTTAGTAGTATTGTTAATGGAGCTTTGGTCATTCAGCTTAATTAGCTTTTGTTAAAATATATATTTTAATTCTTAGTTAGATTTAAAAAAATAACATTTAGTAGGGTAACATTTAAGAAAAAGTCTAAAATTAAAGTTACTAATAAACTTAGATTTTTCTTTATTAATCTATAAAATTATTAATATCGTAAAGTTATAGATATATTTTAAGTTTTTCATAAATAGGTGAAATTGATAATTCGGGATTTAAAATTGTAATTTTTATTAATAATATATAAAAAAAGTGCATAAGCACTTTTTTTAGTCTTTAAAATAAAATAAGTTACTTTGCAATACCTATATCACCAATTTCAATAAAAAAATCTAACAAATTGTATTGGTGTACAAAATTAACTCTCAATAAAGGTCCAACAATGTTTTGTCCTGGATCTGGTAATGATACTTCATTATGGTAAGTTATAGAAGTAATTAAAAGGTAACTCTCAATTTTTACACCATTAAGAGTAAAACTTAATCTGTTGCTAATAGGCGCTAAATATTTAAGGTCAATTGATTTTCCAGGTGCTCAACTTTTTAAAAGTTCTTCTTGACCAGATCTATTTGTTTTTTTATCCATTTCGAATTTTAATATGGAAGTTGCTTCTTTTGTAGCATTTTCTAATCCAGTTGGATCTGAAACTAAATTAACTAAAGAATTCCCTAAAGAACCAGTTTGAATTATAATATCATCTTTTGAAGTATAGCCATCTATAAAATTAACTTTTATTTCTGGACCAGTAATTGTTTCATTAAAATCTGGCATTGTAACAATGCTATTAAAAGTTATATTTTCAATAACATCAATACCATCAATTGTTTCACCTTGATCATTATTAAATTTTAAAATACTTATAATTGATTTTGAGTAATTATCAGCTAATGGTGAACCAATTTTTCATGAATGAGCAATTGATTTTTTGGCATCATAAGTTTTTACACCGTCCATCTCTTGTTTTAATAATTTAGTAACTTCATTACTAGCATTAGTTAAACTAGAAGTATCTGCAGTTAATACAATATCTAAATCAACAGGTGGATCAACAGGTGGAGTTTCTTCTGTAGAGGAAGAACAACTCACAATTGGAAAAGTTAATGCTAATGCTGAGCTAGCAATTAAAGTTCCTAGCAAGCCTAATTTAATTTTTTTATTCATATTCTCATTTCCTTTAATATTTTTTTTATTATAATACATAATTTTATAATTGTATATACTTATAATATATTTTTCAAAAATCTTATTTATATTTTTACAAACACCCATATATCAATTTTAATACTTAATTAATTTTATAAAGGCTAAAAAATAATATAATAAAAACAGATTAATAACAATAATGAATAATGCATTTTCAATAAAATTAGTAATTTTAAAATTAAAACATTATTAACCAATTGTATATAGTCAGAAAATACATGACATATTTATTTTTATATATCAATATTCTTTAAATTGATTTTTTATAAAATACAATTAAATTCTTAAGATATTAGTAATAAATCATTCAAAAATTTTAATAATATTCATTTATAAAAAATGAATTAATAACTGTTTTTCTTGTTAATTATATGCAAAACAAATTAAGCTTAAAAATTCAGTATCTATATTAAGAAGCAATATTTTATTTAATCATAATTTATATTTAATATAATAGCTTTACCTAAATTGTTTTAACTGTATTTATAAAAACTTATTTTTGGTAAAGTATCAACTAATATTGAGCTTTCAATTAATGTTATTAAATATAATTAATTTAATTTTTTATTTTGTTTTTTTTGTAATTTAAAATATAAAATCAATATTATCAATTTTATAATTTACAAAATATGTTTAATTAATTTTAATTCCCAATTATTTAAGATAAAAAAATCAAGCTACTAATAACTTAATTTTTTTCTTTTATTATTAACTAAAATTAAAATGTATAAAAAAATAAAAAGTTTTAACTTTTTATTTTGCTTCTGTTCCTAATAAACCTATATCTAAAATTTGTGTGTCGCTTTTTAAATATGGAGTTTTATAAACTATTTGAAAAGCTGGCCCTTTAATTGTTTCACCTTTATTTGGTAAGTTTAAACCTTCAATAATAACAAGTTTTTCAATTACTTCTTTACCTGCAAATGGCATATCATAAGCATTTTCAAATTTTAACTGATTTACTATAAATTCAAAAATATCATCACCTTTTGAAAGCTCTTTATCTTTAACAAAATAATCTCTTACTTTTTCTTGCTCTGGTCTAGTTTTGAATGCTAAGTCCACTGTTAACATTGCATTGGTATTTGCAAGCGTTTCATATAGAACGCCAACAACCGGTTCAATAACATTTACATCAAATTCAGTAAATGGCGGAATTTCTTTATCAACTAAATCATTATTGATTGAGTAATCTTCATCAACTACAACATCACCTTCAGAAGAACTACCACTACAACTCATAATTGGTAAAGTTATTGTTAATGCCGAAGCTGTAATTAAAGTTCCTAATAATCCAAGTTTAATTTTTTTATTCATAATTTTTCCTTTGTATTTTTATTTTAGCATTAATAAATAACAAAAATTAAGTAATTTTAATTTATTAATGCTAAAAAATTAAATATAAAAAAAGTGCAAATGCACTTTTTAATCGATTTAGAAATTATTAATTTATATATTTTAAAAGAATAAATTATAAAATATATTGGCTAAAATTAGTAGTTTTAAGATGAGCGTCACCCAAATAATCAACTTTAATTATATTATCTACTGAAGTTCATCCATCATTAAATGTTACTATTAATTCAGGCCCAAAAATTTTTTCACCAGCTTTAATTTCAATTATAGTATTAAAAGTTACACTTTTAATAACATCATTTCCTAAATATGGTTTATTATTAGAATCTGTGAAATTTAAATTGTCCTTAATTAATTTTAATTGATCATCTTTTAAGATTACACCAATTTCTCATGTTTTTGCAAGAGCTTCTTGAGCACCAAAATTATCTAGTGCTTGCATTTCACCTTTAAGCACTTCTGTAATAATAGTTTCTGTTTCTTTTAAAACAGATGGTTTAACTTTTAATGAAACGTCACTTGTAGTTTCTTCTGAAGAAGCAGAGCAACTAACAATTGGTAATGTAATAGCTAAAGCTGACCCAGCTATTAAAGTTCCTAGTAAACTTAATTTAATTTTTTTATTCATATTTGTTCCTTATATACAAGTTCTATATAATTAAATTATATATTTTTTTTAAATAATCTCTTTATTTTTAATAATTAACTTCTGATTAAATATTTTAAATAAAAAATTTAAAATTATTTAAATGGATTTTTAGCAACAGTTTTGTTGTTGATAAAGAAATAATTTTAATTGTAAAATTAATTTATTTTTTATATCCTTAATTAAGTTAAATTATTAATTCAGGACTAGTAATTTCTTGGTAGCAGATTGAGGAAATGTTATTCTTTTGTAATTTTTAAACTTTAATAGTAGTAAAACTTTATGTACTGTTTAAATTTCAATAAGTTCTAGATAATTCATAATTATTTTTATTTAATTAATTCTTAATAAATCTCATCTTTTTTTTCATAATTTAGCAAGCGTCTTTTGAGTTTCATAATTATCTTCTCCTTGCTTTTTTTATTCTAGATATGTATTTATAGAAGTTTTATTAGCTACTAATTTTCATTAGTTAAAACAAAAACAACATACACTGTTTATTCACTATAACTAGAACAACTAACCATTGGTAAGTCAATATCTAAAGCTGAACCAACAATTAAAGTCTCTAATAAACTTAATTTAATTAATTTTAATTTATATTTTTTGGAAAATAAAAAAAGTGCATATGCACTTTTTTCTCAAATAAAATTTTTTAAACTAAAAAAATTATTTTGTAAATGTAGGAGCTGGAGCTTTATCTTTTGAAGTACCTAAAGGTCCAACTTGAATTTCAATCTTTTTTTCACCTTTTACAGTATATCCATCTTTAAGGTGAATATGTATTTTAGGAGAAGTAATATTTTCACCTGGAGTTTCAGGTACAACAGTTATACTTTCATAAGTTGCTTTTAAAACAGCTGTTTTGCCATCAACTTCTTTACCATCAACATCAGTAAATTTTAAGGCATTTTGAATTAACTCTAATTGGCCTTCTCCTTTTACTTCCCCACCAACTGGTCACTTATCAGCAAATTCTTTTTGCTCTTCTCAAGTTGTACTAGTTACTTGCATTTTATCATGTAAATCTTTAGTAATAGCATCTGTAGCAGCAGTTAAAACAGTTTCTGTAACAGTTAATTCAACAACTTTAACTTCTTCAGTAGAACCAGAACAGCTAACCATTGGTAAAGTAATAGCTAAAGCCGAACCAGCAATTAAAGTTCCTAATAAACTTAATTTGATTTTTTTATTCATATTTTTTCCTTATTAATATAATATATATATATTATATATTAGCAACATTACTAATATACTATTTAATTATACCAAATAATTTATATATATTAAACATTATTTAGTAATTATTTATTTTTAAAATAAAACATTTAAAAATATTTTTAATTTTGAATCTAATAATTTTATTGTGTATTTGCTTTTTAAGATAAAAATAAAAGATTAATGAAGTAATTTAATTTATTTACTTTCAATAAATTTAATTATTGTTTTATAGTAAAGCTCTTCATTTTCAGCAAATAGTCCATGGCCAACATTATCCATTTTAACAACAGTTAGGTTTTTTATTCTATGCTTTAAGTGAATGGCAGAATTATTAGCATCAACTAATTTATCTTTTGTTCCAACTATTAATAAAGCAGGAATATCAATAGAAGCATAAGCTTTTTCAATTTCTAAAAATAAAGATGGCTTCATTAATTCTCATTGAATATCCTTAATATATTGATTATTACTATTAATAAAATATCAATACTTTCTAGTAAAGTCATATTTTGCATCTAATTTAGGAACAATAATTTCTGGTTCATTAAAAGCAATTTTATGTAATTCCATTAATCCTTTATAGCTTTTTGGAAAAAAAGCATTAACCTTAGTAATAATTTTAGGGATTGAAGTAATATTCAAAGGAGATACTAGAATAATTTTACTTATTCTATTATCATCTTTAATTTTTTTATATACCATTGCAGCTAAACTAGCTCCTAGTGAGTGCCCCATTAAAATAACATTAGTTAATTCATTTTCTTCAAGAAACTTAACTATTAATTTAATATGTAAATTTATTTTTAAATCTTTTTTAGTAAATTTCTTTTTTTCTTCTCAAGAACCAGGCAAATTAAAAGTATAGTAGTTATATTTTCTATTTCTTTCTTCAAAAAGAAAATTTGAATATCTATTTGCAGCATAACCATGAATAAAAACTATATTAGGAACATCTGCACTTTTATTTTTTTCAAAATAAAATTTTTCTAAGAGAGAGGTATTAACCGACTCAATTTCCTTAGTATTTTTTTTTGACATATGAGTCCTTAAAATATATTATATATATAATTAATTTTACATTTTATTTGTAAATATATTAATTAAATTTAAATTAATAAATATATTATAATATTATTTGTTTTAAATATTAACTTTAAAAAACAGAAGGGAATTTATGTATCATATATTAAAAAGATTGCCTCGAAAAGACAAATTCTTATTATTCTTGACTGTTATTGTAATGACTATTTCTGTTATGGCAGATTTAATGCAACCATTATTCTTCGGAAAGATATCTCAAATATTGTCAACATCAACTGATATTAATCAAATTTGATCAAGCTCAGTTGATGGAATTTTATTTTCAGGTTGAATTGGAATGATGGCAGGTGCTGCAGTTGTTGGTATAATATTTAATATTATTGCTGTCTATATCACAACTGATGTATCAGTAAGAACAGCATTCACAATTAGAAATGACATGTTTAACAAAGTTCAGCACCTTTCATCACAAGATGTAGATAAGATTTCTACATCATCATTTATAACAAGAATTACATTAGATGTATTTCATGTTAATGAATTAATGGTATTATTATTTACTTTATTGGTAAAAGCACCAATTTATTTTTTAGGAGGGTTAGTTCTTTCGGTTGTATCTGTTTCACAGCTATCACAACCTGAATTAAGTAATTTATCTTATATTTACCTTATATTCTTATTATTAACTTTTTTTACAGGATTAATTTTATATAAGGCATTCCCTACTTTTGAAAAAATTAAAAAAAACTATGATAACAATAACTCAATTATGAGTGAGAACTTAATTGGTTCAAGAGTTGTTAGAGCTTTTAATTTAGAAGAAAATCAAATTGCAAGATATGATAGTAAAAATATTGTTTTAAAAAGAAACTTAATTAAAGGTGATTCATTAACTACAATATTTTTGCCATTATTCACAATAATAATGAATCTTTCAATTGTATTTATTATTACTTATTCAGGATTTGTGTCTATTGATATTCCTGCAGAAAGAAGACCTGAAGTTGTTGGTCTAGTTACTTCATTAATTCAATATTTAAATATACTACTAGTTGGTTTCTTTCTTGCTTCATTTGTTTTAGCTACTTTTGCATTTACAAAAGTTTCAGGAAAAAGAATTAATGAAGTTTATGCATTAGAAAACTCAATTGTAGAATCTAAAAATCCAGTAGCAATTAATAAAACTAATATTAGCTTTAAAAATGTTTCTTTCAAATACTTTAAAGAAAGTAATGATTGAGCTATTAAAGATATGTCATTCGATATTAAAGAAGGACAAACAATAGGGATTATTGGAAAAACAGGTTCTGGAAAATCAACAATCGTTAATTTATTAACAAGACTTTATGATGTAACAGAAGGTCAAATTACAATTGGAGATCACGATATTCGAGAAGTCAAAATCGATGATTTAAGAGAAAATATTTCTGTTTCATTACAAGAAAAGATCTTATTTTCAGGAACTGTTGAAGAAAACATTAAAGTAGGTAAAACAGATGCTTCTGACGAAGAGGTTTTAAAAGCATCTAAAATAGCTGAAGCTTATGAATTTATTAATGAAAAAGAAGGAAAATTCAAATATAGAATTGAAGAAAGAGGAAAAAACTTATCAGGTGGTCAAAAACAAAGAGTTTCTATAGCTAGATCTGTTGTTGGTGATCCTAAAGTATTAATTTTTGATGATTCAACAAGTGCGCTTGATAACATTACTGAAAGAAAGTTGCTAAATAACTTAAAAGCAGAACTAAAGGATAGTACATTAATAATTATTGCTCAAAGAATTAATTCAGTTAAAGAGGCAGATAAAATCCTAATTATTAATGATGGTAAATTAATTGGTGAAGGTACACACTCTTATTTAATTAAAAACAATAAAGAATATAAAGAAATTTATGATTCGCAAGATACATCAAAGGATAAATAATGAAATCAAATAATTCAAAAAAGAATTTTAACACTATTTTAGTTTATGGTTCTAAATATAAATTAAGATTTATATTAATAATAATTTTATCTATTTTTTCAATAGCTTCAAATGTTCTATCGACATTCATGGTAGGTTTTGGGTTAGAGGAATTAATTAATAATGTAAATAATAGCACTAATATAATTACTGAAATTACTATCTTTTCTACATTGCTAGCTTTATTTTATGCAATTTATTCAGGATTCAGATATTTAAGTAATTTGCTAATGATTAGGCTAACACATAACTTAGGTTTTACTATTAGAAAAGATTTATTCTTTAAAATTCAAAAATTGCCATTCTCATACTTAGATGTTCAATCAACTGGTGATGTAATGAGTAGATTAACAAGTGACGTTGAAGTTTTTACAACGACTTTATCTCAACAAGGTGTTGAATTTATATCTGGTGTTATTACAGTTTTAGGAATGCTAATTGGAATGTTTATTCTTTCTCCAATCTTAACAGTGATCTTGCTTGTAACAATGCCAATAATGTTCTTTGTAATTGTTTTTATTTTAAAAAAGGCTCAACCATATTTCATGAAAAGACAAAAATACACAGGAGTATTAAACGGTTTTGCAGAAGAATATATTTCATCTCAAAAAGTGGTTAACTTATTCTCATACCAAAAAGAAGCATTTAATAAATTTAAAGATATTAATAAAGATTTGTCACTTGCAGTTGGAAAATCAAGATTGATATCAGGAGTTATTTTTCCTTACAACAATTTTGTAAATAACTTTATGTTAATGTTTATTACATTAATTGCAGTTGTCTTTATTTCAAATGGTATAGCAATTGGTGGAGCAACTAGTTTAGAAGGTATTGGTTTAATATTTCCATTTATTTTATTACAAAGACAATTCTCAATGCCAATTACAAACTTCTTTTCAATGATTAATCAGTTTCAATTAGCATTTGCTGGAGCAAATAGATTCTTTGAAATTTTAAATGAAAAAGAAGAACCACAACAACAATCAACAAATCAAATTAAAGTAACAAATGCTCTTGTTGAATTTAAAAATATTAATTTCTCTTATGTTGAAGGAATTCCAATAATTAATGATTTATCATTTAAAGCAATTCCTGGTGGAATTAATGCTATTGTTGGTGCAACAGGTTCTGGTAAAACAACCTTAATTAGTTTATTAACAAGATTTTATGAAATTAATTCAGGAAGCATCGAGATTGATGGCCAAGATATTGCCAAATTCTGTAAACATAATATTAGAGAAAATATTACAATTGTTTTACAAGATACATTCTTATTCTCAGAGTCAATTAGAGAAAATATTTCTTATGGAAATATGAAGGCAACTGATCAAGAAATAATAGAAGCAGCTAAATCAGCAAATGCATGACATTTTATTGAACAACTACCAAATGGTTTAGATACAATTTTATATCCAGATAATTCAATAATTTCTGAAGGTGAAAAGCAATTAATTGCTATTGCAAGAGCCTTCTTATCAAAAGCCAGAATAATCATATTAGATGAAGCAACTTCTTATGTTGATACTAAAACTGAAAAAGAAATTCAAGAAGCTATGGCTAAACTAATGAAAGGTAGAACTTCATTTGTAATTGCTCATAGATTATCTACAATCAAAAAAGCAGATCAAATCATCGTTCTTCAAAAAGGGGAACTTAAAGAAAAAGGAACTCATAATCAGTTGCTATCTAAAAAAGGTCTTTACTATAACATGATTCAATCTGGAATGTCAGATGATAACTAATTAAAAATTTATTTAAAAAACCATAATTAATTATGGTTTTTTTATTTATAATGATTTTAAAGGAAAAAATTATGAGCAAATTCGATTCAAAAAATTCAAGAATAACAATAAACGCAATGAGAATGCTAGGGGTGGATATGATTCACAAAGCAAATTCTGGTCACCCAGGAATTGTTTTGGGTGCTGCTCCAATTATGTATGCATTATTTAGAAATCATATTAATCTTTCACCAAAAAATCCCTTATTTCCAAATAGAGATAGATTTATACTAAGTGCAGGACATGGTAGTGCCCTTTTATATTCAACAATGTTTTTAGCAGGATATAAAGGTTTAGATCTTAAAGATCTTGAAAACTTTAGACAAATAGATTCAGTTACACCAGGTCATCCTGAAAAACATATTTTAAAAGGTGTTGAAATATCAACAGGTCCACTTGGTCAAGGTGTAGCTACTTCTGTTGGTGTTGCAATTGGTGAAACATTCTTAAATAAGTCATTTAAGTGTGAATATGGTAGTTTATATGATAACTACACATATTGTTTATTTGGTGATGGTTGTTTGCAAGAAGGAATATTTGATGAATCTATTTCTATTGCAGGAAATTATAAATTAAATAAGTTAATTCTTTTATACGATTCAAATGATATTCAATTAGATGGTAAAGTAGCAGATACTACAAACATTGACACAAAAAAATATTTTGAATCTAAAAACTTTAATTATATTTTAGTTAAAAATGGTCATGATCATATTGCAATTTCAGAAGCGATTGAACAAGCAAAGAAATCAAAAGACAAACCAACTGTTATTGAAATAAAAACAAAAATTGGATTTGGTTCTGCAAAAGAAAATAGTAACGCTGCTCATGGTTCTCCTTTATCAGAAAAAGAAATAAAAGATCTAAGAGTAAAACTAAATTATAATAACGAAGCTTTTGAAATACCTAAAGCTGCATTAGAAGATTTTGAACCCCTAAAAATTAGAGGTGAAAAAGCAATTGAAAAATATAATAAAATTTATGAATATTTTAAAAAAGATAAAAAATTCTTTAAGAAACTAAAAAATTGTCAAGATGGTATTTTTCATATTGATGAAAAAGATTTTGATGGAATTAAAGATGAAAAACAATTGGCAACAAGAAACCTATGTGGTGAAGTTTTAAATATTGTTGCTAATAATAATCCTTTTTTAATAATTGGAAATAGTGATTTATCTTCTTCAACAAAAGTTAAATACCAAAACGGGGAGCAATATAGCTGCAAAAATAGATTAGGAAGAAATATCAATTATGGTGTTAGAGAATTTGCTTCTAATGCAATTAATACTGGTATTTCTTCATATAATGAATTAAAAGCAATTGGTTCTACTTTCTTAGCATTCTCAGACTACAATAAAGCAGCTATTAGATTAGCTGCAATATCAGAAATACCATTAATAAGTATTTATAGTCATGACTCTATTACAGTTGGAGAAGACGGACCAACACATCAACCAGTTGAACAAACATGAACTTTAAGACTAATACCAAACAACTTTGTATTTAGACCTTGTAATAAAGCAGAGATGATTGCTGCATTCAAATTTGCATTAGAATCAAAAAAATATCCAACAAGTATTATTACTTCTCGATCTAATTTTATTCAAACAAAAGGATCTGTTGAAAAAGCATTAAAAGGTGCTTATTTAATAAAAGAAAATGATAAGTATAAATTAACTATTATTGCAACAGGAAGTGAAATGGAAGTTGCCTTAAAAGTAAGTGAGATTCTTGAAAAAGAACATATGATGTACACAAATGTTGTTTCAATGCCTTGTGATAGATTGTTTGATCAACAATCAAAAGCTTACAAGGAAAGTATTCTCGGAGATAAAAAAGTAGTCTCAATTGAATTTGGTGTAACTACACCTTGATACAAGTATGCTGATATAACTATTGGTATAGATCGTTATGGCTATTCAGGAAAACCAAATGATGTTATTAAAAAACTAGGATTAGATCCTATTGATATAGCTAAAAATATTATGAAAAAATACAAAGAATTATAATTAATTTTTGTATTTTTTTTATTTTAATAATTTATAATTAATAAAGTATGTCGTAGAAAAATGAGGCTAAAATGCTTAACATCCCTATAAATTCAGATATAGTTTTTTTAGATATTGAAGCTGATCACAAGAATGGTAAACTACTGCAATTTGGTGCAATTAAAATTCAACAAGGTAAAGCATTTCAAGTTAATTGATATTCAAATCCAGAAACAAATATTTCTCATAATGTAATTAAACTAATTGGCCAAGAAGCATTAGAATTAATTAATAATGCTCCAAGTAATAAAGTAGTTTTAGATAAAATTTATAAATTTATTGATGAAAGTTACTTTGTAAGCTTTGGAGACTTTGATTACAATTTTTTATTAGAACTATTTGAAAAAGAGTTAGGCAAAAAACCAAATATTAATTTTTTTAATATTCAAGATGAATGAAAAAAATTAACATGCGATAATCAGTGTGTTTCACTTACTAATTTAGCGATTTTTTTTAATGTTAACTATGATGAAGAAAAACTTCACAATGCTTTTTATGATGCAGAAGTAATGTTTAAAATTTATCGTGAGTGAGTAAAATATTCTGATGAAGAAATTATTGAAAAAATAATTAGCCAAAGAAGTGTTGAATCAACAATCATAGACCCAACAATTAAAATAACTATGAAAAACTTAAGTGTGCAAGATAACATTTCAAAAATAGATGGTTATGCAATGTTTAACATTAACATTAAAAAAATAATTCTTGAAGAAGGAATAAAAAGAAGAAAAATTGTTTTAGGGATTAGAGCTGTTTCTTTTTTAAACAATGAAATCGTTGAAAATTGAGATGAAGATTTCAGTAAGTATATCAAAGCTAAAAAATATTATGAACACCAACATTTTTTAACTGTTGCTTTAAGAAAATTTATGTGAACAATTAAGGATAAGAAGATTCTTCTATATAAAGATCAAGTAAATGATTATAAATATCTATGTGAACTTATTCATGAGTTTTTAGGGAAAAGACCAATGAATTCATACATAATTATTAATGGAATTCAAAATTATCAATATTTGAATTATAATAAAGGTGTAAATGAATTAATGATTAATAGTGATCTTATAGATACTTGAAACTCATTAAATAACATCTTAGATAAGAATATGGCAAATAAAAAATGAAGTACAAAATAATAAATCATGATACTATTTCAGAAACAATAGATTTTATCGGTAATGAAATATTAGAAGAATTGAAAACAGCAGAAAATGTTTCATGTATTTTACCTTGGTACCCTAATTTAGATTTTGTATATAGATGCTTATTTAATTACAACACATTATCTAGTAAATGAGCAAAGAAAAATATATCTAAAAAAATTAGAAAAAAATTACCAAAAGAATTTAATAAAATAAAAATAATAAATATGTATGACTTTATTGGTCCAGATAATATTGAATTTTTTCAAGTATCAACTTATCAAAAGTTTTTTGAAATTTTAGATAGTCAAATTCAATTTTGCTCTTTTAGATTAAAAGATGAGCCAAGAATTAATAAAGAATTATTAATTAGCCCTTCAGATTTTGATAAAACAATAAAAGTTTTTACTAATGGAAGAATTAGTTTTTCTACAGTTTTCATAGATAAAGATGGAAATATTCCATACATTGAAAACTATGTTGAAAATATTGGAACTAATTTATCTGCGATAGATGAAAAGGAAGCAGAAAATTTAATGGAAATTTTTAAATTAAATAATGCTCCAGAGCAATCAATAAATTGTGGTAATAGATCATTAACAAAAAGTCATAAGATTATTGCAATTATTGAAAAAGAAGCATTAAAATATTTAACAAATGAACAATATGAAAAAAATCCTTCAGCATCGATGAAGACATTAAGAAATCATGATAATGTTTTATATATAGTAAAAAGTTGAGAAAATGAATAAATTTAAAATAAAATATATCCCTGGTATGAGACCAGTCCCAATGCTTGCATTATATAATGAAAAAAATATGAAAGTTTTTGATGAAATTAAAAAAAATTCAAATGCGGATAGAAAATTAAGTTTTAATCAAGAATATGTCGATGAACATAATCACACATGAAATCATGGATCATATATAATTTATGATGACAATTTAGAAGTAATTGCCTTCACATATGAACAATTACCAACACTGTTCTATATATTAAGATCAATTAATAAAGAACTTATTTTTGAAATTGATGCAATTGATGAAAATGAGATTAAAAAAGAATTAGGTGATTGAATAAATGAAGTTTCATTTATTGAAAAAAAATAATAATGAATAAAATAATAAACCTTATAGACTCATCAAGTAAAAAACTAAAAGAATTAAACAAAGATTCTATTAGCATTTATTTGTGTGGCCCCACTGTATACAATCATGTTCACATTGGTAACATTAGGCCAATCATTACATATGATGTTTTGCATAGATACTTAATGCATAAAAAAGTTAAAGTCAAGTTCGTTCATAACATAACTGATATAGATGACAAAATAATTGCTAAAGCTAGTGAAATGAATATGTCAGAAAAAGAATTATCACAGATGTTTTTTGAACATTACAAAGTAATTTTAGAGCAACTAAATATTTATCCAGTTGAAATGCCAACTGTTTCAGACAATATGGATTCAATGATAGAAATGATTGAAGAATTAATACAAAATAAACATGCATATGAAATTGAAGGCAATGTTTATTTTTCTACTGAAAATTTTAAGGACTATGGAATTGTATCATCAATGGAAATCGATAAATTGAATGTTGGTGAAAGAATAGACGAAGATTTTAATAAAGAAAATAAGCATGACTTTGTCTTATGAAAAAACACTAAAGAAGGAATCAGATGAGAAAGTTCAATGGGTTTAGGTAGACCAGGATGACATACTGAGTGTTGTGTACTAATTAATAAATTTATTGGTAAACAAGTTGATATTCACGGAGGAGGAATAGATTTAAGATTTCCTCACCATGAAAATGAGAATGTTCAAAATCTTGCAAGGTATGGCTTACAATTAGCAAATATTTGAATGCATACAGGTCATTTAATGGTTAATGAAGAAAAGATGTCTAAATCATTAAATAATTTTGTTCTAGCAAAAGATTTAATAAATAAATCAAATCCTAACTCGGTTAGATGAATGTTTTATCAAACAAGATATGAAAAACCAATTAACTATTCTGATAAAATTTTAGAAGAAAGTCAAAAGAAGATTGATCAGATTGAAAGGGATTTGAACAAAGCTTATACTTATTTAATTTTAAATAACTCATATAGCAAAATTGAAACAATATCAGAAGAAATACTAAATATATTTAGTGATAATTTAAATCTTCCAAATATTGTTACGATTGTATATGATAGAATAAAACTTTTCTCAAGTGCTATTTCAAGTAAAAATTTTGATCATTTAAATAAAATTTACAATGATGTTAAAAACACTTTAGATTTATTAGGAATTGTTTATCCAAATATTCATACAAAAGAAAATATTGAATTAATAAAAACTTGAAATAGTTTTTTAATTGATAAAAAATTTAAAGAAGCAGATGAAATAAGAGAAAGATTGATTATAATGAAACTAATTTAAAATTGTTTAATTATAATTTTTTTTTGGTATTGAAAATGGGGTTTTTATGGCCAATATATTAGTAGGGAAAAAAGCTATTCTTGAACAGCTAAAAAAAGATAATGTTTTAGTAGTTCATAGTTTAACTATTTTCCCTGAAATAAAAAAAATATGTGAGAAAAAAAATATAAATTATATTATTCAAGACAAAGCATTTTTTAATAACATAGATTCAAATCATCAAGGGGTTATTGCCTGAATTAAGAATGAAAATTATCTAACTGATAACTTATCTTATTTTTTATCAAAAGTTAAATCAAGCATTAACAAAAGAAAAGTTATTGTAATGCTTGATGAAATAACAGATACTGGCAATTTTGGAGCCATTATTAGAAGTTGTGATGCTTTTGGTGTTGATGGAATAATTATTAAAAATAAAAATCAAGCAGAAATTAATGAATATGTAATAAAAGCAAGCACTGGTGCTATATATAATAGCAATATTCTTAGAGTTACAAATTTAGGAACAACTATTAAATCACTAAAAGAAAATAACTTCTGAATAGTTTCTACAACACTAGATGGATCAAAAAATTTAAACGATACAAATTTTGATTTTGACTGTTGTGTAATTGTTGGCAACGAAAAAAATGGTATATCAAAAAAACTAATTGAAAATTCTGACTTTAAAGTAAATATTCCGATGTTTGGAAGTGTTCAATCATTAAATGTAAGTGTTGCTACTGGAATAATTTTAAATTATATTAGAAACTATCACTCAAAGGAGTAATATTGCAACTTGAAGAAGAAATAGCTTTGGTAAAAAAGATTCAAAAATATGGTGACGAAGAAGCTTTATTAATTCTATGAAAAGAGTATGGCGATTTTGTTTACAAGAGCTTTTTAAAATATATTTATTATAAAAATTTTAATATTCCTTTAGAATCTGAAGATTACTTATCTAGCATCTTTTATGCATTTAAAGAAGCGGTAATTAAATTTGATATTAATAATCAAAATTATAAATTGATTCAGTATCTTCATATAGTTACAAAATCAAGTGCAGCAAGGTATGCAAAAAAGTTTTTAACTAAAAAACAGAATGTATTAAATAAAGCATTTATGAATACAAATCAAAATCAAAAACCAATTGAAAATTTAGAAGTTTGTTCAACGAAATCTTTAGAGGATGAATATATTGAAAAAGTTGAAAGGGAAAGAAAAATGCATGAAATAAAAACTTTTTTAGAAAGTTATTGTTTAGATAATCCCAAAAGTCCTATTAGACAAATAATTAAATTAAAACTTAAAAATTATAATTTGAAAGAAATCTCAAAAGAATTAAATATTCCTCATAAAAAAACTTATTTGCACTTTGACAAATTTAGAAAGCAATTTCAAATACACATTGAAAAAAATAAAATTATTTAAAATCTTTATAAGATATTATAATATATATGACATTACAGTTTTTATAATGAAACTTGTCAGGTCAGAAATGAAGCAGCAATAAGTTTTTAAAAATGTGTGGTGTCACATTTAAAATAAAAAAGAAAGCAATTATTTGCTTTCTTTTTTATTTGTTTTTGATTTAGCTTTTGGTTTCTTGCTATAATCGATAATTGGTAATGGCTCACCAGCATGATCTTTAATATGCAAATCATAATCTTTCATCGAAAGTAAATAACGACATTTTGGAAATCCAGTACAAGCAATAAATTCACTACCTTTTTTATTTTTTCTAATTATTAGGTTATGTTCTTTACATAAAGGACATATGATATCAAGGATTTTAGGTTTTTCAAGTGGTTCTAAATGTTTACATTCTGGATAACCACTGCAACCAATAAACCTACTATTTCCTTTTCTTGCTTTTTTATATACTAATGGTTTTCCACAATCAGGGCAATCTCTTCCAACTTTTTCATCTGCAACTTTTTCAATATTATCTCAAGCATTTTTAACTTTTATGTCAAATTCAGGTGAAAAGATTTGTAATCAATCTTTTCAGTTTTCATTTCCCGCTGCAATATTGTCAAGTCTTTCTTCCATTGATCTTGTAAAATTAGGGTTAATTTCATTATTAAAGAAATCATTTAATTCTTTAATAACAGACTTACCTATATCAGTAATATGAAAAGCTTTGTTTTCCAATGTAGAATATCCTCTATCTACAACAATGTTTACCATTGTGTTATAAGTTGATGGTCTACCAACTCCTGTTTTTTCAAGCTCTGATATTAAAGAAGCTTGTGTAAATCTTGGTGGTGGTGAAGTAAAGTGTTCAGATATTCCATTATCTTCTTGTTTTTGCGGAATAAACTTGTGTTTAGATCCAATTTTAAAATCATTGATATTAATTGCTAAATTGTCTTCTTTTTCACTTGATTTATAAATTATTCTGAAACCATCAAATTCACAAACTTTTGAAGATACTTCAAACAAGTTTTTGTTATTTAAAAAACTCAATGTTAATTTTTTAAATTTAGCATCTGCCATTAAACTAGCAACAGTTCTTATTCAGATAAGATTATAAAGATCTCATTCGCTTTTGCCCAATTCATTTTTAATGCTTTCTGGAGTGATATTTACATCAATAGGTCTAATTGCCTCATGTGCATCTTGAACATTCGTTTTAGATGCTTTAGCAAGTTTTATATTACCTAAATATTGTTTACCATATTTTGTTTCAATAAATTTTAAACTGCTTTTAACAAAGTCATCTGAAAGTCTAACACTATCAGTTCTAGGATATGAAATTAATGCCATTTGAGTTCCATTGATATCAACACCTTCATACAACTTTTGTGCAATAGAAGTAGTTTTTTTAGAACTCATATTTAGCTTATTAATTGCATCTTGCTGTAATGTAGATGTTTTATAAGGAGGTTTACTTGAACTGTTTTGAAAAACAGGGTCGGATATTTTATCTAATGTACAATATTCTTCTAATTCATCGAAAACTTCTTCAGCTTCTTTTCTAGTAAAGAAATTAAAACCAGTTCTTTTTATTTCAGGATTTGATTTAATTTTATATTTGCCATTTATTTCTTTTAAAACTAAAGGTATTTTTGAATTCAATCCAATGTCAATGTTGAATCATTGTCTCGGAATAAAAGCATCAATTTCTTTTTGTCTATCAGCAATAAATTTTAGCGCAACTGATTGAACTCTTCCTGCTGATTCAGCTTTCAATTTGCTTTGCATTAATTGTGATAGCTTAAAACCAATTAGTCTATCAATTATTCTTCTTGCAAACTGAGACTGAACTCATTTTTCATTTATTTCTCTTTTATTTTTAAAAGATTCCAAAATTGCTTTTTCACTAATCTCATTAAAAGAAATTCTATAACATTTATCTTGAAATTCTTTTGGAATAATATTGAATATATGTCAAGCAATTGCTTCACCCTCTCTATCAGGATCGGTTGCTATATATATTTCTGTTGCATCTTTTGACTTACTTTTAATATTATCAATAATCTCTTTTTTATCATTCATCAAAACTCATTTAGGTTCAAATGTTTTTATATCAAAACCCATACCGAATTTTGCCAAATCTCTAATATGACCAACTGTCGCTAAAATATCAAAGTCATCACCTAAATATTTTGTTAATGTTTTAATTTTATTTGGAGATTCGATAATTAAAAGTTTTTTCCTCATAGTGTTCCATTCTTTATGTTTGTTCAATCTAAATTATAGAACAAAAAATGTTTATATTAATTTAATTTTTTTAAAAATATTTTAGAAATATTATCAATTTTATTTAGTCTAAATTCATCAATAATTATTTGATCGCATTTATTAAAAAAATACATATTTTTTCTTTCAACTTTACCAATTTCCAAAGTTGTTAAAATTTTTGAGCATTTTTTATTATATTTTATAATTG
Organism: Mycoplasmoidaceae bacterium; assembly: GCA_051656125.1. GTDB lineage: Bacteria > Bacillota_I > Bacilli_A > Mycoplasmatales > Mycoplasmoidaceae > CAMREV01. Next base: position 178,048 of record JBOGBH010000052.1, read on the forward strand.
TATTTTTTGATATTCCTAATAAAATTCTATCTTGAATTTGATCAAAGGCGATTTTTCTATTTTTCTCAATAAACTCAGATAATACCAATTTATGAATAGAGCTATTATTATTGTCTTTAATTCCAATACCAGAAATTAAAATATGATTTAATTTTTTTAGTACCATTTCATCTGATAAAGATTTATTAATATTATTTTTTTCTAAAACAAAAGTAACATCCCTTCTATTTTTAACAAGCAATAATATATCACTTATTTTTCATTTACCAATTAATGTAACTAGGTTGTTATTTAACAAACTAATATTGCCATCACAATAAAGAAGAAATGGTGGTTTATATACATCTTTTAACAATAATGGATAGTCTTTATCAATTATTGTTGTATATTTATAAGCAAAATTATTTTTAATATTGTTTATTTCTTTTATTTCAATTTTTTCTTTTGTTTCTAATGCTTCAAATATTAGTTCTCAATCACCATTATATTTTATAGAAAAAAATAATAACACATCATTCATATGGACTCCATACTTACTTAATGTGCTATTAATTTATTTTTTATATAAAAGAATTATTTTGTTCCAAAAATTCTATCACCTGCGTCACCAAGACCAGGAACAATATATCCATTTTTATCTAGTTTTTCATCTAATGATGCACCATAAATATCTATGTCAGGATGTTTTTCAGATAATTTTTTAACACCCTCAGGTGAGGCAACTAAACATATAAAAATTATTTTTAATGGCTTATAATCATTTTTTAAAATATCAATAGCTGCAATAGCAGAACTTCCAGTTGCTAACATTGGGTCTAAAACAAGAGCGATTGATTGATTAATGTTTTTAGGCATTTTGCAATAATATGTTTTTGCTTCTAACGTTTCTTCATCTCTATAGATTCCTATATGACCAACTGAAGCAGTTGGAATTAGTGATTTCAAAGCATCTGACATTCCTAATCCCGCTCTAAGAATTGGGATAATATTTATATGATTTTTTAACTTATAGCCCTTAGCCTTACAAATAGGTGTGTCTATTTCAATTAGATTAACTTCAAAATCTCTAGTAACTTCATAAGCCATTAGTTGAGTTAGCTCTGTCAGATTATCTCGAAATTTTGTTGATTGAGTTTCTATTTTTCTCATTCTTGTTAGTTTATCTTTAATTAATGGGTGGTCAATAAATTTAATCATAATAATTTCCTTTTATTTTCATATTTTTTAAAAAAAATACAAATGACTATACCAGTCTTTTGTATCATTCTACGACATAAGCTTCATTTATATCTGCAGGAAGTTCTTCCCTGTTTGGGAATCTAATGTAAGTTCCTTTTTTTGTTTTGTAATCTACATTAACAAAATTAAATTTTGTATTTTTTTCACCATCTTCAATAATTTTAAGTTTTTTTGAAGCTTCGATTATTGAGATCTCATCATTTAGTTCAACAATTTTAGATGGAATATTACATTTTTTTCCATTTACTAAAACATGACCATGGTTAACTATTTGTCTTGCTGATCTTCTAGTTGGTGCAAAACCCATTCTGAAAACCATATTGTCTAGTCTACTTTCAAGAACAATAAATAAATTTAATGTTAGTGGACCTTTCATACTTTGTGCAATCTTAAATAATCTTCTAAATTGACGATCATTTAAACCATAAAGGTAAGCCATTTTTTGTTTTTCTTGTAATTGTTCACCATAACCTGAAAGCTTTCTTACGTTAGCTCCATGTTGACCTGGTGCAGTTTTTCTTTTTTTACCTTTAGAAAATTCACTATCATTTTCTAAAAGTGAAAAACCTAGTCTTCTAGATTTTTTATGTATACTACCTGTATATTTTGACATTTTTACCCCTTGAAGCAAGGAAAGACTATAAGCTCTTAATAAGTTATTTTATATTGATGTTTTCGGTTTCTTCAGCGAACTTACTTACAAAACTTTAGTTATAAAATAGTTGTTTATTAATGCATATATGCTGACATGCTCAATACTAATAATATCACACTTTATATTAAATTAATATTTAAAAAGATTTTAGATTACTTAAAGTGTTATATGCACATCCATATAGCGCAGAATCATTGCCATGTTTTGATATCAAAATTTTTGTATATTTTATTAGTGAAAGATTTTTATTATCTTCTAAAATAGATTTAATGATATCCATTAAATCATTTCCTAATTTAGAAGGTCCGCCCCCAATAAATACAGCATCTGGATTAAGTGCATATATCATTACAACAATATGATTCACTAATGGTGTTAATGAATCTTTTAATGATTTCATTACAAGTTTATCCTTTTTTTTAATTAGTGGAATAACTTTTTCAATTGAAAAATTTTTCGGATCTGATTTGTATAATTTTCCTAATTTTGAATTTTGTTTATTTTTTGCATTCAAAATTAAATTATTAGTAATTCCAGTGCCTGATGATACTGGTTCAATACAATGTTCATTTCCACAATTACATTTAACTTTTTTTTCTAGAAATGGACCATGTCCGAATTCCCCGGCAAACCCTACTGAACCTTCGTATATTTTTTTATCTATAATAATTGCTCCACCAAGACCAGTTCCTATAGTATAAAAAATTACATTATTATATTTTAAATTTGATTTTCAATATTCTCCTAATGATGCTGCGTTTGCATCGTTAGTCACAAAAACTTTTTTGTCAGAGTATTTTTTACATTCATCGATTATTTTAAAATTTTTGTATCCTAGATTATATGCAGAAACAACCATTTGTTTTTCTTTTGAAAAAAATCCTGGAATGCACATAGAAATTACTTCATAGCTTTCTTTAATGTTTTCATCAAAGTGTTTAAAAAGTCATTTCAATGAATTACCTTTTTGAGTTTTGACAGCATTGTATTTTTTTAATATTTTTTTAGTATCAGAACTAATAATAGCAAATTTAGTTGTTGTTCCACCTATATCAATTGCAAGTATATTCATATTATCTCCTTTATTCATTTTCTGCTTCAAAGATTAAATCTCTTAGATATGCAGCTCTTTCATATTCTTGATTTTTTGCAGCACTTTTCATTTGAATTTTTAAACCATTAATAAGTTGTTTTTTAGCTGCAGGGGTTTTCTTATGATCTTTTGATCTTCTTGAAAAATCAATTATTAAATTATCGTCTTTTGAAATATTCTCAATTGATCTAATAATAGTTTTGGGGGTTATATTGTGTTCTTTGTTAAAAGCCTCTTGAATCAATCTTCTTCTATTTGTTTCATCAATTGCTTCTTTCATTGCAGGAGTTATTTTATCTGCAAACATATAAACAGTTCCTTTTGAATTTCTTGAAGCTCTTCCTATTGTTTGGATTAAAGATTTAGTATTTCTAAAAAGTCCTTGCTTATCTGCATCAATTATTATCACAGTTGAAACCTCTGGTAAATCTAAACCCTCTCTTAAAAGATTAATACCAATTACAACATCAAAAATACCCTTTCTTAATTGGTTAAGAATTGTAAGCCTTTCCATTGTTTTAATTTCATTGTGAAGAAATTGACACTTTATATTATTGTCCTTTAAATATGCAGTTAATTCTTCAGCCATTCTAATCGTTAGAACTGTTATTAAAACTCTTTCATCTTTTGCTCTTGTTGATTTTATTAATTCTAAAACTTTAATAATTTGATTTTCACTAGGAAGGATTTCAATTATAGGATCTAGTAATCCAGTCGGTCTAACTATTTGTTCAACAATATCTGAACTATCTTCTTTTTCTCATTCACTTGGTGTTGCAGATACATAAATTACTTTATCTAATTTTTCATAAAATTCTTCAAATTTTAATGGTCTATTATCTGCGGATGATGGTAGTCTAAAACCATATTCAATCAGATTCATTTTTCTTGATCTATCAGTATTGTGCATTCCATGAATTTGGGGAATCATTAAATGTGATTCATCAACTATAAGAATTCAATCATCACCAAAATAATTAAAAAGTGTAAAAGGAGTTTCTCCTTCTTTTCTTGATTCTAAATGTCTTGAATAGTTTTCAATTCCAGAGCAATAACCTAATTCCTCTAAAGCATCCATATCATGATTAGTTCTTTCTTCTATTCTCTGAGCTTCAATCAATCTATTATTTTCTTTAAAGTATGCAATTCTTTCTTTAAGTTCCATTCTAATTGATGATAATCACTCTTTTGATTTAGTTGCATCAGAAATATATTCTTTTGCAGCAGGAAGAACAAAAAAGTCATATTTTTTAATTACTTTTTTAGTAATCGGGTCTATCTCAGCAATTTCCTCAATTTCTTCTCCAAAAAAAGAAAGCCGATAAATAAATTCATTTGAAAAAGGTGGAGAAACTTCCAAAATATCTCCTGTTATTTTAAATGTACCTGGTTTTTGATCTATATCGTTTCTCTCATAATTTAATCTAACAAGTTCACTTTTAAGTTCTGAATATTTAGTTTTGTCTTTTATACTAATAATAATTCTATTTTGCTTAAATTGTTCTGGTGATGATGAAGCATAAATAGCAGCAACAGAAGCTACAACAATTACGTCTTCTCTTTCTACAAGTGAATTAAATGTTGAAACTCTTAATAATTCAATTTCTGAATTTGTAACAGAAGTTTTTTCAATATATGTATCGCTTTTTACTACGTAAGCTTCAGGTTGGTAAAAGTCGAAATAAGATACAAAATATTCAACTCTATTTTCTGGGAACAAATCTTTCAATTCCATATAAAGTTGCGCAGCTAAAGTTTTGTTCGGGGCAAGCACTAGTGCCTTTTTATTTAGTTGGCTAATTACATTAGCAACAGTGAATGTTTTTCCTGTTCCTGTAGCACCTAACAAAACTTGCTTTTTAATTCCTTTATTTACAAAGTTATCAACTAATTTTTTAACAGCGTTTGGTTGATCACCTTTTAAAGTTTTGTCTGTTTTAATTCTTATTGTATTATCCATATTGAACCTAGTAAAAAAATTATAAATAAAAAATTAAATAAAAAAACACTTAAATTTAATTAAGTGTTTTTTTATTTAAAATGGCGGATACTATGAGATTCGAACTCATGCGCCGGCAAGCCGACCTAACACCTTAGCAGGGTGCCCTCTTAACCACTTGAGTAAGTATCCATTTTTATTATTTCTTATTAAATATATCACAAATAAATATAATAATTTTTTGTTTTTAAGAAATAATAAAATTTTTAAAATGCTTATTATCTGACTAGAGCAGAGATAATTCCAGAGCCTAATAAGAATAAAACTGAGATAGTAATTGTATCAATTATTGTTGTTAATAATGGTGAAGCCATTGAAGCAGGATCGATCTTAACTTTAACAGCTAAAATGGGAAGAATTGAACCAACAAATTTTGAAAGCAAAATTGCTAATAATAATGCAAATGAAATTGCACATGAAATAATTGAAGAAAATTCCAAACTGCTTCATTTTATTTGTGGGTAATCAGATAAATCAATCGGAAAAATTTGGTAGTAAATCATTAATCTTAAAAAGTTAACAACAGCTAATGTTGCACCAATAGCTAAGGCAACCAAAAATTCTCTATAAATTATTTTTTTATATTCTTTAATCCCAATATCTCCAATTGATAAACTACGAATAATGGAAGCTGCAGTTTGAGAACCAGCATTACCTGATGTTCCAGAAATAACTGGAATAATTGGAACTAATATTAATGTTGAAAGAGTTCCACTAGTTCAAGTATCAGCTAAACCTTGTAATTGTTCTAATGCAATAGATGTAAATGTTGAAGCTATCATTAAAAGTATTAGTCATAAAATTCTTGATTTAAAAATATCAATAACTCTTGTTCTAGAATATGGTGTATCTAACTCATTAATACCATACATTTTATAAATGTCTTCAGTAGTTCCTTCCTTTAAGGCACTAATAACGTCACTATCATCAATAAAACCAAGTAATACATCTTCTGAATTTACTACAGGAATTTCTTTTAAATCGTACTTTTGAAATAGAACTAATAAATTTTCAATTTTCTCATGATTGTTAATTGAAACAAATGCCTTATTCATTATTTTTTTTATTTGAATATTTCTTTCTTTTCTTAAAAGAATGTCATAAATATAAATTTGGCCAACCAATTTTTTATTTCTATCTATTACATAAATGAAACCATTCAACTCTAAGTCTTCTTTATTATTTTCAATTATTTTAACTGCTTTTGAAATTGTTAAATCGCTATACAATTCAACAAAAGAAGAGTTCATAATGCTACCAACTTCTCCCTCTTCATATCTAGAAAGTTTAAGAAACTCTTCCCTAACATTAGGAGAAATTATAAATAAAGTTTTCTTAAATTCTTTTTTAGGAAGATTATCTAAAATTTCATATAAATCATCAGATTCTAGATCATCAAATATTTCTTTAATTAATTTACTAGCGCTTTTTCTAATAACTTCTAATTTGTTGTCATAAGATAATGAAATAAAAATTTCTCCAATTCTTATTTTGATTGCACAAAATAAAAAAAAGTTTAGTATTTCAAAATCATTTATGTTTTCAATCGACTCTATTAAAATATTTATCGGTTTATTCTTAATTATTTTTTTAAGATTACGAGTATTTTTTTGAGCATAATTTTGTTGAATAATTTTTGAAAGAGAATGTATTTCTTTTTTATCTTGTTTCATAAATTCTCCTTTTTAAATTATCTAAGTATTATGTCTAATTCTTCATTTCTTTCTTTATTATTGCTTGGTAAAACATGTAAAAGTCCATTTAATGCATAACTTATGTTTCCATTAGTTTCACTCACAACAAAAACAAGAGCATCAGTTTTTTCACTTAAACCTATTGCAGCTCTATGTCTTGCACCATATTTAACATCTATTGTATTCTTTGTCATTGGTAAATAACTTGATATTGAAATTATTTTTCTATCTCTAATTATGATTGCGCCATCATGTAATGCTGATTTTTTATTTGAAAAAATTCCCATTACAAATTCAGGAGAAAATGTTCCGTTTATTTGATAACCACTTTGTTCATAAAATGATAAATCATCATTATTTTCTATTGCGATTAGAGCTCCTATTTTATGCTCACTCATTCTTCCAAGGGCATTTAATACAGACTCTCTGAATAAAATATTTAATCTTTCAGTCTCTTCATCTTCATCCTTGGATTTTTTTCCAAGTTTTTTATTAATCTCACTTTCAGAATTTTTTCAAGTTCTAATTGTGAAATACAAGAGAATAAAAGAAATAATAACTAGGATAGCAAAGAAAATATAATATAGCACATTCGATATTTCGCTAGTCATGTCAACCTACAGTTTATAGTATTTTTTGGGTATCGAAAAATAAGAATTGCACTTATTTAAAAACACTAGTATTCGATATTTGGTGGAGATGATGAGAATTGAACCCATTTCCACAATTGAACTTATAATAAAATCTACAGTTTAGTTTCATTAGATTTTCACAATATATAAAATGAAACAAATATATAAGGTGATTTTTATTCCATGTTATTTTCACTTTATTTCTGGAATGGAAAATAAAGCTATCTATATTTTAAGATTATAAATTCATAGACAATTTATAAAATTTTCAAAAATTTTATTAAGCAGTATATGCGAAATTTAATTGTTGGTTTTGGATAGCGTTTATTTCAAAAGCTGAAAGTTCAACGTTATCATTTGTTTTTTTGTTAGCATTTATTAAATACCTAGAGCTATAAGGGGCTTACCCCACTGCATTTAAGACTCGCTCAATCATGTCGAAACCTTGACATCCCCAAAACATTGTATAAATAATTTAAAATCATCTATACACTATAAATAATAATACAAAAATTTATATATGATATATTTATTAAAAATATTTTTAAATTTATATATAATGTATAATCTTTATATTAAAAATATTTTTAATAAAGGATTATTATGAAAACAAAACTTATAATTGACAGTTCAACAATAGTTTCAAGAGATAATTTACCTCCTTTTGTTGAGGTTTTACCATTAGTGGTTATTGTAAATGACAACGGAAATGAAAAACCATTGGCAGATATAGATGAAATAAAAATTGATGAAATTAGAAATGAAATTGATGGAAGTAAAATATTTAAAACTTCTCAACCAATTATTGCATCAATGTATGACATAATTGAAAAAGACTATGATAAATATGACAGAATAATAATTCATACAATTGCTAAAGGCATTTCAAGTACAATCGACACAATTAAAATGGTAATCAAAGAAGTTGATAAAGACAACAAAGTTATCTTGTTAGATGCTGGTAAAGTTTCATATGGTGGTTGAAGACTTAATTTAGAATTATTTGACCTTATTAAAAAAGATGTTAGTACAGAAGAAATTTTAAAGCAAGTAGATAGCTATGTAAAAAATCATGGCACTTTTTTCTTTTTAACAAATATTGATTTTTTAATTAAAGGCGGAAGATTATCAAACTTTAAAGGTTTTATAGCTAAGAAAATGGGATTAATAATTTCAATTTTCTGAAGAGACAATAAGTTGAAACCATTAGCTAAGGACAAATCAATTGTAAATTTATTCAAGAAATCAATTGAAAAGGAATTAGAATTTCATAATAAGAAATTAGAAGATGTTAAAGAAATCGTTTGTAACTACAACAAAGAAAAAGATCATGAAAAATTTAGTAGTCATCTTGAGCAAATAAAGAAAGACAACCCTAAAATAAATTTTGTTTTTGATACTGAATATAAAGTTCCAGGCGCAATCTTTGTTCATGTAGGATCTGGTGGAATTTTCTTTGATGTATTCTTTAAATAAAAAAATATCTTGTTATCAAGATATTTTTTTATTTACTAAATTTTTATCATTGAGTAAAAGTCGCCTTCTAAAACTTCTTTATAGTTAATATTTAATATTGACATTAAATAAGCATGCCCAGCAATAATAGAGTTAGATTTTTCAATAAGATTTTCAATCGCTTTTGAAGTTCCGCCAGTGGCAATAATATCATCAACAATAACAACTCTTTTATTTTCTCCAATTGAATCCTTTTGAATTTGAAGTGTTGTGTTTCCATATTCTAATTCATAATCTTCAGAATATAAATCACCCGGTAACTTACCTTTTTTTCTAACCATTACAAATGGCAAGTTCAATTCTAAAGCAATTGGTAATCCAAATATGAATCCTCTTGCATCGGGCGCTACAATCACATCAGGATTCATAAGTTTAATAGCATTAGCCATTTCTTTAATAATGAATCTAACTTTGTCTGGCTCTTTAAGAATTGGAGAAATGTCTTTAAATACAATTCCCTTTTTCGGATAGTCATTATAATCTTTGATTGTTTCAATTATATTTTCTATTTTCATATTAACCTCTATGATTGATTCCAATAATTAATTGCTCATCAATTGAATCAAATTTATATGTTGTATTTGTGATATTGTCAATCACAATATTTTTAATGTATTTTTGTCTAAATAATAATATCACATAGTAAATATATGCTGTAAATAGTAAAGTGAAAGGAAAACTAAATACTAAAGCAATTAAAATTGCTAAGAATGATCATAACAATGTTGTTGAAATAAATATCATTGATATTGAAATACTAAACACAACTATTAATAAAAGAGATATTCATAAATGCGATAAATTTAAAATGTTCTTTTCTAAGAATAACTTTATTTGATCTTTGTCAAATATTTCTCTATTGCTAAATCTTGATTTAGTTGTTGAAATAAAGATAGTTGATAAAATGTTATTTAATAAGAAAATAAAAGTCATTGAATAGATAAAGTAGTTATCAATTGGAATGTATAAAATGTATTGGATTGCAGCAGAGAACAATGTTACTAGTGCTGTTGAAATAAAAATTGGTAAAACAGCAAACACTCCTAATCTAATTGCAGAATAAACTGCAATAAATCCAGCAGCTACTACAAGAGCAACTGTGTTAATTGAAGAAACCTGATTAATTACATTTGTAGAAGATCTAGCAACATAAACACTATCAGAATTTAAACCTAATGAAGAAATTTTACTTAATATGTCAGCCTCAGAAAAAATTTCTGACGATTGTAGCAAGATAAAATTATCCTCAATTTTAACATTTCAATTTCCACCAATTAAGCTAGTAATTTGTGAAGCACTTACACGATTTTCAACATCAATTCCTTGGAAAATATAAATTGAAGTTCCTGTCTTGAATGTTAAAGAGTTTTGAACACCTATTGTAAAGACTAAAGATATAACAACTAATAAAACAATTAAAAATATAGCTGATGATGAAAGAAAGATTTGTTTTGAAAATTTAAATGGTTTTTCAATCTTTTTAATAACGTTATCTTCTGAATCAGAATTCATCTTAATTTTTTTATTTATTCCATAAAAATAAAGACTATTTTTTCAAAATAATTTTGTTTTTGAAAAACTCATTTGAGTAAAAATAAAAATTACAAAAACAGAAACTAAAGAAACTAATGATGTTAATACTAATTCAAATCCTAAGTCTACCATTTCAAGAACACCCATCATTGCTGTAGCAAGACCAACTATAACTGAAATTATATGAATATCTAAAATTGTTGTTATAGATTTATTTATTGAAATTATATTTGAGTCGAATATGGACTTCTTGTCAATCATATTTTTTCTCACCCTCTCGAGAAAGACAATTGAAGAACAAAGTGTTAATAACATTCCTAAAATTATGGCAAGGAAACTTCCAAAAGAAAATACTAGTCCCAATAAATTTGAGAAAGCAAAAGTAATAACACCTGTAAAAATAACTGCTAATGACGCAATCAAGCCAGGTACACGATAAATAATTGAAACTATAATAGCAATAGTTAAAATAATTATTCCGCTAGCTAAGAATATTGAGTTGTATGCACTCATCCCAGTAACAGAATCTGCAATTAGAGGAATAGTTACACTACCTGTCCCATAAAATTGAATCTTTTGAGTTTCATCAGGGATTATTGATGAATTAACAAATGATGTAGTTGGACTCAAAGAACCATATTCATTGAAAAATTTCATTACTTCATCAGCAGTTTTGTTTGATGAACCATTAAATAAAAAACTTGGCAAAGTGGTATCTGTTTCTACAGGAATTTTAATAGTATTCACTTCTTCTGGACCAGATATTTGACCAGCACTTGGTAATCTTGTTGAATTATTAATTGACTCTTCTTCTACAACCGGAGATAATTCATGCGCTTGGGGAAATCATTTATGGTAATTTAAATAATCTATTTCAGCAACGATATGTTTTTTAACTAATGGTTGAATTGAAGCATCAAAATTACCAGTTGTTTTATCACTAGCACCAGATGGAGCTCTACTATCAAATTGATTGTAAAAATCTAAAATATTAGATTTGTTTATAGCAACAGTGTCATCGGCATTATCACCACTTGCTATGTCTCCTCATGTTTTTTCTTCATCAGTAAGAGATTCATATAAGAACTCAATATGGTTTAGATTTTCAACACCATTTGGAATTCCCTCTTCACTTACATTAATACTTGGGTCATAAAGAGTTATTGGGAAAAAACCTTTTTCTCCAAGATCTAAATATTTTGTAGCATTTTCATTTTGTCTTCAATAACAAACTGATTTAACATAGTTTAATCTTTGTACTAAACTATCTAAATCATTAAAAACAAATCATTTGTAGTTTTCTGGTAAACGAGAAATGTCTGTATTTGTACCTGATTTAAACTCCATAAATCTTTTAATATTAACGTTTGAAGGAAATGTAAATTCAACACCAGGAGTTTCTAAAGATGAGTTATTGTCTTTAGCATCTTCAGTTGGAGATTGAGATTTTTTTGGGTTTGTAGCATTCATTCCAATTGAATTTATCAATGTAGTATTGTTAGCAGGAATTTGATTAGGATTTCTATTTTTATCATAAGGAATTACTTCAATAAAATTATTTGTTACATTTTTTGAAATAACGCTCATGGGATCTTGATTAACCTTATCAAATTGAAAATCTACTTTATCAATATTATATAAATTTGTAAATATTCATCCCGAATAATTACCATTAGCTTTTGATTTTATTGAATATTGAACTCCATCATTATATATTTCTCTAGAAAACAATCATTCTTCAAATGATTCTGCAGTTACTTTTAATCTATTTTCTGAAGATTCCTTTGAATTATTTTCATTAGCTGAAAGATTTTTATTTCCCTCTTCAACTGCTAGATCAACTTCAAATCTTATGTTGTAAGTGTTGCCAAATTCTCCAGTATTATTTTCGCTTTTTGCAATATAAAATGAACTAAAAATTATTGACAATGCTGAGCCAATTAATACACCTATTACTAAAAAAAATTTTAAGAATATAAATAAATAATGTTTTGTTTTGATTCATGAAGAACCATTAAAATTATTTTTTGTCTTATTTTTGACTTTCATAACATAACTATTATACTATAATTGATTAAATAGGGAAATAAAAAAATATATGGAAATCTTAGATAATAGGCTTAATGAATTTTATAAATTACTAAAGAAAAACAAAGTTTCTAAAAAAGAAGTAGATAAGATAAAAAAGGCTTGAGAATTTGCAAAATTTAAACATGGAAATCAACTTAGAAAAAGCGGAGAACCATATATTATTCACCCACTAGAAGCTGCTATTTTTTTATGTCAATGAAAAATGGATGCTAATACAATTATTGCTGGTTTATTACATGATGTTTTAGAAGATACTGAAACAACAGAAGAAGAAATTAATGACCGTTTTGGTGTAGATGTTTTATCAATGGTTATTGGTGTTACAAAAGTATCAACAGTTACCAATGAAAATAGAGCAAAGGATAATAAAAAAAAGGTTTATACAAATGAATCTTTAATGAAAGTATTATTATCTATTTCAACTGACATTAGAATAATTATTATTAAGCTTGCTGATAGACTTCATAATATGAATACAATAAATCATTTAAGTATCGAAAAACAAAAAAGAATTGCAAAAGAAACTTTTGATGTATTTGCAAACATAGCTGGAAGAATTGGTATGTATGATTTAAAAACAATATTGCTAGATTTATCATTTGCTGTTTTATATCCTCATGAATATGAGAAAACAAAAATTGAGTCAGAGAGATATATTCAAAAAAATCAAAAGAAAGTAGATGAATTTAATCAAACAATAATTAAGTTATTAAAAAATGATAGTATTGATGTTGAATTAAAAACTAGAACTAAGGGTGTTTATTCTACTAACAAAAAATTAAATGTTGAAAAAATTAGAGTTAAAGATGTTTATGATATTTTTGCTTCAAGAATAATAATAAATGGTACTCAATTGGACTGCTATAAAATACTTGGAATAGCTCACCTTAACTTTACTTTTTTATCTAAGAGATTTAAAGACTATATTTCAAGACCAAAACTAAATTTATACCAATCGCTACACACTATTATTGTTTATGAAGGTATTTATATTGAATTACAAATTAGAAATCAAGAAATGGATGAAATTTCATCATTTGGTTTGGCTGCACATTGAAGATATAAAGAAAGAAAAACTACAAGTAATGAAGTTATAAATAAAATTGTAAATCAAGTTGCAAGCATAACAGAAAATGATGGTTATGAAAATATAAATAAGATTTCAAAGAACAGGTTTTTTGAAGTGTTTTTTCGTAACAATAATAAGTGATACATTGTTGATGAGAATCAGACAGTTTTAGATGTGGCATTCAAGGCAAATCCAGAAGACTTTTTAAAAATATCTTCAATAATGATGGATCACAAGAAAACAGAGCTATACAAAAACATGAAGCCTGGTAGTGTAATAGAAGGTAATTATTCTACTAAAATAAAATGTACACTTGATTGACTAGATTGATGTGCTATGGATGAAGCAAGAGATAAAATAAATAGGTACTTTTTAGAAATAGAAAATGAAAACGAAAAAACAATTAATGATTTTTTAAAAAAAATAAAAGATAGAATAGGAAATGATTGTGCTACTGAAGACGAGATTAGAGCGAGAATAATTACAATTGGTTTTAAATCTTTTTCAGAATTTATTAGTTTCTTAGAAAATAAAAAAATTGATGCGTTAAATCCAAATGTTCTAAATATGTGTTTAGATTCAAAATATAAAAGAAAGGTATTGATTGGAACAAATAAAATTAAAGATTATTTTCTTGAAAGTAAAAAGAAATCTGACTTTTATTTTAAAGATTTAAGTGGAATTTTTTATAAGAAAATACTTTATCCAAAATGTTGTTCAAAAGTACCAGGAATAGAATGTATCGGAGTAATAGATAGGTGAGAATTATCGGTTCATAATTATAATTGTAAAACATATCATAAAAATAAGAAAGAAGTAGTACTTCATTGAGATTATGATAGATTGGAGAATACTGATAGATTATTTAATTGTCAAATTACAATGGAAATATACAAAGATATATCAAATAAGGTAATTAATCTAATAATCGATCTTGGTTTTAAAATAATAGATATTAAAACAACAAAAGTTACTGAAAATAAATTAAAACTTGATTTAACCATAAATGTTAGGAATCTAGATCAAGCACAGATTGCATTAGATGAAATTAAAATAAAATATTCAGCATTAAAAATAGAAATAGTTTAATACTATTTCTATTTTTTTATTTTATTTTTGAATATCTCTAAACAAACATTTGGGTTTGCTTGTCCATTTGTTTCTTTCATAACCATTCCAATAAAAAATTTTTCAACTCTTTCTGGTCTTTCATCATATTGAGCAAGCATATTTTCATTTTCTTTAATATATTTATCTAAAATTTCATCTATTATTTTTGGATCATTAATTTGAACAAATTTTAATTCCTTAATTAAGTCAGATATTTTTTTATTTGTTTCAATAAAATGTTTAACCAATTCTTTAGCTTGTTTTGAATTGATTTCTTCTGTTTTTAATTTTTTAATTAACTCAATAATATTATCTATTCAAATATTAGGAATATCTTCTATTTTAGTTTCTTTCTTCGAAATTTGTCCAAGAAGTTCAATGCAAAGCCATTTATAAACTTCTTTTGAATCATTGCATTCTTTATTAATTTCATTAAAAACTTTAAATAAGTCATAATCATTAATTAGATGAGAAATCATAACTTGATCTAAACCATCTTTGATTAAATTATTTTCTATTTTTTTAATATCTAAAGAGTACATATCTAATGATTCTTGAATAAACTTATCATCAATTTCAATATTCAAAATATTTGGTTCTGTCATATATCTATAGTCTAAATCAGAAACCTTTTCTCTCATGAACTCTGTTGTATTGTTGACATCATCAAATCTTCTTGTTTCATTGCCAAATTTTTTATTTGAAATAATTAATTGATATTGTCTATTAACTTCAAATTCAATTGCTTTTTCAACATTATTAATTGAGTTAATATTTTTGATTTCAACTCTTGTTCCTAATTTTTCGCTTCCAATAGGAGCAATTGAAATATTTATATCCGCTCTCATTGATCCATCTTCCATTTTACCATCTGAAATTGAATTGAATTGTAGCACTTGTCTTAATGCTCTTAAAAAAGCAGAAGCCTCTTCAACTGAATGAATTGTTGGTTTGGTAACTATTTCAATTAATGGTAGACCAGCTCTATTGTAATCAAGATGTATTTCGTTGTTAATTTTATTTTGTTTAGCAGTATCTTCTTCAAGATGAATTCTTTCAATTTCAATTCTTTTTTTTCCATTTTTTAAATTTATATCAATGTGTCCATTTTTTCCGATTGGAAAAAATTGTTGAGTTATTTGAAAACCTTTTGGTAAATCTTGATAAAAATAATTTTTTCGATCAAACCTTATGCTTTTGTCAATTTCCATATTAAAAAATTTTGCTAGAACTATTGCCTTTCTAATTACTTCTTCATTAACAGATGGCATTGTTCCAGGAAGTGCCAGATCTATTTCATTTATTTCTGTATTTGGATCGGAATTTTTAGAATTTTTTGAAGAAGAAAACATTTTTGATTTTGACGAAACAACTGTATGAACTTCTATACCAATTGTAATAAAATAGTTAATCATTTTTAACTCCAACATCTAAATCTTTTATTAATTTTTTAGCAAAAAATAAAAGTTCAGAATCTGAATTTAATTTACCCATTATATTCATTCCAATTGGCATTTTATCAATATATCCCATTGGAATAGTAATTGAAGGATAACCTCCAAAATTTGCTATTTGTAGATAATTATCTGCTAATTTATCTTTTACTTTATTTTCTTTCACATCTTTATTTAATGGTGCAATATCACTAGCTCCTAAAGAAATAATAAAATCGCTTTTTTCAAAAACTTTATTTGCTGCATTAATAACTAATGTTCTAATTTTTTTTGATTTTAAAAACAAATCATTATAGTTATCTTCTGATGTACAGAATGAACCAATGATAAATCTTCTTTTTAATTCATCGCCAAAATTTTTAGTTCTATTATTTGTAGCAATTTCTTCAAAATTTTTACCACCTATATTTTCGCCAAAAGTTATTCCGGTCATATTTTGATAGCAACTAACAGCTTCAGAATAAGAAATAATTTTATAGATAGAAGGAATAATTTTTAAAATCCTTTCATCAAAACATTGTTTTTGAATATTAACATTTCTAATCTTATTTAATGAAGAATTAAAAAGATCTATTACTTCTTTTCTAACATCAATTAATGTTTCATTTAAAATTGCAATATTAATTTTTTTATTTTCTTTTTCCTTTAAAAAATCAATCTTAGTATCTTGTGATGTAAAATCTTTATCATCATGTTTTGCGATTATTGACATTACTAATTGAATAATGCTAATATCCTTTGAAAATAGACCGACATGATCAAATGAAGGAGCATATGGCAATACTCCATATCTACTTATTAATCCGTATGTTGGTTTATAACCAATTACACCCAAAAAACTAGCTGGTCTTCTAATTGAATCACCAGTATCTGTTCCCAGCGAGAAATCACAAGCATCAATAGCTACAGCAACAGCAGAACCAGAAGAAGAGCCGCCTGTTATTCTTTTTTCATCAAATGGGTTTATTACATCACCATTATATGAAAATGTTCCTGTACCACCAAGACCAAATTCATCTAAATTAGATTTAGCAATTGGAATTGCTCCCTCATTATTAAGTAGTTCAATGATTGTTGCACTATATGGTGCAATATAATTTTTTAAAAAAGAAGAACCACCTGTTGTTAAATGATCTTCTAAAGATATATTGTCTTTTATAACATAACAAAGGTTTGAAAGTTTTCCTTCTGTTATTTTCATTTTTTCGTGATTAACATCTGAAATGATGAAATTTAATTTCTTATTTTGATCAATAATTTTCTTAAAATTTTCTATTCTGTTTTTCATATTAAATTAAACCTTAATGTATTTACCATCAAATGTTTTTGAACACTTAAGAATTTTATCTTTTTTATCACTATTTATTGGCACATCTTTCCTTAAGGATTTTATGTTTCCAAAAATATAGTTTGTTGGTTCTAAATTTTTATCATCGATATTGTAAAAGTCTAATAAACCTTCAAAAACTTCATCTAGTTCTTTAATAAGAATTTCAATTTCTTCATCTGTTAAGTTTATTAATAAATTTTTAGAGTATTTAATTATTTTTTCTTTTGAATTATACTTATTTTTTATGCTCATGTTTTTTCTTTGTAGTTAATTAATGGTATGTGAATATCTTCAACGACATCTTGTTCGTATTTGTATCCAACAAGTGGATAAATAATTTTATAAATTGGCCAAATAACTATTATGTTACCTAATACTAAAGGAATAAATAAAAATCCTCTAATTGTAATTCAATGAGCATATCCAAGAGTTGAAATGTCAGCATCAAAAACTGGCAACATAAATAAGTTAACAACAACCTCTGAAATGAACACTAATGAAATAACTGGACAAAAAGTCATAAATTGATTTCTGATTCATTTTTTGTTAGATTTATGAGACACGAAGTAGAAAAGCATTATTGCTATTATTCCAAGTGAATTCATTATTGCAATCATTAATATTATATGTAGCATTTTAAAATTTAAATCTTTTCCTAAAAATGAAATTGATAAAGGGGTGTTTAAGTCTCAATTAGCTGCTGTTCCTAGCAAGAATAAACAAATACCAACACAAGATAAAATTAATGATATTGAAGAATATAATGCAAATTTTCATTCTCTTCTTTTTGAGAAAACAACTAATGTTCTTATAAAGCCGCCTAATAAACCATATGTTAATGCTGCAATGAAGTATCCATAATGAAACACACCAGCAGTTAAAGCTATAGTTAGCATATCAGTTGCTCCACCAATAAACATCCCGATAAACGGCCCAAATAATAATCCACCAATTTTAATTAAAATACCTTCCAATGTGATCCTTGTACCTGGAAATGACCTAAAAAGAACTGCAAGGGAGTTATATGTAATGATTGTTAATAAAATAATTATAGCAACTGATAAAGCAACAACCATTGCAATATATGAAATACCTTTAATATTTGTTCTTGGTAATATGTAATATCTTTTTTTATATTTATATCGATAAATTAATTTTTTAATAAACATAATAGAAACTACGATTACTAAAAAACCTAAAAAAATATATACCATCTCTTCAGAAGATAATGCACCATTTATTGAAGTAGATAAAGAAGTGCTTTTTAATGTTGGCATATTTAATTCCTTTTCAAGATTTATCAATTTATTTTTTTAATTTTGTTTTTTTCTAATAAACTATTTATTTTTGAAAATAATTTACATCCAAAAAAACCTCTATTTGCACTTAAACCAGAAGGATGAACAGTTAGTATTATATTTTCTTTATTCAAAATATAAGAAGCTTTGTTCTTTGCATTATTTCCCATTAAAACAAAAATAGTATTAGGAAAGTTTAAATTTATATAATTTATTATATCATTTATTAGTGTTTCTCACCCTAATTTACTATGTGATAACGGCTTACCTTTTTCAACCGTTAAGCAAGTATTTAAAAATAATATTCCTTGTTTTGCTCAATCAGATAAATCAGGGCAAGTCCTTTTAATATTTAAATCATTTTGAAGTTCTTTAAAAATGTTTTTTAAAGATGATGGTGTTTTTTGATCGTTATTAACAGAAAAAGCTAATCCATTAGCTTGTCCAACTCCATAATAAGGGTCTTGACCAAATATTACTATTTTCAATTCATCTTTATTAAAGTAATTAAAACAATTAAAAATTAATTCCTCTTTTGGAAAAATTATTTTATGTTTGTATTCATTTTCAATTATTTTTAAAAAGTCTTTATGCTTTATACATAGTTGATCAATAAATTCTTTTCAATCTGTTTTAATTAAATAATTCATTTTTTGTAAATGCTTAATTTGAAGATATACTTGTAATTATATTGTAGTATTTTGATTCAATTTTTTCAGGATTTAATAATCAGTCTTTAAATGAAAGAAGTGTTTTACTAACATCTATTTCATTAGGATCATCTGTTACTGCTCCAGGAACCCTAGAAATATAATAATTATTTGTAACCTTTACTTTCATTTTAGTTGGATCAAATTTGTCTCCAATATTAGGAGGTGGTGTTTCATCTTCAACTTGATTCACAACTTCATATGTTGTTCTACTAGAAAAATTTAAATTAACTTTGTATTGAGGTTTAAAATCAACCTCAGGGAAAAGTTTTTTTAATTGCTTAATTGCTGAATCAGCATTAACTTTAGTTCCATCAACAATACTATAGTATGAAAAACTAATAGACAGGTCTGACATTGTTACTTCAGATTTTATATTAGACTCATTTAAAACTTCATCTTTTTCTATTCTTTTTGGTATTTCACCGGTAATATTTAAATTCATTTCAAAAGGCATTAATTTAAATCTATAATCATCACCAACATAAATATCAGATCCAGAAACTCATGAATTAGAAACAGCATAGTTAAAGCTAGGTTCTCTAGCTGGTGTATCTTCTATATTTTGAGATAAATAAGCAGAATTAGGTCTTGAAGAGTCTAAATTTATTGACGATGAAGCTAAAGCATATGCTGGTGCAATAACGTTCCCTCAATAATCAAAAAATA
The DNA here is from genome assembly GCA_051656125.1 of Mycoplasmoidaceae bacterium. Classification (GTDB taxonomy): domain Bacteria; phylum Bacillota_I; class Bacilli_A; order Mycoplasmatales; family Mycoplasmoidaceae; genus CAMREV01. The sequence goes on from JBOGBH010000052.1 coordinate 198,139, forward strand.
ATTCATCTTTTTTTGCATCAAGATTTTCACCATTTTTTTTAAATGTTGGTTGAGAACCAGGGATAAATGAAAAGTTATCTTTTAGAAAAATATTATTTGTTATTATTTTAATTGAAGCATTAATTTGACTTACAGCAGCAGAGCAAGAAACCATAAACATAGTCGGAACTAGTGCTGATGTAAATAAAATAGTTGATAACAATATTTTTCTTAAACTAAGTTTCTTCACCTTAACTCCTATATCCATAATTTTCTGAGATAAATTTTCCTATTGATTTTTTAAACAGTAAATCCACAGAACCAGTAGCACCATTTCTATGTTTTGCTATAATATATTCTACCATAACATCATTATTTTTATTTTCTGTATTTTTTGTAATACTTTCTTCATCTAAATAATTTAAAAATGAAACGATGTCAGCATCTTGCTCAATTGCTCCTGATTCTCTAATATCAGAAAGAATTGGTCTTCTATGTTCTCCTTTTCTTTCCTCAATTTTTCTAGATAATTGAGCAATCGCAATAATAGGAACTTCATATTGTCTTGCAATACTCTTTAGTGTTCTTGAAATACTAGCAATTTCTTGTTGTCTATTTATTTGTTGAACTTTTGATCCAGGTCCTTTAAGCAACTGTAAATAATCAACTACAATTAATTTAATCTCTTTATTATTTGATAACTGTTTTAATTTAGACTGAATATCAATAATAGACAAGCTACTGCTGTCGTCAATATATATTGGGTAGCCACTTAAAGTTGATATTGTATCACTAACAGATAATCATTCACTTCCCTTTCATTCACCTCTTCTGTTTACAGTAATGTCAACACCAGATTGAATTGAAACTAATCTTTCTGAAATTTGAAGGTTTCCCATCTCCATTGAAAACATTAAAACAATTTTTTCTTTTTCAGTATGATCTTTTTTTAAATTTATTTCCATTAATTCTTTTGCTGCATTTAGTAAGAAATTTAAAGCAATTGCTGTCTTACCAATACCTGGTCTTGCTGCTAAAATAATTAAGTCTCCTGGTTGGAAACCATTAGTTATTTTATCTATTTTAGGATAACCAGAAGTTGTTCCGGTAAGTGTTTCAACCCTATCTTTCAATGATTCTAATTTGTTATGATACTGAACCATTATTTCAGACAACGTTTCAACATCTTTAGTCTTCATGCTATTAGTGATATCAAGAAATCTTTTTTCTAAATCTCAAAGTATTTCTCCACTATTTGTAACATCCATATTTATTTCAGATAAAAACTTACCGAAATTCTTTAATTGTCTAATAATTGAATTGTTTTTTACAATTTCTATATAAGCTTTTATATTTGGTTCATAACTGTATTTTGCAGATAAATTTTTAATATAGTTATTATAGTTATCAAATTGAAACGTTTGATTTGAATCAATATAACTAATTAATGAAACTGTGTCAGAAATTTTTGATTCTTTTCTAAGCTCATTAGCAGCTGCGAAAATGATACGATTATTTTCAGAACCAAAGTCTGATGGAGATAGTAGTAAAAATATATCTTCAGAATTTTTATGATTATTTAATAAACAAGATATTAAAATTGATTCCAATTCATCGTTTGTTTTATCTTTGATTTCTTGATTTTCTTCTTCGAACATTTAAAAAACCTTTTTTACACATAGCTTTATTATATTTAAAAAATAAAATAATAATATAATAATCATATATTATTTTTAAGGAAAAAACATATGTCAAAAGGTTGACCATCAAAATATTACTTATTAGATATAATAGAAGCTCAAAAGTGAGATATTAATGAATTGGCAATAGAAGCAGGAATTCAATTAGATGTTCTTGAGTCTTTTTTAAACACAAGCATCGAATCATATGTAGATGAAGAAATGGATAGAAAGCTTTGTAAAGCAACTAATCAACCAATTGGTTATTTTCTAGAATTAGACAAGAAATACAAAGAAGACAATAAATAAAGTTATATAATAAACACCAAGAGGTATCAAAATGAAAAAAGATAAAAAAATTATAGACAAATTAATTAATCTATACAATGTTGAATTAGATGCTCATAATCATTACATGTATTATGCTTCAATTCTTGACAAAATAGGGGTTGGTAATATTTCTAAATTTGTAAAAAATTTAGCAAATGATAAAACACAAGCGCACATAAATAGAACATATGATTTTCTTATATTATTCAAAGAAACATTGGAAATAAACTTAACAAAAATAAAAACAGATATATTAGAAAAAGTTAATAAAGAAAAATCAATAAGAAAAAACGCAATTTTTATTTTGAGTGAAGTTTTAAAAAATGAACTTAAAAATAGAGAAATTGTTAATGAATTAGCTGAATTTGCTTTAAATAATAAAGACTATGAAACATTTGAATTTATTCAATGATTTATAAAAGATTACGTAAAAGACATTAACGAGCTTGAAAGATTGATTGAATTATTAAAAGATGAAGAAATAAGTGTACATGAAACAAAAATATAATAATTGAATTATTATATTTTTTTTATGAGTTAGATTTTTTGAAATCTTTGTATAGAGAAGATCAAGAAATTAAATAGAATATAATTCAAACTCCTGTAATATTTAAAATAGCATTAATCAAAAAGAAACTACTTTTTGCTTTACTTAATCCATAAATTTTATTAGCTCTTGATTTAATTATAAATGCAGATATTAACCCATATAAATATACAACAAATCCTATAAGAGCAGAGGCAAAAAAACCAATGTTAAAATAAAAATCTAATGCTTGGTTTGGACCTTCAAAATTTGGTTCTCAAATAAATTTAAAAACATAATCAGCAGGTAAATTAAATAAACTAATTACTCCAGCTGTGTAATACTTTAATGAAACTATATAAATTACTGTAAAAATAAGGAAAATAAAATATATTCAGAAAGCAATTGCATTTCTCATAATTTTTTTATAAAATTTTTTAGCCTTATCATTATTCATACAATGCCTTTTTATTAATTATATTACATTAAGTTACCTGATGCAATTTAAAAAACTCTCAAGATCTAGTATCCCAGGAAATATAATTTTTATATTAAAGAAATTTTTATAACAATAATTGATATCAATTTTTTTTACTTTGTTATTAATTAAATTATTAATATTTTCCCATTTCAAAGCAAAAAAATGATCTTCATCATTAATAAATCCAATTATTAAAAATGCTATTCCATTTAATTTATTAATTAAAAATAAATGTTTTTTTTGATGCTTTTTTAAAGAATTCAAATTAAAAAAATTATTATTTGTTTCTTTAGCTTCAAAGTCAATATAAAGGCCTTTATATATGCCATTATAATCAACAGTTGATTTATCTAATAAAATTCCTTTTACTTTATTTTCTTTTTTTTCTAAAATTTGTATGGGTAAGAATCTTTTTGTAATATATGCAGTTCCATTTATTAAATAATAATCACATGTTTTATTTAATAAATCTTCTAAATACATTCCCTTGTTTTTATAGTTGTTCATATATTTGTAATATGTACAAAAAATAAAAATAGTTTTATCCATTTCTATCTTTAATAATTATTACTTCTATCGGGACATTTAAATTTAACTTTTCTTCATTAAATCTTGCCAATAATTTTTTTTCTAAAATATTTATATTGTCATTATTAATTATTGTAGAGTCTACAATTACTTTTACCGTTCTTCCTGATTTTAAAACGTATGCATTATTAACACCTTCAAATGACTTGCAAATGTTTTCAATTGATTCTATTCTTTCAATATTCTCTTTAAAATCTGTTTTTCTAACACCTGGTCTTGATGCCGATATTGTATCTGCGATCTTTGCAATAACTGCATAAATATTATCTGGTTTTATAGCTCCATGATGTGAATGAATTGTATTTATTACATAATCTGGTAAATTAAATTTTTTAGCTAATTTAATTCCTGATTCAACATGATCATTATTTTCTTCATAATCAATGGATTTACCTATATCATGCATAAATCCACACAACTTGGCTTTTGTAGAGTCAAAACCAATTTCTTTTGCAATGTAAGAAGAAATATTAGCGCATTCTACTGAATGAGTAAATGCTGATTGAGTATAAGAAGTTCTGTAATACAGTCTTCCAATATAGTAATACAAACCTTCGGGAATATAACTTTTTAAATCACGATTTTCTTCAATAAATTGCTTTCCAAAATTAACCATTTCTTCATCTATTTTTTTGCATTCATTTTTATATGCTTTATCAATTTTTTCAAAATTTATTATATTTAGATTTAAAAGTGATTTAAATGTTCTAATTGCTATTTCTCTTTTTAAAGGATTAAAACAAGATATTGTTGCAGGAGAATCTGGTTCAATCCTAAGATTAGCTCCAGTTATTCTTTCAAATTCATGTAACATGCTTCCATTTTTTCCAACTAATCTTCCTTTCATTTCTTCGTTAACATTAATATTTAAAGAAGTTTTAGCAATAACATCTTCTAATATTTGTTCCATTGAGTTAATTAAAATATTTGAAGATATTTCCTTTACTTTGTCTTCATTTTGTTCTTTTAAATATTTTATTTTTTTTGAGAATTCATATTTGTACAATTCTTCAATATCTTCCATTAATATTTTTTTTGCATCTTCAATAGAAAGTTTTGCTATTGCAGAGGATTTTTTTAGATATTCATCTATTTCAAATTTAAGATTTTCATTTAATTTATCATATTTAATTATTGCTTGTTCTAAGCTTTCTTTTTCCAAATCTAATTTATTATTTTTTCTTATTTTTATTTTGTTTCTTATAAGTAGAACTAAAAATAATATTGTTAAGAAAAACAATAATAAACATATAGAAATTAGAATTCAATCTAAATTACTAAATGAGTAATTTTCAGTCATATTTTTTCCATTTTTATTGTGTTAAATTTTTGGATAATAATAATCTATTTAATTATAATAAAAAAAATAATTAAATGTAAAATATTATATATGGAACAAAAAAATATAAAATTTAATGATTACTTTCAAAATGAATTAAAGCGATTTGGAAAACCAAAAGAATATGTAGAAAGTTTTGAAATAAAGGATGTATTTTTTTTCTTTACATTTTATATTTTCATTCAAATAATTTGAAACATTATTAGAACAATAGTTTATCCAAATTGAAATACAACTGTTGATGATTTTTTTCAAAATAATATAGCTGATGATAGAAATAAATTTTTATTTATTTATTACTTTGATATAGTTTTCATAAATGTTTTTTGCCCTATGATTGGTGTCATTTGACTTTTTAAAAAAAATATTAGTCATTTTTTAAAAAATAAGTTTTGAATATTGTTGTATTTTTATCCAGGAAGAATTATTATTTCACAAATTCTTTTTTATACAAATATTGATAATAATTCTTTAAACTTAATTGCTAGTGTAATTATTCCAATTATTGTATTAATAATTTATTTTATTAAGAATTATGATTTTTTAGATCAATTAAAAATATTTTTTAATAAAGGAAATATTAAATTTTTTACTTTAATATCTGTAATAGGTGTAGTTTCATTTATATTAGCTTTTTCAATTCTTGGGGGAATAACTCTTGGTATTGGTGGAGGCCAATCTGATAATGAATCTAACATTCAAAATTCATTGAACAGCCCATATGCAATTACAGTTATGTTTTTTGCCGTTGTTATTGTTGCTCCACTAATAGAAGAGTTTGTTTTCAGAAGCGCTATTGCAGAAGTTACTTCTAATAAATGATGAGCATGACCAATATCAACTATTTTCTTTGCATTTGTTCATATATCAAGTTCTGGAGATTGAATCAATATATTGGCTTATATACCTATGGGACTAATAAGTGGTTTCTTTTATTATAAGTTTAGGAATATTACCTTTCCTATTTTGCTTCATTTCGGAAATAATTTGATTGCTTTTATAGGATACTTTGTTTAAAAAATAATAATAGTTTTTATTTATTAGATAAAAAATATTTATTGAAATGTATTTTCAATTTAAATTTAATTCTTGGAAGCTAATTTTTATCTTCTAGAAGGTGGTGTTGGTCTAGGTGATTTTGGAGTTCTTGAAGAATTTGGTCTTTCTAAAGTTGGAGAAGGAGCCAATCTTTTTATTTCTGGATTAGAGGGTAATTCAGAAAACGGAACTTTTCTAGGTTCTTTTAAAATAGTTCGTGGAGGTTGAATCTTTTGTTCTTCAATATTGTCTTTTGGTAAAACAATTTCTGGAGATTGATGAGGTTTTTCAAAATTTTCTTGTACATGTGGTGATGGTAAAACAATCAATGATGATCGAGGACCAGAATTTATAGGTGGTGAAGTTTTATTTTTTCTATTTCATAATAGGATAATTAATAAAATAATTAAAATTATTAAAAATATACCCCCGCCAATTGAACCTGCAATTATTGGAACTAAATTGTTTTGTTCTGTGACAAATTCAAAACCACTAATTTTATAATTTTTTGTTTTACCATTAATAATATATCCATTTGTGTCATATTCTTTTTCAAAAAATATGTCAAAGGACACAAATCAATTAGCTGAATTAGATGTTTCTTCATTGGGTAATATATTAGAAATTATAGGTACTGTTCCAGGTACTGAATTCTCAATAGTAATATAGTCCATTATATTAGTATCATTAATAGATGATGGTAAAACATCAATATATGGACCTTTCCCAGGAATTACTATAGTACCAGTATCTGGAATTAATTTAAAACCCCTAAATGTAATAGGCACTTCTAATGGCGGATCACTAGCAATTGAAGGTAGACCATTATTATTAGGGTTATAGTATGAGCCAGGAGAAATTATAGTAACAACTGTTAATTCACCAATTAAAGGTTTTTGATCTTGAATTAAATATGTAACTGCATTACTTTGAGAGTTTGGAATTAAATCTTTTACTTCTATAAAATTTGGAGCATCTGTGGAACTAAAATCTCAAACCGTTTTATCAGATGGAATAGTTGCAGAACTTTTGATAACGCTTGTACCACTCAGTTTTTTAAAACCTGATACATTTGTACTAATTTTTTTAGAACTATTTGTAAATATACCATCGTTATTAAAATGAGGATTTATATCTACACTTATTGTGGCAGTGCCGGCAGCATTATTTTGATTTGTAATTGTTCAATTATCAATCATAGCACCCTCAGGGGCTGCAATAACATTCATATAATCTGATACATTGCTAGGATTTAATTCAGAAGGTAAATTATCTAAAATTGAATTTTTATGACTAATTGATGTTGCTGAATCACTTTTAATATTTAAATCTATAATTCTAAAGGGAATTCTTGATTCAAAGTCATATGACTTATTTAAAATTTGAAAATTTTGGGTTAAAGTAAAAATACCTTCAAGTATCCCTTTGCTATCATCTTTTATCGTATTGCCAAATATTTTTATTTGTGGTTGAGAAGCTGTAACTCCACTAGGATAGTTTAGATTTGGTATTTTAAAAAAATTAGTAGATGAAGAACCAATTTTTTCTAATTCAGAAGAAGTAATTTCACTTGGTATTTTTGCATTATTTTGACCTTTTAATCACTGTAATGTAGAAGCTGTTTTTTGAAAACTTTCATGTTTGATTCCACCACCACTAATTTTTGATCATACTAATTTCTCTCCAAGTTCATTAATAATATATTTTTCAGTATAACCATTTGGAAGAGATCATATAAAATCATCTTCAATATAAGAACTTCTTGTCAAAATATGTTTCGGCCCTCAAGTAGTATTTTGAGGATTAATAGATAAACTATTTACAACTGAATTTGTAGGATCTCAAGGACCATTAGGAGGCATAGTATTAAATATAAATCGACTCCCACTAAATCTTTTATCATCTGTTGAATTTGCTTGATATGTTATCAAAAATTCTTGAGGGTAGTTTTCATTATAAGAAATATTTGGTGGCATAGGGTTAGAACCAAAACTAGCTGATCTAAAAAAACTTCCTTGACTTAGACTACTATCATTTTTCCATAAAACATGATAAGAATTATCACTACTGTTAAAAATACTACTAAGATACACATAAATTCATTCATTATCTTTTAAAACAGGAACAACCATTTGCACTTTATAAGTATCGTTACCTGAGTCGTCTTTAAAATTAAATAATTGTAAATTGGGATTGATGTTCTTTTGAATTGCGGATAATGGTAATAAAGATTTTGGAACAGCAATAGTTCCATTATTATTATTAAAAATACCTGCTGTTCTTCCAACTATTGTTTTTGGCTTAAAATTTTCATTAGCAGAAAGATTATCTTGTAAATTTATTACTTTAAAGTGGTAATTATGTGAATCAGAAATTAATGGAGGATTAATAGCAACCATCAAGGCTAAACTAGCTCCGTCTGCAGAACTCCTTTTAGTGTTGAAAGGTGAAAGTCCAATCACGATGTTTTCATCAAAATAATCAAGTAAAACACTAACATCTAGACTTGTTCAATTTGAGTGCCCATTAAAATGTGTTTTATTTTCAAGTCATTCAATTTGATTATCGTTATTTAATTTAAATCCAAATATATCATTTTTAAAATCAACTAATTTACCAGGATAAAATGCAATATATCTATTATTAATAGTGTCATTTGTTAATGAAAATGCACTTCCGTTGCCATTTTCTGCAGTCATTTCAGGTAGTGGTGCATTCTTCATTTTTGGCATTTTTGAATTACTATCTTTAATTGGCGAACCATCTAGTGTGTTATATCTAAGAATTCAATATTCTCTAGAATCTAAATCTGAAGTATTTGCAACAATTGCAAAAATTTGATTTCTTTTATTTGTAGAATATTTATTATCTGAGTGTAATGCAGTAACTAATCCTGGTTTAAACCCACTTGGAACTTGCCCTTCAAGAGATGGGTGATCAATTAGATTAGCACTTCAGGATAAATATAAATCGGGTGTAGTTCAACCAATGGCTGTAGGAAATGCTCCAATATTATTGGCATCTCACGCTCCTAAAAATCCTGGTATTTCTTTATTTGGAGAAAATACAGGGCTTGTAAAATTATTAGAAAATATTGTAGTATAATTTTTATCATAAAGAGGATCTATATAAACATCTCTAGACTCTAAATTTGAGATATTTTGTATATATTCTTTTTGATTGTAATCTTCATTTTCTATATTTAGTTCTTCATAATTTTTATTATTAAAAATAAAATTAATTGGAATAATAGAAACTGTTAACCCTATAAACAATGATGAAATTATTATTTTCTTTTTCATAATATATTAAATTCTCTTTATATTAATTATAATAAATTTTTCAATAGTTAGTTACGTAATTATTTTCCCGATTAAAACGAGTTTAAAATTACTAAAATAATGTTTAATAGTATTATTTTAAAAAAAGTAGATTAGTTAATCTACTTTTTTTAAACTTTTATCTTCTTGGAGGAATAGGTGGTTTACCTGCTGTAGGGCTGGGCGGCATCGGTCTATTAGATACTGGTGGTGGTACTGGTCTATTAGATCCTTGAGGAGGTACAGATCTTGTTACACCTGGAGTTTGTGGGCCCATAGGAGAAGTTGTTCCTTGAGTTGGAGTAACTGATCTAGCAACTCCTGGATTTGCAGGGGGAGCACCAGGAGTAGTTGTTTTTCTTTTCTCATTTAATATTTTTTTATTTTTATTATTGTTAATTAATACTACTGCAACAACAATTAAAATTATTAATACAACTCCACCAGCAACAGCGCCAGCAATAATTGGAATAGTGTTGTCTACTGGCGATACTATTTCAAATCCATCAAAAGTAAAATTAATGTCAACAAGATCAACAGTAAAGTTTCCTTGTTGGTTAATTGCACCACCTTTTACTGAAACTTTAAATGTTGCAGAGCCATTAGCATCATTAAAACTTATTTTTTCAACTTTTTCAACAGTAGTACCAACCATATTACCTTCATCATCTGGTTTCAATGGTATGTAGTATCCTGCAAGTTTAGCAAAATCAAAGAAGTTATCTTTACTCAAATCAAATTCAGATGCTTTTTCACTTTTTAAATCAGCTATTTTTTCAACAGTGGTAAAAGTCCCTTTTTGAAATCCAGAAACAGTTACTGGAGTATAATTAGATTCTTCAATAAACCCAAAGTCCGTAACAGCGTTTATTAATTTATATTCAAATGAAATTGTTCCATTAATATTATTTGAAACTAATTTATCTGTATTAACTTCAACTGATGTTTCTCTGCCTGGTATTGGAGAAGAGTTATTTATTTGTAAATATTTTTCAATACCAAAACTACTAACAAGTTCTGGAAGCATATTTTGATCACCTTGTAATGTTCTAACAGAAGTAGCAGCTGGAATAGTTTTTAATCCTTCTATTCTAATAGGGAAATTCTGTTCCTCAGGTACAATATTTCCTTCCTCATCTAAATATTTTGAAACAATAACATTTACGTCTAAAAATCCTGTTTTTGGTTGACCTGTATTTTTTTGATTTTTAAACTCATATTTTGGAGTAACACCAGATGGTAAATTAACTAAAATAATAAATTGACTTATGTTCGTTTCATTTATTTCAGGAGCTAGTGTATTTGAAAATAAATCTGTGTTTCCTGTTGATGCAATCTTAGTAAATAAAGGTGTTGGTGATGATTCTAAACCTTTAATTCTGTAAGTTTTTTTCGCACCATTAATAATATTCCCATATGTGTCATATTCTTTGTCAAAAACTATATCAAAATCTAAATACCCATCAAGTGATTCATTAGGAGTGGAAGGATTAACTTTAAAATTAGAAAAACTAGCTTTTGATCCTGGAACTTGGTTTTCAATAGTAATGAAATCCATTATGTTATCTTCATTAATAAATCCTGGTCAAACACCTGGATAAGGTCCAGTTCCTGGAAGTACTAATGTTCCAGTGTCTGGTATCTGTTTAAATCCTTTTACTTCAACAGTTAGTTTTAGATCATTTTGACCAGCAACAGAAGGTAGTCCTTTATTTGCAGGGTCATAATATGCTCCTGGTGCAATCGAAGCAACAATTGATAATTCACCAGTTAATGGTTTTTGATTTGTAATTTCAAATTTAACATCAGATTCACTAGAACCAGGAATTAAATCTTTTATTTCAACAAATCTTGAAGCATTTGAAGAGTTAACTTCTCAAACAGTTAAATCGGGATCGTTTTCCGAAGTTCTAACAGCAGTAGTACCGCTTACTTTCTTTAATCCAGATACATTTGTAGTAATTGTTTTACGACTTTGACTTAATATGCTATCATCACCAAAATGTGGTTGAACATCCACACTAATTGTAGCAGTACCATTAGCATTGTCCTGATTAGTAACTGATCAATTATTAATTGTAGCACCTTCAGGAGCTGCAATAACATTAACAAAATTTTTCAAATTCTCAGGCGTTAAATCAGAGGGTAAATTATTTAAAATTGAGTTATTTTGAGTAATGATTGTTGGTGATGCCTTAATATTTAGGCCTGTCACTTTAAATGGAATTTTTGATTCAAAATTATAAGTCTTATTTTTAAATTTAACACTTTGTGTTAAAGTAAAAATTCCTTGAAGTAAACCTTTACTATCGTCTCTTATTGGTTCGCCAAATATTTTTATTTTTGGTTCAGAAATTTCCGTAATTCCTGGAAAGTCATTTTCAGCTAAAGGTATTTTAAAAAAGTTTTCATGACCTGTACCAAATGTTTCTAATTCTGCATTAGTAATTTCGCTTGGAAGTTTGGCATTTTCTTGATCTGTTAGTCAACCGAATTTAGAAGCTCTCGATTGAAAAGATTCATGTTTTTTACCACCACGACCAGTTTGTGCTCATATTCTAACTTCCTCTCCGGGTGTACCAACATATTTTTTAGTTTCACCATTTGAAATAGATCATATAAAATTGTCTTCAGTATATGGATCTCTTGTTCAAATTTGTCTAGGTCTTCAAGGAGATTTATCAGATTCATGATATAAACTACCTATAATTGATGATGTGGCTTGTCAAGGCGCATTAGGTGGGATAGTATCAAATATAAATTGACTGCCACTAAATCTTCTATCATCTGTTAAGTGTGAATTATGAGTTATTATGACTTCATTATTATAGTTTTCATTTCAAGAAATATTTGGAGGCATAGGATTCGAACCAAAAGCACGAGAACTAAAAAAACTACCTTGGCTTAAACTACCTTCACCCTTTCATGATATATGATAAGAGTTTTTTACATTATCAAAAATACTACTAAGATACATATAAATTCATTCATTATCTTTTAAAATAGGCACAACCATTTGAACTTTAAAGGTATCTTGGAATTCCTCATTTCTAAAAGTAAATAATTGTAAATTTGGATTAATATTTCTTTGAATTGCAGCTAAAGGTAATAAAGTTTTTGGGACAGTAATAATACCTTTAGAGCTATTAAAAATACCACTTGTTCTTCCAATTAAAGCTCTACTTTCAAAATTTGGATTAAAAGAAAGATCATCTTGTAAATTTATATATTTAAAATTATAGTTTCTTACATCAGCACTAGTTGCAACCAATAAAGCTAAACTAGCTTTATTATCTATAGAAGCTCTTCTAGTGTTAAATGGCGCAAGACCAAGTATAATGTTGTCGTCAGAAAGATCAATATTGTTTTTTCAACTTGAATGCCCCTGGAAATGATCTTTATTTTCAAGTCATTCAATTTCATTATCATCATTTAATTGAAAACCAAATATTTCATTTTTAAAATCCACTAATTTTCCAGGGTAAAATGCAATATATCTATTATTGATGGTATCATTTGCTAAAGAAAAAGCACTACCATTACCATTTTCATCATTCATTTGAGGTAATGGAGATTTTGCCATTATTGGCATTTTTGAGTTTTCATCTTTAATGGGAGTTCCATCTAGTGCATTATATCTAAGAATTCAATATTCCCTAGCTGGTAAATTTGCAGTATTTGCAACAATTGCAAAAATTTGATTTTTCTTGTCTGTTGAATATTTATTATCAGAATGTATTGCAGTAACTAACCCTGGCTTAAAACCATTTGGAACCTGACCTTCAAGAGATGGGTGGTCAATTAAATTAGCACTTCAAGATAAAAACAAATTATGAGTAGTTCAACCAATTGCTGTTGGAAAATCTCCAATAGTATTGTTATCTCACACTCCTAAAAACCCTGGTATTTCTGGATTAGGAGAAACTACAGGACTTGTAAAATTATTAATAAATAAAGTAGTGTAGTTTTTTTCATAAAGAGCATCTACATAACCATCTCTAGTATCTAAGTTTGAAATGTTTGATAATTCTTGTTCTTCATTATTGTTTTGATTTTCCAAATCTTTTGTCTTGTAGATATTATTATTAAAAATAAAATTTAGTGGCAGAATAGAAACCATTGATCCTATTAGTAATGATGAAATTAATATTTTCTTTTTCATAATATATTTATCCTTAATTTTTAATTTACAAACAAATTATAATAAATTTTCTAAGTATTTAATGATAGAATTTTAAAAGCACTTATTTATATTTATAAATATTAGGTTATTTTAGTAATTGAAAAAAATGAAATTTTGCATTTTATTATAGATATATTTAGTTATTTTTATTTTTAAAAATAAATTGTGGTGTATAAAATCATAGTTGATTTTATGTATTAAATTTTTACTTTTTTTGAGGCGCAGTTGGCTTTACTGGTCCTGCACTTGGTTGTACGGGTCTTGTTGCACCTGGGGTTTGTGGACCCATAGAAGGAGTTCTACCTTGAGATGGAGCAACTGATCTAGCAACTCCTGAATTTGCAGGAGGAGCACTAGGAGCAGATGGTTTTCTTTTCTCGTTTAATATTTTTTTATTTTTGTTATTGTTAACCAATACTATTGCAACAACAATTATAATTATTAACACAACCCCACCAGCAACAGCACCAGCAATTATTGGAATAGTGTTATCTTGAACTGCTACTATTTCAAATCCGTCAAAAGTGAAAGTAATATCAAGAAGATCAATAATAAATTTTCCTTCTTGGTTAATCGCCCCACCTTGAACTGATACTTTAAACGTTGCAACACCAGTAGCATCATTAGAGCTTATTTTTTCAACTTTTTCAATAGTAGTACCACTAACATTTCCTTGTTCATCTATTTCTAAAGGTATAGAATATCCTACAAGCTTAGCAAAGTCAAAGAAATTATCTTTGTTTAAATCAAATTCAGATGCTTTTTTATCTTTTATATCAATAATTTGTTCGATAGTAGTAAAATTTCCTCTTTGAAATCCAGAAACAGTCACTGGAATGGGATTAGATTCTTCAATAAATCCAAAATCTGTAACCGCATTTATCAATTTATATTCAAATGAAATAGATCCATTAATGTTATTTGAAACTAATTTATCTGTAATAAGTTCAATTGATGTTTCTCTTCCCAATATTGGAGAAGGATTGTTAATTCTTAAATATTTTTCAAGACCAACTGGACTAATAAGTTCTGGTAATATATCCCTTTCACCTGATAATGTTGTAACAGATGTGGCAGCTGGAACAGTTTTTAAGTCGTTTATTCTAGTTGTAGTTACTAATTCATCATCTGATGGATCTCCAAAATCATCAAGATAATTTGATAGAGTAATTCTTACATCTTGGAACCCAGTATCTTTTTGGCCTGTATTTTTTTGGTTTACAAATTCATATTTTGGAACAACACCATCTGGTAAATTAAATATAATAATAAATTGATTAATGTTAGTTTCATTTATTTCAAGAGCTAATGTATTTGAAAATAATTCTTTGTTTCCTGTAGATAAAATAGTAGTAGATTTAGGAGTCACACCTCCTTGAAACCCTTCAATTTTATATTCTTGAGGTTGAGGATCAATAATAAAACCTCTAGTATCATATGCTTTATCAAAATCTATTTTAAAAGAAACAAAACCATCAAAAGAACCTTCTGTAGTTGATAATTCATCACTACGTACTATATCGGTAATAGTAAATTTTGAACCTGGAACTTCATTTTCAATTGTAAAAAAATCACTTATATTATTTTCATCAATAAAAGATGGAAAAAAACCTACATGTGGTCCTTTTCTTATATTTACTAAAGTTCCAGTGTTTGATATTGTTTTTAAACCTGAAATTGTAATAGGTATTTGTAATGGTTTGTCTGTATTATTAGAAGGTAAGCCTTTATTATCAGGGTTGTAATATGAACCACCTTTAATTGAAACAAGAATTGTTAGTTCACCATTTAACGGTTTATGATCTTTAGTTTCAAAAGTAACAGCATCATTAGGAGATCCAGGAATTAAATCTTTTACTTCAACAAAGTTTGAAGCATTTGTAGGATCAATATCCCAAACCGTAACATCTAAGTTAGCTTGAGGGTTTTGAACAGCTGTTGTACCACTTACTTTTTTTAAACCAGATAAATTTGCAGTAATTGTTTTTTTAGAATTAGAAAGTTCTCCTTCATCATTAAAATGAGGTTGGATATCAACGCTAACTGTTGCAGTGCCATTAGCATTATCTTGATCATTAATTAATCAGTTATCAACTATAACTGGTAGACCGCCTGTTTCACTATCATCGGGAAGTGCAATAATATCAATTAAATTTGGTATATTATTAGGTGTTAAATCAGAAGGTAAAAAGTTTGTAATTTGATTATTTTGATTAATTGATGTTGGTACATTTCCAATATTTAAACCTGTGATTCTAAATGGAATTTTAGATTCAAAGTCATAAGAGTTACTTTGAATTATAAATTTTTGTTTCAAAGTAAAAATACCTTGAAGAATACCTTTTTTATCATCTTTTAATGGCTCACCAAATAGTTTTATCTCTGGCGCTAAAGCACTAATTCCATCAGGATATGTTATATTTGGTATTTTGAAAAAATCAGTATCATTTGTACCTATTGTTTCTAGTTCAGCAGGTGTTATTTTACTTGGAACTTTAGCATTTTCTTGATTTAATAATCATTTAAGTGATGAAGCTGTTTGCTGAAAGCTCAAATGTTTAATACCTCCACCATTTATTCTAGATAATAAAATAGTTTGATCACCAATTCTAGCATATTTTTCAGTTAAACCATTTGGAACAGATCACATGAAAGTATCATCAACATAAGGGTTTCTTATAAAAATTTGTTTTGATCTTCAAACATCATTACTAAGAGAGTAATTTAAACTATTTATAATTGTAAGAGAAGGGTCTCAACTTGTAGATAAAGGAATCATAGGAAAATTAAATTGATTACCATCAAACCTTGCCTTGTTTGTTCTACTTCCTTGAGAAGTTATTAAAATCTCTTGTGGAAGTTCATCATTATAATGAATAGTTGGAGCCACAGCATTAGAATTAAATGAAGCCGAACTAAAAAAACTACCTTGACTTAAAGCTCTGTTATTATATTGAGTAAGATATGTGTTTCTATTATCATCATGGATACTACTAAGATACATATAAACTCATTCATTTCCATTTAAAATAGGTAATATCATTTGAGCCTTATAAGTAAGATCACCTAATGAGTTTTGAAAAGGAATAATTTGTAATTTAGGATTAATATTTTTTTGAGCTGAAGAAGATGTTAGTATATGCTTTGAAATTTCAATAGTACTATTAGTATTATTAAAAATACCACTTTTATCACCAATTATAGTAGATGCACTAAAACTTGGGATATGAGCAAGATTATCTTGTAAATTTAAAATTTTAAGATTATATTTATCATCTGTAGATCTTACAGGATGGACAGCAACCATTAAAGCTAAACTAGCACCACCTGAAGCTTTTTTGTTTTTTAAAGGTGAAAGTCCTAGAACAATGTTAATTGGCGCATAATCAAAACGCTTAGCAATATCAACATCAATATAATCATTATGTCCATTAAAATGCGTTTTATTTTCAAGTCATTGAATTTTATTTTCATTATCTATTTTGAAACCAAACATTTCATTTACTACATATTGTATTTCACCAGGGTAAAACGCAATATATCTATCATTAATAGTATCATTAGTTAACGAAAATGCACTACCGTTTGCATTTGTAGCAGACATTTCAGGTATTGGTGAGTTATTCATTTTTGGCATTTTTGAGTTGGCATCCTTAATTGGAGAACCATCTAATGCATTATATCTAAGAATTCAATATTCTCTTGCAGATAAGTTTGAAGTGTTTGCAACAATTGCAAAAATTTGATTTCTTTTATTTGATGAATCTTTTTCATCAGAATGTAATGCAGTAACTAACCCTGGAGAAAACCCTGCTGGAACTTGTCCTTCAAGAGATGGGTGGTCAATTAAATTAGCACTTCATGATAGAAATAGGTTTGGCGTAGTTCAACCAATTGCATTTGGAAATGATCCAATACTATTAATATCTCACGCTCCTAAGTAACCAGGTATTTCATCATTTGGAGAAATTACAGGGTTTGTAAAATTATTAAAATATAAAGTAGAATAGTTTTTACTATAAAGTGGATCTACATATTGATCTCTAGTATCTAGATTTGTAGTGTTTGATATTTCCTCACTTTCATTAGTGTTTTCATTTTCTATATTTTGCTCACTATTATCTTTATTATTAAATAAAAAATTAAGTGGTAAAGTAGAAACTAATGATCCAATTAGTAAAGATGAAATTATCATTTTCTTTTTCATAATATATTACTCCTCATATGTAATATTTATATTATTATATTGTATTTAGGAAAATAATTATTAAATTTACTCTCTAGACTTTATTGTTTTCAATAATTTTGTTTGTTGTTTTTTTAAAAATTTATATAAAAAAAGTAGATAAATTAATCTACTTTTTTGTATGAATTTTTTATTTTTTTGGTGGGACAGGTGGTGGCGTACCTGGTCGAGGGGGTGTTGGTCTAGGAACACCTGTTGTAGGTTGAGGAACAGATGGTCTAGCTGTGCCTGGAGACATAGAAGGAGTCGGAATACTTGTTGTTCGAGATGGAGAAACTGAATTAGTAGTTCCTGGAGTTACTGGAGGGCCTCCTGGAGTAGTTGTTTTTCTTTTCTCGTTTAATATTTTTTTATTTTTATTATTGTTGATTAATACTATTGCAACAACAATTAAAATTATTAATACAACACCACCAGCAACAGAACCAGCAATGATTGGAATAGTATTATCTACTGGTGATACTATTTGAAATCCATCAAAATTAAAGGTAATGTCTAAAGATTCGTTAGTAAATCTTCCTTCTGTGTTAATTGCTCCTCCCTTAACTGATACTTTAAATATTGCAAGACCAAGAGCGTCATCATATCTTATTTTTTCGACTTTCTCAATAATAGTACCACTAATATTACCTTCATCATCTGTATTTTGAGGTATAAAGTATCCTTCAATTTTAGCATAGTTAAAGAAGTTATCTATATTTAGATCAAATTCAGATGCTTTTTTATCTTTAAAAGTAGAAACTTGTTTAATACTAGTAGTAGTTCCTTTTTGAAATCCAGAAATAGTTATTGGAATTGAACCTGATTGTTCTATAAAACCAAAGTCGGTAATAGCATTTATTAATTTATATTCAAATGAAATTGTTCCAATAATGTTGTTAGTAGTAAATTTTTCTGTGTTAACTTGAATAGATGATTCTTTTCCAGATATTAAAGACGGATTATTAATTCTTAAATATTTTTCAAGTCCTACTTGACTAACAAATTCTGGTAAAACATCTTTTTCACCTGATAGCACAGAAACTGAAGTAGCAGCTGGAATAGTTTTTAAACCCTCTATTCTAATAGGGAAATCTTGTTTATTATTTACAATATTTCCTTCTTCATCTAAATATTTTGAAACGACAACATTTATGTCTAGGAAGCCTGTTTTTGGTTCCCCAGTATTTTTTTGATTTTTAAACTCATATATTGGAGTAACACCAGGTGGTAAATTAACTAAAATAATAAATTGATTGATGTTTGTTTCATTTATTTCGGGAGCTAATGTATTTGAAAATAAATCTGTATTTCCTGTTGATGCAATCTTAGTATATAAAGGTGTTGGTGATGATTGTAACCCTTTAATTCTATAAGTTTTTTTCGCACCATTAATAATATTTCCATATGTGTCATATTCTTTGTCAAAAACTATATCAAAATCTAAATACCCATCAAGTGTTTCATCAAGAGTGGGAGGATTAACTTCAAAATTAGAAAAACTAGCTTTTGATCCTGGAACTTGGTTTTCAATAGTAATGAAATCCATTATGTTGTCTTCGTTGATAAATCCTGGTCAAACACCTGGATAAGGTCCAGTTCCTGGAATTATTAATGTTCCAGTGTCTGGGATTTTTTTAAACCCTGTAACATTAACAGATAGTATTAACGGATCGTCAGCAGCAATTGAAGGTAAGCCATTATTTTTAGGGTTATAATATGACCCTCCTGGGATTGAAACATCAATTGTTAATTCACCAGTTAATGGTTTTTCATCTCTAACTAAATAAGTAATATTATTAGTATTAGAACCTAGAATTAAATCTTTTATTTCAACAAAACTTGAAGCGTTTGTAGGATTAATTTCTCAAACAGTTAAATCTGGGTTAATTTCTGAACTTGCAATAGCAGTTGTACCATTTAATTTTTTAAATCCTGATACATCTGCACTAATTCTTCTAGTTCCAGGTTGAGGTATACCAGCATCATCATAATAACTTGTTATTTCTGTACTAATTGTAGCAGTACCAGCAGCGTTGTTTTGTTTTGTTATTTCTCATTTATCTACAGAATAATCATCAGGAGCTCCAACAATATCCATAAGATTTGGCACATTTTCAGGTGTTAAATCTGAAGGTAAAAAATTTGAAATTAAATTATTTGGACTAATTGTTGTTGGTGAATCACTTGTAGTATTTAAACCAGTAATTTTGAATGGAATTTTTGATTCAAATTCATATTGTTCACCTGAAATCATAAATTTTTGTGTTAAAGTAAAAACACCTTGAATTATACCATTACGGTTATCTCTTGTTGGTTCACCAAATAATTTTATCGTTGGTGGTTCAGATGTTGCTCCACTAAGATAACTTAAATCAGGTATTTTAAAAAAATCATTAGATGATGTGCCAATTGTTTCAAGTTCTTTTGAAGTAATAGCGGTTGGAATTCTTTGATCTGATTGACCTTTTAATCATTTCAATGATGAAGCTGTTTTTTGAAAATCTTCATGTTTAATACCACCAGAAGTAATTTTAGCTCATAAAACAGTTCGTTGGCCAGGTTTATAAATATATTGCTCAGTTAAACCATTTGGAAGAGATCATATATAATTATTCTCCACATAAGGATTTTTTATTATAACATTTTTAGGACCTCAAGAAGAGTTGCTATTAATGTTATATAAACTATTTACAATTTCAGAAGTAGGATTTCAAGGATTATTTGGAGGTTTAGTATCAAATACAAATCGAGTAGCACTAAATCTTCTATCATCTGTTGAATTTTCTTGATGAGTTATTAAAATTTCATTGGGATTTTCTTCACTATAAGAAATGTTTGGAGGCATAGGGTTTGAACCAACAACACGCGAACTAAAAAAACTTCCTTGTCCTAGAGTACCACCACCTCCTCAAGAATCATAATAAGTGTTTCCGAATTTATCAAAAATACCACTAAGATACATATAAATTCATTCATTATTTCTTAAAACTGGTACTACTATTTGAGCTTTATAATTAGGAATACCTTGTTGATCTATATAAGTAAATAATTGTAAATTTGGGTTAACATTTTTTTGAATTATTTGTAAAGTTAATAATTCCTTTGGAACAGCAATAGTACCTTGAGTAGAGTTAAAAACACCATCAGTTCTTCCAGATATATTTTTTGTTCTAAAACCTGGAACAGGAGCAAAATTATTTTTTAAATTTAAAATTCTAAAATAATATTTATTTGGATCTGTTGTTTGTGAAGGTCTAATAGCAAGCATTAAAGCTAGACTTGCATCCCCTACAGTACTATTTTTAGTGTTAAAAGGGGCAAGACCAAGCACAAAGTTTTCACCATTATAATCATCTGATACAACAGGTCAAGTTCTTCAACCTTGAAAATGCGGATCATTTCTAAGTCATTCAATTTTATTTTCATTATTTATTTTAAATCCAAATATATCTGTTTTTAAGTCAACTAATCTACCTGGATAAAATGCAATATATCTATCGTTAATAGTATCATTTGTTAGTGCAAAAGCACTACCATTACCATTGTCTGCATCCATTTTAGGTATTGGCGAAAATTGCATTTGTGGCATTTTTGCATCATCATCCTTAATTGGAGAACCATCCAATGCATTATATCTAAGAATTCAATATTCTCTAGCCGATAAATTTGCAGTATTAGCAACAATAGCAAATATTTGATTTCTTTTTTCTGTTGAATATTTATTATCAGAGTGTAGTGCAGTAACTAACCCTGGTTTAAAATTGCTTGGAACTTTTCCTTCAAGAGATGGGTGATCAATTAAATTAGCACTTCAAGATAAAAATAAATTGTGTGTAGTTCAACCAATTGCAGTTGGAAAACTTCCAACAGAGTTAGTATCTCAAGCCCCTAGAAAACCTGGTGTGTCTTTATTTGGAGAAACCACAGGGTTTGTGAAGTTATTAGTAAATATCGAAGTATAGTTTTTATCATAAAGAGCATCTAAAGGACCATTCTTAGTATCTACCTTTGTAATATTTGATATTTCTTCATTTTCATTAATATTTTCATTTTCTATTTTTTGTTCTTGATAATTTTTATTATTAAAAATAAAATTAAGTGGCAAAATAGAAAGTGTTGATCCTATTAGCAACGATGAAATAATTATTTTCTTTTTCATAATATATTACTCCTTGTTTTTTCATTATTACACTAAAATTATATAACATTTATAGAAATATTTAATAAATTTAGTTTATTGCTTTTCTATTATTTCAAAATTTTTTATTTATTTTTTAGATTATATAAATATTAAAAATTTATTAACTATTTAATAAAAAATAGACAATTAATAAAATATAATATAAGCATTATTTATAGCTTGGATTCCATATATGGATATTAAAAAAAAAGTAGAAAATTTAATTGAAAAACTTAAAAAATGAGAATATGAATATTATGCTTTAGAATCGCCAAGTGTTTCAGATCATGAATATGATTTGACTTTAAAGGAACTAATAAATATTGAAACTGAAAATCCTCAATTCAAAAGAATGGACTCTCCAACTTGAAGAGTTGGTGGTTTTGTTAGTGATAGATTTCAAAAAGTCGTTCATAAAACACCAATGTTGTCTCTTTCAAACGCTTTTTCAGAAGAAGATATTATTAAATTTGACAATGATGTTAAGAAAGAGCTAAGTGAAAATGTATCATTTACATATTCTCTAGAACCAAAAATAGATGGTCTAAGTATTGCTTTAATTTATAGAAATGGTTTTTTACAAAAAGCATTAACTAGAGGAGATGGCATTGTTGGTGAGGATGTAACTGAAAATGTTAGAACAATAAAATACATTCCATTATCAATTCCATTTAAAGATGACATCGAAGTTAGAGGTGAGATATTTTTTGACAAAAAAAGTATGATAAAAGTTAATGAAATGTCTGAAAAAAAGTTTGTTAATGCTAGAAATGCTGCATCAGGAACTATTAGAAATTTAGATTCATCTATTGTTGCTAAAAGAAATTTAAATGCAATTATGTACAATATTCCTGAAGCTATTGAAAATGGTTTAAAAAAACAAAGCGATGTTTTAAAATGATTAGAAGATAATTTTTTCAATGTCTCTAAATATAATAAAATTTGCAAAGATGTAAACCAATTAATTAAAGAGATAAAATGATTTAATGAAAACAGAGATTCAATTCCATTTGAAATTGATGGAATTGTAATAAAAATTAATGAAATTAACTTATATGAAGATATTGGATACACATCAAAATTTCCTAAATGAGCAACAGCATATAAATTTCCTCCAAAAGTAGTTTCTTCTAAACTAATTGATATAAAAACAAGCGTTGGAAGAACAGGAAGAATAAATTATATTGCTCAAATTGAAAAAGTAAAAATTGATGGCGTAGCAATTCAAAACGCAACATTACATAACTTTGAATACATTAAAGAAAAAGACATAAGAATAAATGATTATGTCGAAATTTATCGTGCTGGAGAAGTAATTCCAAAAATAATTGGACCGATTATTTCTAAAAGGACAGATGAATGTAAAGAATTTTTAGAGCCTAAAACATGTCCTTCTTGTAACTCAATTTTAGAAAAGATTGAAAATGAAGTTGATCTATATTGTAATAATAAAAAATGCGAAAGAAAAATAATAGAATCTATCGCTCATTTTACTTCAAGAAATGCAATGAATATTGATGGTTTTTCAATAAAAATTATTGAAAAATTATATGCTAAAAATATTATTAAAAATTTTCTTGATTTGTATGAATTTGAAAATAAAAAAGAAGAAATCTTTAATGCTGACTTATTAATAAAAGAAAAATCATTTAATAATCTCTTACATCAAATTAATAAATCAAGAAATAATTCTTTAGAGAGATTGATATTTGGATTAGGAATTAGACATGTTGGTGAAGTTGCATCAAAAGCAATTGCAAAAAAATATCTTACACTATCAAATCTAAAAGAAATTAATGTAGAAAGCCTTTTAGAAATAAGTGATGTTGGTCACAAAATGGCAAATGCTATTTATATTTATTTTAATGATCCTGATAATTTAAAAATCATTGATAAATTAATTGATATGAAAATAGCTAATGATCATTTTTCAAGATGATCAGGAAGTGAAATTTCAAAAGAAAATGAAATGTATAAAAATAAAAAAATGGTAATTACTGGGAGTTTTTCAATTTCTAGAAGTGAAATAAAACCATTGCTTGAAGAAATGTATGGAGCAAAAATATCATCAAAGGTTGGACCATCTGTTGATTTCTTATTAGTTGGTAATAACCCTACAATTAAAAAAATAGAGGAAGCAAAAAAATATAATATTGAAATTATTGATAAAGAATTTTGAAAATAAAAAAAGATAATCAAATATTTGATTATCTTTTTGTAAATTGAGGGCTTCTTCTAGCTCCGTATTTTCCAATTTTCTTTCTTTCTTTTTGTCTAGCATCTCTAGTTAAGGTTTTATTCATTTTAAGAACTTTTTTAAATTCTGCATTAGATTCTACTAAAGCTCTTGCAATACCTAGTTTAATAGCTCCAGCTTGCCCAGTAAAACCGCCACCTTCAACTTTAACAAATATATCAAAGTTCTTTTGCGTATTTGTTAATTCAAGAGGTGTTTTCATATCTTGGATAACAAAAGAATTAGGAAAGTATTGTTCTGGTGTGTAATTACTATTAATAGTAATTTTTCCGTTACCAGGAACCATTCTTACTCTTGCGATAGAAGATTTTCTTCTACCTAATCCTTTAAAATCAAAATTTTCTTGCATAATTTAATAATTCTCCTTAATATGTAACCCTATATTCAATTGGTTTTTGTGCTTGATGGTTATGAGCATCATTTTTATATAAATGAAGTTTCGTAATTATTTGGTTTGACAATTTGTTTTTAGGTAACATATTTTTAATAGCATTTCTAACTAGTTCATCAGAATATTTTTCTTTCATAGTTTTTAATGATCTAACTCTTAAACCACCAATATAACCTGAGTGATTGTATTTGTTTTCATTTTCAAGCTTGTTACCTGTGAGTTTTATCTTGTCTGTGTTAATAATTATTACATAATCCCCACAATCAACGTTAGGTGTAAAAGAAGTCTTATTTTTTCCACGAAGCAAATTAGCTACACTAGTAGATAATCTTCCAAGTACTAAGTCAGTAGCATCTATAATGTATCATTTTTTGTTTTCCATAGCTTGTTCTTTTTTAAGCATTGTAGTTTTTTGCATAATTCTTCCTTTCATAACTTATTAATTATATATAATTTTATTAAAAAATAAACTATTTATTAAAAAATAAATTAATATTCATATTTGTACATTTCATCACCTAACTTGATGATGTCTTCGATTTCTTGTTTACCTGTTCCACAAGGAATTAGGTTACCAAAAATAACGTTTTCTTTTAGACCATTAAGATTGTCAATTTGTCCTTTAACTGAAGCGTCAGTCAAGATTTTTTTAGTATCTTGGAATGAAGCAGCTGATAAGAATGAATCACTTTTAGATGGAGCTTCATCAAGACCAAATATAAGGTTAACACCAGTAGCTAATTGTTTAGAGCTAGTTGCTAGTATTTTTTCATTTTCTTCTCTAAATTTATTGATATCAACAACTTGACCAATAAAGAATTGTGTATCTCCAGGGTTAAATACCTGAATTTTATTTGTTAGTTGTCTAATTATTACTTCAATATATTTATCAGAAATTTCAATACCTTGTAATCTATAAACTTTTTGAACTTCTTTTAATATATATTTTCTTACTGCATCAATACCAGCAACTTTTAATAATTTTTTAATTTCAATAGATCCATCAGATATCTTTTCTCCAACTTTAACTTCTGAACCTTTTTTAACTCTTAAAGGAACATTTATTCCTACAGCATATTTAATTGTGTTGTAATCATTTGTAACAGTAACAATTTTTTCTTCTTCTTTATTTTCTATTTTTTCAACAACACCATTAATTTCAGAAATTACAGCTCTCTCTCATTCTTTTGGAGGAATTACATCAAATAATTGTTTTAATCTTTCAAAACCTTGTGCAATATTTGAACTACCAGAAACCCCACCAGTATGGAATGTTCTCATCGTTAATTGAGTACCTGGTTCTCCAATTGATTGAGCTGCAATTACACCAATTGCAGTATTTTTTTCAATTAATTTATTTGTAGTTAAATCTGTTCCAAAACATTTTTGGCAAACACCATAAACAAGTTTACATTTAAGAACAGATCTTATTTCAACTTCTTTTATGCCAGCATTAACAATTTCTTTAGCAATTTCAGGATGAATTTGTTCGCCACCAGCTAAAATAAGTTTTTTAGTTGTTGGATGAACTAGATCATTAATTAAAAATCTATTTGTAATTCTTTCTTCAAGTGATTCAATCACAACACCTTGTTTTGTATCAACAATTGCTTTAACAACGATTCCTCTTGTAGTATTACAATCTTCACCATTAACTATAACATCTTGAGTAGCATCAACTAATTTTCTAGTCATGTAACCAGATTTTGATGTTTTCATAGCTGTATCAGTCATACCCTTACGAGCACCATAAGACGAGTTAAAATACTCGCTAATTGTTAAACCTTCAATAAATGAGTGTTTAATTGGAATTTCAATTGTATCTTTAATTACTTTTGATTTTTGTTTTTGGTCATAGTTATATGACTTACTCATTAAACCTCTCATACCTGACATCTGAGTAAAGTTCGAGATATTACCCCTTGCTCCAGACTCAGCCATAATAACGATAGAGTTATTTTTATATTCATCTTTTTTAATTAAATCTTGAATATCTTTAGAAACTTTTTGAGTAACTTCAGTTCAAGTAGAAACAACTCTTTGATATCTTTCATCATCAGTTAATAAACCTTTTTGAAATTGTGATTTATAAATATCTATTTTTTTATCAACTTCATCAAAATATTTTTCTTTTTGAGTATAAGTTGGAACATCAAATGCAGAAATTGTAGTAGCTGATTTAGTTGAATACTCAAAACCAATATCCTTAATTTTATCCATGATCATAGGGATCACATGTAGTGGATATTTTTTGTGTAATAAATTAATTAAATTTGAAACCGCTTTTTTATCAAATGCTTTGTAAGGAACTCTATTTTTGATAAACTCTCTTGGGTTAGCACCACTTACAACAATGTCATCTTTAGTGTCTAAAGTATCAGCATTATTTACATAAGGCATATCACTTGGTAATAAGTCATTAAAAATAACTTTACCTACAGTTGTAATTAAAATTCCATCTTTGTTAAATTTCTTTTCTGGAAAACATTTAGTTGAAATACCAATGATTGAGTGAGCATGGACTTTGTTTAATTGATAAACTTTCTTAAGTTCATCAACTGAGCTAAAAATTGTACCTTCCCCAATTTTTCCTTTTGTTTCCATAGTTAAGTAGTAATTACCTAAAACCATATCTTGAGTTGGAGTAATAATTGGTTTACCATCTTTTGGACCAAGAATGTGTCAAGATGCTAATAAAATTGATCTTGCTTCTGCAACTGCTTCATCAGATAAAGGAACGTGAACAGCCATTTGGTCACCATCAAAGTCAGCATTGAATGCTGTTGTAACTAATGGATGTAGTCTAATCGCTTTTCCATCTATTAATTTAGGTTCAAAAGCTTGAATACCTAATCTATGTAGTGTTGGTGCTCTATTTAATAAAACAGGTCTTTCTTTAATTACTTTATCAATAATTGGTCAAATAATGTCATGTTGTTTTAAAAGCATTTTTTCAGCAATTTTAATATTTAGGGCATAAGGATCTTTAATTAAGCCATCATCATCATTATGTTTTTTAATTAATTCATGTAAAATGAATGGTTTAAATAATTTTAAAATCATTTGTGCTGGAATACCAACTTGATAAATTTTCAATTCAGGACCAATAACAATAACTGATCTACCAGAATAATCCACTCTTTTACCAAGTAGATTTTGTCTAAATAAACCTTGTTTACCTTTTAAGTGATCAGAAAGTGATTTTAATGGTCTTTTATCTTTTGCTAATGCTGGTTTCTTTTTAGACGAATTATCAAAAAGAGCATCAACAGCTTCTTGAAGCATTCTTTTTTCATTGTTTAAAATAATTGATGGAGCATTTAATTCAATTACTCTTTTTAATCTTTCATTTCTAATAATAATTTTTCTATAAAAAGTGTTTATATCACTTGTAGTGAATTTACCACCATCTAATTGAATGATTGGTCTTGTATCTGGAGGAGTTACAACTAAATTTCTTAAAATCATTCATTCAGGTTTATTTCCAGAATCTTTAATTCATTTAAAAACTTCTAATCTTCTTACAATTTTTTTAGTTTTTGCAACATTTAAAATTTCAACAGATTTTAACTTTCTTTGAATAGCTTTATATTCTTTTTCTAAATCAAGATTTTGTAATAATTCTAAAATAGCTTCAGCACCAATACCAAATCTTATCCCAGTATATTTGTTTATAAATTTAAAAACTTCATCTATTGAGAATGGAAGACTTGATTCTTTAATAGTTTCGTAATATGTAGTTGCTCTTTTATAATCAATTGAACCTTTTTCAAGAGTTTCTTTAATCATTCTTAAAGCTTTTCTTATTTTTCCTCTTGGAGTTTTTTGCCCCATTTTAGAACTTGTTAAATCAATAACTTCTTTAAAAGTAAAGATTTTATTTTTTGGATCTTGTTTTCCTTCATCTAAAATAATGTAGTTAACAAAATATACTACTTGTTCAACTTCTTTATAAGAAATATTTAGTAATAATGAAATTTTTGAAGGGCAAGGAAGTTCTTTAGTCATTCAAATATGTGCAATTGGAGCAGCAAGTTCAATATGACCTAATCTTTCTCTTCTAACAATTGATTCAGTTATCTCTACGCCACATTTTTCACAAACTTTTCCCTTGTGTTTTACTTTTTTATATTTTCCACAGTAACATTCATAGTCTTTTACAGGACCAAAAATTGCTTCATCGAAAAGTCCTGATTTTTCTGGTTTTAAAGATTTGTAATTTATAGTTTCTGATTTAGTAACTTCACCATGAGATCAATTTTTAATTGTTTCTGGTGATGCTAGACTAATTTTGATGCTATTTATTCTTGAACTTTTTCTTTTTTGTTGCATAATATATCCTTAATTAAATTTCGCCACTTTTAATGAAATCATCACTAATGTCGATTGAATTTTTTTCTTCTTCATCATCATGATTGCTATCAGAAATATATTGGTTAATATCTTGTGAAGTATCATCATCTTTAGTAATGTCTACTTTCATACCTAAACCTTGTAATTGTTTAGTCAATAATTTAAATGATTCAGGAAGTCCATAAGGGGGCATTTCTTTACCTTTTATTATTGCATTGTATGTATTATTTCTACCTTTAACATCATCTGATTTGATTGTTAAAATTTCTCTAAGGTTGTGAGCAGCACCATAAGCTTCAAGTGCTCAAACTTCCATTTCTCCAAATCTTTGACCACCATTTTGAGATTTACCACCTAATGGTTGTTGTGTAATTTTAGAGTAAGATCCCACTGATCTTGCATGAATTTTGTCATCTACCATGTGGTCTAGTTTTAACATGTACATTACACCAATAGCAATGTTACCATCGAAGTATTCACCATTTCTACCATCAATAAGTTTAAATTTGCCATCTTTACCATAACCATCTTTAGAAGTAATTGGACAAATACCAGCTTCTTTCATTAAATCCTCAAGGTTTTTTCTATCAATACCTTCGAATACAGGAGTTGAAACCTTATATAAAATATCATCTGCAGAAATACCGCTTTTCATTAAAGCAATTGAATAGTCTAAGTCAGTGAATTGGCTTTTTGCTGCTTCAAATTTAGTTATTTTTTTATCTTTTAAAATAGCTTTTATATTTGCTTTTAATGTTTTAGCATTATGTTCGCTAATTCCAAATAATTTTTGAAAGTCTTTATTAGTTTTATCTTCAAATACATATTCAAGTATTTTATGCAATGATAAATGTCTCATTGCTAACCCTGTATGCATTTCAAGAATTTGACCAATATTCATACGAGAAGGAACACCTAATGGATTTAACATAATATCTAACGGCGTACCATCTTCCATATGTGGCATATCTTCCATTGGAACTATCTTAGAAATAATTCCTTTGTTTCCATGTCGCCCAGCCATTTTGTCACCAATTTGAATTTTTCTTTTTTGAATAACATAAATTTTAACTTGTTCAATTACATCATCGCCAAGTTCAAAACCATCTTCAACTTTGAATCTTCTTACCATTCCAATAGTACCTTCACCACCATGAGGAACTTTTAATGAAGTTTCTTTAGCATTTTTAGTTTTTTGACCAAAAATAGCTTGAAGTAATTTTTCTTCAGAACTTAAATCAACTTGACCTTTAGGAGAAATTTTACCAACAAGGATATCTCCTTCTTTAACTTCTGCACCAACCATTATAAGACCATCAAAATCTAAAAACTTTTTAGAAGATTCAGAAACATTTGGAATATCTCTAGTTATTTCTTCATCTCCATTTTTAGTTCTTAAACATTCAACACTGTATTCAGTAATATGAATTGAAGTATATAAATCTTCACTTACTAATCTACTTGAAATAATAATTGCATCTTCATAGTTATAACCACTTCAAGTTGTAAAACCTACTAAAACATTTTGTCCTAATGCAAGTTCTCCATTTGAAATAGCTGGCCCATCAGCAATCATTTGATTTTTTGAAACTTTATCACCAATATTTACAATTGGATTTTGGTTATTACATGTATTTTGGTTAGATTTAATAAATTTATTTAATTCATATTTAATAGTTCCATTTTTGTTTTGGACATGAATTTCATTTCCATCAACATATGAAACTGTTCCTGGTTCTTTCTCATCATAAACAATTGCCATTCCAGAGTCATGAGCTATTTTAAATTCATTACCTGTTCCAACTATTGGAGCATGTGGTTTAACTAATGGAGTTGCTTGTCTTTGCATGTTTGCACCCATTAAAGCTCTGTTTGCATCATTGTTTTCTAAGAAAGGGATACAAGAAGCAGCAACAGAAACTACTTGTTTTGGAGATATATCAACATAATCAACTTTTTTAGAAGGAATAAATTCAAGCGATGATCTAAATCTTGATAATACTTTGTCTTCTAAAAATTTATTTCCACTAATGTTTGTATTTGAAGCAGCGATTACATATTCATCTTCTTTTAGCGCAGTTAATCATTCAATTTCATCAGTAATTAAACCATTAGAAACTTTTCAATAAGGTGTAATTAAGAAACCATTTTCATCTATTTTAGCAAAATTAGCTAATGACATAATTAGACCAATATTCATACCCTCAGGTGTTTCAATTGGACAAATTTTTCCATATTGAGAATAGTGAACATCCCTAATGTCTAAGTTTGGATCTTCTCTTGAAATTCCACCAGGACCCATAGCTGAAATTCTTCTTTTATTTGTTAATTCAGATAATGGATTTTGTTGGTCAATAAATTGAGTAAGTTGATGAGAGTTAAAGAAATCCTTAATTGCAATTTGGAATGGTTTTGCATTAATTACCGTTTTAACAGTAATAACTCTTGCTTTTTCTTCTTCAGAATTATTAGCACCATCAGCATTTGCTAATTTTTCATTAATAAATTTTTCTAGTCTAACTAAACCTAATTGACATTTCTGAATTAAAAGTTCATGAATTAATTTAATTCTTTTGTTTCCTAAATGGTCTATATCATCATAAACACCAACATTATGAGTTAAATCAATTACATATGAAACTATTGAGACTAAATCAGAAATTCTTAAAGAATTAGATGTTAAAGTATTATCAACACCAATAATTGGAATTGATTCAGTTTGGTTTTCATTATCAATGTAAACTAAGATTTTTTCATATTTTGAACCATAGTCAAAATCTTTTGAATTAATTCCATTGTTCATAGGAACTTCATTTACAATATCAATTTGAAGATCTTTAGTTCAATTTTTAATTTTGTCTAATTCTTCTTTATGAATGACTGTACCTTTTTTAAGTACAACTTTTCCATTTTTATCTTTTAGATCTTCTGCAAGAATTCTTTGGTATAGTCTTTCAGAAATTCTTAATTTTCTAATAAGTTTGTATCTACCAGCTGAAGATAAATCATAGAATTTATTATCAAAGAAGTGCTTGTAAACCATTGATTGGAAACAAATATCGCTATTTTTTTGAACTCTTAATTTTGAATCTTGTTGTCTTGTAGAAATTGATAGTAATTCAACTAAATCTTTAGATGCTTTTTCACAAATAATTTGATCTAATAATTTATACATTTCCTTTTTATCAGCAACATTTTTAGAGTCAATTAATTTGTCACTTGGATTAATGTATTTTTTTAAATCATAAATCATTTTTTTAAGTTTAAAGTCAATCGTTCTTGCTCTATCATCAGCAACTGATTCTTTTGTAACAGTCTTTAATAAATTAGCAATTTGAGGATCTTTTAAGATTTGTTCTCTATTGTAATCTTCTTTTTTTAGTGATTCAGTAATATATGGATTTCTATCAAAAATATTTAAAATCTCTTCTTGATTCATACCTAAAGCTTTAAAGAAGCTTGTTATAGGAAGTATTGAAGTAGAATCACCTGATGAGTTTCTAAACATAACTTGAACATATTTCTTATTTTTAGAAATGAAAATTAAGAATAAAGTACCCTTTGAAGGAAGAATTTCACATATATAACCTTCTTGCGTTCTTTTTCTAGAGTTACTTAACTTAATTTGAGCTTTTGAAAACATGTAAGGCCCAGGAGATCTTACAATTTGAGATATTACTATTTTTTCAATTCCATTAACAATAAATGTACCTTTATCAGTCATTACTGGAATATCACAAAAGAAAATTCCAGAATTCTTAGAATTTTTATTTTTCTTAATTTTTTTAACTTCACCAGATTCATTATCTGTTAATTCCAATTTCACATAAAGAGATTTACCAAAGGTTTTGCCTTCTTCTCTACATTGTGTTGTTGTTCTTTTAGCCTTATCAAACTCTATTCCATGAAATGATAATGTATATCTCTTACCAATTGAATTTATAGGAAAGAATGAGCTTATTGTCTTTTCTAAATCTGATTCTAGGAACCTACTAAATGATTTTTTCTGAATATCTAGCAAATTAGGTGCATCGAAATCCTTTGTAATTTTGCTGTAGTCTCTTCTAGTTACTAGCGAAGAAAACTCCTTATTTGAAAATTTAGTTTTGACCATGTTTTTTTCTCCAAAGTTTACAAAAAATGAATTTTATTCAATTTAGTTTAAATTATAATACAAAAAGCAAAATAATGAATATTTTTTATGTTATTATTTTTTTATGAAGAATTCTAAATATATTAATAAATATGATTTTATTGATTATTATACAAAACAGCCTGAAATGTGGTTTTTTACTAACTCTGAGATTCAAACAGGAATTGATCTTTTATTTGAAAAATTAGGAGTTAATAAAGAATTAATTGATGAAAGTGATGATGAAGATGAATTCAATGATAAAGAATACGATTCTTATGAATACTTTTCTCAACTAAAACTTGAAAATGAAAATATTGACAAAGACAATCCCTTAATTATTGAAGGTAATATAATTGATGATCTTTCAAAAAAAGAAGTTAAAAAATTATTTTCAATTAAAAAAGCTATCGACTTGGATAAAGAATACAAAAATACTAAAATGGAAGATTTAGCAGATATAACAAGGGACTTTTTACTTGCAAATGAAGAAATAATAATTTTTCAACCAGTTTTTATATTTAACGATCTAATTACTAAACCAGATGCATTAGTAAAAAGTGGAAATAAAATTGAAATAATCGAAACGAAATGTACAACAACTTCAAAACTGGTTCATTTATTAGATCTTCTATTTCAAAAAAAAGTAATTGAAGAACAAGATTTTTTAAAAAATTTTTCATTTGATTACAAACTTTGTTTGGTTTCATATAACAAAATGAATAGAAATGAAGTTGGCTTCATAATTACTAAAAACTGTAATATCACAAAATCAGCTCCTTCTCTTTCAAATAAAATCAAAAATAATGATGATATTTCAAATGATGAAAAAATTAAGCTTAAGCAAATGATGAAGATAGGTGACTGGTTCAAAGATGAAAAAGAAAATCTTTACCCAATACCAATTGTAGATATTTTAAATAATGATTGAAATGCATGACAAGAAAGATATGATATTCTAACTAATTCAAAATCAAAAAATTCAATAATTCGTTTTCAAGAAGAATTTTCAAAAGTATTGAATAATTTTAATTCAACAATTGAAGAATTAATTCAGCATAAAAAAAATATGACTTATAAAGATTTTCCTAAAAACTTTATTCCTTCAAAAAATGATAAAAGCTTTTTTAAGAATTGTAATTATTGAATACAACTAAAATCTATTTATGCTAAAATGGGCTATTCGCTATTCTTATATTCTGGTTATGTGGCAAATCAAACAGCAGAATATATTATAAAATTTAAAAAAAATGATGACTTGGCTGATTATTTAAAAATAAGTGAGAAAAATGACTATGTCGAAAAATATCTTAATAATAAAAAAGATATCATTATTAATGAGTCATTAACATTTAATACTTTTCAAAAAATTAAAAAAAATAAAGTTTATTTTGACTTTGAAAGTATTAATACCGCAATAAGAAATGTTGATAACTCTTTACCATTTAATCAAATAGTTACTCAATGTTCAATAATCAAACTATTTGAGAATGAAAAGCTTGATGAAATAAAATGCAACAATTTAATTATTGATCCAAAAAAAATTAACACAGATTGGTTTAAAAAAGTAATTGATGAAATATACATTGAAAAAGATAGTGTTTCATATGTTGTATATAATAAAGCATTCGAAAGTACAAGACTTAAAGAAATGGCAAACTTTATAAACGAAAAAGAATATTATCTGAAATCAAAAAACATTATTGATAATATTTTTGATTTAGCAGATTTTTTTGATCCTAGAAAAAATTTGATAACAATAAAAGAACTATATGGATTTTACTCTATAAAAAAAGTATTAGCATTAATTGAAAAAGAAAGTAGCGATTTATTTGATATTACAAAATCAAAAAATTATAAGTCTCTAAAAATTCAAAATGGTGTTGATTGTCAACAAAAAACAGTTCTTAGATTTTTTAATAAAATAAGTGATTCTGAATGAAAGATATTATGTGAAGAATTAAAAGAGTACTGTGAGAATGATGTTCGAGCAATGATTGCAGTTGAGTTATATATAAAAAAATTGATTCAGAATAAGAATTAATTATTTCTTTTCTAAATCAAATTCTATTTTAAAACTTTTTAATAATCAATCAGTGATTTTTTCTTCTAAAATAATTTCTTTTATTTCATTAAATTTTTCTTCACTTTTTAATAGTTCATTAATTGGTCTATTTGTTTCTTTATAGTACTTTTCTAAATATTCTTTTGCTTCGTCATCAGAAACACTAATTTTTTGTTCTTTAGCAATTTCTTTAAAAATTAAAGATTTAATAATAATTTTTTCACTAATTACTTTCACTTTTTCTTTTTCTTTGTCAAGATCCATATTAAATTGTTTTGCAAATCTTTTAGAAACATTTTCTAATTCTTCTTTGTCAATTGAATATGTAAAGTTACTCGAAACATATTCCATTATAGTATTAAAAGCATTTTCTTTAACAACTAGAGCATTAATTCTTTTTTGAATTTCTTCATCAGTTGTTTCTTTTGTTAAAAGAGACTTTAGTCTTTTTTCATGCATCTCAATAATTTTAGGATCTGCAAATAATTCTTTGATTATAAAATTTTTTTTATAATCGATTTTATTTTTTAATTTGATTTGTGATTTCATTTTTTAACCTTTTTATAATTCTAATCTAGAGAGCAATCAAATTTAAATAATATTTTTGGTATTTCATCTGTCATTGCAGATAACTCTATAATTTTTTTAAACGAAGTCTTACTAGCTATTTTATCTACATCTAAATTTGAAGTATGAGCATCAATAAAAACAGAAAATAAATGATTGTCTTTTAATAAATCTATAATTTCATCAGAAGTAATAAAAAATAAGGTATTCTTTTTTTTCATATTATTTTCTGTTCTTCAAAGATCTCAACTATTTTCTAGATTATCTTTTTCAAATATTTTCAAGTTTACTCTTGAGTCAATGTCATTTGCTATTTTTTCCATTAAAAGATTTTTAGCATTCTGGTTTGTAGAAACTAAATGAATTTTAAATTTATTTGTTTCGCCACTCAATATTAATTTAATTATAGATTCCTTAAATAAATTTATTTTTCTTTCATCTAAGTCTTCTAATATTCCATTAATATCTATTATTAAATTATCAAAACAATATTCCATATTATACCTTATCTATCTGAAACAACTTTTTTTTGATTTCATCATCTTCTATTAAATCATACAACTTATATCTTTGTTTCATTTTAAAAATAATTTTTAATTTTTCTTCGTAATTCTCTAATTCTAACAAAGTGATTTTAATACTATCATAAATAGCATTCTTTGTTACATTATTTATTTTAGCAATTTCTGATAGAGAAAGATCTTCAAAATAATGCATTTTTATATATTCAAGTTTCTTATTTGTTAAAAGAGATCCATATATGTCTATCAATAAAGATATTTTGTGCAAATCCTTCATACTAAATATCTAAATCCTTTGTAATTGCTGTAATAAACATTTCTAAATCAAATGGTGCTAAGTCATCTAAACTCTCACCAAGACCTATAAATTTAACAGGAATGTTGAATATATCTTTAATAGCAAGAATAATTCCACCCTTTGAAGTCCCATCCATTTTTGTTAGAATAATTCCTGATATGTCACCAATTTCCTTAAAAACTTTTGCTTGATTTAAACCAGACTGACCTGTAGTAGCATCTAAAACCAATAATTTTTCGTGTGGAGCAGATGAATCAAAGTTCTTAATTACTTTGTTCATTTTCTTTAGTTCTTCCATTAAATTGTTTTTGTTTTCTAATCTACCTGAAGTATCACAAATAACAACATCAAATTTTTCTTCCTTACCTTTTTTAATGCCCTTATAAATTACAGAGCTCGGATCTTGACCATATTTTTCAGGTTTAACGATTTCTACTTTTAATCTTCCAGATCATATTTCTAATTGTTCAATAGCACCAGCTCTAAAAGTATCTGCTGCAACTAGTAAAACCTTTTTGTTGTCTTTTTTTAAAATATTTGCCAATTTAGCAATTGATGTAGTTTTACCAACGCCATTAACACCCGATACTAAAATAATATTTGTTCTATCATTTTCTAAATTTAAATTAATATCAACATCTGTTTCTTGAATATAATAAATAAATATTTTATCAATAATAATTGATTCAATTAATTTAGGATCTTTAATAGCTTGAAATTTTATTTCTTCTCTAATTGCATTAATTATTTTATTAGTAGCACTAACACCAAAATCAGATAATATAAATATTTCTTCTAAGTTTTCAAAAAACTCTTCATTTACTTCAAAATATTTTTTAGCAATCTCTTTTATTGCAATTGAAAGTTTATTAGAACTTTTTTTTAATCCTTTATCAAACTTATCTTGCTCAATATTCTTAACTTTATAAATCTTAGATTTGTTTTCAATATTTTTTTCTTCAATTTTTTTTGCTAGTTTTTTGTTTTTAATTTTATCAATAAATTTTTTAAATAAACCCATTAGTTAACCACTTCTTCTTCAACAGCTCCTAATTTCTCAGCTTCTGCTAATTGAACCTTATACATTGTAGTAACACCTTTAGTAGCCATAGTAGCACCATATAATGATTGACATCTTTCCATTGTCCCTGGTCTATGTGTAATAACAATAAATTGTGTTTCAATTGCAAATTTAGAAATAATATTTCCAAATCTTTCAACGTTAGCTGGATCAAGAGCTGATTCAGCTTCATCAAGAATTACAAGTGGGAAGTGACTTGTTTTTAAAATTGCAAATAATACAGACAATGCAACGAGTGTTTTTTCTCCTCCTGAAAGAGCAAATAATGAATTAATTTTTTTACCAGGCGGAGAAGCTAAAATGTCTATTCCTGATTCTAAAATGTTTTCTTCATCAGTAAATTCAATTAAACAAGTACCGCCACCAAATAAATATTTAAAAATTTCTGGTAATTCTTTGTTTATTTGATCAACTATTGTAGTAAAGTCAACTATTGCTTTTGAATCTGACTCTTGAATTACTTGTAAAATATTGTTTCTTGCTTCTTCTGCTTCTGTAAGTTCTTTAAATAATAAATCATATCTTTCTTGTTTTTCTTTTAATTCATTAACAGCATCCATATTCATTGGACCTAAATAATCAATTGTTTTATTTAAATACTTAATTCTTTCTCTTGCATCATTTTCAGACATTTCAAGTTTTGTATTATATTTTTCAATAACACTATCAATTGACATTTTATATGTTACATTAATTTTTTCTCTAGCATTTTCTAAAATAGATTTACATTTAACTTCTTCAACTTCAAAGTCAATAATATAAGAAACATTTTTATCTAATATATCTCTTGATGCTCTTATTTCTTTGTCTATTTCAGTTATTTTTTCCTTAATTGAAGTTCTTTGATCTTCATTAATTTTCATTTCGCCATAAATCTTTTCTCTTTCAAGATATAAACCATTTATTTTCTTAGAAACCAATTCATATTCACTATCAATTTTAAATGAGTTATCAGAGTATGATTTATTATTTAATTTTTCATATTCAGATTTATATCTTTCTAAGTTCTTTTCATTTGTTTCGATAAATTCTTGATATTTAGATATATTAATAGACTTCTCATTTATCTTTGTGTTTATTTCGCTATTGTCTAAAATAATTTGTTCAAGTTCTAGTTTATGATTTATTAATTCTTTATTTAATAATTTAATTTCTTCTTCAAGTGCATTCTTTTTTTCTTCAAAGTTAATCATCATTAAACTTTTGTTGAAATTAGATGTGTGTCCGCCCTTAATAATTCCACCAGAAAATATAATATCACCATCTAAAGTAACTATTTTAAATGCTTGATTAGTATATTTAGATATTTCAAAAGCTTTTTCAATATTATTAACAACAAATATTCTTGCTAACAAAGTGTCAATAGGAGTTTGAAAAATTTTATTTTTTAATTTAACAAGGTTTGATGCAACATCAATAAACCCTTCTATCCGAGAAGCGATTTCTAATTTATCTTCACTTACATATTTTGGATTTAAATTATATATAGGCATGAAAGTTGCGCTTCCAGCTTTATTATTTTTTAAAAATTCGATTGCTTTTTGAGCATTTTTATTGGTATTAACAATAATGTTGTTAATATTGTTTCCTAATGCAATAGAAATAGCTTTTTCATATTCTTCTTCAATTTCGATTGCTTGTCCAATTGTACAATGAATACCATCTAATGCATTTTTATTTTCAATAATACTTTTAGATCCATAAGACATATAAGAACCAGATTCATTTAAGTCAATCATTGTGTTTAAATTTGCATTTTTAGTAGAAATTAAACTATTTAATTTCATATATTTATCTTGTAATAAATTCTTCTTATTTTCTAAATCATAATATTCTTTTTTAAACTCATTCAATTCTTCTTGACTAGTAGACAACAATTCTTTCTTATTTTTTAATTCAAATTCAATGTTCTTAATTACAGAAGAAATTGAAGAAGATCTAACTTCTTCGTTTTCAGATTCAATTCCTTTTTCAATATTTGTGTCAAAAGTTGATTTTCTTATTTCTAATTTATTTATTTCAACAGATAAGTCAAATAATTGTTTATTACTTTTTGAAATTATTTCATCGCAATATGTAAGTTTTGATGTAAATAAACTTTTTTCTTTATCTAATCTTTCAAGATCATTATGTAATGTTGAATTGCTATTTTTAGAATCAGAAAGTTTAGTTGAAATCTCCAATAATTTATCTTGTGCATAAATTATATCTTTACTTAAAATATTAAGCTCTAAAGCAGTTAACTCTTCTTTTAATTTTGAATATTTTTTTACTTTTTCAACTTGACCTTCTAATTTTTTTAAATCTCTTGCAAGTTCTTTAGTTAAATCAGAAACTCTATTAAAATTATTTTGAGCTCTATCAAGTTGTCTAATACTCTCTTCTTTCTTTTTAGTGTATCTACCAATTCCTGCAGCTTCTTCAAATATTTTTCTTCTATCTTCTGGTTTTGCATCAGCAAATCAGTTTACAGTTCCTTGAGAAATAATTCCCAATGAACCTTTAGATAATCCTGTGTCTAAAAATATATCTTGAATGTCTTTCAGTCTTGATTCTTCACCATTAATAAAATATTTATTAGTACCACTTCCTCTTTGAAGTTGTCTAGTAACACTAATTTCTTTTAAATCTGAGTATAAAATATTTCTTGAGTTATCAAAAGTTAATGTTACTTCAGCAAAATCACTACTACTTTTTGTAGTAGATCCATGAAAGATAATATCATCTGATTTTTTCCCTCTTAGAACTTTATGAGATTTCTCACCCAAAACTCATTTGATTGCATCAATTACGTTAGATTTGCCAGCACCGTTTGGTCCAACAATACCAATCATAGAATCTTCAAAGTTCAATGATACTGTGTCAGCATATGACTTAAAACCTTTTGCATAAAAATTTTTTAAAAAAATCATATGACTCCTTTGTTTTCAATTTTGTTTTAATTATATATAAATAAAAGTGGTTTTTATTTAAAATTGTATCACTTTTTATTTCTTAACATTTCTATTTCTTCTCTATATGGAGGTAAAGATTTATTTTCTTTTTCATAATATGGAGTTTCAAGAATTTTCGGAACACTAATAAGTTTTTCATTTACATATCATTTATATAAAACATCAAATCCAATATGTCCATATCCTAAATTTTCATGTCTATCTTTTCTTGCACCAATTTCATTTTTTGAATCATTTAAATGAATTGCTTTTACATATTCAATTCCGATTAATTTATCAAATTCTTCTAAAACTTTGTCAACATTAGTAATATCTATTCCTGATTCATGCATATGACATGTATCTAAACAAACACCAATTTTATTAAACTTAATTTTATCCATAATTAATTTAAGTTCATTAAAATTTATGCCTAATTCAGATCCTTTACCTGACATTGTTTCTAGTAAAATTCATACATCATTATTTGCCTTTTCTAAAGCATGGTTAATACCATCTATTATTTGTTGAATTCCCACACTTCTATCTTGATCTAAGCAACTACCAGGATGTAATACTAAGTATTTCAGTCCTAAATCATTTACTCTTTTAAGCTCATTGATCAAAAATGTTTTTGATGACTCTCTAGTATCTTGCTTGCTTGATGCTAAATTAATAATATATGGAGCATGAACAATAATATTTTCTAAATTAATCGAATGCTTTTCTAATAGTTCATGAGCTAGTCTTGTATTTTCTGAATCAATTGGTTTTCTAATCATATTTTGTGGAGCTCCAGTATAAATCATCATACAGTTTGAACCATATGATAAAGATTCATTAATACTTCCAATAAAATAGTCTTTCGCTTTAAAAGCAACATGTGATCCTATTAATAAATCTTTTTTCATAATGCTCCTACTTGCTTGTATATTATATATTAATATAATTAAAATTTTTGTAAATGACATAAAAAAAATAAATGCTTATCTCTACAAGCATTTATTTATAATTCACGTTCTCGGCACTACCCGGTGTTACGCATTGTCATCCAATAAACATATATGTTATTGATTAATTTTGGCTAAGACGTTCTTGGGCTTAAAGTTATAAATATATTATAAGCAACTCCACAAAAGATAATCCTAGTAAAACAACCAAAGTCAAATCAGTAGTAAAACTTACCAACTATAGATTTTACATGTATCAATCTTGATTGGCCAGAATCAAGACATCAACAAACAAAATTCTAAGCCGACATAAAAATTGTATCGACACACAATGAATTACGACTTGACTAAGATGTTTTTCTAAGGTTATTTTTATTCGGCTTCCTATAATTTACCTATATTATAATTAGAAATTCAAATCGAGGCTAGGATTTCCAATTAAAATTAAGCTAAAACCAAAAATTAAAACTTAGCAAAAACATAACATATTGTTCATTAATTATTCATTGCGCAATTTAATTATAACAACTTTTTTAAAAAAATATCTTTTTTTTTATAAAAAAATAATATATTTTAATTGAAGAGAATTAAATGAAATTAGCTAAATATAGTTCAAAATATTTTTTGTCAGCTCAAAGAATAATTAAAGAAAGCAAAATAGGTAAAAAATCTACTATTAGATTTTTTTGTTTTTCTAATGACACATGCATTTCAGGTATTAATTATTTAAGAGATTTAATAGAAGAAGAGAAAAAAAATAATAATCTTAATAGTATCGTTATTTATTCTGTAGAAGAAGGAACAATGGTTAATGAATTTGATACTGTGATGATAATTGAAGGTCTTTATTATGAATTTGCTTATTTAGAAAATATAGTTGATGGAATATTGAGCAGAATGTCATCTGTTGCTACGAATTGTTTGGAATATATTAAGAATGCTAAAAATAAAGAAATAATCTTTATGGCAGATAGAAGTGATTTTTATTTAAACCAACCAATTGATGGATATGCAGCTTATATTGGGGGAATGAAAAATTTTGTAACAAATGGTTTGATGGAAATTTTACCAGAAGGCAATGATGCAAAATATTTAGGAACAATGTCACACTCTTTGATTCAGCAATGCAATGGTAATATGCTTTTAGCAGTAGAATTATTTAAAAATACTTTTCCAAATGAAAAAATAATTGCATTAATTGATTACCATAATGATTGTTTAAGTGAGATAGATAAATTAGCAAATTCGAAATTTAAAAATGAAATCTTTGCTGTAAGAGTAGATACTTCAAAATCTCTTATTGATAAATGCTTATCGGAAAATAAAAATAACAATGAATATTACGGAGTGAATCATCATTTAATATTAAAAATAAGAAATAAATTAGATAGTTTAGAAATGAAAAATGTAAAAATAATAGCTTCTTCTGGAATTGATTTGAATAAAATTAAAGAATTTGAAAAATTAAAAACACCAGTTGATATATACGGAATAGGCAGTGCTTTAATTGCTAGACGTTGTCATTTTGCTGCTGATTTAATAAAAATTGAAGATAAATATGAAAGTAAATTCGGCAGAAATGTTTGTGTTGAAAAAGACTTTAAAAAATTAAATAAATGATAATATAATATAATAGTTTAAATTAAGGAATTTATATTTATGGTTTGCATTTTTTACAATAAAAATACAATGAATGATACTATGACAATTAATCTTGTCCCAGAGAACTTTACAAGAATTGAAAATGTTAAGCAAGGAACTTTGCTTTACAACGAAGATAAATTTATAGGAATGAATATTTTTGATGTTTCTAAATCTATTCAAATTGAAGAAGGTTATTTATACTTAAATAAAAAAATAGCAGACTTTGTTCTAAACAAATTTAATATTGATTTAATTGAATATCATACAAAAAAATTTATTGTCGGAGAAGTTTTAAAGACTGAGCAAGTTGAAAATTCAAATTTAAAAAAATGTATCGTTGATATAAAAACTGAATTACTTCAAATAGTTTGTGGAGCAGAAAATGTTGAGCAAGGAAAAAAAGTTGTAGTAGCTCTTACAAATACAGTTATGCCAAATGGTAAGGTAATTGTTCCAACAAGAATAATGGGAATAGAATCAACTGGTATGATTTGTAGTAGAAAAGAACTTTGAAATTTTGGAGAAAATAGTGGAATATTAATTCTTGATGATAAATATGAAAAGGGACAAGAATTTATTGATCATTATGCTAATGTGAAAAAAAATATTAAATAATGCTTAATAAAACTTCATTTAATAAATCAATTTCTTTAACTCTAATGTAATTATTTTCAATGATAATCAAATTCTTAGGTATTGAGTTCTTGTAGAAATCAAAAGCTTGAGAATTTTTTTTATTATTTAAATTTAAACCTTTTACTTGTCTTAATCCCATTATTAAAATATCTTTGTATAGTTCTTTGATTGATATTTTATTATAAATATATTTTCAATCTGATGTATTACCTTCAGTTTCAGTGTATGTATTATTTTCAAATCCACAAGATCCATAACCGATTCCTTTTCATTCTTCCATGTTTCAATAAGCCTTGTTATGCCTAGATTCATATTCTTCATCTTTTGATCAATTTGATATTTCATATCTATTCATTCTTATTTTGTTTTGAAAGTAAAATAAAAATTCTTCTTCTTTTTCATAATCAATTTTATATTTAAGTTTATTAAGCATGCTGCCTTCTTTAATTTCAAGGGAATAAAAAGACAAATGTTTAATATCGTATTTTTCAATAAAAGAAATCATATTATCTACATCTGAAATTTTCATGTTTGGAAGATTGTAAATGAAATCACAACTTATATTTTTAAAATTATATTCATTTAATAATATAATTTTTTCTTCAACAATTTCAATAGTATGAAGTCTTCCTAAATTTCTTAAAATATCATTGTTTGTTGATTGAACGCCAAGTGAAATTCTATTTACATTATTGCTTTTTAAAATTTGAAGTTGAGATCTCGTAATTAATTCAGGGTTAAGTTCAATTGTTACTTCGGTGTCTTTATTAATATTTTTATTAAGTGAATTTAAAAAATTTTCAAGTAATTCATCATTTAAAATATTTGGGGTTCCACCTCCTATGTATATGGTATTTAAAACATGTTTTATTTGATTTATTTCTAAAATGATTTTTTCAATGTATTTTTTAATATTTTCATCACTATTTATTTCTCTTTTAAAGTCACAATATGTACATATCATTTTACAAAAAGGAATATGAATATAGAGGCTTTTATACATTATCATTGCCCAAAAA
Source organism: Mycoplasmoidaceae bacterium (assembly GCA_051656125.1). Taxonomy (GTDB): domain Bacteria; phylum Bacillota_I; class Bacilli_A; order Mycoplasmatales; family Mycoplasmoidaceae; genus CAMREV01. The sequence continues at coordinate 242,857 of JBOGBH010000052.1, forward strand.
CTTTTTGATTAAATCTAATATTTCATCAAAATCTTTTTCATAATTTTTGGTTTCATAATTAACATTAAATTTATTCTTAATTCAGGTTACTTGTCTCTTGGCATAGTTTCTTGATTCTTGTTTTATTTTATTAAGAATTTCTTCATTTAATTCAAGATTATTATCAAGTAATGTCTTATAGCCAATAGCTTTTGATGCATTTGTATTTTTAAATTTATCAATATCCAAATCGCTAATTTCTTTAATAATATTTTCAGTAAACATATTTTCAGTTCTTTTATTTATTTTATTATAAAGTTCTTCTCTATTTGGATTAGAAAAAATAATAAAACAATCATATTTTATTTCATTGTTATTTTCTTTAATATTAGATTTAAGTATTTTTTTAGAATTAATTATTTCCAAAGCTCTAGTTAATGACTTTTTATTATTTTTTCCAATTTTGATAGCTTCTTTTTCATCTAATTCAAGTAATTTTGAATACAATTCATCATTTGTTAAATGATCAAAAGTGTTTTCACGTCCAACATTTAAAAGATTATAATTATTAACTAAAGCATGAACATATAGATTAGATCCGCCACAAATAATCATTGGTTTATTAGAACTATCTATTATTGCTTCTGCTTGATCTTTAAATAATTTAATATTTCATTCGTCAAAAACCGAAACATTATTTATTAAATGGTGTTTAACTTCAGAAAGAATTTTATTGTTAGGTTTGTTTATTCCTAAGTTTAATTCTTTATAAACTTGAAATGCATCAGAATTAATAATTTCTAAATCAAATTCTTTTGCTATTTTATAAGAAATTTCCGTTTTTCTAGATCCTGTTGGTCCAACTATAACAATTAATTTCATTATTTTTTCTTAATATTAGTTTTCATTCTTTTTTTATAAGCTTCAACACCTGGCTGATCAAAAGGATTTTGATTTAGTAAAAGAGCACTCATTGCTAATGACTTAGAGAATCAATAGTATAAATATCCAAATGTTTCTTCATTTAACTTATCAACAACAATTTGAATAGTACTATTTCCTCCATCTATTAAATGGGCTTCCATTGTACTTTTACAAGCTATATGATTCAACTCTCCAATGCTTTTTTGAATTACATAATCTAGATTATCCATATCATCAAATAGTTTTTTAAATTTTAAATCTTTATTTGAATTTTTAACTATTAATAGAGTCTCAAAAAATATTGGTGATCCTTCTTGTAAAAATTGTCCAATAGAATGAAGGTCTGCAGTAAATCTGGCAATTGTTGGAAATAAACCCTTATGATTTTTTCCTTCACTTTCTGCATATAATTGTTTTAAGTGTTCAAGAAAGTAAAATGATTCTTCATCATACGATCCAAAAACTTCTATTTTTTTTCTTAATTTACTATAAAAATAATGTCTTAAAGCCGCATATTGGTAGGCAGTGTTTTTTTCAATGTTCTTATCAGATGAATCTTTTTTTGCTTTAAGCGCACCTTTAATAACACTTTTAATATCTAAACCTAACATTGCCATTGGAACTAACCCAACAGGAGTAATTGCAGAAAATCTTCCCCCAATATCTTCTGGGATATAAAAAGTTTTTCAATTATATTTTTTAGCTATTTTAATTAAACTCCCTTGGCTTTCACTTGTAATAGCTACAACTCTATTTTTTGATTCTTCAACACCATATTTTTTAATTAAAAGTTCATAAAATATTCTCAACGAAACTGCTGGTTCAATTGTCCCACCAGATTTAGATATTACAACAATAGAAAAATCTTCTTTCTCTAATTTGTTTTTTAAAGAATAAAGATAGTTTGGAGAAATTCCATGAGCATAGTAAATATTTATGTCTCTATTAAATGGAGCAATACACATATCTATAGCAGCTCTTAAAGCTGTATAAGAACCGCCAATTGAAATTATTAAAATATTTTTAATATTTTTAGATCTGAATTTTTTTGCATAATTTTCAATTTCTTGAATTAAATCTTTTGAAATGTTTTTCGGATAATCTAATCAACCAAGCATTTCAGATCCCTTTACTTTTCTTTCAGATATCAAAGAGCTATATTTGCTAATATTTTCTTTGTAAGAACTATAAATTTTTTTAGTGTCTATGTTTTTATCTAAGTATTTTAAATTAAGATTTATCATTTTAAATTGCCTTTTTTTCTAGTATGTATATATTACATATATTTTAGTGTAATTTTATCAAATTGAGCTATCAAATCATTTATGTTTTTAAAACATTCATCTCATAATTCTTTTTTTGAAAAATCAATTCCTAATATTTTAATTGTATCTATTGGAGATAATGATGATCCAGATTTAAGAAAATCAAAATATCTTTTTAACGCTTCCTTATCACCATCATATATTTTTCTTGAAATTATTATTGCGCATATTTGACCAATTGCATATTTATAAACGTAAAAATTACCAACATAAAAATGATCAATTCTTAAAATAGTTGATAAAGAATATAAAAGGGGTTCTTTAGCATTTTTTCTTTTTTTGAAGCTTGTATATTTTTCATTCATATCTTTATATGTTTCTGTAATTGTTTCAAAAGTAATTGGAAGGTTGTTATTTAGTTTTTCAATCATTTCATATTCAAAATTTGAAAAAATTATTTGTCTAGTAGTTGTAGAAAAAAAACCATTAATCACTTCATCTAGAATATATATTTTTTCATCATCTGATTTTGTATTTTCTAATAAATAATAACTTAATAGCATTTCGTTTGTTATTGAAGCTATTTCGGCATAAAATATTGAACAAGATGCATGAACAGTTTGATTTTGGTTAATGTAATAAGAGTGAAGAGAATGACCTAATTCATGGGCTGCAGTATATAAAGATCTTATCGTTTTGTCGAAGTTCATTGAAATGTAATATTTATTTAGCCCTTGAGTTCCTCCAATTGAATATGCCCCACTATGTTTGTTCTTTTTTGGTAATCAAGAAATTCAATTTTCATTAAATGCTTTTTTAACTGTACCAATATATTCTTTACCAAAGCAACTAAAAACCTTCAAAAGCTCTTCTTGAATTTTCTCAATTGTATAGTTATCATTTATTTTTTTAACAATAGAAATATTTTTATCTCAAGGATAAATTTCTTTAAATCCATACATCTTTTTTAATATTTTATTTCTTGAGTTTGAAAATTTTTTATATATTGGAGCAAAACTTTCAACTCCTTTGTAAATATTAAGTAGAAAATCACGATTAACTTCATCATGATCACAACTAGATTCAACATAATCCTTGTATTTTCTTATCTTTGCACTTTGATTTAAATCAAGGTAATTATAGTAAAGAGTATTAGTCAAGATGTATCGATTATCATAATAGGCTTTGTTGAAAGAAACTCAAGCATTTTTTCTCAAAACACGATCAGAAGATTTTAGACATTTGTAAACTTTTGCCATAGATTCAAGTTTAACTTTTTTGTTATTCTTATCTTTTACATCTGCATACTTAATCGTTGTATCAACTACGGAAGAATATATATCTTCAAAGCCTGAAGAAGTTTTAGAAAGTTGAGATAAAAGCTTCTCTTCCTTTTTTGAAAGAATTCTTTTTTTATTTTTAAAAAATAATTCATATATTCTTATGTATTCTTTTAGTCTTGGATCTTTTAAATATTCTCTTATCCTCTTTTCATTATCAATAATTATGTTCTCTTCATCTGAAGTTGCTTCAGAATAAGCTTGAACATCATTTTTTAATTTTTGACTTCAAGATAATCATGTTGAATTTGCAGTATCTTCATTTAAATTATTAGATACATAATTAAAAATTCTATTTGTCAAAACAGTATTTTTTTCTCTTTCTTCATGAAATTTAACAAAATCTTCAAGAGTCAAATAAAATGTATTATGCATTTTTAAGATTTTATCAACACTTTTTTTTCATTTATTATATAGGTCATCTAATGTTTCATTGCCTAGGATATCTTCTAAATCCCAATTATATTTATTTTTCATTTTGCTCTCTTTTTCTATTCAAAAATGGATATGGAATTGCTTCTCTTTTATGATTTGAATTTAATACCTTTGAATCAATTTTATTTTTATCTTCTATTGATACATCAATATTAGAAAAATAATCATCCATTACTTTATATGATAAACCAATTTCATCTTCATCAGTTTGATTTTCATATAAACCAGCACTTGGTTCTCTTTCAATTATTTCTTTAGGAACACCTAGATGAATAGCTATTTCTTTTATTTCTCGTTTTAAAAGGCCTTTTAAAGGTGCTAAATCAGAAGCGCCATCGCCATATTTAGTGAAATAGCCAATTTTATATTCAATATAATTTGTTGTTCCTAAAACTAAGTAATTTTTTTCTTGTGCTTTTGAATATAAAGAAATCATTCTTAATCTTGATTTAACATTTGCCTGATTTTTATCATTAAGTTTAAGTTCTTCTTTAAGCAAATTAAAACTTTTATTTAAATCAATTATTTCATAAATAAATTCTGGTATTTTAAATATTAATGATGCATATTTAAAATCTTCTTTTGAAGATTCTATGTCAATTCAATATGTTGAATATTTTTTTGGAAAATATTTTTTTAATATAAAAGCTAGAACTGCTGAATCAATTCCACCTGATACTCCTAGTACAAAGCCCTTACTACCAGAATTTTCCAAGTAGTTTTTCATTCATGAAACAATATAATTTATTTTACTATCAACCATAATTAGTCCAGAACATATTCAACATCATTTATTACCATAATATCACCTGCTTTTGCTCCTTTATCTTTTAAAAGTTTTTCAATTTTATCTATTTCTATTTTTTGATTTAATCTTATTCAATTTTCATCTGTTGTTTGAGGAATCTTATCAAATCAATAATTAATTTTTTTAGAACTAACCAATCATCTACAATCATCAATTTTTTCAAAAGTAATTTCTTCCTTCTCTTCTTTTGTTTCTTTAATGATTTTTATTTTATCTTCAATAGTAGAATTAACTTTATTTCTATATATTTCATATTCTTTTTCAATTTGATTAAGTAAATCACCAAAATCTTTATTAAGACCAGAAATTACAAATATTGTTTCATTTATTAAATGTTTTCTAAGTTTTACCAAATTTTCTTCAGATCCTTCAGCATCAATTTTGTTTGCAACAATGAATATTTTTTTATCAAAAAGTTTTTCATTGTACTTTTTGATTTCATTTCTAATTGTTTCATAAGATTTTATAACATCTGTGTTATCTAGTTCATTATCGATTGAAGAAAGAGAAATTAAATGAATTAATATTTTACATCTTTCAATGTGTTTTAAAAATTCATGTCCCAATCCCTGACCTTCTGCGGCATTTTCAATTAATCCTGGAATATCAGCAAAAACTATTGATTTATCATTTGTATAATATGTTCCTAATACTGGAACTAAAGTTGTAAATTTATATGGAGCAGTTTTAGGTTGAGCAGATGAAATGTTTTTAACAAAAGTAGATTTACCTGCGTTAGGTAAACCAAGAAGTCCAACATCTGCAATATATTTTAATTCAATTAAAACTTTTCTGCTTTCTCCTTTATCTCCCCTTTCAAAAAGTTTAGGAGCCTTATTTCTACTTGATTTGAAAAAAGCGTTTCCATGTCCTCCTTCTCCACCTTTGCAAATTCTAAAAATTTCCCCTGGGTTAATGCAATCAAAAATAACTTCATCAGTTATTGCATCTTTAATAACTGAACCTAGTGGTACATTTATTGTCACTCCCTTGCCATTCGCTCCATGACAAAGTTTTGATTTACCATTTTCACCATTATTAGCTTTAACTTTTTTTGAATATCTTAATTTAAATAAGGAGTTCTCATTGTGATCAGCATAAATGAAAATATCACCACCACGACCTCCATCTCCACCTCAAGGTCCGCCTTCGGGATAATGGGCTTCTCTTCTTCAAGCGACAATTCCATCCCCGCCATCGCCTGCTTGTAAATCAATTACACATTTATCAATAAATTGCATTTTCTTTTCCTAAACTTCTCATGTTGTTTCTTTTTCTTTTTTGGCACTGTCTAAAATGCTTTTTTGTGATTTAATGATTTCATCATTTGTATCATTTTCTTTTTTGAAATCTTTAAAGAAATTCAAAACATTTTTTGACCTTAAAATAATTATATTAATAATAAAATTAAAAATAAAAAAAAATATTAATGAGAATACAATTATGAAAATAATTTTACCTGTAATTATTATGTCAATTAAAGAGTCATCATTAGTTATGCTAGGCATAATTCCAGTAAGTAAAACTCCAATTCAAAAAGCACATGACATATAAAGAAATGGGATAATGTCTAACTGCATAACTTTAAAAATAAATTTACCTAATACTAAAATTACAATTGGTAATAGCAATAGCATAAAATATACTAAATAAAATTCATAACTATATGTTAAAGAAATTTTATCAAATCAAATAGCATTTATTCCAACATTAATATTGTTATCTTCAAACAAAACTACTCTTCCTTCTCCCAAAAAAATTCAAATTAATCCATATGGAATAAAGATAAAAAATAATGATGTAAGTGAAGTTATTAATGGTTTTGTTTTAAATTCAATATTTTGCGAGCTAAATTTGTTCATATTCACCAAAAAAATACGTAAAAGTTAATAAATTTTTAATTCTTTACTATTATTATTCTTTCTATTATTATATAATTATAAATAGAATTAGTTATTTTGGAGGACAAATGAATAAATTATTAAACATGGCAATTTATTTCAATAAAATTGAAGAAAAAGAAAAAGCTTATGGTGTTTTCTCTTATGATAAAAAAATTGAAAAAATATTGTCTAACTTTTATGAGTTGCCTCATGCAATCTTAATTTCTTTTATCGTTGATGATGAAACTGATTCAGGAATGGCTGAAGAAACTCCTCTTTTAATTAAGAATGCTTTAGGCAGTTTAGAAATTAATGAATTATCAAAATTAGAAGTAAATGATTTAGTAAATCTTTTTATTGAAAATAAAATAACAGATAATCCTGAAAAAAATTCAAAATTAATTTTTGAAATGCTTATAAAAATTAATTCAGAATACAATGGTCATGCAATGAACATTTGAAACGATAGCCCATCAAGTCAAGAATTAAAAAGAAGGTTACTTGATTTTAAAGGTATGAATGCAAGAAAGGCAAATTTATTAGCATTAGTTTTAGTAAATAAATTTAAAATTAAATTAAGTGAGTATGCATCAATAAATATTTCTAATGATAAAAATGTAAGAAGAGCAATGTTAGAGATGAAACTAATAGATGAATTTGCTACATATGAAGATATGAAAAAAATATGTACAATTTTAAATCCAAATTATCCTGGAATATTTGATTCATTTTTTTGATCAATAGGGGAATACTTTTTTAATTCAAAACCCGATTTCAAATTCAAAATGAGAGACGAAGATTTTATTAATTCTTGTTTAATGATATCTTTAAAATATATTTAAAATTATTTCATACCTTTGACAATTTTTCTAATTTCAAATTGAATAATTTCTTCTTTAGTTCCAAATTTGTTGTCAATAACACAATTACTTTGAATAATCTCATTGTCGCCAATAATAATGTTTTTATTATCAGAAAAACTAATATTAGAAACATTTGTTTCATCCTCACCACAATTATCAACAATGAATTTAAAAACATTATTAGTAAAAGAATAGACACCACTACTATGAAATAGTGTGGTTTTTTTATTGTCTTTTTTTACTATTAAACATTTGCTTTTTTCTATTAAACCAACCTCTGGCGAGTGATCTTTTAGAAAAGTAGTGTGGCCTTTTTCATTTTTAAAATTAAAACTAATGATTTCATCATCAAAAGCCAACCCTTTTGAAGTTAGTATTTTTAGATGAAAAAGATTACTTTTCATTTTTTAATTCCTTATCTTTAAGAAATGCTTCTTCAATTTTTCCAACATATAGTAAAGATTGTTCAGATATATGATCACATTCTCCACTTAATATTTTTTTGAAACCTTTTATAGTATCAGCAGTTTTAACATATACACCTTGAATACCAGTAAATTTTTGACTAGCAAAGAAAGGTTGAGATAAGAAATTTCTAATTTTTCTTGCTCTTGTCACAACTATTTTATCTTCTTCAGATAGCTCATCAATACCTAAAATAGCAATAATATCTTGAAGTTCTTCAAATTTTTGTAAAATTTCTTTAACTTGAATAGCAACTTTATAATGTTCTAAACCAATTATGTTTGGATCTAAAACTCTTGAAGATGAATCAAGCGGATTAATTGCAGGAAATATACCTAATGAAGATATTTTTCTATCCAATACTGTTCTTGCATCTAAATGTGAAAATGTAGCTGCAGGAGCAGGGTCTGTTAAATCATCTGCTGGAACATAAACCGCTTGAATTGAAGTAATTGATCCATTTTTAGTAGATGTTATTCTTTCTTGTAATTGTCCCATTTCATATGAAAGAGTTGGTTGGTAACCAACAGCTGAAGGCATTCTTCCTAACAATGCAGACACTTCTGAACCAGCTTGAGTAAACCTAAAAATATTATCAATAAATAATAAAACATCTTGATTATTATTATCCCTAAAATGTTCTGCCATTGTTAATGCAGTAAGCGCAACTCTCATTCTTGCTCCAGGTGGTTCATTCATTTGACCAAAAACAAGAGCTGTCTTATTTAAAACTCCCGCATCTATCATTTCATAGTAAAGATCATTACCTTCTCTAGTTCTTTCACCAACACCAGCAAATATAGATAAACCACCATGACCTGTAGCAATATTCTGTATTAACTCTTGTACTAAAACTGTTTTACCTACACCAGCTCCACCAAATAAGCCAATCTTACCACCTCTTAAATAAGGTATTAGCAAGTCAATAACTTTTATTCCTGTTTCAAGAACATCAACACTATTTGATTGTTCAGAAAATGATGGTGCAGGCCTGTGAATAGATTTATAGCTTTTACATGTAAATGGTTTTTCATCAATAGCTTCTCCGATTACATTAAACATTCTTCCAAGCACTTCTTTTCCTACAGGAGCTTTTATTGAATCTCCTGAATCTGTAACTGGTGTGTTTCTTGATAAACCATTTGTAGACTGCATTGCAATACATCTAACAACATCATCACCAACTATTTGTGAAACTTCTAAAACTACATTTTCATTTCCATTTTTAACATATAAAGCATTATTAATATTTGGAAGTATTGAATTTTCAAACTTAACATCAACAACAGGTCCAAAAATTTGATAAATATAACCAACATTATGTTTAATTTTTTTATTTATACTTTTAGAATTTTGAATTTCTTTTTTAGGTGAACTTGCAACTTTAGAAGAATCATTTTTTGAAGATACTTTTTTTGCTACGCTTTTAGTTTTTTGTGCTTCTTTTTTAGAAACTACTTTATTTGTTTTTTTATTATTTGCTTGCATTGAACCCTCCTATAATTTCATTTATTTCTTGTGTTATTTTTGATTGTCTTTTACTATTATATTCAATAAAATAGTTTTCCTTGATATCTTTAGCATTCTTTGTTGCCGATTCCATTGCATTTCTTCTTGAAGAATTTTCAGAAACATTAGTTTCTACAAGGCATCCAAATATTACAACACTAAAAAATTGTTTTTGAATTTTAGCTAAAATTTCCTCTGGCGGAGATTCAAATGAGATATAACCACTTATTTTATTTTTTGATAAATCTTTAAATATTTTTTCATCCAGTGGGTGAATATCTAGTATGTATGGTTCAAATTCAAGAGAGTTAATAAATTTATTGTAAATTATTTTTACAGTAGTAAATTCTTCTGAATCAATACTTTCTATTACTTTCTCTGAAAGTAAAGAACAAAAATCATATGTTATATCTTTATTGCTTGCATTAATAAAATATTTAATTTTAGTTTCTAAACCTTTATTTTTTAATAAGTTAAAACCTTTTTTCCCAAAAAGCAAAATTTTATCATTTTTTATATCAAGATTTGCTTCTAATTTTTTAATCAAATTAATATTATATCCGCCACATAATCCCATTGTTGATGTAAAAACAATTCACAAAACTTTTTTTTCTTTATTTGCTAATTTTTTTTTGTTTTCTATTTCTTTATTTAATAAACCATAAAGATTGTAAAATTCTTTATTGTATTCTTTTATAGAATTAAAAAAAGATTGATTTTTTTTTAAATTCGCAGTTGCTACTAATTTCATTGTTCTAGTTAACTTTTCAGTTGCTTCAATTGAATCAATTTTTTTCTTTATTTTCATTATTGAAGACATAATTATTCCTCATTTAATGAAGCAATTTGCTCTTGATCATAGTTAGGTATTTTTAAAACATAATCTTTGATAAAACTTTTTACTTCATTTGTAATTTCTTTTTGAAGTTCAGGGGTAAATGACATTTTGCTTTCTAAGTTAGTAAAGCATTTTTTACCTTTTAAATTTAATAATAAAGCTTTTTTAAAGTCACCAATATTTTCTAATGGAACTCATCTAATTAATTTATTTTTAACAATAAAAAGTAAAATTGCTTCTTCTAATTGTGAATAAGGAGAAGATTGTGGTTGCTTAATGATTTCCATAACTTTTTTACCATGATCTAAAACTTTTTTTGTTTCATTATCTAAGTCAGACCCAAATTGAGAAAAAGCTTCTAATTCTCTATATTGTGCTAAATCAATTTTTAAGTTTCCCGCAACTTTTTTTATTAGATTAGTTTGAGCAGCAGAACCAACTCTTGATACACTTGAACCAGCATCAATAGCAGGTCTTTGACCAGAGTTAAAAATATTAGTCATTAAAAATAATTGACCATCAGTAATTGAAATAACATTTGTAGGTATATATGCAGAGATATCTCCTAATTGAGTTTCTATAATTGGTAAAGCAGTAATTGAACCACCACCATGCTTTTTATTTAATTTTACAGATCTTTCTAATAGTCTAGAGTGTAAATAAAATACATCACCAGGATATGCCTCTCTTCCAGGTGGTCTTCTTAATAAAAGTGATAATGTTCTATATGCTATTGCATGTTTAGTTAAGTCATCATAAACTATTAAAACATCTTGACCCTTTTCAAGTCAATATTCAGCAATAGCAATCCCAGAGAATGGAGCGATATATTTTAATGATGGTGTATCAGAAGCAGAAGATGAAACAATAGTTGTATAAGCCATTGCTCCTTCTTTTTCTAAAGTTTTTTCTATTAAAGAAATTGTAGAATTTTTTTGTCCAATCGCTACATAAACACATTTAACATTTTTGCCTTTTTGATTAATAATCGTATCAACTGCAATTGTTGTTTTTCCTGTTTGTCTATCTCCAATAATTAATTCTCTTTGACCCTTACCAATTGGAAACATTGAATCTATTGCTAAAATACCTGTTTCAAGAGGTTCATTCACACTTTCACGTGTCATTACTCCCGAAGCAACTCTCTCTATTGGATAGCTTTGTTTTGTTTTAATTTTGCCTTTTTGATCTATTGGGTTACCAAGTGGATCAATAACTCTACCTAATAATTCATCTCCAACAGGAACTTCCATTACCTTGCAAGTTCTTTTTACAATACTATCTTCTTTAATATCATAATAATTTCCTAGTGTGATAACACCAACAATATCTGATTCTAAATTCAATGCCATACCATATGATCCATTTTCAAAACTAACAATTTCATTTAAAACAACATTGCTTAATCCCGCAACTTCTACAATACCATCACCAACAGAAACTACTTTACCATACTCAGTTAATAAGGCAGGTTGGCTATATTTTTTAATTTGATTTTTAATTATCAAAGAAAATCTATCAACATTTACACTCATATTTTTACCTAATTTTTAAAATTAATATCTTTCTTCATATTTTTTAATTTTCCTTCAATTGTTCCATCAATTTCTTTATCATCAACTCTTATCCTAACTCCACCAATTAAATTAGGATTAACAACTAAAGCATAATCTATCTCTTTTTTTAATTTATCTTTTAATGCTTTTACGATTAAATCAACTGTTTTTTTATCTAATTCAAATGCAGTATCAATTTTTACAAATGATTGATTTCTTCTATGATCAATTTCCTTTAATGCAAATTTTAAAGTGTATATTATATTTTTAAAGAATTCATTGTCTACTAATACATATAAAAAGTAAACTATTGATTGATCTATTTTTTTATCAAAAACATTTTTAATAATATTTTTACGCTCTTTTTTAGAAAGCATTTTTGATGAAAGAATATTGATGATTTCTTTATTGCAGTTTATTGAAAAATACAATGCTTGAATATCATCATAAAATTTATTACTATTCTTTGATTCGTTATACATTTGATATAAAGCAATTGCGTATGATTTATTTTCTTTCATTTTATAATTTCTTTATGTCTTCAAGAAGCGAGTTGATTAATTTTTGATTTGCTTTTTTATCAATATTTTTCTTTATTAATGATTCAGCTAATTCAATTGCTAAATTAGATACTTCACTTTCAATATTAGTTCTTAATTCTTTTTCTTTTTTTAATATGTCTTCATTTGCCATATCTTTAATATGATTGGCATCAATAGTTGCTTCTTTTTTTATTTTTTCCTTGATTGAATATGCATCAATTTCTGCAAGCTCAATAATTTTACTTGCCTCGTCAATACTCTTCATTTTTAATTCCTTAGATTCAACAATATTGCTTTCAGCAATTTTTTTACTTTCAGCAATTTTGTTAATTTCTTCTTGCATATTTTTTTTTCTTTCAGCAATATATTTTTTTGTTGGTTTTCAAGCAAAAAAACTAATTACAAACAAAAGTATTGTAACAGCTAATATGTGTGCAATTAAAACTCATACATCTATTTGTAAAGCAGAGTCTACCAAATTGTAAATTGAAATCGACATAAATTATCCTTTTATGCAACAAATATTAATAAGATTGAAATTATTAAAGCATAAATAGCTGCTGATTCAGCAATCCCTAGTCCAACAATTAACATTGTTCTTATTTTTGATTCAGCTTCAGGATTTCTAGCAACAGCTTCAGCAGCTTTACCAGCAGCATAACCTTGACCAGCACCTACTCCTAAAGCTCCAAACATTGCTATACCAGCTCCAATGTAAGCAGCACCTTTATCGCTTATTGTATTTGAAATATTTTCAAATGCCATTATTAAAGTATCATTCATATTTTTCTCCTAATTTTTTTATTCATGTTCTTTATTTAAAACTCAATACACCATAGTTAATAATATAAAAACTAATGCTTGAATTATTCCTATACCAATATCCAAAAAGGCATGGAGTGGTGGTACAAATAGTGAACTAATTAAAGTTATTGCTCCTAAGTTCCACCTGTCTGGCGTCATTATTCCACCAGGTAATTCCTCTGGGAATAGTTGACCTAAATCCCCAACCATAAGAGCATATGGTAAATTATATATTAAAGATATAATTAATACTCCAGCAAATATATTTCCTCAAAGTCTAAAAGATAATGATATTAGTGGTGTTACAGATCCTATTACCTCAATTGGATTAACCATTACTGGTATTTTAATTTTTTTATTATCTGATTTTCTTTCAACATTAACATTAAATGTAAATTTATATAAGAATGAAAATCTTTGGTATCTAAATCCCATTACAAATGTTCCAATAAAAGAAAATAAACCAAGAGTTACACAAACAGCTACAGACGATGTTGGATTTTCTAAACCTACCATACCTATCATATTTGATAATGCTATATAACTAAAAAAAGTTAAAAAGATAGGGGATAGTTTTTCAAGATCTTGTCCTAAGATATCTCTTGTTAAATTTCTAAAGTAATTAATTAAATTAAATATTAAAAATGCAAATCCTCTTGGTGCTTCATTGTGTTTTGTTCTTTTAATAGAAGAATTGTAATATAAGACAGATCCTAATATTATTAAAAACACAGCTAAAACACCTAACAATCTTAGAAGATTTGGAGTTCATAGGTTAACTCAATTAATTTCTCTAGACATAATTAACTCTTTTGTTTTCTTTTATATTAAAAATAGTTCTAAAAATTAAATTAAAAAATGGCATAGCTAATAATACTAATAAAATAATTCAAACATTGAATATTTCAGAAATATTATATGACATTGATAAACCCATTAAAATTAATATCGGAATAAAAAGCAAAAAGTTTTTAACTACTAAAATAAATATAAAATGGGGCTTACTATTAATTTTATTTTTTTCATTATTCTTAAAAATAAAATCCAATAAAAAAAAATTCATTAAACTAAAAGGGAAACATAGTGCAAAACTAGCTAAATAAGATCAATTATTTAATGTAACTGAAATAATAATAGTTATTGCTAAAAAAATAAATCCAAATAAAGAAATAAAGAAAAATCTATTAAAAAATTTATTTTTATTTAACATATTTTCAGCCTTTTAGTAGGTTACTTAAAAATAACTTAATTGAATTATACTCCTATGAATAAAAAAAAATAAAAATATTATTTCAATATTTTTATTTTTTTTTGTACACAATAACCTGTGAATAGATTAACATTTGATCATGTAATTTATAACCATCTTTAATTACTTTATGTATGGTATTTTCTTCTTTGCTTTTATCTATATATATATCAACTGCTTCCATAGTGTTTTCGTCAAATTTATCATTTTCCTTAACCGCTAATTTATTAATATTCATTGAACCCAGTAAGTTTTCAAACATTCCAATAAACATTTTAAATCCATTTACATAATTTCTAACTTGTTCATTTTCAATTTTACTATTAACTACAGATGAGAATTGGTTTATTATATTTATTAATTCTATAGCGTTATTTTTGATAGCATATTTTCGAATCTCTGAAACCTCAAAATCTATTTTTGATTTATATTCATTTATTTTTTCATTTATTTTTTCTTGAGCTTCTTTAGATTTAATCACAAGATCATTTTTGTATTTTGAGTTAATTAAATTTATTGTATTTTCTAGCTCCTTTATTTTAGAGCTTTTTTCAGATAAATCTTTTTTTAGATTTTCTATTTCTTTTTTAAGTTCATCATTATTATTAACTTCATCTTTTTTAGGATTGTGATTTTCGTTATTTTTATTTCTTTGCAAAATTTATCTCCTCTTTAGCAATTTTTAATTGATGATTTAATTCATCATTGTTGTTATTTACAAAATTCATTAGTTGAGAAATTTCTTTAGCAGAATAGTTTTTTGGTTTTGTATAAGTTACTATTGCTATTAAATCGCCTTTACTCTTAAATAAACCGCCATGTTTTATACCTTTACCTGATAAAGTAATTTCTTTTCCATTAGGTGTAGAAGGCTTTAATTTAATTTCATCAATTCCATATGGAGTTGGAACTTTAACTGTTCCACCAGTTATTGCAGTAATTGGATCTACAAATAATTGAACAAAAATGTCATTTCCTTCTCTATGAAAAATCTCACTTTTTTCAACAGCTACATGTAAGTATAAATTACCTTTAGCAGATTTATTTTGGTTACCCTTGTTTTCAACAACCATAGTTTGTCCATTTTGAATGCCAGGAGTAATATCAATAGAAATTTTTGCTCTTTTTATAATTTGTTTTTTACCATTACATTTATCACATTTTTTTACAATTTTTTCACCAGTACCCTTACAATCTGAACAAGTGTTTTGAAATTGCATGATTCCTAATAATGTTTTCTTTTGTGTTACTGTTACACCAGTACCATTACAAGTATCACAACTTATAATTGAATCCTTTTCATTAGAAGCGCCCGTTCCATCACACTTATCACAATTTATTGAAATATCATATTCAAATTCTTTTGTAACACCAACAATTGATTCAACAAGACTTATCTTAATTTTCTTAACAATATCTAACCCAGAATCATTTTTAAAGTGTGACTTTCTAGATCCGCCAAAAATATCTCCAAAATTGCCAAAGATATCACCAAATATGTCTCCAAAGTTTTCCGTGAATCCTCCAAAGCTTCCGCTACCAAAATCTCCAAAACCTTCGAATCCTTCAAAACCGCCAAAGCCTCCAAATCCGCCTGGTTGATCTGATGCATCTCCGAATTGATCATATCTAGCTCTTTTATTTTGATCTGAAAGAACTTCATATGCCTTATTTATTTCTTTAAACTTTTCTTCTGCATCTGGTGATTTGTTTTTATCAGGATGAAATTGCATAGCTTTTTTTCTAAAAGCATTTTTTATTTCACTTTCAGAAGCATTTCTTGAAACACCTAATATTTCATAATAGTCTGCCATTTTATACTCCTTTAAAAATTATTAATCTATATAATATTATCACATAACCATTGAAAGTGCTAATATTTTAAAAAATACAAGGAGTTTATATTTTTAAAAATATTGGTTAGTAAATATAAGCCATATTTTGTACTTCAGAGAAGCGTTGATTATTTATCTATGTTACCATCGATTTTATAGATTCATTTATCCTAAAAAAGTTCCCCTACCAAATTTGGGTTTCTATCTTATGAAGTTTACCGCGTTTCACTTTATAACTTTCATTATAATTTCGTCACTGTGGCACTTTATGAAATCTGCACCATATTTTTTTTAAAAAACTTAGGTCTTCATTCGTTGTTACTTTTACAAGTACTGGGTTTTATTTTTTATATACCCACATAAACACTACTAACATCTCAGCTAGTGATAGTATGGACTTTCCTCTACACAATGTGCAGCAATCAACCTTTACTAACCAATAATATTATATATTAGCGATTTGTAAATTAAAGATATTTATTCAATTTGTATATTGAATTCATTTTTTTTAAACATTTTTTACGATACTTAATTGTTTTATTGTCTTGTTTAGCAACAAAAGTTCATTGATAAGCAAAACATGCAGTTATAAAAATAAAATCTTTTAAAATATTTAAATCTATGTTTTCAATATTTGCTTGAATAAATTTTATTCATTTATTACTTATATTGTTTTCTCTTATAAAATTTGCTACATCAAAATAATTATCATTTAATCTTGATCATTCAAAATCAATAAAAATTATTTCATTCCCATTAAAAAGAATATTCTTTTTTGATAAATCATTATGTGATAAAACTTTATCCAGATTTCTATATTTATTTACTAATGAAATATATTTATCTTTTATTTTATTATCAATATTTTTGGCTTGATCCATATAAGCAAAATAATCATGAATCAATATTGAATCATTGTCTGTTATTATAGTTGAATGAAGTTTGTTAATTTTTTCACAAATTAACTTTATTTTTTTCTTTTTATTAAAAACTAATGACAGAATTTTCCCATCAATTCATTTTTTAATAAAATTTCCAGTTTCATCATAATATACAATATTTTCATCTTTAATAAGTTTTAAAATTTTTAACTCATTTTTTCTATCAACTACTTCATTTAATCCAGAAAATCTTATTTGTCATTTTAAATTATCATTGGTAATTAAAAAAAATGACTTATTAGTAAAGCCATGATGAATTTCTTTTATTGATTTGATATCATCTTTTTCATAATTAGTATTTTTAATAAAAAAAAGATTTGCATCATTATTTGTCATTTTATTTTCTTTCAAGTGGCATTGATAAATATAAATCATTTTCATTGAAAGTAACATTTTCATATGAATGATGAACAATTTTACCATTAAGAATTGTGATTATTGGTACACCTCATAATCTTTTACCTTCGTGTGGAGTTCATTTCGCATTTGAAATAATATCATTGTTAGTGATGTATCAAAATCTTTCTGGATCAATTACTGTTAAATCAGCATAATTTCCTACTTCAATTTTTCCTCTTCTATCTATATTTAATATTTCGCTTATGTTTTCACATAAAACTTTAGATAAAATATCAGTTCTTATATTTGAAAATCAAGCTAATTCAAACATTAGTGGAACTAAAGTTTCTGATGAAGGAATACCAATTTTATTTAGTTCATATTTTTCTCATAACATATATGGAGAGTGGTTAGAATAAACAATGTCAATTAAACCTCTTTTAAGTGAATCAATAAAGAATTGAACATTTGTGACATTGCTATAGCCAGAGCTGATTAAAAGTCTCTTTTCATCTATGCAATTTCTTATCATTTCTTTATAAATAAAAAATAAGTTTACATCGAATGCAATATAGAAATTAAAACCTTCCATTTTAAAATTAGTAATTCTTGCTATTTCATTAGGGCTATTAATGTCATAGAAACAGATTTTATAATTGTTTTTTGGAACATATTTTAAAAAGTGATTAATTCCAGGATCTTTCATTGATACAAAAAGAACTTTAGACTGTTTTTGAATTTCAAATATTCTTGATTGAAATCATTTTCAATATTCTATATCATCTTCTTCAACATTAATCGCTCCGATATTTAATGTATTAAACATAAAATAATTTTTATCACTATAGTCATTAAAAAAGTCTATTACAGATGATTCACCTAAATTTACAATTGAGTTTTCATTTATAAAGTTTATGTCATAAGAGTTTTGAAGATCTAAATTATTTTCAACATTAATTAGTGAAGTGATTCCACCCTTTAAGAAAGATTTAGACTCATTCGAAATTTTTTCCTTATCACTAAATGTATTAAAAATATTTTGACTTAAATCAATAATTCCAGGAAAAACTAACTTTCTTTCTAAGTCAAATTCAACATCTGGTCTAACTCTTATTATATTTGGTGAAATTTCTGTGAATATATTGTCCTCAATTAAAATATTAACTTTTTTGTAGTTTGGAAGTGTACAGTTTTTTAATAAAATTTTCATAGTTGTTTACCTTTTTCTTTTATAGTATTATAAAAAAGTGTAATTATCAAGTATTAATAAAAAAATATTATTTTTATTAAAAAAAATAGTTTAAATATATAATATATTTGTTTAATGATATATTATTGCAGATGTAGTTTAATGGTAGAACACAACCTTGCCAAGGTTGATACGCGGGTTCGATTCCCGTCATCTGCTCCATTTAAAATAAAATAAAAAAAATAGTTGGTGCTATTTTTTTTATTTTTTATATTTTAATGTTTAATTTCTTTAAAAAATCATCAACCAATTTATTAACTTCTTCTTCAGTTCCACATGTTAGAGCTTTATTTGCTAATTCTACACAATCAGAATGTTTTATTTTTGAAATCAAGTATTTTGCCTTAGGAATTGATGATGCAGACATCGATAGTGCATCTAGTCCTGTTTTGCCTAAACCTAATAGTAATGGAATTGATTTTACATCTCCTGCCATTTCACCACACATAGCTGCTCACTTATTGTGTTTTTTAGCACCAAGAATTGTAGAATTAATCAATCTTAATAATGATGGATTATTTGGCTGGTATAAGTATTTAATTTTTTCAGACATTCTATCTACAGCAAAAGAATATTGAATTAGATCATTAGTTCCAATTGAAAAGAAATCAGCATGTTCAGCAAACTTGTCAGCAAGCATGGCAGCAGAAGGAATTTCTATCATCATTCCTATTTCAATGTCATCAGAAACCTTATGCCCTTCTTTTTTTAATTCTTCAATTCACTTTAATGTATAACTCTTAGCTTTAACAAATTCATCAATTGTCGCTATCATCGGGAACATTATACCTAATTTACCATGTATCGATGCTCTTGCAAGTGCTCTAATTTGAGTTTTAAATATTTCTATATTATCTAAACAAAATCTAATTGCTCTATATCCTAGGAATGGATTTTCTTCTTTAGCAAATTTATAGTATTTTAAATTTTTGTCACCACCAATATCAAGAGTTCTAACAACAATTAATTGTTCTTTATTTTTAGATAAAACATATTTATATGATTCATATTGTTCATCTTCTGTTGGTCACTTATCATTATCCATATATAAGAATTCGCTTCTATATAATCCAACACCTTCAGCACCAAAACTTTCTAAATTATCAGAATCTTCAGGAGTTCCAATATTAGCTTCAACTAAAACTGAATGGCCATCTAAAGTAATTGCTTTTTTGTCTTTGTATTTAATTAGCTCTTTATTAAAAGTTTCAAAAGCAATTTTTTTATCTTTTCATTCTTGCAAATTTTCTGGATTTATCTCAACTATTCCGTCATCACCATCAATAGCAATAATGTCATTTTCATCTACAACTTCAGTTATATTTTTCAAACCTAAAATAGCTGGAATACCTAATGTTCTTGCCATTATTGCAGCATGAGAAGTTCTTCCCCCAATATTAGTTAAAAAACCTTTTACAAAATCTTTATTTAAAATAGCTGTTTCAGATGGAGTTAAATCATCTGCAACTATAATAACTTCTTCTTTTATAGACATTAAATCATGAATTTGAATACCAAAAAAATTATATAGTACTCTATTTTTAACATCTAAAACATCGCTTGCTCTTTCTTTAAAATAAGCATCATCCATACTATTAAAAATATTGTAAATATTAGAAAAAACTTTATCGATAATGTAAGCACCATTTTTCTTTTCATTTTCTAAAATATTATTAATTTCATTTAAAATTTCTGGATCATCCAAAATTTGAATATGTGCATCAAATACACTTGCTTTATCTTCCCCTATTTTTTTAATTGAAATTTGTTTTATTTCATTTATTTGTTTTTTAGATTTTTCTAGAGAATCATTAATTAAATTTAGTTCGTTTTTAACGTCTTTTGTTAATTCTTCAGTTATGTTTAACTTTTCTTTTTTTATAATAAAAGGTTTTGCAAAAGATATTCCTGAACTTGCTCCAACACCTATTAATTTTTTCATAATAATATCCTTTTATATTAATAATACAAATATAATTTTATACTAAAAAATATTTTATTAATAATATTTAAGGGTTAATTTACTTATTTTTAATTTCTTAATGGTTATCAAATGAAAATAATTCTTTTCTATAGTATGAATATTGCTTATTTACTAATTCAATTTCTTTTGGTAAACCTTCGGCTAAATTGCTAATTAAGTTTTCAAATTTATCTAATATATTTACAATTTCTTTTTGTTTTTCGATTGAGGGTAGTGGGACTAAAATTTTCCCTATGATACTAGCTGATACCATTGGAATTGCTGAACCAACTGAAAATATTTTTTTTGAATGATTTTTTAAATAATAGTACAAGTATTTTGTAATAGCAATATTATTGTCTACATCAATTAACCCACAGTGAGAGGAAATATTAAATTTTCCATTTCTGTAAAATATTGTTCCTGCGTTAGAACCATCTGTAGTTCATGTTAAATATTCTCCATAAAAGGCAAAATAATTAATGTTCCCTATATTTCCATCTAGTGATGTTTGTGATGAATAAACAGGATAGGGTCCTTTATTTTTAATAATAAAATCTTTAGTTATTGCAATGCCTCTTTTTAAATTTGCAATTTCCGAAATTTTTTTAATATTATTAGAATTTAAATTCATTAAATAATTCATATAATACTTATATTGTTTTTTTCGATTGGTTAATTCTCTGGTTAATTCATCAAATTTGTCCAATATTCTGATAATCTTTCTTTGCACATCAATTGGAGGAATGTTAATTTCCATCTCAAGAATTGATTTCATATCCGGGTGTTTAATTGATGATCCACGATAAAATTTTTCAATCAATTTGTTTTTTTCAATAAAAAAATAATATAGGTATTTAGTTAGCAATATATTTTCATCAAATGATTTGCACACCCTATTATCTGTTGTAACAAAATATCCATTATGATACTTTATAATTGCTTTACCACCACCTGGTATTGTAATTACCTCGCCATTATGCAAATATTTTCCTGCTTTTTCAATTGATGTAAATCCATCAAATTTTCCAGTAGATAGTATTCTTACATTAGAATTATTAGCATCATAAAAATCATTAACAAAAATATCTTTTAAATTTTTTGATGTCATATATGAAATCTTAAAAACATTTTTTTGCTTAAAATTTTCTACTTCTTGAAATTTTTTGTCTCATGAAGTAACTTCTCAAATTTTTTTATAATTTGCTATATTAGAATTAATCAAATTAGACCTCTATTTTCTTATTATAAATTCTTTTAAAAATTTTATAGAAATATTTACAAACTAGTTTTGAACAACATTATTTGATTTGTCTATAATTGCTTTTTTAATATCATTGTAAATATTTTCATTATCTGTTAAGAATTTAGATATTTGGGCTCTACCTTGACACATTTTTATGTCATTATAGTAATATCATGAACCTGCTTTTTTAATTATTTCATAATCAATAGAAAAGTTTATTATTTCATTTTTGTAATCAAAACCAGTTCCAAAAAATATGTCTATGTAACACACTTTTAAAGGTGGGGCTAATTTATTTTTTGAAACAGTTACTTTAGACTTTATTCCAATTATTTCATTTCCAGATTTTATTAACTCTGCTTTTCTAATTTCTAATCTAATTGAAGAAAAAAACTTAAGTGCTCTACCACCAGTTGTAACTTCTGGATTACCAAAAACTACACCTATTTTTTCTCTAACTTGGTTTATAAAAATAACAGTTGTATTACTTTTTGCAATACTTGCTTGAATCATTCTAAGACCTTTAGACATTAGTCTTGCATGGGCGCCCATATTTTGGTCATATACTTCACCATTTAATTCAGATTCAGGAATTAAAGCAGCAACAGAATCAACAACTATTAAGTCAACTTCATTTGTTTTTAATAAAGCATCCATAACATAAAATGCTTGTTCACCAGAATCAGGTTGAGATAAAAGCATTTTGGATAAATCTACTCCAATTTTTTTACAATAAATTCCATCTAAAGCATTTTCAGCATCAATATATGCAACTCTACCATTGTTTTTTTGACATTCAGCAACACATTGTAATGCAACTGTAGTTTTACCACTTGATTCATTACCATATATTTCAATAATTCTACCCTTAGGAAAACCTTTAATTCCTAATGCATTATCTAATGTGATGCTGCCAGTTGAAATAACATCTCCATCCCAAGTTGCTTTATCTTCAAGATATTTAAGAGTTCCAGTTCCAAATTTTTTTTCGATATTTTTTATTGTATCTTTTAGAACTTCTTCTTTAATTTCTTCTTTGACTTCTTTTTTCATAATTCTCCTATGTAATATAGGATATGTATTGTAAAAAATATTTATTCAATATTCAATAAAGATTTATGAAGTTCTTCTAAAATCTTTTGTGAAAGAATAATATTATTTTTTTCTTTTCCATTGTCTGGAATTATCATTTCAAAATCGTAAATCATTTCATCAATAATTATACAAAAATATACTGTACCACTAGCTTTGCCTTCAACTTCAAAAGATTCAATATTTGAAGTAATTCCTAATGCTATTTTTGTTTTTAATTTGTTTTTTATTCCATATGCCATTTCAATGGCAACTTCTTTTGAAATAGGACCATATTTTTCTAAAGTAAGTGTTTTTACTGAACATAAATTTTCTTTTGAAATTTTACTATTAGCAATAACCCCGCCTTTAAATATTTGCGATTTATTTACTTCATCATTCATAAAGAAAGATGAATTTATTAAAGAGTTTGTCGAAGATTCAGCAATTGAAATATCTCAATTTTTTTCCAAAATTATTTTAGATATTTCATTTATTAAGTTTTTATTTTGCATACATTCTCCAAAAATTATATTTACTTATATATTATATTACATAATGATCTATAAAATTTTAATATCTTTAACTTCTTCAATTTCCGTCGTAAGGATTTCTTTTACACCTTCATTGTAAGTATTATCTACTAGATGACATCCAACACATGCTCCACCCAGTTTGATTGATACAATACCTGTTTCTAAATCAAAATCAACAAAATCTAGATCTCCACCATCCATAGAGACATAGTATCTAATTTCTTCAATAATTTCTTTAATTTCATCAACTATTTCTTTTTTAGAACGTGCCATATTACTTTACCTTTTTTATTTTTATTAATTATATTATAATAATCATAGAGACTAATATATGAAAAAAGTTGTAATTGGTAAAGTAACTAGCATTAAAAAAGATGAATTAGTTGTTTTAGTTAATGATACTAGTTGTAAATGCGCTAAAAAAGATATATCTGACTATAATTGTAATTTGGAATTAATGTTTACTATTAATAGAAGATATAAATTTTTAGTATTAAAAAATGAAGATAATACTGTTTTTCTATCTTATAAAGCTGGTAGACCAAAATTACTTAAAAATAGAAATTGTCCAATTCCAACAATATCAGGATTTAAAAATCTTGCAAATGATTTTCACAAAAATTTAAAAAATTATAAATTAGACTAATTTAATTATTAATTTAATTAGTCTAGATATTTTCTTTCTATTCAAATTATGATTAATTTTAAATTGTTTTTCAGATGAAGGTTGGTTTATTAAATCTGATACGACTTTAAATGAAATAAAATTAATTTTATTTTTATTACAAACATTAGCAATTGATCAAGCTTCCATGTCTATAACATCAATTTTTTCTTCCTTAAATATTAAATATTTTTTATAATTTTTGCTCGAAATGAAACTATCACCTGAAGCTACATTTCCTTTTTTTATTTCAAAATCTTTTTTTATTGCATTTATAAATTTTTTTGAGTTATTAAATGAAAAAAAATTATCTTTTTCTTTTGCCATTTGTCCTATTTTATAGTTAAATGCTGTTAAATCTACATCGTAAGAAAAAAACTTATTGCATATAACAAGGTCATTTATTTTTAAATCATCTGAAAATGCTCCTGCCGTACCAATATTAATTATTTTTTTTACTTTAAATGATGTAATTAAATTGTAAGTAGAAATTGCAGAGTTAACTTTACCTATTCCAGAATATGTGAAGACTATTTTTTTGTCATATATGAAAAATTTGTTGTTGTTTTTTATTTCTTCAGTAATTTTAGATTTCATTTCTTTATCAAAAATGAATTCACTTTCCATTGCTATTATTATTCCAATCATATTATTTTTTTATTGACTCCATATTTCTCTGCAAAATTATTTCATAACCTTTATCAATATTAGAAATACATAAATGAATTAAATCATGATCAGTTTTTCTATGTTCTCTCGATGATATTTTATCTGCACAAAAGACTATTTTTTCTAATAATTTTGGATTATTTCTTGGTATCGTATGATATTTAACTGCATTTAAAATTTCATCATCATTAAATAAATATTTTTTTTCTAATATATATTTTCCTAGTGGTCCATGAATAACCTTTCAACTGGGATATGTAGTGTAATTTAGCAATTTATTTGAGGATTCAATCTGTCTTTGCATCGAAACTTCTTTAGCAATATCATGATAAAGTCCAGCACAATATGCTTTATTTTGAAAATTTTTACCATATTTATTTGCAATTTTTTTTGAAATATTTGCAACTTCAATACTATGATTTAATCTAGATTGTGACATACCTTCTTTTTCTAATCTATAAATTCCATATATTGAGTTTTGATTTATATAGTTCAGAACTTCTTGATTAATCATTTCAATATTTGGCATTAAAATTAATTCTGAAGATGATGTATCTATTTTAGGTTCTTCAATAAAAATTATTCCATTTTTTTTAGTTACTAAATGATTCTTTCTTTCATAACAAATAATTTTACAATTTGCTTCTATATAATCATAGTTTTTTCAATTATAAAAATTATTAAATTGATCTGATCCAACTAATAAAAATATTTCACTATTAGGAAAATTTTTTTTAAAATACTCTATATTTTTGTAAGTATATGAAATTTCCTCATTTTCTTTTTCTATTTCCGATACAGAAAAAAAAGGACAATTACTAATAGCAATATTGATCATTTCTTTTCTTTGTTCTCATGTAGCTTTATGTGTTTTTTTATCGGGTGAAATATATGACATTACAAAGTATAAATGATCGGCATTTACTTTCTTAAATGCTTCCAAGGCAGCTTTAATATGCCCATTATGAATTGGATCAAATGATCCACCGAATAAAATTATTTTTTTCATATTTATATTATAGATTTTTCTGTAATAGAGTAACCAATTTCTTTAGGACTAAAAATTGTTATACTTTCAACTCCTTTTAAAACTATTAAGGATGCCCCAGAGGCAAAAATAGAGTATTTTTTTTTGGGATCGAGTTTTATTTTATTCTCAATAAATTGAAATTCATTGGTATATCTAATATGTTCGTTTTTTTGAATATAATTTTTTATCTTATCTTTGTTTACTTTATTCACTTTTAAAAAAGAGCTTTTATAAAAAACTAATGAACTGTTTTCTTCTCCTATTTCATCTATTGAAATACAAAATAAATTTTCAATAAAGAATATTTGATTATTTTTTTTAATATGAAATTGAGTAGCACTAAATTCACTTTTAAATGTTTTTAAAATATCTTTGCTATCTAAAAAATTAAAAACAGATTTCTCGTTTGGATAACCTGGTGTATCAATCAATTGACACTTATTCATTTTTATTTTTATCAAATTTAATGTAGTATTTTTTATTGGACTTGTAACTAGTTTGGCATCAATTTTAGATATTGATAATAAAGCATTAATCAGTGAAGATTTTCCAACATTAGTTTTACCAATAAAGTATGCTTTATGTTTTTCTTTAGAAGCTTCTTCAATGTATCTAATTATTTTTCATAAATTGGTTTTTTCAAACGCATCATATAATATTATATCAATAGGATAAATCCCTTTTTCATTTAGAAGATCATAAATATTTTGCACAGTTAATTTTTCTTGAAATTTCTTAGGTAAGCATTTTCTTTTATTTACAACAACTAAAACATTTGAGTTTAATTCAAATTCACTTAATATAGAATTTTTAATATCAAAAAGGTCAAGAATCATTATTATTAAATTATCTTCAAAATCTATTTTATTTAATGTTTCTTTAATATTTTCATCTGTTTCAATTTTTATATTTTCGCCATAGTTCTTTAATTTAAAACATCTTACACAATATTTGAAATCATCATCAAATTTGCTTACATAGCTAATTGAATTTTTGTCCGATGATAAATAATTTCCACATCCAATACATTTTCTATTGTAGTTCATAATTTTCCTATTTATTCTTGAAGAAGTCATTTGTAATAGAAACACTTAAAATATTTCTATTACTGCTTATGTTAGCATTTATATTTGTTAATCTTATTTCTTCTTCTTGTAATTGAGAATAAGTTTTATTAGATAAAATATTCAACAATTGATTTTCTTTAATCTTAGCAATAAATATTATTTCTTCATCATCTTTTGAAATTAATCTTTTTCCTGAATTATATCTACTCGATTTAATAACTTCAGAGGCAAGAAATTTACGATAACCTTTATTTGAAAATAAGTAAATATATCTTTCCTCATTATTTATAGTTAATACAGAAGAAACAAAGTCATCTTTTTTTAATTTTATATTCTTAACTCCTGAAGATGATCTGCCTTGAGTTGGTATATCATCCAAAAGGTATCTAATATAAAATCCTTTATTTGTAATTGAAACTATTTCATTATCTTTTTTATTTAAAAAATTACAATAAATTATTTTGTCATCATTCTTTAATTTAAAACAACTTTGTACTTTAACATTCTTTGAAATACTAATGTCATTTGTTAAAAATTTTTTGATTAATGAATTCTTAGAAGCAATTAATATCTCATAATCGTTAATCGTTTTTGAGTCAGCAATAAAAGCAAAAACAATACTTTCGTCAATATCTAATGTACAAAAATCATTAATATGAATTCCAAGTTGCATTTTCGCAAATGTTGTTTTAATTTTATATGAAGGAATAGAAATAGATCTTCCTCTACTAGTTATAACAATTAAATGCTGTAATGTATTCAAAACAGAAGAAAAGAATATCGGAATATCTTCTTCTGAATATTTACATCCAATTAAATCTCTTGAATTTGAAATAAAATCATTAACAAATTTTATATATCCTTTTTTTGTAATAATTATTGATCTTGTTACTACATCAACAACATCTAAATGACTAAATTCATATGATTCTATTTCATTTTCAATTTTACTTTTTCTAATGCTTGAATATATTTCCTTTTTATTATTTAAGATTTCAATTAAAAAATTATTTCTATGATTTTCATTTGTTATTATTAAATTTAAATCAATTATTTTCAATGAAATTTCATGATGTTCTTTTCTTAGTTTTTCAATATCAATATTGGTTAAGTTATATAGCCTTAAAGAAACAATTGATTCAGCTTGATTTTCATTTACAGAAAAAAACTGAATTATTTTGCTTTTTGCTTCTTCCTTACTAGAAGATCTTTTAACAAGATTTATTAAATCATCAATTTTTTCTAAAGCTTTTAATAAACCTTCAATTATCTCTTTTCTAATTAATAATTTCTCTAAATCAAATTTAGAACTATTAATTATTACTTTATTAGCTCAAGTAATTATTGCATCAAAAATTCCTGTTAATGTCATCAAAACAGGTTTTCTATCTTTAATAATTATTAAATTTGCATTATATGAAATTTGTAATTGCGTATTTTTAAATAAATAAGATTTTATTGCTTCAATATTTCTATCTTTTTCAACATCTATACAGATTAATATTCCATCCTTATTTGATTCATCTCTTACTTCTTTAATTCCTGGAAGCTTGTTATTGACCCTTATTTCATCTATTGCTCTTACTAAATTTGCTTTATTAACATCAAATGGAATTTCAGTAATTCTAAATTGAATAAATTTTGAATTTAATTCAACTTGTTCCATTTTAGATTTAATTGATATTTTACCCCTTCCAGTCTTATAAATTTCTTTTATATTTTCTTTCCCTTGAATAATACCTGCAGTTGGAAAATCTGGTCCGGGAATTATTTTTAATAAGTCATCAACACTACCATTAGGATTTCTTATTCTATATATCATTCCTTCAATAACTTCATTAGGATTATGAGGTGGAATATTGGTTGCATATCCCGCTGCAATACCAGTTGCTCCATTTATTAAAATGTTTGGAATTAAAGAAGGAAGTACTGTTGGTTCAGTTTCTGAATCATCAAAGTTTTTAATAAAACTAACAGTATTTTTTTTAATACCTTCAAGCATTTCTTCCCCAAATTGAGAAAGTTTAGTTTCCGTATATCTCATTGCAGCCGCAGAATCTCCGTCGATTGATCCATTATTACCATGCATTTCAACGAGTGAAATATTGTTTTTTCAAGATTGAGACATTCTAACCATTGCTTCATAAATTGAAGAATCTCCATGAGGGTGATACTTACCAATTACTTCACCAACAGTTCTTGCTGACTTTTTAAAGCTTCCTTTATGACTAAGGCCTAATTCACCCATTGCATACAATATTCTTCTTTGGACTGGCTTTAAACCATCTCTAATATCAGGTAAGGCTCTATCTTGGATAATATATTTTGCATACTTACTAAAACTATTAGAAATAATATCATCTAATGATCTATTATCTATATTATCTTCGCTATCTAAATTTATAAATTCATTTTTCATTTTTTACCTTACTAATTGTCACTAAAATCGAAATCAATATTATCATTAATTCAATCTTTTCTTAAAGAAGTGTCATCACCCATTAATATCGAAACTCTTTTTTCAGCAAGAGCTGCATCACCAATATTTACTTTTATTAATTTTCTTGTCTTAGGGTTCATTGTCGATTCTCATAATTGATCAGCATTCATTTCACCCAATCCTTTATATCTTTGAATTTCGTATGATGAAAATTTAGTCTTTATTTCATTTAATTCCATTTCATCTCATGCGTATTCATATGCATTGTTTGATTTATTTCTTATTTTATATAAAGGTGGTAGAGCAATAAAAACATTCCCATTTTCAATCATTTTTTTCATATATCTATAAAAGAAAGTCAATATCAATATTTGAATATGTGATCCATCTGTATCAGCATCTGTCATAATTATCACTTTGCCATATTTTAACTTTTCAATTGTGAAGTCTTTTGCAATACTTGCACCTAAGCATGAAACAATTACTGATATTTCATCATTTGATAAAATTTCTTTTAAATTAGATTTTTCTACATTTAAAACTTTCCCTTTCAAAGGTAAAATAGCTTGTGTTCTTCTATCTCTACCCATTTTTGCAGTTCCGCCAGCTGAATCACCTTCAACTAAAAATATTTCTATTTCAGATGGAGTTTTAGATTGACAAGGAGAAAGTTTTCCAGAAAGTATTCTTTCTTTTTGAGTATTTTTAATTTGTCTTACTTCTTCCCTAGCAAATCTTGCTGCCATTCTTGCATCTCTTGAAGTTTTAATTTTTTCTAAAATTTTCAATGCTTCTTTTTTATTTTGTTCTAATCAAACAAATAATTTAGAAATAACTATTTTTTTAACACTAACTGAAGCTTCCTGAGTAAATAATTTATTTTTAGTTTGGCCTTCATAAGAAATTAGTTTTTCTGGTATTTTTACTGATATGATTGCAGTCATACCTTCCCTAACATCTGAACCTTCAAAATTACTATCTTTATCTTTTAAAATCTTAATTTTTCTTGAGTAATCATTAATAACTTCTAGTAAACCTGATTTAAATCCGATTTCATGAGAGCCACCTTCAAATGTTTTAACTGAGTTTGCAAAAGAAATAATTGTTTCAGAATTATCATTTGAATATTGAAAGGCAACCTCAACATCGATTTCATTTAAACTTGAACTAAAGTAAATTACATCTGAAATTTCTTTTTTAGTTTGATTAATGAATTTTACAAACTCAATAATTCCATTTTCACTATGAAAAACTTCTTTATAATTTTTTTCAGCATCATAAAAAATTATTTCAAGACCTTTGAAAAGAAAACTTGTCTCTTTCAATCTTTCTTTAATTATTGAAGAATTAAATGTAATAGATGGAAAAATAGTACTATCAGGCAGAAAAGTTATTTTTGTTCCTCTTTTCTTTGTAGCTTCACCTTTTGTTAAAGGTAATTTTATATTTCCACCAGAAATATATTCAGATCGATAAACATTACCATTTACATATACTTCAACATTTAGTCATTTACTTAATGCGTTAACTACTGATGATCCGACACCATGAAGTCCGCCAGCAAAATTATAAGCATAATTGTCAAATTTTCCACCAGCATGTAAACTTGTAAAAACAGTATCAACTGTAGATTTTCTTGTAGTCGAGTTTATTCCAACTGGTATCCCTCTTCCATTATCTTCAACAGTAATAGAACCATCTTTATTCATTGTGATTCAAATTTTATCTGCAAATCCAGACATTGCTTCATCAACTGAATTATCAAGAAGTTCTCAAATTAAATGATGAAGGCCTCTGTGGTCTGTTGAACCAATATACATTCCAGGTCTTTTTCTAACAGGTTCTAAACCTTTTAAAACCTTTATGTCACTATCTTTATAGCTCATGAAACCCCAAATCTAAATATGATTAATTGTTTATATTATAATTAAAAAATAAATATGTTTTTAAAACATTTTTTTTAAAATTGTTTATAATTCTATTATGTATTTTAAAGGGACATCATGGATTACTTTCTTCTTTTTTTCTTTTTTGTTTTTTTTTCAATAATAGGTTATTTGCTTGGAAGTGTTTTGCTAGGTGTGATAATAGCAAAAAGAAAAAGTGTAAACATTAGATCTATTGGGTCGGGAAATGTTGGTTCTACAAATATTACAAGAGCATTTGGTTTGAAGATTGGATTTCTAACTTATTCTTGGGATTGTGTCAAATCTTGAATAGCAATTTTATTAGCTACATTAATATATTCAGCTACCAAAAATGTATTTGAAGAAAAAAATACTTTCATTAATAATGGTTATATTGTGTATGTTGCTGGTTTGTTTGCTGTTGTTGGTCATTGTTTTCCATTAAATTATGTAATTGCATTATTTAAAAATAAATTTCATTTTCAATTTTGTAAGGAATTAAAAGGAGGTAAGGGAGCTGCAACTACTTCTGGTTACTTTATGGCTCTTTCACCTTGAATATTTATTATATCATTCATTTTATTTTGAATTTTGCTTGGAATAACTAGGTATGTATCTGTTTCATCAGTAACTACTATTTTTATAGCATTTATTTTTACAACAATTCCCAATTTGAATTTTATGTATATTCTTGATTTAGGACCTGCTTTAACAATAGTTCCTATAGGTAACTCTATTGATAATTTTGTTGATCCAAAAATTAATTACCAAATGTATGAGCCCTATATTTATTCAAACATTATTTTTACATTTTTAATATTTGTTCTTGTAACATATATGCACAGAGTTAATATTGAAAAATTAATAAATGGTAAAGAATCAAGATTAGGTAATAAAAAAAATAAAAAGTAATTATCTTACTTTTTATTTTTATTTTTAATAATCATAGTTACACCAACAATTATTCCAATAGTTGCTAAAAATCATATGATTGAGGAAATAAGAAATATTATTGCATTACTATTAATTAAGATAATATTATTAACTCTTGCAATTTCCTTATCTCTTGCCGATCCATTAGGATAGAATGGTTTAACTTGGTTATTTAAATAAGATGTGTATTCTTGGCTTAGCTGGCTTGTTCATGAAAAGTAGTCAATCTTATTTCTAATTAAATTTTGAGTAGCTTTTGGAAAACTATTTATTTCTACTTCAGTAAATGTAAAAGATTTATAAACATTGTAATTATGTAATGAATCAAAAAAACCATTTTTACTTCTTAAACCAAATTCTTCATTTAAAGAACTTTCTTCTGATGACATAACACTAATGCTATTACCAATAGAAACAACTGCAAAAGCTATTGCTGATGCTAAATAAATTATTCCACTTAATGATATGACAATTATACTTTTTTTGTTTTTCATTTTTTTGTAACTTCCCAATATTTATTATATTTAATTTAACTTAAAAATTATATGTATTTATTAAAAAAGTTTTCAATACTTCCATATTTTTTTATTGCTTCATCTTTATAAATAGATGCAGCAACTTTACCACCTATTAAAACAATAATTCTATCTGCAATGTATTCTACCTCATCAATTTCATGAGAAACCGTTACGATTGTCATGCCATTCTCTTTAGCAAATTCTTTCATAAATTTTTTAATTCTAAATTTAATGTTAATATCTAACCCAGCAGAAATTTCATCCATAAATACTACTTTTGGTTTATGCATAATAGCAAGTAATGCATTGATTCTTTGCATCTGCCCACCAGATAAACCTTGAGCATTTTTATTATAAAATTCATCAATTCCAAATATCTTAATTAAAGATTCTAGTTCTTTTTTTGTTAGTTTACAATCAAAGACTGAAACATAAAAGCTTATAATCTTTTTTACAGAAAGCCCATTTGGATAAGATGATTTTTGAAATTGAATACCAATATTTTCCATTGGTGATTTATTTCAATCAAATAAATATTCGATTTTACCACTAGTTGGTTTATTTAAACCAGCAATACATTCAACTGTTGTTGTTTTTCCAGAACCGTTAGGTCCTACTATAGCTAAATTTTCGCCATCTCTAATTTCTATAGAAATATCATCAAGAGCTTTTTTAGCATTAGGTCCCTTACCGAAGACTTGAACTAATGAACTAACTCTAATTAAAGTTTTTGGTCCTTCAGTTAGGGGGGTTATTATGTGTTCAAAATCTCTTTTTTCACTTTTATTATAATTAGCTAAAAAATGTTCAAGTCAATTTTCACTATTTTTTTTATCGTTTTTTATCATTTCTTTTTTCATAAATTACCTTGTACTTCATTTAAATGTTTTTAAAGATGTACCCATAAATACTATTGATATTACAAAAGGCATTATTAAATTTATTATTTTATCAGCCATACCAAATATTTCGATTTCTTCACCTTTAGAATTTAAAACTTTAAATGAAGAATTTACATCAAAAATTAAACTTGGTTTTAAATAACTTTGAATAATTGTGACATTGTCAATATTTTTAGATGGGTCAAAAGAAATCAGCCCATTAAATGATTCATTAATTAATCCACTAGAATACCTGAAAGGCGAGATATATGTTACATATCATATTGCATCAATTTCCTTAATCATCGCTACTGGCAGAACCATTGCTGATAAAAATTGAGATAAAATTAATACCGGAATTAATATACCTTGTAATATTAATGATGATTTTGAAAATGATACTGCTAAAAATCCTATTGAACTACCAACTAATGAATTTAAAATTACTCCTCAAATTATGCCACCTCATTCAGCATTTGCAAAATATTCAGATAATGATGGTGCCAATACTTTTGCAATACTACCGTCAGGTTTTGTAATAGAGCTTATTTCTTCTCCAACTGATCAATATTGTGAAAATAATGCCATACTTAGTAAAATTGTTGTAATTGTAGATATTATTATTATTAAAAAATAATAAGATATCATTGCAAATAAAAACATTCATGGCTTAATGTTTGTTACAGCAATTCTTTTTAATAGAACCGAATTTTTAAATTCAAATATTGTAAGAGGCAATACAAGTAATGATATCGTCATTGATGGCATTGCAATTAAACCACCAAGAAGCGAAGAGTATCCTAATAATAGTCCCAAGATAGCTACAAATATAATAGGAAAAAGAAAAGAAAAAAATGGGTTTATTATTGATTTAAAAAAATGATTGTTAATAAGAGAATATAATGATTTCATTGATAGCATACTGCTACTATCTAAATGTGAGAAAAATTTTTTCATATTTTTTTTACTTTCCAAATAATAATTTATCTAGTTTTTAAAAAAAGACAAAAAATTAAATATTAATTTAATATATCATATTTTTTATATAAAACCAATAAATAAGAATATTTAATTTTACATTTTTTAAAAATAATTAATTTATGCTTTTAATAACTTTTTGTAAATCTTTTGTTGATTTACTTGAAATTAAATCTGTACCTTTTAACATATTTTCAATACAATTAATTAGAGATATCAAAAATTCTTCACCACTATATGAAAAATTAAATTCAGGAAAAAAATATTCATAAAATGAATAAATTATAGTGTAGCATAATTCTATTATCGTTGGATCTTGATCAACAATATTTTCCAGTTTATTATTAACATCATTAAAGAATTCAATTGATTCTATAAATCTAATTTTCTTAAAATCCATTTCATAACTTTTCTTAGTATTATTGTTAAAAAAAGTGAATTTTATATCTAAGTCTTTATTTTTTAAATTTTCTAATATAACTATCTTTTTTAAATTAGATAATTTTGCTAGTTCCATTTTTTTTAACAAAATATCAATGTTTTCTTTTGAAAGTTCGTCTCCAAATTTTTTGAAGAAATAAATAATATCCATTTCATTTATTTTGTCATTATCTTTTTTCAAAAAATCTTCTTTAGATATTTTGTCCAAATTTTTCTTATCATTAAGGTAATTTTTTGTAAATTTTAAGTCTAAAAGTTTTTCTTCAAATTTTTCATAAAATTCAATTGGTATATATGGTGCTTCTAATTCATCTTCAATAATTTTAATAGCTTTATCTATATCATTAGATTTAACAATTTTTTCAATGTCTTTTAAAATTTTAGAATAAAATTTTTCTATGCTATTCATTTCTTAACCTTCTGTCAAATTCATCTAATAAATCTTTATTGATTTTTTTAGTTAAATAATCTATGAATTTTTTGTTAATTATCTTCGCACATTCTAGTTCAATTATTTTAGAAAGTTTATTATTATAGTTAAATTCTTTTTTATGCTGGTCAAATTCTTTTTTATCTAAAACTTTAAAATTTCCATTTTTATCTATTTTCACATCAATATCAAAATCAATGTATTTAATAGCTTCTTCTTCAATTATAAAAGGTGATGATAAATTAATATAGTAAGAAATATTGTCGTCAACAACTGTCGCTACAACATTGAATCACTCATCTTTTATAAAAAATCAATATGAATCTTTTAGATTCTTTGAGTGAAAGTTTCTTTTAGAAAATTTTTCAGAAGTTATAATGTTAGCATTTTTTAAACATACACATAAATATTCGTCATTTTTTTCAATAATCTTCGGGAATTCTCAAGTTCTATATAATCATCCATTTTTTTTATAGCCATGAATCATTATTTTTTTACCTATTTTCATATAGTGCCTCAAAAATGATATTGTAATAAAAAACCCATTTAATGGGTTTTTTATTTATATGGGGCGATTAACGGGACTCGAACCCGCGAGTGCCTGAGTCACAGTCAGGTGCGTTAACCAACTTCGCCATAACCGCCATATACATAATCTATTATACAATTATTATATAAAAGATAAAATTAAATTAATTTTTTATTTGCATAAATAACTAGTTTGTTTTTTAATTTAGAATTAACTTGATTTACTATATCTTTATCTGATTCTTCAGAAAATAAATCTAGTTGGTCAGGAATTTCATATGAGTTGATTAAGCTAGCAAAATTAATACTTATTTTGTTAATATTTTTTTTAATTGATATTTTATCAAAAAGAGCAGTTGATTGAATAAAATATTTTTTATATGGCAAATTATAATTTTCAAATGAAAATGATTTACTTTCAGATTTATTTTTATCATAAAATGTAATTATTATTTTTTTAAAAAATATATTTTGATTATTAACCTTATCTCATAATTCATCAAAAATTATTTTAAAATTTGACCATATTTCTTTTTCTTCATTTAATAAATGATCAAATGTTTTAGAAATACTTATTGAAGTTGTTTTATTTGAAATGAAATCATTAAAAATGCCATTTGAATATTGATACATTTTTATTCCCATTATTCCAAACTTCTCTTTTAGTAAATTTACATTTTTAAAATTAGCTAAATCATAGATTTTATTAATTCCCATTTTTTCCATTTCTATAGAAGTTTTTTTTCCAATCATATGCATTTTATTAATTTTTTCATCTCATATAATAGATTTGAAATTTTCTTGTGAAATTATTTTTATTCCAAATGGTTTATTAATAGATGATGCCATTTTAGCAAAAAAAACATTATAAGAAACTCCAATAGATGAAGACAATCCAATATCTTTCTTTATTTTATTTTGAATTCTTGAAGCAAGTTCATACTCATCATTATAAATAAGATTACTTTTTGAAAAATCAATAAATCATTCATCAATAGACTGTTTAGTTATATTAGGTGAAAAAGATTTTAGAATATTTTCAATTTTTAATGAATATAAATTATACTTCTCCAAGTTAGGATTACAAACTATAACATTTGGATATTTTTCTTTTGCTAAAAATAAGGGCATACCTGAATTTATACCCCTTTCTCTTGCTAAATAATTTGCAGATAAAATTATTGATTTTTCAGAATTTCTAGAAATAATTAATGGTTTTTTTATTTCATTTTCTAATTCCTCAACAGATGCATAAAAAGAATCCATATCTATGTAGAATATATTATTATTCATAATTAAACTCCAAGTATGATAAAAACTCTTTGTTACCTGATTTTGATCCTTTAATTGGTGACTCAATTATGTCGATAATTTTAATGTTTTTATCATTACAAAATTTTTTAAATGACTCAAGAATTTTTTCATGCATTTTATAATCATTTACAAATCCTTTATATTTTTTTATTTCACTATTTTCTAGCTCAAATTGTGGCTTTATTAAAATTATTGCTAAAAAATTATAATTAAATAAATCAATAATTTTATCAATAATTTTTTTGCATGAAATAAATGAAACATCGCAAGTTATGTAATTTATTTTTTTATCAAATAATTCTTTGCTAGCATTCTTAAAATTTAAATTTTCATAATATTTTAATCTTTGATTATTTTCAAGTTTTTTATCTAATTGATCACAACCTACTTCAACTCCATAAATAAAATTAGCTTCATTATTTAAGCAAACTTCAATAAAACCGCCAGTCGAAGATCCGATGTCTAATACATTTTTATTTTTTAAATCTATTTTTCAATAATTTATTGCATGCTCTAATTTTAATGCAGCACGTGAAACATATAATATAGTTTCTTTAACTTCTACCTTATCATTTTCATCAACAAAAAAACCTGGTTTATTAATCACCTTATCATTAACAGAGATTAAATTATTTGATATTAATTCTTTTGCTTTATTACGACTATTTACGATTCCGTTTTCGAATAAAAACAAATCTAACCTAATTTTATTTTTCATAAATTTATTATATTAATAAAAATTTATTTTTTAAAAAATCATAACCTGTCTTTGTTAATTTTCTGCCTTTATTATTTTTTTCAATAAAACCTATCTTAAACAAATATGGTTCTATTTTGTTTAAGATTGTTTTTTCATTAGTATTTAACATCTGAGATATTGTTTTTAGTGATAGGGATTTATTGTTATTCAAAAGATTTAAATATTTTATATCTAAATCATTTATACCATTTTCATGAATTCCCAATTTTAATAAAATTTTATTTATATCAAGATTTGTACCTTGTTTAAAGTCAACTACTCTTTTATAAATTTTTTTTGCAATCCTTGGTGTGCATTTTGAATTCTCAGATATTTTAATTATTTCATAATCATTAAGTGTTCCATCTTTATTTTGATAATTCAATATTTGTATTATTTCATCATTTGTATAATTACTTAAATTTATATTTATTCCAAATCTATCTTCAAATGGATCTGGTAAATCTCCCAATAATGTAGTTGCACCAATTAAAGTAAATTTAGGAACATTCAGGCAAGATATTTTTTGATTTCCATCTTTACCAATGTTTATATTTATCTTAAAATTATCCATCAAATTATATAATATTTCAAAACAACTTTTATTTATAGAATGAATTTCATCAATAAACAATATGTCTCCTTCTTTTAAAAAATATATTGTATTCAAAATATCTATTCTTGTTTTTATTTCCGGTCCTTGAATTATCTTTATTTTAGAATTCAATTCATTTGCTATGCATTTTGCTAAAGTGGTTTTTCCCATACCTGGTTGGCCAGTTATTAAAATATGATCCAAAGTTTTTTTATTAACTTTTGATGCTTTAATAAAAATTTTAATATTTTCTTTTATTTCTTCTTTACCAATAAAATTTTCAAAATTACTCATGATTTTTTTCTTTTAATAAATTTCTTTTTTCAATAGATTTTTTTATTAAATTTTCTATTGAATCTTTGAAATCTAAATCAATGGTTACTTTTTTAATTTCAGATTTATCAAAACCCAAATATTTTAAATAATCATTTAAATCTTTTCTTAAAGATAGCTCTTTATTATTTAATGAATCATTATTTGTTAAAATTTTTTCCATTTTAATATTTGCTAAAAATAATTCTGCAACTCTTTTTGATATTTTATTTTCTATTATAAAAAAATTAATATTATTTTTTTTAGTATTGTTAATTAAATCTTTATAATCTATTTTCAAAATATTTAAAGCGTTTTTTGGGCCTATTCCATTTATTGAAATTATTTTTTCAAATAAATTTTTTTGTTGATAAGTTTCAAATCCAAAAAATTTGCTATATATTGTTGAATTCAAAAAAGTTTGCTTAATGAAAATAAAAAATTTATACTCTTTATTAATTTCATAATTTTCAAAGTTATTTAAATATATTCTGTATCCAATATTATTGCTTTGTAAAATAATTGAATCTTCTAACTTTTCTTTAACTTGACCTAAAATATATTCCATAATATCTCCATATATTTAATATGGTCATAGAAAAATTAATTTACTTTTTTTATTTCTTTAATTAAAAATAAAATTGTTTTCTTATAGTTTTTGTCTAAATAAAATTTCTCAGCAGTATCTATCTTATTTATAAAAGAACTATTTTTTATTAAAAATTTATTTGAATAAATTAATAGTTTTTCTGCATAAAATCTTAATTTAATTTCTTTTTCTACATAAGATTTTGCTTTTATAAGTTCTACCTTTTTATCTATTAGCATTTCATAAAATTTTTCATTAAATGACTTTTTATAATTTTTATTTAGTTCATTTTCAAGTTGTTCAATAAATTCATAGATATAATCAACCTCATTTGAAATTGAATCTGCTAAAATATCATATTCATCTATTGCCCCAATTATTTTTGAAATAGAAAATTTATAATTTGAAATTTCTTTAACAAAATATGAAAAGTTTGAATATTTATCTTCCAAAGATTTTATAACATAGTTAATTGATATTATTCAGGTGTAAATTAAATTTATAGTGTCATTCAAAAATGAAATATAACGTTCAGCTGTATAATCATTTGGGTTTTTGTTATATTTAATTTTTTTGTATCTATCTAATAATTTATTTGTAAGATTATGAATATATTTTATTTTTGAAAATATATCATCATCATCATTAAAATTTTTATGAATTAGACTTAAAACTGAATATATATTCTCTTCTTCTTTTTTAATTTTTGAAAGTCAATCCAATATTTGATTAGTGTGTTCTGAAGAGAATGAATTTGTTTTAATTGTATACTTCAATTTAGAATCAATATTATGTATAGCTTCAAAACAATCTTTGATATCACTAGCAACATTATCAAAAGACGAAAATTTTAATTCTGTTTTAATATTTTTATATTTACTTTTTAAAGCAGAAAGATTCTTCTCAACAACTATATTGTCTCTTTGTCTAATTGTCTTAATACCACTAATTATAAGTTTCTCAATCTCATTAATATTGGATTCTATAAATGAAATTATTTTATCAACCTTATATGAAATTTTAAATAAACTAATTATGCTTGAAAATATATCATTAATATTATTAGTTATGTCAAAAAAAGTATTTATATCAAAATCTCTCTTTAAGTCATTTAAATCTTCAATTTCATTGTGAAGCTGTTTAAATTTAATATCTACAAATTCAGTGTCGTATTTTCTCATCAGATTAGTTTCAAAGAAATGCATAGTATCTTTTAAAATTTCTGTATACTGAATTAAAACATTCGAAATATTTTCATAAAGTGTTTTACTCAGTTTTATTTTTTCATCATGTTCTCTTAACGCAGCAAAGATTTCATTTATATCTTCATTAATTTTTTTAGAAATTTTTTGAGATTCAAATAAATTAAAATTTGTATTTAATTCAGTTAAATAGACTAAATTATTTTTCAATATATTAATTTTGTTATTGTATTCTGTTTGAAAATCAAAAGACATGTTAATTATGGGATTAAAATATCCATCTAATTCCGAGACATTATTTGTTGATTCAATTTTAGTTTTAAAATCTACTGTTTCTAAAAAATTAGAAGCTTTTTTAAATTTTAATTCTTTAACTCTTAGATTTCTTCTTCATATAAAAATTGAAAATGAAACTAAAAGAAAAAATAGACTAAGTACTATCAATATAATTGAATATAAAAAGTATAAATTCACAAAAAACCTCAATCAAATAAATTATAATTTATTTTTATAAATTAATTTTAATAGTTTTTTTAGGTCCGCTTTTAATGAATTTAAAGTTATCAAATAAGTTAAATAAATGGTCTATAGTCTTATCTAGTGACTTAACTATTTTATATGTATCCAAATAGTTTTTGCTATTAATTTTATCTGCCTTTAGATTTAAATCTTTTTGAATAAAGTCATCATAAATTTTTAAAAAATTATCTTTTAATTCTAAACTTTTTTTATAGTTTGCTTCTGCTTGTTTTTGCTTAAGCATTTTTATAACTTCTTGAAAAATTTCCAAATAATTTTTTACTAATTTTTCTAATGATTTTGTTATTTTTATTTCATCTGAATATATTGCCAATATTTTATTTGGATATTTAGATAAAGCTTCCAAATCTTTTACAGAATGAATCATACTTATAATGAATCTTAAATGATTAGCTCTTGGTTGATCTTTTGATATTATTCAAACACAATCATCCAAAATATCTTTACTTTTTTTAATAGATTCTTCAGTATAAAAAGCTATTTTTTCTTTAACTTTTTCATAATTTTTCTTTTCTGTAATACTGGCTCATAAAAATTTATGCATTTTTAGTAGATGCTCTAAATTATCAAAAAATAAATCAGATAATTCCTTTTCAGAAGAAAGAAGTGTGTTGTAATTTGATGGCATATTTTACCCTATCTTTCCGTTAATATAATCTTTGGTCTTTTTTTCAACTGGATTCATAAATATTTTTTTAGTTTTACCTTTTTCTATAATTTTACCTTCATAGAAAAATGCTGTTTCATTACTTATTCTTTGGGCTTGGGCCATTGAATGTGTAACAATTATAATTGTATATTTCTTTTTTAACTTTAATATAAGTTCTTCAACTTTAGATGTTGCAATTGGATCTAATGCAGATGTTGGCTCATCCATTAATAACACCTTTGGTTCTAGTGCAATTGCCCTAGCAATACATAACCTTTGTTGTTGACCACCAGATAAACTTTCACCTGAATCATCTAAAATATTTTTAACTTCATCTCATAGGGCAACATCTTTAAGTGCTTTTTCCACTAATTGAGTTATTACTTTTTTGTCTCTTATTCCATGTGATCTAGGTCCATAAGCAACATTTTCAAAAATCGAAATAGGAAATGGAGTTGGTTTTTGAAAAACCATACCTATTTCTGTTCTAATTCTAGTAATTTCAGAATTTTTAACTTGAATATTTCTTGATTCAAAAAA
Source organism: Mycoplasmoidaceae bacterium (assembly GCA_051656125.1). Taxonomy (GTDB): domain Bacteria; phylum Bacillota_I; class Bacilli_A; order Mycoplasmatales; family Mycoplasmoidaceae; genus CAMREV01. The sequence continues at coordinate 285,463 of JBOGBH010000052.1, forward strand.
TATATCACCTTCTTGTTTAACACCTTCTATTAAATCATTCATTCTATTTAATGATCTTAAAAAAGTAGATTTTCCGCAACCAGATGGTCCAATTAATGCTGTTATCTTATTCTTTTTTAAATTTATATTTATGTCAAATAATGCTTGTTTAGAACCATTTTTATATCATAAATTAAAGTTTGAAACTTCAAATGAATTATCAAAGTTAAAATCTTTTTTAACTTCTACAATTTTTGCTTTTTTCTTTGAAAATTTTTCATTAATAATTTTAAACATTTTTATTCCTTTTGACATAAACCAATATTTTGTAATAATATTCCTTTAGTTCATTCACAATGTTCTTCCAATTTGGTATTATCACATAACCTATAATAATTAATGCAAGTACTAAAATTATAGTTACAAATGCTGCTTCATATTGGATGTTTTTAGAATCTGGTGTATTTGAAAAAATCTGACTATATATTTGTGTAGTTAGTGAAGTACCAGGTCTGCTTAAAGATATTTTTTTTGATGATGATAAACCAGCTGTTAAATATAATGGAGCAGTTTCAGATAATACCCTTCCTATTGTTAAAACAATTGAAGTAATAATTCCATTAAATGCAATTGGTAAAATCAATTTCCTAATAGTTTCAAATTTAGTACTTCCTAAGGCATAAGCATTTATTCTTATATTTTTAGAAACGTTTGCAAGTGAATGGTTAAGAATTCTAGTAAAGCTTGGAATTATAACAATAACCATTGTTAAACAACCTGCGATAATCGAGTTACCTGTTGAACCAGTATTAGTTAATCCTAGTGTTTCAATAAAGAATAATAATCCAAACATACCAAATAGGATTGATGGAGTTGAGCCTAAACTATCTATAAAAAATAAAATTATTTTTTTGAATTTTCCGTCTCTTGAATATTCATTTAAGAAAATAGCTATAAATAAGCATATAGGAAATGAAATAAATAGTGTTACAACTATTATTATTAATGTGTTTAGAAATGATTGTCCAACTTGATTTTGCCCATATAAGAACATCGATGAACTTGGTGAATTTGTAGCGCTGAAACCTTTAACAAAGATATCACCAAAAATTCAGAAAAGAAAAGAAAAACAAATTATTACAGCAAATCATTCTAAAACTATTTTATAGTATGAGTAAAAATCCCTTATTTTATGATTATTAATTCTGTCTTTTGTATAATCAATACATTCATTAATATCTTTTCTAGAAAATTTTGATCTAAAGAAAATTGAATCAAACAAATAAACAATCTGATTTGGAATAAACATAATTATACTATGAAGTCTGTTTTCAAATACTTTCATTTTTCCGCTATTTTGTTTCTTTTTTCTTGAAAAGGTAATTACAATTATATTTAATATCATTGCAAATATAAGCATTAATAAACCAAATGCATATAAAAGTGGTCTTGTTTGTTCAGGGTTTGCATCAGCAAACATATTTTGAGAAATAAATGCTCCAATAGTTTGACTTGCAGAATTAAATAGTTCAAAGAAACCATTATCAAACATAGCATCACTTGGACCAGATTGTAAAATCATTGATACTGCCATTGATTCACTAATAGATCTTCCTAGTGCAACTATTACTGCAATCAATATACCTTTATTAGCTTCTTTTTTGTAAACTTTGTATATTGCAGCTGTTTTAGTGCTTCCCATTGCTATTGGATTAGTTAATAAGTTTCTGTCTATGCTTTCAAGTGTATTAATTGTCATTGCAATAATTGTTGGTAGTATCATAAAAGAAAGCATTATTGATGCAGTGAATACTGAAAATGTATTTATTCCAAAAACAGTTTTAAATAAAACACCTAATGAATTAATTGCAAATAAACCAAAAATAACAGATGGAACACCAGATAAAACTTCAAATGCAATCCTAAAAGTTTTTCTATATTTTTTATTTACCCTAAAAGTTATAAATATTGCAGTTTTAGTTCCTAGCGGAACTGCAACTATTAGAGCAATTAATGAAGTAAGTATAGAAACAGTAAATGGTAATCAAAAAGAGAATTTAGCAGGAACATCTCCAACAGCTTGACCAAAATTAATAGTAAATAGAATGTTTTCAATTCCAAATAATTGAAATCCTTCTACAGCTTTAATTGAAATGAAAATTATCAAACACATAAATAATATTATTAAGAATAAAGAAAATATTATTGAAGAATTTTTAAATATAGAATCTTTTCTATTTTTAACTTGTGTTAATTTATTCATTATTTTGCCCCGCTATATTTAAGAACATGGTCAGGAACCCAAAACTCTCCATTTTCATCAGTCATTGTTAATTTTTGAGAAGTTGTCAATTCAATATAACCAGCATCATTAATAATCTCTCCTGGAGTTGGATCTGTATTTGAATCTGAAAATGGATATGAAATTATTCATTCTGCAAAATCTTTAATATATTGTTTTGAAGTTAAAAGTGAAAACATAATATTAAGAGGTCTATATCAATTGTAACCATTTGTAATTTTATTTTCATTAATTGAAATCTTTTCATCACCATAAGTGGCAATTTTAAAACCTGCATTTTCAATTTCTGTTATATTGTTAATTATGAAACCAGCAGATAAATATATCATTGAACCATTTTTATTTTCTGCTTTGAAAAAGCTTCAAGCTTGAGAATTTGATTCAGCAGTCTTAAATGTATTATTTCCATATTGACCTTCTCCAAGTGCTTTTTCTATTTTGTCTATAGTTGATTCGTCCATTCCTTCTTGTCATTCTTTTTTAAATCCTGAATCTTTCAAAAATGCATCAGCGGTACCCGATTGTTTTCCACCACCATCTCTTGCATAAGGAATAATATTTATTTTACTAGTAGAACCAATTTCTGAAAATGGCACATTATCAAAACCTGCGAATGCCAAATATATTTTAGCAAGTGTAGCTTTATCTATGTTTAATTGAAATTCAGGATCATCAGAAGGAGGTTTATAAACAACCCCCAAACCATCTCATGCAATAGTAATAGTTTTTATTTCTTTATTTTCTCAATCTAAAGCATCTTTATCATTTTCGTCATCAAATTTAATACCTGGATTCTTAGAAGCCATGCCAATATCTTTTTTTCCATTAACTGCAACTTGAATACCTAAACCAGAACCACCAGCCTGAACTACGACATCAGCATCATCATACTTGGTTGCTAGCAATGTCATTAGAGGAGAAACTGCAGAAGAACCAGCTGCATTAATAGTCGGAAAATTGTCAGGTACCGATAAATATATTATTGCACCAGTGATAGATGCAACTAATAGTGATGAAATTATTATTTTAATTTTTTTCATTTCCATACATACATTATAAAAGTAATGAAAATAAATATATTAAAATTAAAATAATTTACATTAAGAAAATTTAATGTAAATTATTGTTCTTTTTTTGACAAATAATATCCTTTATTCCTTACAGAATACAAGTATTTTTGATTAAGTTTTTTTTTAATAGAAGACATGAATACTTCTAGACTATTAGAATTCAAATCATCATATCCTCATATAGATTTGATAAGAAATTGTTTTGAAACACATTTTTCATTTGCTTTCATTAATTTCCTTATAATTCTATATTCAATTTTTGTAGTATTTATAATTTCATTATTTAAATAAATAATGTTCGAATCTTTATCAACAACAAAATCTCCATATTTTTCTATATTGGAAAAATATTTTGAATTTAAGATTTCATACATTCCAATTAATGAATCAATTTTTGCTTTTAAAATTTTTGGCTCTAGAGGAGCGCTAATATAATCGTTGATCCCTCTTCTATATGCTTTTAATATACTTTCCAAATTAAGTTTGTGTCCATAAGCAATAATATTAGTAAATAAATGTTCTGTTTTAATGTCTCTAATCATATTCAGTGCTAAATCATAATCTTTGTCCAAAGATAAAACTATAATGTCATAGTAATTGACTTTAATTAATGGAATAGTTTTTTCAATATCAGAATTATATGTTACTTCATAACCTTCCTCATAAAGTTCTGCCTTTAGAGAAGAAAGTGTTTTTGAATCTTTATACATCATTAATATTTTAGTTTTCATTTTTTTCTATTCTTTCAAATAAAATTTTTGCATCATTAACTTTTATATTATCTATATTATTAAATTCATTCATTTCATTAAAAGAAAATAAATTTTTTGGGAATGAAAATTGTTTTCATGCTTCTTTTGATTTTGTCACAAGAATAGGACTCATAAAAAATATTAGTATTTTTGAGCTATTAGCTAATAGAGATAAGAAGTACATTAAATCATCAATTTTATTTTCTTTAAATAAATTTCAAGGCTTGCTATTTTCAATAAAAGAATTAATATTGCTTTCAAAAATATTCAATTCTTTAACAATTAAATTAACATCCATGGTATTTATTTTGTCTTCTATCATATTTAAAAAATCATTAATAGTATCTTCAAAAAATATTAAATCTTCATTATTATTTTTCGAATATTTAGGAATTATTCCATTATTATATTTATTTAGCATTCCAATAGTTCTATTTACAATGTTTCCAAAATTATTACATAGATCTGCATTATGAGTCATAACTAATAAATCTTCTGAAAATGTGCTATCATTTGTCATTGATATCTCTTTCATTAAATAGTATCTAATAGAATCAGAGCCAAATTTATTGATTAATTCAAATGGGTCAATTACGTTACCTATAGATTTAGACATTTTTCCTTGGTTTGTGATAATTCATCCATGTGAAATTATCTTTGATGGTAGTCTGTAACCAAGCATTTTTAAAATTATTGGTCAATATATGCAATGGAATCTTGTAATTTCTTTTGAAAGTAAATGCACTATTTCTGTTTCATCATTATTTCAATATTTATCTACAAAACTATCATTACATATTGATAAACCAGAAATATAATTAAGCAGTGCATCAAGTCAAACATATATTTTATGATTAGAATTTTCTTTTATTTCTATACCCCAATTTAAATTATTTCTAGAAATAGAAAGATTTCTAAATTCATCATTTAAAAAATTGTTCTTTAGCTCTGCAATTCTAGAAATAGGATAAATATATATTTTTTTACTATCCAAGATATCTATAATTCATTCTTTAAATTCTTTTGTTTTTAAAAAAAATGATTCTTCAGATCTGGGTGTTATTTCATGTCCATGTTCACAATATTTTTTATTGTCTTTTATAATAATTTTTTTATCTATGATATCTTCTTCACATTGTATGCAATATAATGATTCTCAATTGTCCAAATAAATATATTTTTTTGAATAAAGAAGAGAAAATTTTTCTTGAACAAATTTTTTATGTTTTTCATTTGTTGTTCTTATAAAGAAACTTGGTTCTATTTTTAAATCTCTTCAAAGTTTTTCAAATATTAAAGAATTTTTATCAACTAATTCTTGACATGTAATATTTTCCTTTTTAGCGGTTGCTTCTATTTTTTGTCCATGTTCATCCATGCCAGTTATAAAAAAAGTATCATAACCAAGAATTTTTTTATATCTTGAAATGACATCGGCTAAAATTGTCGTGTAAGCATGACCAATATGAGGTCTACCAGATGAATAATATATTGGTGTACTTATATAAAATTTTTTCATATTATGACTCTTCTTTTATTTTATCTCAATATTTTAATATTTTGTTTTCAATTGAGCTATGTTTTGGTACGAAATAATATTTTTTGTTAATAATTTCTTTTGGTAAATAGTTTTGTTTCACTCATCCATTGGGATAGTTATGAGGGTATAAATATTTTCCATTATTGTTTTTTCTAATATGTTCAGGAATGTCATATATTTTTCCTTCATTTATATCATCTATTGCTTGAGCAATAGCATTCGATGCTGAATTTGATTTTGGAGATAATGCCATTTCCAAAACAATGTATGAAAGAATATATTTTGCTTCAGGCATTCCTACTTCCTTTGAACTAGAAATTGCGCTATAGACTCTTGATAATAAACTAGGATTTGCTAACCCAATATCTTCATAAGCACAAATTAATATTCTTCTTCCAATTGTTTCAATATCTGAAGATTCCAAAAGTCTAGCAAGCCAATAGATTGAAGCATCTGGATCACTTCCTCTAATTGATTTTTGTAGTGCTGATTTTAAATCATGTATTTCATTACCTTCTTTATAATACCTTGAATAATTTCCAAATGGTATAGATAATACTAAATCTACATCTATTTTGCCATCTTTTTGACTTTTAAATAAAATTTCTAGTAAATTTATTGCACTTCTATAGTCACCCAAATTTTTTTTAACAATTAATTCCAAAGCTTCATTTGTAATGTTTATTGAATTTTTTTTAGCTATATTTTCTAAACCTTTTTTTATGTCATTTTCTTTTAAAGAATTAAGCTCAATTAATTTACATCTACTTCTTATTGCGGGGTTAATTGCAAAATAAGGGTTTTCAGTTGTTGTACCAAATAAGATTAAGTTTCCTTTTTCAAGAAAGCTTAGTAAAATATCTTGTTTATCTCTATTCATCCTATGAATTTCATCTATAATTACTACATAATTATCAGAAGTAATTTTAGATAACTCTATTATTTCTTCAAGAACATTTTTTTTATCAAATGCTGCATTAAAAATTCTATATGGTAACTTCATAGTTTTACATATTGAAATAGCGAGGGAAGTTTTTCCAACTCCTGGTTGTCCATGGAAAATAATTGAAAAAACAAAATTATTATTTATCATATTAGTAATAATTTTGTTTTCACCAATGATATGATCTTGACCAATTATCTCATCAATATTATTAGGTCTTTCAGAAAAAGATATAAGAGTTTTCATTATTTAACCTTTTTTTTCCATATATAAATCATATAAGGAATTTACTTTAACTCCATATTTATATGCAACCATTTTGCAAGCTTCTTTTGTTTTAGTTCCCTTTTTCTCTAATTTATCTATTTCAAATAGTAAAGAATTCATATCTTCATTATCTTCACATAGATTTTGAAAAACTATTACAAATTCACCTCTTAAATCTATTTGTGAAATAATTTCTGATATTTTACCAGAATATTTTGTTTCATTTTTTTTAGTAAGTTCTTTGCAAACATTTATTTGAATGTCTCCAAAAACATGTTTAATATCATCTAATGTTTCTAACAAGTTATGAACGGATTCAAACAAAACTATTGTTGAATTTATTTTTTTTAATTTAAATAGCTCATCAATTTTTTTTTGTTTCTTCTTACTTAAAAAACCATTGAAATAAAAATTATTACATGGATAATCTGATAACAAAAGAGCATGTATAATTGAACATGATCCATTTATTATTATTGGTGTAATATTATTCTTATTTAAATGTTTTTTTATTATGTATCCAGGATCACTAATCATTGGGTATCCAGCATCGCTCACTAATACACAATCTTCATTTTTGAGATGTTTTAAGATATTGTCAATTTCACTAGATTCAGAAAATTCATTACAAATTATAAATTTTTTATCCTTTATTGGAATACTTAAATTATTTAAAAGTTTTTTAGTTACTCTTGTATCTTCACATAAAAATATTCTAGAAGAAGTAATTACTTCTTTTGCTCTACTATTAATTTCATTGATGTTTCCAATTGGTGTAGCTATAATATAAAAATTATTCATCTTAATCCTTATTTTTCAAATCTTCGCAACTTATATTAAGCATCATAAGTATATTAAATAATTGCTTGTGATTGTAATAAGGTATATTTAATTTATTACAAATTTCTAATCTTTTTTCTTTTGAATTTAAATTTAATGACAAATACTCATTTCAACTTATTTTTGGCTTTTCATTCATTGGAGAAAAAAAATTATTTAATGCTTTTTTTATAGAATCATCTTTTGCTTCTGCGATACCTTTTTTTCTACTTTTTGAATCAATATCATCGATAGTAATAAAAGCATGTTTTAAATTAGGAATTTCTTTTATCAAAATATCTCTAATTTTTTTTCCAACTCTATCTGGGTCTAGAAAACAAATTATACCTCTTGATTCATTAATTTTTTTTATTAAATTAATTTTTGATTTAGTAATATCATAACCATTTGTTTCGAATGTTTCAACGTTAGGAAAAATTTTCTTAATTTTTTTACTATCATTTTTTCCTTCAACTAATATTACTTCTTTAATAAGTTCCATTATTCTATATATTTATTTCAATATTTGTTGTATAACTTTGAAATAGATCCGCCCTTAATTTGAGAATTAATAACTTCAGCATAAAAACCACTTAAATGAACTACTTCAATTTTAGGGTTTTTAATTTTTAAATTTTCTTGAATTGTATCTGTAATATACATTTTTTTAAGTTTTTTTGAATGTAATAATTCTTCAAATCTATTTATAGCATTGTCAGAGAAAACACCATGTGTACACATAACACTTACAGATTTAGCTTTCTTACTTAATAAAAGATCTACTGCTTGAATAACAGTATTTCCAGTATCAATCATGTCATCGACTAAAATACAATCTTTGTCTTGAACATTTCCTAATAAATCAAAAACTTCTACTTTATTTGGCTCTGGTCTTCTTTTATCAATAATAGCCAAAGATACATTTAATCTTGATGCAATTGTTCTAGCTCTTTTTACACCACCATAGTCAGGAGAAACAATACATAAATTCTTTTTAGGATTATCTTTTAGAACATTTCCTAAAACTATTCCAGATGCCTTCAAAGTATCAACTGGAATATCAAAGAATCCTTGAATTTGTTCTGAGTGAATATCCATTAAAATAATTTTATTAGCCCCAGCATTTTCAATTAAATTTGCAACAAGTTTAGCTGTAATTGGTTCTCTACCTTTTGACTTTCTATCTTGTCTTGCATATCCAAAATATGGAATAATAACTGTTATTGAATTTGCTGATGCTCTTTTCATCGAATCTATGGCTATAAGTAATTCCATCAAGTTGTCATTTACGGGATGAGAAGTTGATTGTATTATAAATACGTCTTTACCTCTAACAGTTTCTCTTGGTTTAACTAAGATTTCGCCGTCTGCAAATTTAAAAGTATCAATTTCACCCTCTTTTATTTTCAATTTTTGAGAGATTTCTTTTGACATTTTTTTTGAATTCGACAATCCATATAATGCAATACTTGCGAACATACTTATCCTTTTATAAAAAAGTTTTTTTAATTAGAAATCTTTATCATCAAAACTTACAAATTTACTTGTAGGTGCACTTTGTTTTTTAGAAAATATTTTTCATTTAGATTTAGGCTTTTTACTTTCATAAGATTTAGATTCAAAATTACTAATATCTTCTTTTTTAGTAGGAATGCTAATACCTGCATCAAAATCTTTATCATCATTAAAAGATGATTCTTTTTTGAAAATATCACTATCCAATAATTCTTCTGTTTTACTGAATAATTGAGTTTTAGAAGACATTTTGTTTATGTCAGTGCTATTGTCAATTATTTTACCTAATTCAAATTTACCAGCTAATAAAATATTAATTTCAGCATTCTCATATTTATCACTAAAAGAAATTCCATTAACTATGTTTAAATCATTTGATTGAACTATTTCTTTTGTTGCAGATCTTGCATTTTCTAAAATACTACTTGGAACATTTTCATTAATTTTAAAGTTAAAAATTGCATTTTGAGAATCAATAATATCAATATCTGTATAACCTTTTTCAATTCTTTCTTCGATTGCCTCTTTAATAGAATCTTTTGTATAATCAGAAATTTCAACTTTAACAAATAAGAAACCATTTTGATTTTTAAAGAAGTTTCTAATATCAGCAAAGTCAATATTTACATCTGCAGCATTTGTTATAATGTTAATAAATTCATCAATAATTACTCTAATGTATTCGTTTGCATCTTCATATGCTTTTTTAATTGATGTTCTTTCTCTATCAGAGCTAATAATTCTATCATTACTTACAGTTGAGAAACCACTACATATATATGAAAGTTTATCTAAACCAGATAATGCATTAGAATAAGTTTTATTACCTTCTGCACCAATTGATGGTAAGTTGAATAAACCAATTGTTAAGATTCCTAAATCTTTAGCAATTTGAGCAATTACAGGAGTAGCTCCAGTACCAGTACCCTTACCTAGTCCAGAAACTAAAATAAGAATATCTGTACCTTGAAGTATTTCTTTAATTGATTCAGAGTCACCTTCAGCAGCTCTTTTACCCATTTCTGGATCTCCACCTGAACCATTTCCTTTTAATTCATCAGAACCCATTAATAAAAGTGATCCAGCTAGTTCAGGAATGTTTTTTAAAGCAATATAATCAGTATTAATAGCTTTAATTTCAACAAAACTTGGTCAAGTTCTAGAATTATATACATACTTAATTATGTTGTTTCCAGCACCACCAATACCTATAATTTTAACTTTAAAGCTTTTGTTGAATATTTTTCCATCACCCATTGTTTGAATTAAAGCATCGCTAGGCACATCAAGTATTTTACCTATATTTTTAGTTATTGTAATTTTTTGATTGCTTTCTCTTGAGTTTTCATGTCTTTCATCAGCAACATCATCATATCTTTTGTTAGAATCTTCTATTTTATTTGATTCTTCTCTTCTAATATAATCTTCTTCTCTATCAACCTTAATTACATTTGAACGCTGAAAGTCACTTTCAGATACTGAATAATCAGAACGAACTTCCTCTCTTTGTTCTACTTTTTTCTCTTGAAAATCGTTATTTTGCATAGCGGGACGAGCATAAGTATTGTTGTTTACTATATTTTTAATTGGAATTATTTCCAAATCATCTGTGTTATTTAATATTTTATCAAGATTTTTGTTACTCATGAGTTGACTCCAATATTACATCATTATTTCTAAATTATATAATAATATAAGTAAATATATCAATATATTTTTATTATTATTTTTTTAACATATTTTGTTTATGAACATACAATAATGAATAAATTAGAGTAATGTATTTCGGCTCTTGGAAAACCATTATTTTAATGTTTTTATTGCTAAATTGTACATTTGACATATTTAAATATAAAACATCTATTTTTTGATGTAGTTTTGCTTGAATGTAATGTAATCAATTTTCGAGAATATTAGTTGCTGAAAGAATGTAAATTTCATCAATTTCTTCGCCTTTTTTAGCTAAATCATTATAAAATTTATTGATTTCATTAGTTAAATTCATTAATCAGTCCATAATAAGAACATTTATGTCACCATATTTAAAAGAATCATATGAACCTATTTTTTCAGAAATTGATATTTTAAATGGTACTGATTTTTTATTATAAACAGAAACATTTTTATAGATTTTAAGAATTTTTATAGCATCTTGCTCATTAACATTTGTTTTTGATTGAATTTCATGAGTTAAATTTTTAAGTCCAAAATTGATCACTTCCTTCTTAGCAAGGGATAAATTTTTATAATAAAAGAAATTTGACTTATCATGTCCAATATTTATAAATGCTTTCTTATTTCTAAGATTATTTTCGAATGCTTCAGGAACAATCATAGAATCAACTACAATATCATCTATTTTAATCTTCAATTTATCAAAAATTTTTATAAATGGTTCTATATATATTTTTTTAGTAATATAGTATTGAGTTTTAAAAACTAAATTACTACCTTCAATATCAAATGGAATATCTTGATAATGAATTCCATCTAATTCTCAGCTATATGTTTTTTTACCTAATAAATAATTTTCTTTAAGTTGAAGAGAAGATAAAGTCAAATTTGAAGAAATTTTGTTTCATTTATTTGGTGTTAAAGATTTTGATATTTTATATTCAGGAGAAGTTGAAGATATAGTATCTACATTTTTAGTAGGTAAATTCAAAATAACTTTATTAGGTGTAGCCCCAATATAATTAGTTATTTTTTTTATTTTATTTGAAATTGCTTTTTCAAAAAGTTCTGAATTTTTTAATTGAGAATCAACTATCATTTCATTACTTAGAAACTTATCAATATGCATAACTCTTAAATTATTATTATCATCAATAGAGCCAACAAGCATTTTTGTCTCATAGTTACCGCAGACAATTATTAAATAAATATCCATAAAAAATTAACACCTTTCTATGCATCTAATCCTAGCACTTTTAGATCTGCTATTTGAGTCAAAATCATCTCTAATATTTTTCTTATTTATTAACTTAAAGTTTTTCAAATTATTTTTAATTGGAACTTCTTTTGGAAATAAATCTTTTGATTTTTCAGAAAATATATCCTTAACAATTTTATCTTCTAATGAATTAAAAGTTATAACAACTATTCTTCCATTTTTATTAAGAATTGATGTAGCAGAATTTAATGACATAATTATTTCATTAACTTCATTATTAACTTCAATTCTTATTGCTTGAAAGTATTTTTTTTCAGGATATTTTTTACTATAGAGAACTTTTCTATCAATACTTTCTCTTATTATTTTAACCAAATCATTTGTAAAAAAATCATTATTTAAATTATTCTCTCTAAATTCAATAATTTTCTTGCAAATTCTAATTGGATTTCTATCATTTGCATAATTTCTAAACATCTGAAAAAGTTCATCATATGAATAATTTTTTAAAATAGTATTTGCATTTTTTTCTTGTGATTGATCCATTCGCATATCTAAAATATTATTACCTAAGTAACTAAATCCTCTCTCCTTATTATCTACTTGAGGACTTGAAATTCCTAGATCATATATTATCCCATCAACTTTTTCAATACCTATTTCTTTTAGCTTGCTTACTATTTCAGAAAAATTAGCTTTTATGATTGAACAATTTTCATATTTATTATTTTTTTTAAAAAAATCGATTGCTTCATCATCTCTATCAAAAGCAATTATTTTACCAATTGGGGAAAGCATACTAGCAATCTTAAATGTGTGACCACCTCTTCCAAAAGTACAGTCTATATATATGCCATCTTTTTTTACATTTAAAGAATCGATTGATTCATCTAAAAGAACTGGTATGTGTAATTTGCTATTCATATATTATTTATTTTTAACTTTACTTGGTGAATTCATCATTAAATCTATTCCTGAAGAACTTTTTGGAAATGCTATTACATCTCTAATTGATTTCGAATTTGTAATAATCATTAACAATCTATCCAGACCAATTGCAATTCCACCATGTGGAGGAACTCCATATTCAAAAGCTTCCAATAAAAAACCAAATTCTTTCTTATAAGTTTCTTCATTTATTTTTAAAGTTTCAAATACTTTTTTTTGAATTTCATTTTTTGTAATTCTAATAGAGCCACCACCTATTTCAAAACCATTTAATACGATATCATAAGATCTTGCTCTTGAATTGTGAAAATCTTCAATCGATTTATTTGAGTCTTCTTCAGTTGGAGAAGTAAATGGATGATGCACTGAAACATATCTATTTTCTTCCTTTGAAAATTCAAATAAAGGTCAATTAATAACTCATGCAAAATTAAATCTTTCTTTTGGTTGAATATTTAAAATATCAATTGCTGCATTTCTTATAGCTCCAAGTATTTTATTAGAAATTAATCCATCATTAAAGTCAAAAAATATTGTTCCTGATTTAAATTTATTGTCATCAAATATTTTTGCAATTATTTTATTATCAATTTTCCCCATCAGAGATCCACCAATGATTTCCTTGTCATAAACACATGATATTAAACTTTTTGCACCATTATCTTTAGCAAATTTTTCTATTTTTTTTAAATCTGTATTATTAACTAAAAAATCATTTACAAGAACAGCTTTGAATATTTTGCCCTTTAAAATTATTTCACTAAAAATAGTATCTTTTTCAAAATACTTTGTACAATTAAAAATTTCATATCCATAACCTAAATTTGGTTTGTCGTTTCCGTATAATTCCATAGCATCATCAAAGTTAATTTTTCTAAATGGAACTTTTAAATCAACTCCTAAAGTTTTCAAAAATGCATCTTTAAGTAATGATTCAATAAAATTAAAAATGTATTCTTCGTTTACTAAAGAAAATTCTATATCTAATTGAGTGAATTCTGGCTGTCTATCTAATCTAAGATTTTCATCTCTAAAACATTTTGCAATTTGAAAATATTTCATAAAGCCTGAAACCATTAATAACTGTTTGTAAATTTGGGGAGACTGTGCCAAAGAAAAGAAAAGATTATCTTTCAAAGGAACCATATAACCATTTGCCCCCTCAACTGTTGGCTTAGTTAAAATAGGTGTTTCTATTTCAATCACTTCTTTTCTATGCATATATTCTCTAATATTTTGAATTAGATTAGATCTTAAAATAATATTTTTTTGCATTATGCTTCTTCTTAAATCTAAATATCTATGCTTTAATCTTATTTCTTCAAGTCCGTCCGTTTCATTTTGAATTAAGAATGGTATATTTTTTGCCAAAGAAATTACTTTAAAACTTTCTAAAATAATCTCAACATGCCCAGAAGGTATTTCGTTGTTAACAGATTTTCTGTCTTTTAAAATACCTTTAATTGAAACAAATGATTCTTTAGGAGTAGAATATATTTCATCATAAAATTTGTTTTTTTCATCTACAAATATTTGAACGAATCCAGATATATCATATACATCTAAAAATATAATAGAACCCAATTTTCTAGTTTTTTTTATTCAACCAAAAATTATTACTGGCATATCAATATTTTCATTATTTGTGCATATTTCAATAATAGATTTCATTTTTCTTCCTAACTATTTTTTAGTTGTTTTATTAAACTATTTAATTTAATCTTTTCTTCTTTTTGTGTAATCTGATTTTTAATTATAATTTCAGAATTGTCTTTCTCTTTATCACCATAAATTAAAATAATATTAGGGCAATATTTTTCAGATATTTTAAAATGCTGTTTTAATTTTTTAGTATCGTATGATGTAACAACTTTAATTCCATTTTCTCTCATATTATTTATTATATTGAAAGAGTCAAAATCATCATTTGTTAGATTTGCAAAATAAACTAAATTTTTTCTTTTGTAATCATCTAATGAGTTCAATTCAGCTATGCTTATTGTTCTTTCCATTCCAAGAGCAAAACCAAAGCAAGGATAATCATTTTCACCTATTTCTGAAAATATTTTTTCGTATTTTCCACCACCAATTATTGTAACATTCTTTTCATTTGAAACTATTTCAAAAACAATGCCTGTATAATAATCTAATCCTCTGACTAATGTTTTATCTCATTCAAACTTAATATTATTTTTATTCATAATATTTTTGAATAATTCTATATATTCTTTTTCTTCTTTAGTTAAAAAATCATCTATTATTGGAGCGTTTTTTACTACATCTTTTTTCGAATCTACTTTATCATCTAATATTCTTAATGGATTTTTTTCAATTCTATTTTTAGAATCATCAGTTAATAAATCAATGTTTTTTTTAAAATGTTCCTTTAATTGAATATTTCATTTTTTTCTTGTCTCTTTATTTCCAATATAATTCAATTTTAAAACTGTATTTTTTATATTTAATTTTTCTACAATTGTCTTTGCTAGCAAAATTATTTCAACTTCATCATATATACTTTCAAGAGAAATACATTCAATCCCATATTGATAAAATTGTCTTTGTCTGCCGCTTTGTGGTCTTTCATATCTAAACATTGGGCCTATATAAAAATATTTTAAAGGATGTTTTTCCTTATGTAAAATTTTTTCTTCTACAACAAATCTAGCTATCGAAGCAGTTCCTTCTGGCCTTAGAGTTATTTCTCTGTTGCCCTTATCAGTAAAAGTATACATTTCATTAACAATCATGTCAGAAGTATCGTCTTCATTTCTACAAAAAAGTTCTTTGCTTTCAAATATTGGAGTTTCTACTCTTGAGTAGCCATAACTTCAAGAAATGTCTTCTAAAAATCTAGAAAAGTTAAAGAAAAATTCTGAAAAATTACCATGTATGTCTATAGTTCCTCTTGGCTTTTTTATCATTTTTAACCTCTTATTTTTTCTTCTTAATTGATTCAACAAATTTTTCAAAAATAGGGTGAATTTTATTTGGTCTTGAAATAAATTCTGGATGAAATTGGACGCCAATATAAAATGGGTGATCTTTATATTCAACTATCTCTACAATATCACCATTTTTTGAAAATCCTGAAAAAACCATTCCGCTTTTTTCAAAATCTAATATTTTTTCATTATTGAAAATATATCTATGTCTATGTCTTTCTTCAATATTTTTTTTATTGTATATTCTACTAGCTAAAGTGCCATCAACAATTCTTATTTCTTTATTACCAAGCCTTAATGTTCCGCCAAAATTTTTATTATTTGATGTTTTTTCATTAAATACCATGTATTTAGATTTTTTATTAAATTCTTCTGAGTTAGCATCTTTTTGTTTTAAAACATTAATAGCTATATCTAAACATGCTGCTTGCATACCCAAACATATTCCAAGTAATGGAACTTTGTTTTCTCTACAATATTGTGCAACAAGAATTTTCTCTTGCATTCCTCTTTCACCAAATCCACCAGGTATTAAAATTCCATCATATATAGAAAGTTTTTTTAAAATATTATCTCTTTTTATTTTAGTAATATCTATTAAGTCAATCTCAAGATCAACTCCAACTTTATATGATGAAAGTTTTAATGATTCAATTACAGAAATATATGCATCAATTAAGCTTGAATATTTTCCAGTTATTGCAATTTTAGACTTGTATTTTTTTTCATTATTAACAGTTTCTAAAAATTTATTTCATTTAGTTAAAGAGCCTTTTTTGAAATCATTTATTTCGAAATATTTTGAAATAGATTTTATGATACCTTGTTCATATAACATTTTAGGAATTGAATATATTGATTTACAATCTTTTGAAACAAAAATATTATCTTTATCAATATCACATGTTCAAGATAATTTTTGAATAATACTATCATCTAAATCTTTGTCAGATCTCATTATTAAAATATTTGGAGTTATTCCTAAATTTCTTAATGATTTTACTGAATGTTGAGTTGGCTTAGTTTTCAGTTCATCATTTGCATTGACTTTTAAAATAGGAGAGCAATGTAAAAATAATATATTTTTTCTTCCATAACTACTAGAAAAAATTCTTAAAGATTCAATAAATGGTAAAGATTCTATGTCGCCAATAGTTCCACCAATTTCTATTATTAGAAAATCAGGCTTGTCTTTATTAATTAAGTTAGTTATTCTTTCTTGAATTTTCAAAACAATATGAGGAACAACTTGAACAGTTTTTCCTTCATATTTTCCATTTCTTTCATTTGTTATAACTTCATAATATATAGAACCAGCTGTCACTGAAGAAAATTTAGATAAATCTCTATCAATAAATCTCTCATAGTTTCCCAAATCAAGATCTGTTTCAGCTCCATCTTTTGTTACAAAAACTTCCCCGTGTTGATATGGAGACATTGTACCTGGATCCACATTTAAGTATGGATCAAGTTTTTGCATGCTCACATTATAATTGAATTCAGTTAGAATTCTACCAATTGATGAAGCAATGATTCCCTTGCCAAGTGAAGAGTAAACCCCACCAGTAACAACGATTATCTTGGTTTTCATAAAAATTTGTCTTTCTAAATATTTTTATTATATATTTATATTAATAAAAAAAATCATTTTATGAATGAATTTTTTTTACAATTGGTTTATCTTTTTTATTGATGAAAATTTCATTATATATTTCATCATATTCGCTCACTAATCTGATATCTACTTTTTTCAATACTTCTTTAGGAATATCATCAATATATCTTTCATCGTCTTTTGGAATAAATATTTTAGCTACACCACCTCTTACAGCAGATATAGTTTTTTCTTTAACTCCACCAATGATTAAAACTTTACCTCTTAAAGTAATTTCACCAGTCATAGAAATGTTTGTTGGAACAGGTCTATTTGTTAATGATGAAATTATTGCAGTAGTAAGAGTTACACCTGCAGATGGGCCATCTTTTGGAACACCACCCGTTGGAACGTGAATATGAATATCATTTTTTTCAAAAACAACTGGATCTATTCCATATTTTTCAGCATTAGATTTGACATATGCTAATGCAACTTCAGCAGATTCTTTCATAGTTTCTTTTAAATTACCTGTGATTTGTATTTTTCCTTTACCCCTATAGAAAGTAACCTCTATTGGCAGTAAATCTCCACCATAACTTGTATAAGCCATACCATTAACAATTCCAGCAATTACATTATCATCTTTTTCAGTATAATCAAAAATTTCCTTTTTTAAGTAAAACTTAACTCTATCTTCAGTTATGTGATCCTTAGTAATTTTATTTTTTAATTTTCCTACCAAGAATTTTCTTGAAATTTCTCTTATTTTTCTTTCAATTTCTCTTACACCAGCTTCTCTAGTATATCTTTTTAGAATATAGTTTATACCTTCTTTGCTAAAGCTTAAGTTATCAGTTTTAAGCTCTGATTCTTCTAATATTTTTGGTATTAAATGTTTTTCACAAATTGATAATTTTTCATTGTCAGTATAAGAATCTAATCTTATTATTTCTAATCTGTCTCTTAAAGGGTCTGGAATATTTTCTTCATAGTTTGCAGTAGCAAGGAATAGAACATTTGATAAATCATAATCTTCTTCAATATAGTTATCGCTAAATCTAGAATTTTGTTCAATATCTAAAATATCTAATAATGTTGAAGCTGGGTCACCTCTTTGATCACTACTAAGTTTATCAATTTCATCAAGTAAAAATAATGGGTTGATAACACCAGCTTTTTTCATTTCCTTAATTATTCTACCTGGCATTGAACCAATATATGTTTTTCTATGACCTTTGATTTCAGCTTCATCTCTCATTCCACCAAGTGAAACTTTTACAAATTTTTTATTTAAAGCTTCTGCAATAGATCTTGCTAAAGATGTTTTACCAACACCAGGTGGACCAACTAAACAAATTATAGAACCTTTTGATTTAGCAGAGTTCATTCTAATTGCAAGATATTCAATTACTCTTTCTTTTACTTTTTCAAGTCCATAATGATTTTTTTCAAGAACTTTTTCAACCTTTAATATATCTTTAACATCTTCAGTTTTTTGTCATCAAGGTAAATCAATAATTCAATCAATATAAGTCTTGATTAATGATGTTTCATTTGAATTTGATGATACTTCCATTCTACTTATTTCAGCAAGAAGTCTATTTTTAATATGTTCAGGATAAGGGTTATTTTTAATTTTTTCTCTTAATCTATCAGCATCATCTTCTTTTGAAGTAATATCACCTAGTTCTTCCTTAATAGTTCTAATTCTCTCTCTTAAATAAAACTCTTTCTGTTGTTTAGAAAGATTTTTATTTATTTTTTTTGAAATCTCAGCCTCAATTTTTTGAGAGTCAGATTCAGGAATAGATTGCGCTAAAAATTTATTTAATCTTTCATTTGGATTTAGTAATTCTAATAATTCTTGTTTATCACTAAAAGTGCTTGAAATTAAAGAACAAATAAAATCAATTGAATCACTTGATATTGTATCTTTTCTGAATTTCTTTTCAACTTCTTTAAAATTAATATTTTTATTTTTTAATAGATCATCTTTGAAATCTTCAAATAAATTTAAAACAATTTTATTGTTTTCTTCTGTTAATTTAATTCTTGTATCATATGGTACATAATTAACAACATCATATCCATCTTTTGTTTCAATTTTCTTTGACTGAATTCTAGAAATACTAGATAATGATATTCTTAAGTTATCTTTATCTTCCATTTTTTCTATTGATACTTTACATAGAGTTCCAATAGTATAAATGTCAGAATTTTTTGGTGTATCTAAACTAGGATCTTTTTGAGAAATTATGATAATCATCCCATCATGATTAGCTATAGATTTTTTTACAGCCTTAACAGACTTAGGTCTTCCTACTTCTATTTTTTCAACAACTCCAGGAAATAAAATAATGCCTCTAGTTATTAAAAGTGGCAAAATTCTTTTGTTAGAAATAGTTTTCTTGCTTGAAACTTCTTTTTTGTTATCCTTTTCAATAGGATTTTTTATATTTTTTTTGCTCATATTATTTATTTTCCATTTCCTTTTTAATTCTACTTAGTTGCATTTTCAATTAAAAAATTTATTGTTTTGTTAAAAATTAATTTCTCTTTTAAAATTTCAATAGTTTGTTCTGGTAGATTTTTTAAATCTTCCAATTTCATGCCCTCGCTTTTTGAAATATCTTCTAAGTGTTTATTAAGCTCTTCATCAGAAACAGTAATATTTTCCTTTTCAGATATTTCAATGATTGCATATTTAATTTTAACATTATCAATAGCTTGCTTTTTAATGTCATTATAAAAAGTTTTTTTATCTTGTTGTGTAAACATCAAAAAAGTGTCGATATCAATTTTTGAAGATGAAAGCATTCTTTTATACTCTGATTCTATTGTCTTCACTTCTTGTTCCACAGAATAAGTATCCTCGTGGCTTAATTCACTCATGTCTGCAAGTTCCTTAAAAAGTTTAACTCTAATTTCTTTTTCTTGATTTTCTTGTTTTGTTTTTTCTAAATTACTTTTCAAAAAAGTCTCAAATTCTTTTGTATTATTTACATCTTTTATCTTCAAATTTTTAACAAAATCATCATCATATTTCGCATCTTTCTTATGCTTAATATCATTTATCTTAACATTAAAAGAAACATTTTTTCCTGCCACCTTTTTTTCATGATAATCTTCAGGAAATTTTAAGTCTAACTTTTTTTCTTCGCCTATTTTAATACCAATCATCTTTTCTTCAAATCCAGGAATAAATTGATTAGATCCAATTTCTAATTCAAAATTTTTGCTAGATCCATTTTCCATTTTTTCGTTTTCAATGAACCCTTCAAAATCAAAAATTACAAAATCCCCTTTTTCTACTTTTTTGTTTTCTTTGGGTACTAATTCAGAATATTTACTTAAATATTTTTGTTTTTCTTCACTAATTTCTTTATCAGTAACTTTTTTATCAAATTTAAAAGATATCTTTTTGTAGTCTCCAAGTTTCACAGTTGGAATTTTTTTAAATACAAAAGATAATGAAAGCTTTTTATCATCAACATTGTCTACATTAAGAGTAGGTTGTTCATTTAGTAAAGAATCTTCTAATTCAATAAATTGTTTATCTTCAATTAAAAATTTATTGATATTTTGAACTTGCATATTCACTGCTTTTTCAATTATTTCGCCCTTAGGAATTAGAGATTTTGCTTTTTCATTATGGGCTGGTGTGCCTGATCTAAAACCGCCTGGAATTTTTATTTTTTTTGCTAAATTTTTAAAAGCTTTTTCTTGCATTTTGCTTCATTCAGGATTCTCTATATCAATTAAAAAAGATATATCTTTTTCATTGTTATTTATTTTAACTATTTTCATTTTACAAACCTCTACCTTATTAAGAATTATAAATTAAAATAGATAAAATTATTTAATTATTAATTTAAATTTTGCTAAGTATTTTATATATTTATTTGAATTAGGTATTGATTCAACTTTTACACTCATTTCATCTTTTGATATTATTTTAAAAAATATATTTGATGACATTTGATCATAAGAATATTTTATATCATCTGAGCTATTTACAATTTCTTTTACTAATATAGGTAAATTTTTTCTAATCAATAAGATATCAAAAGATTTTAAATATCCATTAACTGAATTTTCAATTTTTATTAATGAATTTATGCTTTCATTTTCTAAAACTTCTTTTTCAAATGAAATATTCTTAATTTCTAAATTATCAGTTTCTAATGAATTGTCTTTTATGTTTGGATTTATTATAAATGAAATAAATACTGAAAGAGTTGTTATAAAAATAATTGAACTAAGCGAAACAATAATTGCTTTTCTTTTATTAAATTTTTTCATAATTATCTATCATTTCTTTTTCTTCTTCATATACTATTCACAAAGAATCATTTATGTTAAAATTGTTTCTTAATGATATAAAATAATTTTTACCAAGAACATTTAAATTAAAACTAACTACATAGTATCCATATGTTTTAAAAGGAAAAATAATTCCTAGATTATCATCTTTTTTATCAAACTCTTTTGATTCAAAATTATATAAATATCCACAATTTAAAAACATATTGTAAATGTTATTAATTATTGATGATTCAAATTGATTTATTGATATTTTTTTAGTACCATTTTTTTCATAATTAAATTCTATTTCAAATTTATTAATAGAAATATTTACATTTTTTGTTTTAACAGAAAAAAGTTTGTAAAATCTTTCCTCATCAAAATAATTTGGAATAAAAAAATCTATTGGTGTTGTTTCATTTTTTTTATATCCGTTTGAATCAAAATAATTAGCAACCGGAATGTTATATCTTCCAGAAGATTCAACTATAATTGTGTTTGAATATTCAAAAAAAGTTTCTATATTTTTAGATCTAACTTCGTAAAAAAATTGATTAATGTTTTCATCTGATGATACAAATCCATATTTATTAAGTACTTCAACATCAATATCAAAGTCAAAGTTTATTTTTATATTTTCTTTTAAAAAACTTCTATTAAAATATGCATTTTCAGAAATATCAACTTCTAATGTAGCACGATATTTTTTTGCAATTTCTTGTGTGTAATTATCTATGTTTTCTGTTACTTCTTCATCAACTTCATAAATAATAATGTTTCTAACTTCTTGACCTGGAAAACTAATATTCATTAGTAATGTACCAATTGGTAACTTACTTTTAGAAATAGCGTTTATTTCAAATTCAAAAAATAATTTTGTATCATTATAATTTATTTTTGATTTTATATATGTAATATCAAAAAATTTTTTAATTCAATTATGTTCGTTTTTAGAATCTAGTTTTTCTAAATAATAATCTGGATTTACTTCATTTTCATAAACTTGATCATTTATCATTTTCAAAAATCCATAAAATTATTTGATGCTTTTCTTAGTTTTCAATAATATGTTGAAATTGAATAATTCAGTTCCTCTTTTTCCTTTTTATCAATAAAAATATTTTTTAGTATCCAACTATCTTCTTTATCCATTTCTTTTAATATGTTATCTATAAAAGAAATGTACTTATTATATTCTTCTAATTCTTTTATTGTAATTTTTTCTTCTTCCTTATTTATATAGTCAAAGTTTTCTACAATTAATTTATTTCTTCTATATAAATAGAAAACACTTCTAACTTCTTTTATTATATTATTTGTCATTTATTCCCCCTGTATATAAAATGTATAATAATTTTTATATATATAATTTAAAGTAAAAAAATATAAAAATCAATAACAAAAATAAAGGCAGAAATAAAAAAAATTAAAATTATAATTTTAATTTTTTATTTTAACATTTTAGTATTTTTTTTGCAAAAAACTTAGAAAAGCAATCATTGCAGCATTGTCACATGAGTATTTTTTTTCAGGAAAAAGATATTTTATATTAGAGTTTTTTATCTTGTTTCTAAAATATTTATTTGCAGAAACTCCTCCACCAATACAAACAATTTTACTATTGTATTCATTTGAATAATATTCAATTTTTGACAATAAATATGAAATTGCTCAGTATTGAAAGTTTGATGCTAATTCTATTTGGTTTATTTGGTTTGAATCATCTATTATTCTTTTTATCTTACTTTTAATGCCAGAAAAAGAAAAAGGTTCTGATGCAGGAGGAATCTTGTATTTTTCAGTTACATGATTTTCATCAAATATTTCATCAATAGATGGTCCACCGGGGTATGGAAGATTTAAATATCTTCCTATCTTATCATATGCTTCGCCTAATGCATCGTCTTTTGTATAATTCAAAATTTGAATTTCTTTTGGACTTGTAACTTTATATAACGAAGTTGTTCCACCAGATACAATTAAGGAAATAAATGGATATTTAATTTCTTTTTCGTTATTTATAAAAGGACTAAATATATGAGCATGAATATGATCAATTTGCATGAGTTCAACATCTAAGTATCAAGATAATGTTTTTGCAAATATTTTACCGATATGTAAGCATGTTGGTAAACCAGGATTAGAAGTATATGAGATTAAATTAATTTCATTAATATCAATATTTGATTCATCTAGCATTTTTTTAAATGCCATCATAATATTTTTAACATGTTCTCTACTTGCAATTTCAGGTATTATCCCCCCAAATTCAATTAGTTCCTTTTCAGATGAAATAGTAACACAAGATATAACTTGATCATTCTTTAAGACAGATATACTAGTATCATCACAACTTGTTTCAATTCCTATTATGTAATAATTCATTAAATACTATTCTTTGTAAACAAATATGCAATTAACATATTAGACTTTTGTAAATTTGTTATTTTATCTTCAATTTTTTTATCAGGATTTGTTGTTGGAACTTTGAATGTAGCAATTGCTTTTTCTATAAAATCTAAGTCTTCTTCTTCTGAAAAATAACCATTTTCTGGATCAACAACATAATTATAAAAATTTTCAACAGGAGAAGTGTACATTACGAAGTCAAAGTTTTGATATGCTAAACTTAATTCGTCAGGAACTATATCAACAATTCCTTTTAATGCAATATCATTAATTATTTCATGTATTTTATCACTATTAGATTCACTTTTTTTATTAATAACAATCATATCTAGTGCTAAATTTGATCCTGATGTAGGTCTAATAAAATTGATATCAGTTAAAGGGTCTACAGGACTGTCGCCTCCGAACATAGAATACAATACATCTCCATTATACATAAAACCAAAACTTGATCCATTTGGATGAGCTAAGTCATTTAAAACATTTCCTGAATCTGAATTGAATATCATTTCGTTTTTAACGAAATATTTTGGAAGGAATGAAAATACTTCTTTAAAATGTTCGATCGTATTTTCATGTGATTCAGGATTAACATTATCTTCATTTCTAATTAATCTTCCCAAACTATACATTGTTCTAGCATCATCAATTGAAATACCTCTTAAATTTTTTTCTCTATCTAATACTTCCTTTAAATCAATTAATACTTCTTCTCAATTTTCAAATGAAATTTTAGAAAATTCTATTTTTTCTGATTTATAACCTAATATAAAATCTTGCAAAAAATATGGAACAGCATATTCTAAAAGATTATCATTTTCTGGATCATCATCAAAATCATAACCTTTTAATATTGGATGAATTTCTGGGACAAAAAGATCTAATGCTTCATCTGCACTTTTTATTATTTCATTTGGATTTGTAAGAGAAGGTATATTGAACTTTGATCATTCAATTGGTAATAATTCTCCTCTTTCTATTAATTCAATAACAGCGTAAGAAGAAGGAATAGCGATGTCATAATTTTTTTGAAATTCCCTTAATAAGGCTTCATTATTTTTGTATGATTTAAATTCTGTATTATATTCACTAGAAATAGTATCCATAACATCAGTAGACATATAGCTTTGAAAATTTCCAAAATATAGTTTGCTTGTATTTGAACTGCATGATGATAGTAATGGGGCACTAAAAAATGACATTAAAATACTAGAAAAAGCTAAAAGAGTTTTTTTAAATTTTAACATTTTTTCTTCCTTTCTTTTCGATATGTATTTTTCTTAGCATAAAAATAATTGTAAAGACTAAAGATACCATTACTATTATTGCTCCAAATGTAACAATTCAAGCTTTTATACCTTTATTTGATTCGAAAATTGTTGTACCAATTGTAGAAAAATTTCCATTAACTAATGACGTGATAATAAAGTCATCAAAACTTAATGTTGTTACTAATACAAATGCAGTAATTAGTGAAGATCTTAAAAATGGAATAACAATATTTATATATGTTCTAAATTTTGATCAGCCAAGGTCCATACTTGCAGATATTAGTGAACCTTGAAATTTTGACATTCTTGGATAGATTGCCATTATTGCATATGGAGTACAAAAAGATATATGAGCTACCACTACTGTAAAGTATCCAAAATTTTGTCCAAGTGATAATCAAACTAAAGAAAATAAAACTGAAAGTGTCACTCCAGAAATAATATCTGGAATAGCTATGTCAAATTTAGTAAAATTTAAAAATGTATTTTTAATTCTTGTATTACTTCCCCAAATTCCTAGAGAAGTTACTAAAGCAATTATCAAAGAAATAGGAACTACAACAATGGAAACTAAAATTGAATTTACAAATGCATTCAAAAACTCATTATTTTTAAATATTTCAATATAATTTTCTCCTGTCATTTGGTTAAAATTATCTAAAATATTTCCTCTATCGCTTTGACCTACAAAACTTAATAAAACTATAAATACTAGTGGAGTGTATATTAGAAAAATAATTATATAAATATATCACTTTTTTAAAAAACCAATAATGTTTGATTTATCAAAACTTAGTCTATTAAACATTTCTTCTACCTCCTATAAATTTAACAACTCTTTTAGGAATAAAGTAAAATAGTAAATACATTCCTAATATTATTAAACTCATTACAATACTAATTGAAGAAATTCTAGCTAAAGCAATATTGCTGCTACTTGCATCTAATCCTAAGTCAAATATTCAATCGCCAATCAATCCACCATCATTTGAGTTGTTTACAAAAGAAGTTATTCCTGTTGCAGTTAATGATGGTAAAAAAACTAAGAACATTCCCATTAATAAACCCGGAAGAATATATGGGATTACGACATATATCAAGGTTTGAAATGAATTTCTACCTAAATCTTTGCTAGCCAATAATA
Source organism: Mycoplasmoidaceae bacterium (assembly GCA_051656125.1). Classification (GTDB taxonomy): domain Bacteria; phylum Bacillota_I; class Bacilli_A; order Mycoplasmatales; family Mycoplasmoidaceae; genus CAMREV01. The sequence goes on from JBOGBH010000052.1 coordinate 312,162, forward strand.
AGTTTTTTGGCATAGTTTCAGCAATATTTAATATCGATAAAATAAAGATTGGTAAGTTTAAGTAAACTAGTGTAATGATAGTATATATATGACCAAATGTACTATTTGGCATTTCATTAGATGTATCAAAAAATGTTTTTATACCTATTATTTTTATTAGCATACTTAATCACATTGGCATTGTTAAAATAATTACAATTAAGCTTTTAAAAATTGCAGAGTTTATCTGAGATAAAAACAATCCAAAAGGCATCCCTATAAAAACACATAAAATCGTAACAGCTATTGCTATTCCTATTGAAATTAATATTTTTTCTCAAATAGTTGATCCTAATCAGTTTCAATTATCTTCCATTGGTATATTAGAACCATCAGAGTCTACATTTGGAGATAAAGACAAGACAATTAAAATTATTGAAGGTATTATTAAAAAAAATAATAGCAAAATTGAAAAGGGAATTAACTTATTAAAATTTCTATTTCATGTAAATTTTTTCTTATTCATTTTCTTCCCCCATTAAATGCATATCTTCAATATCCCAACTTAAATAAACTGTCTTACCAACTTCAATTTTTTGAATTGATTCAACATTAAGCTGAATATCATTTCAAAGACATTTTGCTTCCCATAATAAACCTTTATAAGTAATTGATTCAACCTTTGCAGATATTAATGCTTTATTTTTATCAACTATATCAAAATCTTCAGGCCTAATCATAATTTTTACATTTGAATTGACCTTAAAATTTTTATATTCTTTAGAATATTTGAAATTAGTGCCATTAATATCAATTGTAAAATTACTATTTATTTTTCCGCTTAAGATATTTGCCTGACCTATAAATTTAGAAACTCAAACATTTGATGGTCTATCATAAATCTCTTCTGGAGTACCTATTTGCTTTATTTCACCAGAGTCCATTACCACAATTTTATCAGATAAAATTAGAGCTTCTTCTTGATCATGAGTTACCAAAATAAAAGTAATGCCTAATTCCTTATGTAATCTTTTTATTTCAAATTGCATTTGTTTTCTTACTTTAGCGTCTAGAGCACTTAATGGTTCATCTAAAAGTAAAATTTCTGGTTCTATAACAATCGCTCTTGCTAAAGCTACCCTTTGTTTCATACCACCAGATAAGTTTTGTGGTAATAGCTTATTTTTACCTTCAAGACCAACTAATTTTATTACTTTTTCAACTTCATTTTTAATTTCTTCTTTTGTAATTTTTCTTGTAAGTAATTTTTTTTCAAGTCATTCTTTTTCTTCATCTGGATAATTCTGTCAATATGAAACTCAGTAATCTAAATCATTAAACTTGTTTTCTAACATTTCAATTTTTTTTATTAATTCTTGAACAAGTCTATATTTTTTTTTGTTCTTTAATAAATCTATAATTAAAACAAGTTTATCTTTGTTAGCATCTATTTCTTTTGAAGAATAATTTATAAACTTGTTAATGCCCATTTTAAATAATAAGTTGTTTATTGCCTCATAAAACTTAATTTTTAAAGGAATATATGAATAAATATCCCTATTAAAAATTTCCATAAAGTTGTTTTCGATTTTTTCAATTTTAATGTCAAATTCTTCTTCTGATATTTGTGAAAGAGAAAGTAATGTTTCATCATTATTGATTTTCTTATTAATTTTATCTATTTCTTTTCTTAAATTAGCTTGGCTTTTTTCAAGTGATTTTATTTTAGATTGTGATTTCTTTAAATATTCTTTTGACTTTTTATCAACATCTTTATATATGTCATTAGAAAGATTTTCAATTGGTTTTCTCATTATCTTTAAACCATATGAAATATTTTCTTCAACATTCATATTAGGAAACAATGCATAGTCTTGAAAAACTGTAACACTTGGTCTTCTTTGAATTTTTAAATCTTTAATATCTATATTATTTGCTAATATTTTTCCTGAATCTGGATTCTCGAAACCCGCTAACAATTTTAGTAATGTAGTTTTACCACATCCCGATGGTCCTAGCAGAGTAACAAATTCACCTTTTTCAATTTCTAAATCAAAATTTTTAATTACATAATTTTCATTATATTTTTTTGATATATTTTTTATTTGAAGTAATGTTTTTTTCAATACTTTTACTCTCCTATTAAAAATTATTTTTTGTTAATTATAAAATTGTCCATTGAATATGCAAATGAGTTTACTTTAGTAGTTACTTCATCTGATAATTCAATAAGTTTTTTTGATGATGGATTAATACCGATTTTGAAACCTACTTGTTCAAACATTGATACATCATTATTTGAGTCGCCAAATGCAACTATTTCTTCTTTTTTTATATTGTATTTTTTAGTTATAAATTTGATTGCTTCACCTTTGTTGCAATCCTTGTTGGTTATTTCTATTGATCTTTTAGATGTGTGAACATAATCAATTTCGCCAGAAAATTCTTTGCCTAAAGTTTCTAATGCTTTTTTTATTTTTTTCTTATTAAAAGATAAAAATAATATTTTTAAAGTATCATTTTTAAAATCATAATTTTTTTCATTAAATTTTATTATTTTTCCAGAATTAAATTTTGCAACCAAATGTCTCAAAGGTAACCTATTTGCATAAATTTTTTTATTATTAACCCCTTCAACTGAATATATTCAAATAGAGATGTTGACTCTTTTTTGAATTTCTATTAACTTTTTAAAAATTTCATCAGAAATACAATTAGAAAATAATATTTCTTCTGAATTTAAATCGTATATTAAAGCGCCATTTAAAGATATTAAAAAATCATTCTTTTTGCCACAATAATCTTCTATCGTTTTATTGAATGAAAGAGCTGAAACTAATCATCTTCCTGTACAAAGAAAAATTTTCCCACCAAGCTCTTGATATTTCTTAATAGAATCTAAAGATTTTGAACTAATTTTCCCATTATAGTTTAATAAAGTATGATCTAAATCAATTGCAGCTCAATGGTATTTCATATCAAATCCTGTAAAAATATATATGCTTATTTATAACATTTATTTTACATTAAAAATTAATTTTTTTATTATAAAAAAATATAATAGAAACATATATGAATATTCAAGTAAAAAAAATATCCTTCATATCAATGCTTTTATCTTTAGGCGTTGTATTTAATTATATTTCTACCTTTATCCCGTTTTTTGCTTTTACATTTTTAAATGTTGATTTGTCTGTTGCTTTTATAATGCTTGCTTTTTCATTTTATGGATATTGAAGTGCTTTTTTTATGTCTGTTGCAATTGGCTTATTAAGTATAGCATGATCTACAACAGGAATTATAGGACCAATAATATTAATTATTTCTAATTTGTCTTTTATAAGCATATATTTCTTGGTATCTCAATTAATTAAAATGAAAAAGTTAACGATGCTAAATATCTTTATCTCAATAATAATTAATGCTGTGTTTTTAGCTATTATTAATGGAATGATTTTTACACCAATATTTCTTAACATGTTCACAGATATTAAAACAATAAATTTTATTGAAATTGCAAATAACTATAATAGTGGACTTTGATATGAAAAAATAAAAGTATATTTAATGTTTATTCCTGATTATTGATTAGGAATACTTTCTTTATATACTTCTTTTAATTTATTTAAATTTTTAATTGGTGGAATTGCTTTTATTTTATTTAAGAAAATAATTGAAAAAAATGATCTTTTAAACATAAAAAACTAAGAGTTTTTTAATTTCATATATTTTGTTAATTCAATAATAATGTTATGTGACTGGTCATATATTTCAGATATTGTAAAAAGTTTTTTTTCATAAATATCGCTAATATTTATTAAAACTTTATTTCTATATTCATTTTTTATATTTTGAATTATTGTTGATTTATCAATTTCTTTTAAAACATCTTTATAAGAATAATTACTATTAGTTTCATATAAAATATTTAAAATATTTTTTATTTTTTTATATTCCTTGTTATTTTTTTCAAGATTCATATAGTTTAACTTTGTTTTAAACAATAATGTTGTTTTTGGATTAATAGCCATTAATACTAATAATGTTTTTTCCAAGTTAATCATTTTATCTTCATTTGCTTTTTCAAAATCAATATAATTATTTTCTATTTTCTTTGTTTTAGTTAAACTATGATAATTTTCTTTAATTGAATTGTTATAAAATTGCATTTCATTTTTATTATTTTGGACTGAAACATAATTTTCCTTTTTTAAATCATCAATATAGATAATATTATTTTTTGATCCTTTTGATTTTTCAATTTTACTTTCTATTTTTGATTTAACATCTTCAAAAACAAGATTAGTTTTTTCTGCTAAAATTCTTGAGTAGTAAGATATTAAATTTAAATCTCCATATTCGGCTATAAAATCTTCAACTTCATTTATTAGTGAAAGTTTATTATTTACATTCACTCTTAATATACTAGGGAAGTGTTTATTTATAAAAAATTCAGCAACAGTTATATTCATTTCTTCTTTTTCATGAAAAAGTCTTGTATTACCTTGTATTAAAGAGTCTAAATCTTTGTAACTATCAGGATAATTATCAAATGTCATTAAAACCTTTTCAGTTGGTTTTAAAATTCTAGTTATGTTGATAATGGCCTTAAAACCTGCATCATCATTATCTAATGCTAAAACTAATGTTTTGCATATTTCTTTTTTTATAATTTCAAAATGATTATTTGTGAAGCTAGTACCCATTAATCCAATTACATTTTTATAACCCATTTTGTGCATTGAAATAACATCAAAAAAACCTTCTACTAAATATATTTTTTCAAATTCATTTTTTATAACATTTTGCATATTATAAAATAAGCTATCTTTTTTAAAAAATTCATTTGTTTTAGAATTTAAATATTTTACGCTTTCTTTTTCTGAAAGTGATCTGCCTGAAAAACCAACAATATTGTTATATTCATCCATAATAGGAAATATTATCCTATTAAGAAAAAAATCTTTATATTCATTTTGGGAATCTAAATAAATTATTCCATTTTCTATCAAATCATTTTCTTTTCATAATTGATTTCCGTCTTTATCTTTTCTTGTAAGGTATTTAAAAAGACTATTTTGTGAATAAGGTGCAAATCCAATATTAAAATACTTAATCTGTTCATTATCAAGCCCCCTTGAATATAAATAATCAAGTGCATGTTTATTTTCTTGAGAATAAAGCATTCTATTAAAATAGAATGCAGCTTCATTGTTTATCTTTAGGTACTTTTCTTTTTTTTCGTTTCTAAAACTGCTTATATTATTAATATATGTGTTTTGAAAGTTAGATTTTTTTGCAACTAATTTTATCGCACTCAAATAATTAATTTTTTCTATTCCTTGAATAAAAGAAAAAATATCTCCGCCTTTATTGCATGAAAAACATTTGTACATTCTTTTTTGTGGAGATACATATAATGATGGTTTAGTATCTTGATGAAAAGGACAAAGGCCAAGATAATTGATTCCTTTTTTTGTAAGGCTTATATATTCACCAATTATGTTTACAATGTCAGCTGAGTTCTTTAATTGATCAATAATTTTATTATCTATGTACATCTTTTATTCTTAGCTCTTCTAGAAATTTATCTATTTTAATTGTATCTTGGTTCATTGTATCTCTATTTCTTATTGTAATAGTTTTCTTACTATCATCAATTGAGTCAAAATCAAATGTAATACATTCGTATGTACCAATTGCATCTTGTCTTCTATATCTTTTACCAATTGAACCTGCTTCATCATATGAACAAGAATATCCATAAGATACTATTTTTTCATATAATTCTTTTGCATCATTTTTCAGTTTATTTGTTAATGGTAAAACACAAAATCTATATGGAGATATTTTTTTATCAAGTGATAGAACTATTCTTGAATCATTTTCAATCTCTTGTATTTCAAAAGCGTCTATTAAGGCAGCATAAACTAATCTATCTAACCCCATTGAAGGTTCTATAACCGAAGGGAAATATCTAGTATTATTTATTTCATCAAAATATTCAAGATCCTTTTTTGAATTTTCTGAATGGTTCTTTAAGTCAAAATTACCTCTATTTGAAATGCCACATAATTCACTTCATCCATGTGGAAATTCAAAAAATAAATCAACTGTCTTTTTTGAATAATGAGCAATTTCATCCTTCTTATATTCGTTTTGTTTTATTTTATCTTTAGATATTCCTAATTCTTTTATTATAAAATTTTCCATATCTAATAATAAATTATCAAAATCTTTGTTTTCGTTTTCTGGATTAGTAAAATATTCTAGTTCCATTTGTTCAAATTCCCTTGAACGATAAATGAAATTAGAAGGCGTTATCTCATTTCTAAAAGATTTTCCTATTTGAGCAACACCAAAAGGTATTTTCTTTCTCATTGTTCTTTGAATATTTTTAAAATTAATAAAAATTCCTTGTGCAGTTTCTGGCCTTAAATAGACAGTTGTTTTTTTACCTTCTGTTGTTCCTATGTTTGTTTCAAACATTAAATTAAATTTTCTAATATCAGTTCAATCATTGCCATTACAAATTGGACAATTAATTTTTTTGTCTTTAATTATTTTTTTCAATTCATCAAATGTATTGTTTTCATTTACAATTGAATCATTTAAAAATTCATTGATAAGTTTATCAACTCTAAATCTGTTCTTACATTTTTTACAATCAATTAAAGGGTCTGAAAAATTTTCTAAATGTCCAGATGCTTTTCAAACGCTTGGATTGCATATTATGTTTGAATCTAAAGGTACAATATTGGTTCTTTTAGTAACAAAATATTCTCATCAAAGATCCCTTATATTTTTTTTAATCATTGAACCTAATGGACCAAAATCTCATGAATTTGCTAAACCACCATATATTTCTGAATTCTGAAAAAAATAGCCAGTAGATTTTAAATGATTTATTATTTCATCTTGTGAATATTTTTTCTTCATATTTTTACCTTTTTCAATAATAATTATATTTAATTATATAAAAAAAACATAACCAAAAAATGATTACGTTTTTCTAAATTTAAAATAATTATTTTATTTCAATTGTAGCGCCTGAACCATCAAATTTCTTTTTAAGTTCTTCAGCTTCTTCAGGTTTAATACCTTCTTTTACTGGTTTAGGAGCTCCATCAACTAATCCTTTAGCTTCCATTAATCCTAATCCTGTAATTTCTCTTACTATTTTAATAACAGCAACTTTGTTTGCACCTGCATTAGCTAAAATTAAATTTACTTCACTAGGAGCTTCAACAGCAGCACCTGCTGCTGCAGCTGCTACAGGAGCAGCAGCAGAAACTCCAAACTCAGTTTCAATACTTTCTATTAATTCTTTAATTTCTAGTAAGCTCATTTCTTTTAATGCAGCTACTATATCTTCTTTTTTCATTTTACTCATTTTTATTCTCCTCTTTTATTTTGTTTCTTCAACAGCTTTAAGTGCATATAGAACACCTCTAATCGGTGCAGTTAAACAAGATAGTAACATCGAGTATAAACCTTCTCTATTAGGTAATTTAGATATTGCAATTGATTTTTCAGCATCAATAAATTTATTCTCAATTACACTACCTTTAAATTTAATACAATCATTTGTCTTAGACAAATTATTAATAATTTTTAAAGGTGCTATTTCATCTGAGTTTCCAAAGGCAATTGCATTTGGTCCTACTAATTCTCCAAATCCTTCAAATCCAGCTTTTTTCAATGATCTATTTAGAATGTTGTTTTTAATAACATGTAAGCTAGCATCACTTTTTAGCATTTCTTTTCTAACGGCTGTCATATCATGAGCATCAATGCCTTGATATTCAAAAATTAAAAAAGAAGCAGAAGATTTCATTAAATCAGAAATTTTGTTAACTTCAGACTCTTTAAATTGAATGATTTTTTTCAAAACTTTTCCTTTCATTTTTTACAATATCCAAATAAAAACTATCAATAATGAAAGTGATAGTTTTTATATTTATAAATATAAAACCTCGATAACATTTTTAAAAGTAAATTAATACTTAGTTATTGTCTTTGGTATATTGCAAGAATATTTTACCATAAATTTTTTAAATAATATAGATATTAACACTTTATTGTTATAATATTATATGTGGTACCTTAGCCAAGTGGTAAGGCAAAGAGCTGCAACCTCTTCATCATCAGTTCAAATCTGATAGGTACCTCCAAATGCATCTTTAGCTCAATTGGATAGAGCGTTTGTCTACGAAACAAAAGGTTATAGGTTCAAGTCCTGTAAGGTGCGCCATTTTATAATAATCACATTATTAATTATATATTATTGATTTTTTTATTTATATAGTTTGATATAATAATTAAGTTATAATAATAAACTAATTTAATATATAATTATTTTGTTTTTTTAAACAAAAAATAAATATTCGGGAAGTAGCTTAGCTTGGTAGAGCACTTGGTTTGGGACCAAGGGGTCGCAGGTTCAAATCCTGTCTTCCCGACCATTTTATGGCAGGGTATCTCAGTTGGTTAGAGAACTCGGCTCATACCCGGGGTGTCGTGGGTTCAAGTCCCACTCCTGCTACCAATATTTGGAGCTATAGCTCAATGGTTAGAGCCCCCGACTCATAATCGGTAGGTTGCAGGTTCGAGTCCTGCTAGCTCCACCAGTTTAAAAAACCAAAAAATTAATATTTATTATAATATTAATTAAAAATGGAGGATTACCCAAGTCCGGTTGAAGGGGTCAGTCTTGAAAACTGAAAGGCGGCGTGAGTCGCGCGGGGGTTCGAATCCCTCATCCTCCGCCATTTTTATATCGCGGGATAGAGCAGACGGTAGCTCATCAGGCTCATAATCTGAAGGTCGGTGGTTCGAGTCCACCTCCCGCAACCATTTTGGTCCTGTGGTGTAGTGATTAACATGCCTCTCTGTCACAGAGGAGATCGCGGGTTTGAATCCCGTCAGGACCGCCATTAATGGCTTCTTAGCTCAGTCGGTAGAGCAACAGACTGAAAATCTGTGTGTCGACAGTTCGATTCTGTCAGAAGCCACCATTAAAAATTTAAATTCTATTCATAATAATGAGTAGAATTTATTTTAAAAAATCACAAAGGAATAATATGATAAAAATAGCATTTGATGTAATGGGATTTGAAAATGATATTATTGAAGCAATAAATGCTGCTAGAAAGTTTGTTAAGAAATATTCAGACACACAAATTATTCTTGTTGGAAATCAAGAAGAAATTAAAAAAACATTTAATCAAAATGATAAATTTGAAGTTGTTAATGCTTCAGAAGTTATTAATCAAGAAGACAATCCATTATTAGCGATAAGAAAAAAAGACTCATCAATGTTGAAAGCAATTAAGATGGTAAAAGACAACGAAGCAGATGCTGTTGTCTCACCTGGTTCAACACCTTGTTTTGTCTCTATAAGTTACTCTAATTTTGGTATGATTGAGAATATTTCTAAACCTGCTTTCAATCCCACTTTCCCTTCAGCAAATCTAAGAGGATTTAATATGCTTGATGTTGGAGCTAACAAAATTTGTGATGAACATGATTTAGTTAATTTTGCACTAATGGGACATGTTTATGCAAAATTAGTTAGAAGAATAGAAAACCCTTCAATTAAACTACTTAATATTGGTACAGAAGAATATAAAGGTCCAGATAATATCCAAAATGCTCATAAAATCTTAAAGGAAGATAAAAGGATTAATTATCAAGGATTTATTGAATCAGGAAAACTTCTTTTAGGAGAAACTGATGTAATTTGTACTGATGGTTTTACTGGTAATATTTGTTTGAAAACTATGGAAGGTTCTCTAAAAATATTATCTGGAGAAATAAAAAAGAATTTATTAAAACCTTATAATATTTTAGGAGCAATTTTTTCTTTTAACGCATTTAGAAAAGTGAAAAATACTTTTGATTATAAAAATTATGCAGGAGCTTTGGTTCTTGGTTTAAATAAGCTTGCAATCAAAGCACATGGTAGTGCAGACGAAAGAGAGTTTATTAGTGCTTTAGAATTAGCTAGAAACTCTGCAAAATATAATATTGTTGAAGAAATTAAAAAATTTGTAAATGAAAAAAAATAGAAAAGAAATCAAATTACTTTTAAGTAATCTTGAAATAGAAAACAATGTAAAGATTGAAACTTTTATTGAGGCAATGACTCATAAAAGTTTTAGAAATGAAAATCCAAATATTAAGAAAGATTTTGAGAGATTAGAAATCTTAGGTGATTCAATTGTTCAAAAAATTGTGACTGAATATCTATTTATAAAATATCCTGAAAAGAATGAAGCAAACATTACAGATGATAGAAAATCAATAGTTAGAACAGAAACAATGAAAAGAGCTGCAAATCAATTAGAACTTATTGAATATGCTTTTTTAGGAAATGGAATCAATTCTGAAAATGATACAAATAACATTAGGCCAGATTTATTTGAATCGCTAATTGGAGCAGTTTATCTTGAATGTGGTGAGGATAAATGTAAAGAAATATTGGAAAAAACCATTATTAATTATTACTTAAAAAAGGAATTAGATTCATCTACGGATTATAAATCTAAATTTCAAGAATTAATTCAATCAAAAGAATCAAGTAAAAAAAATAAAAGCAATTATATTTATTACAAAGCAATAGAAGAAAATAATAACTTCAAAGTAACGTTAATTGTTAAGGGTGTTACTTACGGTGTTGGCAGTGGAAAAACTAAAAAAAGTGCAGAACAAGCAGCTGCTAAAGATGCATTGGATAAATATATTCATTAAAAAATAAAAAATACAACTAGATTTTACTAGTTGTATTTTTTATTTTGAGTAGCATTTACCTATTCTCACTTTTGGGCTACCTTCGGCTCCATAATGCTTAACTTCTGTGTTCGGTATGGGAACAGGTGTTTCCATTACGATATTGACACTACACAAAAAAGATAGTTCTCTGAAAACTGAATATTATTTTAACAATCAATCTAACTTATAAATTTCATATAAGTTTTCGAATAATTAGTATTGGTCAGCTAAACATGTCACCATGCGTACACCTCCAACCTATCAACGTCGTAGTCTTCAACGATTCTTAAAGAAAATTAATCTTGAAGTTAGCTTCACACTTAGATGCTTTCAGCGTTTATCTATTCGATACGTAGCTACCCAGCTATGCCATTGGCATGACAACTGGAACACTAGAGGTATCTCCACTCTGGTCCTCTCGTACTAGGAGCAGATCTTCTCAATTTTCTAACGGGCACGACAGATAAAAACCAACCTGTCTCACGACGGTTTGAACCCAACTCACGTATCTCTTTAATCGGCGAACAGCCGAACCCTTGGAACCTGCTTCAGCTCCAGGATGAGATGAGTCGACATCGAGGTGTCAAACAGTGCCGTCGATATGAACTCTTGGGCACTATTAACCTGTTATCCCCAGAGTAGCTTTTATCCGTTGAGCGATGGCCCTTCCATACGGAACCACCGGATCACTATGACCTAGTTTCCTACCTGCTCGACTTGTAAGTCTCGCAGTCAAGCACCCTTATACCATTACGCTCTGCATATGATTTCCAACCATATTGAGGGTACCGTTGCGCGCCTCCGTTACATTTTGGGAGGCGACCGCCCCAGTCAAACTGCCCACCTAACACTGTCCTACCTCCAGATTCATGGAGGTAAGTTAGAGAAAACTTAATTCAATGGTAGTATTCCAATGTTGACTCCATACATCCTGGCGAATGCATTTCAAAGTCTCCTACCTATGCTCTAAATGAATTAAACTTTCCCAATATTAAGCTACAGTAAAGCTTCATGGGGTCTTTTTGTCCAATCGCGCCTATAGGGCGTCTTCACCCTAACCGGGATTTCACCGAGTCTATTGTCGAGACAGTCAAGAGATGGTTACACCATTCAAGCGGGACGGAATTTACCCGACAAGGAATTTCGCTACCTTAGGACCGTTATAGTTACGGCCGCCGTTCACTAGGGCTTCGGTAAGAAGCTTCGGTATAAATACCTAACATCCATCCTTAACCTTCCAGCACTGGGCAGGTGTCACCTCATATACATCACCTTGCGGTTTAGCATAAAGCTGTGTTTTTGTTAAACAGTCCCCTCTCGCTCTTCACTGCGGCTTATATAAAATAAGCATCCCTTATTGCGAACGTACGGGATTAATTTGCAGAGTTCCTTAACAATAGTTAACTCGCTAGCCTTAGGATACTCTCCTTGACCACGTGTGTTCGTTCTCGGTACGGACAATAATACAATAATGTTAGAAGCTTTTCTTGGAAGCGTGATATATATGGCTTCGTTCACTCCGAAGAGATCCCTTGTACTCATACCTCATCCTTAAAGCAAGCGGATTTGCCAACTTGCAAGACTAGATATTTAAACCCAAATCCGATAATGGGCCCATATTAACCTTCTCCGTCACTCCATCACTCATATTATTGGTACAGGAATATTAACCTGTTTCCCATCGACTACGCCTTTCGGCCTGGCCTTAGGACCGACTAACCCAGGATGGACGAACCTACTCCTGGAAACCTTAGTCAATACGGCTTGAAAGATTCTCACTTTCATACGTTACTCACGCCGGCATTCTCACTTCTATGCGGTCCAATAGTTCTCACGATCTACCTTCATCCCACATAGAACGCTCACCTACCACTACATAAATGTAGTTCGTAGCTTCGGTTATATACTTTAGCCCCGTTAAATCTTCGGCGCAGAAACACTCGACTAGTGAGCTATTACGCACTCTTTAAACGATGGCTGCTTCTAAGCCAACATCCTAGCTGTTTAAGTATTTCAACATCCTTTTCCACTTAGTATATATTTGGGACCTTAGCTAACGATCTGGGCTGTTTCCCTCGCGACTATGAAGCTTATCCCCCATAGTCTAACTGCTAGAATAAAATATATGACATTCAGAGTTTGATTACATTCAGTACACCTAGGTGGCGCCATCAGGTATTCAGTGCTTTACCTTCATATATCAATTATCTAACGCTAATCCTAAAATTATTTCGGTGAGAACCAGCTATCACGAGATTCGATTGGAATTTCACCACTAACCACAGGTCATCCGCGGTCGTTTCAACGAACGTCGGTTCGGTCCTCCATATGGTGTTACCCAGACTTCAACCTGCCCATGGCTAGATCATCTCGTTTCGGGTCTATCTCAACATACTATATCGCCCTATTAAGACTCGGTTTCCCTACGGCTCCACTTCTACAGCTTAACCTTGCATGCTAAAATAACTCGCCGGCTCATTCTTCAAAACGCACGCCATCACACATTAATGTGCTCTGACACGTTGTAAGCTTATGGTTTCAGATTCTATTTCACTCCCATCTCTGGGTTCTTTTCACCTTTCCCTCACGGTACTATACGCTATCGGTGACTAGTTAGTATTTAGGCTTACCCAATGGTCTGGGTAGATTCCGACAGGATTTCTCGTGTCCCGCCGTACTCAGGATCCTACTAGGTATAAGATGGATTTCGTATACAGGGTTTTCACCTTCTATGACATAGCTTCCCAACTATTTCTACTATCCATCTTAAGTCCACATTGTAGTCCTACAACCCCGATATAAATATCGGTTTGGCCTGTTCCGCTTTCGCTCGCCACTACTTACGGAATCACTTCGTTTTCTTTTCCTCTTGCTACTGAGATGTTTCACTTCACAAGGTATTGCTTCAATAACCTATTTATTCAGTTAAAGATAACTAGCATTACTACTAGTTGAGTTTCCTCATTCGGATATATACGGGTCACAGTTTCTAATCAACTCACCGTATCTTTTCGCAGATTTGCACGTCCTTCATCGCCTTCTAGTCCCTAGGCATCCACCATAAGCTCTTAGTAACTTATTATGATATCTTCAATTAATATTTGTTAATTTTTTTAACATTTGTTTTTTGTTAGAGTGTTTGTTGCTATAAAAATATTTCTGATCTTACAATCAAAAATTTCTTATAGTCTTTTTTTATAAATTAGACTAAAAAGATTGTTAATAATATTCAGTTTTCAAAGAACTATCTTGAGAGAAAATACTCTCAAAACTAAATAGAATCCGACCATAAAATTTCTTATATTCTTACAAGCAATATTTTATGGATTTTAATAATGTACACTAATTAAAGTGTTAATTTAGTAAATTAACTCCATTAGAAAGGAGGTGATCCACCCCCACATTCCCGTAGGGGTACCTTGTTACGACTTAACTCCAATCACCAGTCCTACCCTAGACGCAAGACTCCCGAAGGTTATCTTAACGGTTTTAGGCATTACCAGCTCTCATAGTTTGACGGGCGGTGTGTACAAGACCCGGGAACGTATTCACCGCGACATGTCTGATTCGCGATTACTAGTGATTCCAACTTCATGAGGGCGAATTGCAGCCCTCAGTCCGAACTGAGACAAGCTTTTTATGATTAGCTCCCCATTACTGGTTCGCAACAGTTTGTACTTGCCATTGTAGCACGTTTGTAGCCCTAGATATAAGGGGCATGATGATTTGACGTCATCCCCACCTTCCTCCAGCTTACGCTGGCAGTCTCATTAGATAAAGTAACTAATAATAAGGGTTGCGCTCGTTGCGGGACTTAACCCAACATCTCACGACACGAGCTGACGACAACCATGCACCACCTGTCATCCGGTTAACCTCCACTATATTTCTATAGCTTTGCCAGAGATGTCAAACCTAGGTAAGGTTCTACGTGTATTGTCGAATTAAACAACATGCTCCACCACTTGTGCGGGTCCCCGTCAATTCCGTTTGAGTTTCATTCTTGCGAATGTACTACCCAGGCGGGTAATTTAATGCGTTAGCTGTAATACCGACACATTACCGTGCCGACATTTAATTACCATCGTTTACGGTGTGGACTACTAGGGTATCTAATCCTATTTGCTCCCCACACTTTCGAGCCTAAGCGTCAGTTATAGCCTAAGTTTTCGCCTTCGCCTCTGGTGTTCTTCCATATATCTACGCATTCCACCGCTCCACATGGAGTTCCAAAACTCTCTACTATACTCTAGACTTACAGTTTCCAATGCAAACAACCGTTAAGCAGTTGTCTTTAACATCAGACTTGTAAATCCGCCTGCGCTCGCTTTACGCCCAGTAAATCCGGATAACGCTTGCATCCTATGTATTACCGCGGCTGCTGGCACATAGTTAGCCGATACTTATTCAAAGGGTACCGTCAAATAAAAAGCATTTCCTCTTCTTACATTTCTTCCCCAATAAAAGAACTTTACAATCTTGTAGGACCTTCATCATTCACGCGGGATTGCTCCATCAGACTTTCGTCCATTGTGGAAAATTCCCTACTGCTGCCTTCCGTAGAAGTATGGGCCGTGTCTCAGTCCCATTGTGGCTGTTCTGCCTCTCAGCACAGCTACGCATCATCGACTTGGTGAGCCATTACCTCACCAACTATCTAATACGTCGCACCCCAATCCAAAAGTGTTGCAAACGCAACTTTAAATATTAATACTTATGTAAAAATATCCTATGGGGTATTAGCTAGTTTTTCAACTGGTTATCCCCCTCTTATGGGTATGTTGGATACGTGTTACTCACCCGTTCGCCACTAAGTATAAATACTTCGTTCGACTTGCATGTATTAGGCATCCCGCTAGCGTTAATCCTGAGCCAGGATCAAACTCTCAAAAATTGAACAGATTCTATTTAGTTTTCAAAGAACTTTCTATGTTATTTTTATTAAAATAACATAACAAAATTGCTATCATATTCATGAAAATTTATAATAATCAGAAATACAAAAGCAAAATAATTATATAATATAAGTAATGTTTTTCAAATTTTTTAAAAAATTTCTTATATATACATATTATTATATTAATTCTCCTATAACTCCATCAAGTGTTAGTTTCTTTATTTTAACTTTTTTGTATTGACCAGTTAAGTCTTCTTTTGTTTTAACTAATACTTTAATATACTCAGAAGAGAAACCTTCTTGAAAAGAAGAGGAACATGATTTTTCAAAAACAACATTTGTTTCTACACCAATAAATGATTTTAAAATTTCCTTTCTAATATCGTTTTTTAATTCTGTGATTTCTTTTACTCTTCTTTTCTGTATATTTGAATTTATACATTTTAATTTAGAGGCAGCAGTCATTTTTCTTTTAGAATATGGAAAAATATGCATATCCAAAAATCTTATCTTTCTTAATCATTCCATTGATTCTAAATGGTCTTCTTCTGCTTCGGTTGGAAACCCTACAATATAGTCTGTCGTAAAAGTAGAATTAGGAGATTTCTTTCTTATTTTGGAAACAAGTTCATAAAATTTTTCACTACTATACTTTCTATTCATATCTTTTAAAACTTTGTTTGAGCCTGATTGAAGACAAATGTGTCATTGTTGACAAAACCTTTGAGGATTAGTTGTGACAATATCTACAATTTTATCTGTAATTTGAAATGGTTCTACCGATGAAATTCTTATTCTGAAATTACCTTTTAATTTATTTATTTCTTCTAGCAAGTTTTCAAAGTTATGTTTACCATCATCATAACCTGCAGTGTTGACTCCAGTAATAACAATCTCTTTATATTTTTTGCTTAGCTCATTAATTTCTTTTATTAAAATATTTAAATCTTTAGATCTTTGTCTTCCTCTTGAAAAAGGAATAATGCAATATGAGCACATAAAATTGCAGCCATCTTGTATTTTTATAAATGCTCTTGTTTGGTTAGTGAAATTAATATCCTCATTTTTTTCAAATTTCTGATTTATAAATAAATTTTCTATTTTATTAATTCTTTCTCTTTTCTTCTCAAATTCAGTAATTAATTCATAAACATTATTTTTATATTTATTTCCTATTAAAATATCAATATTGTATTTTTCACCAATATCACTATTCATTTGTGTGTAGCAACCTGAAGCAATAACAATTGAATTAGGATTATATTTTTTTGCTCTTTTTATAATATTAATTGATTTTTTATCTGCCTTTTCTGTGACAGTGCATGTATTAATAATATATATGTCAGAAAAACTATCAAATGGTTTTTCAATATAACCATTCATTAATAATTGATTTCTCATTGAATTAGATTCAAAAATATTTACCTTACATCCTAAAGTATAAATTGCAAATGTATTACTTTGCATTTTCAATTTCCTTTTCGCTATTAATTTTTTCTTCTATTTTTTTTGATTCCTTTGAGTTTTCTCCATTTTTTCTTTTCTCAATATCAACATTAATTTTAAAATGAGAGTATTGTTGAAAACCTACTCCAATTAATGAAATAAATAATACAATACAAATTAATACTATGGTAACTCAGCTACTATTCCCTCACATTCCGTAAGTTGAAAATGATGTAATAAAAGAAAGAGAAAAAATCATATTAGCTAAGTTTATATAAATTGCAACTCAATCATAAAATATCCAATTTTTAGTCATATGAAGTCTTATTAGCGTGTACTCTTTGGTTAAAATTATCATATAAGCACATGAAGTAATTGCTGCAACACATGAAAATATAATAATGGGTAGTATTTGTCCAATTAAATCTTTAGGGCTATTAGCAACAACTATAATTGAAATCATTACACCTAAAACAATAGAAATAGATGAAACTTTATATAGAGTAGCTAATAATATCTTTGTTATGTTGCTATTTTTCATTTTTACTTCCTATATTAAAAGATAAAATTGATGCCAAATAAATTGCAGCAGTTTCACTTTTTAAAATTGTTTTTGTTAATTTTAAAAAGAAACAATATTTTTCAAGAATGTCTAATTCTTTTTTAGAAAATCCACCTTCTGGTCCAATAATTAAATTAATCTTATCATTATATTTTATATCATCAAATGAAAAGATTTCTTTTGTTTCTTGATATGCTAATATATTAAACTTATCTTTTTCAATTTTATTTAATAATTCATTAAAGCTTATAGGATAATTTAATTCTAAATCTGTGAATCTAAAACACTGTTTTGATGATTCAGAAATAATTTTATTTAATCTATCATAGTTTAACTTAATATTTTTTTGACTTCTTTCAAATAAAACTGGAGTAATTGATTTGCAATTTATTTCATTTAATTTTCTTACTGCTAATTCAAAATTATTTTTATCTATTAAACCTAAATAAATATTTAAATTTAAAGTGTTATTTTCCAATTTATGTTTATTTATTATTTCTAACTTTAGCTTGTCGATTGAAGTAATTATTGTCTCATATTCATTTTGACTATCAAAACAAAATAATTTATCCCCTATTTTTTTTCTTAAAGATTTTTTAATATGTAATTCGTCTTCATCTGATAAATATATTTCATTATTTAAAATTTTATAAATTTTAAACTTGGGCATTTAGCATCCTGTCTAAAATAAAATTAATAAATTTATATGATTTTTCGTCACTATAATTTTTAGATGTAACTATAGCTTGATCAATTAAAATTTTTCTATCAATTTTTGAAATTTTATATTCAGAATATGTAGAGACTATAATTGCTAAATCTACTTCTGCAACTCTATCCCATTTTCAATTTTCTTTTAAATTTGAAACTATAATTTTTTTAATTTCAGAAAAGTTATTTAAAGCATATTCAACAATACTAAATATATATTCATCATTTTTAATTTCATCGGGAATATTATCAGAATCAAAGTCTTGTTTTATTAAACAAGAGTATATATATTGAAATACAATTATTCTTTTTTCTCACTGTTTAAGCATAATTACCTAAGAATAATATTTACATAAAAGTCATTTATGTTAAGTTCTGAGCTTAAGATAAATAAAATTTCTTTTCTAAGAGAATCAATTTCACCTATTATTTCTTTATTTAAAGATTCATTAATATAAATATACATCTCATTATTATCATTTTTATTTAAATATGAGTCAATGCTAATATTTTTATATTTATAGTTTGAACCTTCAATATAATTTTTAATATACTTTGTAATCGTCTTAAGTTCAATAAATATTGCATCATTATTTTTAGAGAATATCTTATACATTCTTACTTCTTCCAATATACTCGCCATTACTAGTATTAATTATTACAGTTTCACCAGTTTTGATAAATTGCGGAACATTTATTTCATATCCAGTTTCAAGGGTTGCTTTTTTTAAAGCAGCTTGTGCAGTATTACCTTGAACAGCTTCTTCTGCAAATTCTATTTTTAATGTAACTTGATCTGGCAAATAAAGTCCTAAAATTTCTGAATCATAAATCATTATATTGAATTCTAATCCTTCTATTATAAAATTTTTTTCTCATTCAAGCTTAGATGAAGGAATCTCATACTGTTCAAAATTTTCTAAATCCATAAAAATATAATTTGAACCATCAATATAAGAAAATGAGCATTTCTTCTTTAATATATTTGCTTGCTCTAATTTTTCTCCAGTTAGTACTTCAACAGTAATTGCTTGATTTCTAAGATTTTTAACTTTACACTTAACTATTCCTTCTCTCATTGCTGTTTTATTAAAAGAATTTTCTATTACTAAATAGATATTATTTTTATACAAAAAAGTATGACCTGGTCTTAAATCTTTTGCATGTATTATTTGTGCCATTTTTTTTCCTTAAAATATACTAATATTATTATAAAATAAAAAAATAAATAATTACATTAGTAATTATTTATCTAAATCTGCTTTTGTTATTTTTGGTGATTTATGTTCTATAATTTCAAAGAAATAAGATTGTTTTCTTTTTCTAGCATTATCCAATTTTTTAACAGATTCTGTTTTAGGTGGGAATGGAGAAGCTTTTTTAATTACTGGAGTCTCTACCCTATTTTCAACTATATTAGAATTACCATTTAATAATTCTTTTAATCTTCTATTTTCTTCTTCTTTTAGTTTTAATTCATTTGCAATGTTTTCATTAGGATTATTCATTCTAATTCCTAATGGTTCAACACCTTTTTCTAAAGAAGAAATTCTTGCTTCATATTCATCTCTTAGAAGTTTTAAAGCTTTATTATTTATAATTTCAGCAATATCATTTTCATTCACATGAGATTTATTAATTATATTTTGAGATAATTTTCTAATTTCTTTTTCTTGAGCTTCAATTATATTAGTTAGCTCAACTAATCTTTGATTATTAGCTAATCAAGCTTTTTGAGTAACTTCAGATTGACTGTTTAATTTTGTAACTTCATTTAAAGCAAGTTTTTTGCTTTCGTTTTCAATGAAAGAGCTTATATCATCTTTAGTATAAGTTTGTATTCCATCTGAAGCTCTTATTTTAACAATTTTTGTTTTTGGTAATTCACCATTAAAGTAGTCGTATTTCATATCTTCATCTCCGTTTTTATATTCATAAATTCCATCGTCTTCTAATGAAAGACCTTTTTTTTGGAATTCCTCTTCTCAATTTAAATTATAATTCAATGAATCGTTATTTTTTAAAGAAATTTTAGAATCACTTGCGTTAATAAAATTAAGCTCTTCTTCAAGAAAAGAATCAATATTCATATTAACTTTCTTAAAATTATCTTTAAATAAATTCTGTGACTTTTCTTGAATTCTTTGAATAGGGTCTGCTAAGCCACTTGAGTTAGATTTCTCTAATTGAATTAATCTATTTTCTATTGAAGCAAATGATTCTTGATTCTCAATAAAATTTTTGTCAATTTTATTTGATAAATAGTCTAGATTTATTATTAATTTTTCATATATGTTGTTTATGTTACTATCCAAACTTGTCATGAAATTATCTAGTTCATTATCAGAAAATTTTTCAGAATCAATTTGATTAACATCAGATAAATGAATATCAAATTTTTCTTTGTTCAATAAATTAGAAATATATTGACTTCTATATCTCATTGTTTTTCCTTATTTCTTAAGCACTACTTTATGTTAATTATAGCAATCTTTTCTTATGATTTGCTATTAATTTTTCAATTGCTTCTTTTTCTTTTTGGTTAAGATTTGCATCTTTTTGGGCTGTGTTTGTTTGACTAGCTTCTTTGAACCCTTTTTCATGTTCAATAATGATATCTTCTAATAGAGATATTCTTTGAACATTTTTTAATCAAGCTCTATGCGATTTATTTAATTCTGAATTATTTTCCTCGAACATTTTTATGAAAGTTTTTAACTCAGAAGCAATAATTTCTTCAGAATATTTTAAGATTAATTTTTTAATTTCATCTTTATCTTTTAAATTGCCTTCAATTTTGAAATCAATATTTTTTAAAGTTTCATCAATTCTTTTGTAAAGATTAACATCTATTTCATTTGTAATTTGAAGAATTTCATTATAAAGATTTTCTATTGAAACTTCTTGTTTTTTAGTTATTTCATTTATTTGGTTAGAAATAAAGTTATTTTCACTCTCAATTGAAGATATTGAGCTTTCTAATTTAGAAATGTTTTCATTAATTTTTGAAATATCGCTATTTTCACCAATATTAATTAATAATTTTGTTTGTTTATCAATTTGATCTTCTAGCTCTGATATTTTTTTATTATTTGTAACTCATAATTTATAAACTTTTTTAATTTCATTAGAAGAAGTATTTGTATATTTTTTAAGATCAATAATATTGTTATTATTCAATGAAGAAATATTCATTACTTCATCAATTAATGATTCAATTTTTAAATTACAATGTCAAATTTCATCAAATATTAATTGATTAATTTTTACATTTTTACTATTTAATTTATGAATAATATTTTTTATTTCATCTCTTATTTTTTTATCTTCTTCAGATAAATTTAAAAGTTCTTTTTTGAAAGGTAAGTTATTAATTTCTTTAATAACAATGCCATAAACTATTTCTTCAATAGACTTAATTATGTCAGCTTCTTTAATAATTTTTCTAGGATCAAGATTTAATGAGATTGAATCTATTTTATTATCAATTTCTTTAATAATTTCTTTAATATTATTTTCAAAATCCTTTTTGAATGCAAATAAGTTATCTTCTAATATTAAATTTTTATTTTTTAATGATTCTATTTCATTATTAATTGATCCATCCATTTCAAGAATATCTAATAGGTTTTCTTGTAAAGAGTTGTTTTTGTAATCTAAACTATCAATATCATATCTTTGTTTTTTTAATTCATCTTTTAACATATTATCTAATGATTTTAATTTTTCATTATTTAATAATCAATCTTTTTGAATTCTTGATATTTCTTCTGAAATACTATCATTGATATGAGCAAGTTCATTTATTTTTTCTAAACCTTCTTTTTTATCAAATTTTTGATTAACATCTTCTACTAATTTTTGAATTCTTTCATTTGCTAATTCATAGTTATTATTTACTAAGTTATGAATTATATCAATAGATTCTCTATTTTGATTTATATTAACAGAAGCATTTTCTAAAAATTCCATTGAGTTTTTATATACATCATCCACTTTTGAATTAAAATCTTCACCAATTTCTTTTTTAACTTCAGAAACTAAATCATCCATTTTATTTACAAGAATTGTTTTTTGATTTTTAATATTTTTTTCAATTTTTGAATTTTCATTCATGATTTCCATGATTTCAAATTTTAAATTTTCATCAACTTTAATTAATTCATCCATTTTTCTTTTTAAATCTGGAGATGGTTCATAATCACTATTAATATTTGACAATTCACTTGATTGGTTTTCAAGCAAGTCTATGAAAGAAGTTAATTTAAAATTATTTAATAATCATAATTTTTTATTTTTTTCAATTTCATTGTTTACTTCAACATTAAGTTCTTTTATGTCAGCAATTTTGTGATCTAAGTCAACACTAGCAACTTGTAAGTTAGATGATAATTTTTCTTCTAGTAAAACAATATTGTTGTTACAGTTGTTTAAATCTTCATTTAGAATTTCATTAATTTTTTCAAATCTTGATGCAGATTCTTCGCTTGCTGTTTTCACGCTATCAACTAATTCTAATGTTTCATTATATAGCTGATCAATTTTGCCTGTAAAATCATCAGTTAAAGAATCAGATAAGTTTTTAATTTCTGTATCTATTTTTTCGCCAAGATCTTGTTCCATAGAGAACATTTTTTCATTTACATCTGATTCAATTGTTTTTATTCTGTCTTTAATCTTAGATTTTTCAGTTAATAATTTGTTTTTAATTGAATTAGTTTCAGAATAAATATTTTCTATTTCTTGTTTGATATCTCTTTCAGATTGGTAAAGTTCTTGAATTCTATCAAATGATAAATTTCAAACTTCTTCACTACTTCTACTTAATAATCTTAATTCTTCAGATTGAGTTAATAAAATTTCTTCAAGTGAAGCTAATTTTTTATTATTAGCAACTCAAGCATCATAATTTTTCTTAATTTCATGCATTGAAGTATCATTATCTAATCTTAATTGTTCAACCTTTTCAACTAAAGGTCTAAATTTAGGATCTTCTTCTGGAAGCAAGTTAATGTTTTCATTAATTTCAAATAATGAATTATTTACTTCTAATACAAAACCATTAACTTCATCTTTTAATTTGCTAATTTCTTCAGCATTATTTTCAGAGAATAAATGAACTTCATTGATAATTTCAGTCATCTCAGAATATAAAGATGAAATTTTTTCTTCTATGTCTGTAGAAACTTTTGAAATTTTTTCATCAATTTGACCTGAAAGAACTTCTTTTGAATCAAGAATTTCTTTAGATAAATCATTTTGAATTTCATTCATTCTTTCAATAACTTTTTCTTTTTCAGATTTTAATTTTTTATGAATAGAGTTTGTTTCAACATATAATGTTTCAATTTCTTCTTTTATATCTTTTTCAGATTGGTAAAGCTCTTGAATTCTATCAAATGATAAATTTCAAACTTCTTCACTACTTCTACTTAATAATCTTAGTTCTTCAGATTGAGTTAATAAAATTTCTTCAAGAGAAGCTAACTTCTTATTGTTTGCTATTCAAGAATCATAGATTTTTTTAATTTCATACATTGAAGTATCATTATCCATTCTCAATTGTTCCACTTTTTCAATTAATGGTTTGAATTTAGGATTTTCTTCAGGAAGTAAGTTAATTTCTTCATTAATTTCATATAAGTTGTTGTTAATGTCAACTACAAAGTTATTAACTTCTTCTTTTAATTCATTAATTTGATTTGCATTATTTTCAGAGAATAAATGAACTTCATTGATAATTTCAGTCATCTCAGAATATAGAGATGAAATTTTTTCTTCTATGTCTGTAGAAACTTTTGAGATTTTTTCATCAATTTGACCTGAAAGAACTTCTTTTGAATCAAGAATTTCTTTAGATAAATCATTTTGAATTTCGCTCATTCTTTCAAGAACTTTTTCTTTTTCAGATTTTAATTTTGTATGAATAGAATTTGTTTCAACATATAATGTTTCAATTTCTTCCTTTATATCTTTTTCAGATTGGTAAAGCTCTTGAATTCTATCAAATGATAAATTTCAAACTTCTTCACTACTTCTACTTAATAATCTTAGTTCTTCAGATTGGGCTAATAATAAATCTTCTAATGAAGCTAATTTTTTATTGTTTGCAATTCAAGAATCATAGATTCTTTTAATTTCATACATTGAAGTATCATTATCCATTCTTAATTGTTCCACTTTTTCAATTAATGGTTTGAATTTAGGATTCTCTTCAGGAAGTAAGTTAATTTCTTCATTAATTTCATATAAGTTGTTGTTAATGTCAACTACAAATTTATTAACTTCTTCTTTTAATTCATTAATTTGATTTGCATTATTTTCAGAGAATAAATGAACTTCGTTGATAATTTCAGTCATCTCAGAATATAGAGATGAAATTTTTTCTTCTATGTCTGTAGAAACTTTTGAGATTTTTTCATCAATTTGACCTGAAAGAACTTCTTTTGAATCAAGAATTTCTTTAGCTAAATCAGTTTGAATTTCTTTCATTCTTTCAAGAACTTTTTCTTTTTCAGTTCTTAGTTTTGTATTAATAGAATTAGTTTCAACATAGAATGCTTCAATTTCTTCTTTTATATCTTTTTCAGATTGGTAAAGCTCTTGAATTCTATCAAATGATAAATTTCAAACTTCTTCACTACTTCTACTTAATAATCTTAATTCTTCAGATTGACATAATAATATATCTTCAAGTGAAGCTAATTTTTTATTGTTTGCCATTCAAGAATCATAGATTCTTTTAATTTCATACATTGAAGTATCATTATCCATTCTTAATTGTTCAACTTTTTCAATTAATGGTTTGAATTTAGGATTTTCTTCTGGAAGTAAATTAATTTCTTCATTAATTTCATATAAGTTGTTGTTAATATCAACTACAAAGTTATTAACTTCTTCTTTTAATTGGTTAATTTCTTGGGCATTATTTTCAGAGAATAAATGAACCTGATTAATAATATCAGTCATTTCATTATATAGAGATGAAATTTTTTCTTCAATTTCAGAAGATATCTTAGCAACTTTAGTATCAATGTCAGCTATGACTCTTTCTTCTGAGCTGTAAATCTCTGATAAAACTTTTTCTTCGCTACTATTAATTTCTTTTAATAAATCATTATTAATTAAATCAATTTTGCTATGAATTTTTTCTTTTTCATGAGTTAATTTATTTATGATTTGTTTATTTTCTGAAAAAATATTTTCAATTTCTTCTTTTATATGTGATTCAGATTCATAAAGTTCTTGAATTCTATCAAATGAAACATTTCAAACTTCTTCACTACTTCTACTTAATAATCTCAATTCTTCAGATTGAGCTAATAATAGATCTTCTAATGAAGCTAATTTTTTATTATTATTTTTTCAAACATTATTGATATTAGAAATTTCATTACTTGTAAGTTCTGAGAACATTTTTAAGTCTTCAATTTCCCCAAGCATTTTTTGGAATCTTGGGTCTTCTTCAGGAAGTTTATTTACTAAGAAATCAATTTCAGATATTTTTGAATCAACTGTCATCAAGCTTAATCTAGTGAAACTATCTAAATTAGTTATTTCATCAATCAATTCATTTTGTCCATCATTTAATTCACTAATGATGCTAAGCATTTCTTGGTAAAGAAGATCAATTTTCATTGAAGTATCATTTTTAACATCTTCAATTTTCTTATCAGTTTCAGCTAAAATATTTTGTTCAACATCAGTTATGATATCTTTAATTTCTTTTTTGTCGTCTTCAACTTTATCTAAGATTTTAATTTCAGATTGAGCTAAAATTTCTTTTAATTCATTAGCTTTTTCACTTATAGCTTGTTTATTTTTAGAAGATTCAGTGATTATTCTATTTTTGATTGCTTTGTTTTCATTATAAATTTGTTCAATTTCTTCTTTTATTTGAGATTCAGAAGCATGAAGTTCATGAATCATATCATAAGAATCAACTAAGTTTCCTTCAGTATATTCTCCTAATGCAAGAATTTCTTGTCCTTGTTTATCTAATTTAGATTTTAATACATTGATTTTCTTATTGTTATTTTTAATTGTTTGGAATTGTTCTTGCATTTGATCAACTGAAACTTCTGAGTATTCAAATAATGTTTGAATGTCTTCATATATTGCTTCAAATTTTTCATTATGATCAGGAATTAATTTAATTAAATTTTCTAATGCAGCAATCTCATCTTTATTACTTTGAATTTTGTTAGCAAAAGATATTTCCACATCAGATATTTTTTCTAGTGTTGAAATATTTTCATAATGAATATTTGATATTTGTTCAATTAAATCAAAGTTTACTTGCATTAATTTATCATCAAATTTTGCCTCTGATGTAACAATTTTAGAATCCATAACATTTTCTTGATCAGCAATTTTTCTATCAATTTCAGATGTTAAATTAATTAGTCTTTCATTTAATTTTTCTTTACCTGCTTCAATTTCAGCTTTTAAACCTTTATTTTCAGTGTAAATTTTTTCTATTTCTTCCTTAATATTTTTTTCTGAATTAAATAATTCATGAATTCTATCAAATGAAGTTGAAATAGCACTATCGCTACTTGAAGCAATGAATTGAATTTCTTCAGATTGAGCTATTAATATTTTCTTTAAAGATTTACTTCTTTCAACATTTTTATTTAGTTCTTCTTGTAACTTCATAATGTAGTCAGATTGTTCTTTATTTTCCATGCTTAATTGAGCAATAGAATCTACAATTTCAATATAAATAGGGTTGTCTTTAGAAATTCCTCCTCTATTTTTTAATTCTTCTATTTCAAGCTGTAAGTAATCAAAAGTTTTTAAAGTATCTGTTTCAATAATCGAAATTTGACGGTTAAGGTCTTGGTTGCTTTCATTTAATTCATTAATTAAATTCATAACTTCATTATGAAGAGTAATTAATTTAGTGTCAATGTTCGTATTTATTTCATCAAATTTTGAATCAGTCATTGAAAGTATGTTAGATTCAGTTGTAGAAATTTTGTTTTCTAATTCTTCATTCAATATTTTAATCTTATTATCTAAATTTTGTTTTTCTTCTAATAGTTTTTGTTCTAATTTACTATTTATTGCATTAATTGCAAGAATTTCATTTTTAATAGAATTTTCACTTTTATAAAGTTCTTCAGTTTTGCTAAATAAATCACTAAAATTCATTTCAGAGTCATTTGCTAATGATAATATTTCCTCAGATTTATTTTCTAGCATTACTTCTAATCTTTGAATTTTTTCATTGTTCATTCTTCATGATTCAATGCAATCTCTTACTTCATTAGTAGTATGAATTGTAGAGTCTTTAATTTCTCTTATAGTTTCAAAAAGTCTAGAAAATTTTTCATCATGCTCAGGGTCTAAGTGAGTAAAATGTTCTAATTCTGCAATTTTTGAATTAACTTCAAAAAGATTTAATGAAACGCCTTCATTAACAATTGATATTTCTTCAAAAGATGATTGATTCTCTTTTTTCAGTTCATCTATCATATTAATTGTTTCTTCGTAAAGCTTGATCATTTTGTTATCAGTTTTTTCTGTAACCTTAGTATCTAAATCAAGAATCATTGTATCGATGTTTGTTGATACATCTTCAATTTTGCTTTCTAAATTATTTTTCTCTTCTTGTAATTTGTTTTCTAAAATACTGTTGCTTTTTAAGATTTTCTTAATTTGATTTTTGATTTTATTTTCATTTTCATATAAAACATTTATTCTATCAAATGAATCATCAAAAGCTTCCCCAGTTAATGATCTAAGGCTTTGAATTTCATTTGCTTGATTGCTTAAAACTTCTTCAAGAATTTCTAATTTTTTATTGTTATCATTTCAAGAAGTATAAATATCTTCAATTTTAGAAATTGCTTCGATGTTAAAAGATTTCATTTCATTTACTCTATCAACTAAGTCATCAACTCTTTCGTCTTTAACTTTATCAATTATAGTGTTATCAATTAAATCTTGTAGTTCATCAATTCTTTTACTTGATGCTTTTAATTTATTTGAAAGATATTCATTTGTTTCTTCAATTTCAACTTTTGTGTTTTGATTTTCAAATTGAATATTAGAAACTAATTCTAAAGTTTCTTGGTATAAAGCTTGAAGTTTTTCATCAGTTTCTTTTTGAATTTTGTCATCTAAATTATCTAAGTTGCTTAAGATATTATTAATTTCAGTGTTTACAACTTCCATTTTATTTTCTAAAATTGAAGAATTTGAATCTAGTTGAGATTCAAGAGTAATTATTTTTTCAGTAATTTCACCAGATGTTTTTTCTATATGAGCAATAGATTCACCAGTTAAGTGATCTAGATCATATTGAATTTTTTCGTCAAATGAATCAATTAGTGAATGGAAGTCAGTATAAAGGTTATTGATTTTTTCATCAATAGCTTCTTTTTCTTTTTCTAAAGTTTTTTCAATTACCTCATTGTTTGCTCTAATAGTAGTTAATTCTGTTTTGAATTCTTCACTTTTAGCTTTTAATTCATCAATTTGTTTTAATGAAGTAGAGATGTCAGTGTAGTCTGTACTTGATGAAATTTTATTAATTTCTTTTGTATTGTTTAAGATTTTTTCTTTTAATGATTCAATTTTTTCATTATTTTCGTCTCACATTAAATGAGTTTTTTTAATATCTTTTTTGTGTTTTTCAAAAGTAGCATAAATATTTTCAAAATTATTGCTATTTTCATCATAGATAGCAAATTGATCACTAGAAATTTGTCCTAATTGTTCATTGAAAGAATTGAATTTAGATTCAACAGACATAAATAAATCTTCAAATCTTCTTTGAGATTGAATCATTTCATCTATTATGTCAGATGTAATTTTATTCATTTCCTCCATTGATTTAGAAAGGTTTGTGTTTCATTCAGCAATTGAATCTTTATTTTTGTCATAAAATTCATCTTTTACTTCTGTAACTTTGTCTAAAAACTCTTTTCTTAGTTTTGAATATTTGTTCTCATTTTCAGAATTAGCTTCTTCAATAGATGATAAAATAAGTCTTTCACTTCTAGCAGAAGACTCAGCTATTTTATAATCAATTTCATTATCTCTATCATGTATAATACCTAAAATATTATTTTCTAGATCATATAGTTTAGCATTAATTTCATAGTTGATTTGTTCTACTCTCTCATAGATCATATCTAATTTAGATTCATCTATTCTTACAACTCTTCTGCTATTATTTTTATAATTTTCCATTTCATCACCTTCTATCTCATCCCATTCATCTCAAGGAATTTCCTCTATATAATTTTGGTTATTGTTGTTTGCTACATTCTTTCTTTGAACATTTATGTTTTGATTATTATTATTTATTAATTCTTTTAATCTATTTATTTCTTCAATGTAATGTTGATTATCTTCAACATTATTTTTATCTTTTAATATATCTTTTAATCTTTCAATTTCAAGATAATATTTATCATTGTTATTATCATTTTTTTGCTTAATTAATTCTTTCAATGAATTTATTTCATCTAAGTAATGATTATTTGAATTTTTACTAAGCAACTGCAATTCATGTCGAAATTTATCATTATTAACACCAACGATATCATTTAAATTAAATAGCATTTCTTTTATATGGCCTATTTGACTATTAATGTAAGCTAGTTGATCTTGAGATTGAGCATTAATTTCATGTGTCTCATTTAGTATGTGAGTTGTAGTTTTGTAATCATTTTCCAGTAGTTCTTCCCTAAGCTGGGTGGCAACGTTCATAATCTCACTTAAATTTTCATTGTTGCTATGTAATAGTTCATCTCTTAAATTAACAAGTAAGTCATTGTATATCATTGAACTTTCATCAACTTTATTTAATATAGTGTGATCCATATTAATTGCATCTTCGTTAGAAAAATGAATTCTATTTTCTAATTCATCAAGTCTGTTATGAAGTTCAGCTGTCTTGTATTCTGTATTTTCAATAATATTGTCATTACTATATAATAACTCATCTCTTAAATTATAAAGTGAATCATCTTGCTTATTTTCTAAATTATCAAGTCTATTATGAAGTTCAGCTGTTCTGTATTCTGTATTTTCAATAATATTGTCATTACTATACAATAACTCATCTCTTAAATTATAAAGTGAATCTTCTTGTCTAATAGCATTTTCTTCAACTTTATCTAATATAGCATAATCCATAGAAACTAAGTCTTGGTTTGAATTATCCACTTTATTTTCTAAAGTGCTAATTTTATTATTTAATGTAGAACTTAGAAAGTTAGTAGTTTTAATTGTACTATCCTTCAATGATTGTTCTATAGTGTTAATGTAGTTAAATAAGTTTTGAGTGTTATCATCATTTACTTTTGTAATTTCATCATATAAGAATTGACAGTCATATGCATTTGCATTCATGTTAATAGCTTCATATAATGAATTTTGGCTCGCATAAATTTCTTCTCTTAAAGCACTTAAAGAATCATAAAAATTTTTATCTAGAGCTTTGTTACCGCCAACAGAATTAGATATATTGTTTTGTAAATAATTTAAAGCACTATATAATTGATCAGCATTTTTATTGTTAGTATCAATAATTGTTCCCATTGGGTAACCAGTAGTATTATTGTTGGCAATATTATTAATTGCATTCCTATTTGTAGAAATCTCATTTTTTAAAATTGCTATTTGGTTAATTAAATCATCTAATTGATTATTTCCTACTAAATTAGTTTTTTGAAATACAGGTTGAGTAACTATTGGAGGGATGTATGTTTGTGGAGAAGTAAAAGAATGGCTTGAACCAGAATTAGAGTTAATAATATTATTTTTTATATCCATTAGTTGATGCGAAATTTTACCTTCTACATCTGTAATTAGATTAAAAAGTTGTTGATTACCACTATTACTTACTTCAGCAATTTTATTAAAAATTAAATCAATATCGTTTGCATTAGAGTCATAATTATTATTATTTTGTCTTTTTTTAGCCACAAATAACCCTTTTGTTATTAAATTTTTTTATAAAATTTACACTATATACACTAATAATAATATATTTTTTGCATATTTTAGCATAAAAAATAACAAATTAAAAATAAAAAATGCAACTTTTGAGGTTGCATTTTTTTAAACTAATGATAAAATTGCTTTTTCAGTATTGTCGCCTTGTCTTCTACCAAGTTTTAATACTCTAGTGTATCCACCATTTCTATCTTTGTATTTTTTGCCTAAATCATTAAATAATTTTTTTAACAATTCATCGCTAGAAGCATTTTTAGTATCTAATAATATTGCAGCTGCTTGTCTTCTAGATGCAAGAGTATTTTTTTTAGCTAAAGTAATTATTCTATCTACATGTTTTCTAGTTTCTTTTGCTTTAGTTAAAGTAGTGATTATTTCTCCATATGCTATAACATCAGAAACTTGTTGTCTAATTACCATTTGTCTTCAAGCAGTAGTTTTACCCTTTTTATTTATATAAGACATTTCTAATTACCTTTCTTCTTTAAATGTTAAATTTCTATCTTCAATTTTTTTAACAATTTCTTTTAAAGATTTTTTACCAAGATTTCTAATTTTTTCAATTTCAAGTCTAGTCATATTAGTGATTTGATGAATTGTTTGAATTCCAGCTCTTTTTAAACAGTTATAAGATCTAACAGAAAGGTCTAATTCTTCAATTGGAATTGATAAGAAGTTATTAGTAGATTTTTCTGAATCATCTCTCATTGTATTAAATTCTGATATTTTTTTATTAATTTCAACTAATGGAGAGTAATGATCAATTAAAATTTTACTTGCTAATGCTACTGCATCTGAAGGTGAAATCGAACCATTTGTAACCACTTCAATAGTTAATGCATCATTTGTATCACTTTTTGATGTTTTAATTTCTTCAATTGAATAACTAGTTCTAATAATTGGAGAAAAATTCGAATCAATAGCAATTATTCCAATTGAATTAATTGATTCTTTGTTTTCTTGAAAAGATTTAAAACCCCTTCCAACAGTTGCATATAAATCCATATTGAACTTTGTTCCCTCATTAACATAACAAATGTATAAATCAGGATTTAATATTTTAAATTCAGCTGGACAAACAATATCTTTCGCTGTAACAATACCACCTGTTGATTTTATTTGCATCACTGGTCATTTTTCAATTCTAGTATTTTCTAATGCATCCATCGAAGAAACATCTTCTTGAAATTGAATAACTAATTTTTTTAGATTTAAGATTATTTCAGTAACATCCTCTTTAACACCCTTAATAGCTTGAAACTCATGAGGTACATTAGGAATTTTAATAGCAAAAAGACTTGCACCAATAATATTACCAATTAGTGCCCTTCTTAAACCATTACCTATTGTATTTCCAAAACCTTTTTCTAATGGTTTAATTGTAAATTTTCCATAATTATCATTTTCTAATAATGTATCAAAATTAATTTTGTATTTTAAAAATTTATTCATATTTTTTTCCTTTTCCTAAGATACTATCTTGGTTTTTTTGGTGGTCTACAACCATTGTGAGGTATTGGAGTAATATCTCAAATTTCTGTTATATCTAACCCTGCAGTATTTAAACTTCTAATAGCAGTATCTTTACCACTTCCAGTTCCATTAACTTTTACTATTATTGATTTTAATCCTAATGATATTGCATTTTTAGCAGCAGCTTCTGCTGCAATACCTGCAGCATAAGGTGTTGATTTTTTACTATTCTTATAACCAATTGAACCTGAACTTGATCAAGAAATAGCATTTCCTTGTAAATCAGTTAAAGTTATAATTGTGTTATTTGAAGTAGAATGTATGTGACCAATACCTAAATGTGAAGCTAATTTTTTTTTCTTTTTTGCCATAAATATTTCTCCTATTTACTTTCTATTTTCTTATTAGCAACTGTTTTTCTTGGACCTTTTCTAGTTCTAGCATTAGTCTTAGTTCTTTGACCCCTTACAGGCAAACCTTTTCTATGTCTAATTCCTCTATAAGAACCAATTTCCATTAATCTTTTAATGTCCATTGCTTTGTTTCTTCTTAAATCACCTTCAATAACAAAAGCACTAATATGCTTTCTTATTAAACTTAGTTCATCATCTGATAAATCAGCTACTCTTTTATCTAAATCTATTTTACATTCGTTTAGAATTTTTGTACTTAAAGATTTTCCAATACCATAAATATATGTTAATGATATTACAACTCTTTTATTATTAGGTATGTCTACCCCTAATATACGTGCCATATTTTCTCCTTATCCTTGTCTTTGTTTATGTTTAGGAGTCTTACAAATAACTTGTATTCTACCTTTTCTTTTTATTAATTTGCAATCTTTGCAAATTGGTTTAACAGATGCTCTTACTTTCATTTTATCTCCTAAGAAATTCTATATACTATTCGGCCACGTGTTAAGTCATAAGGACTTAACTCAACTTCTACAGTATCACCTTTTAAAATTTGAATTCTGTGAATACGAATTTTACCAGATACGTTTGCCATAACACTGATACCATTTTCTAGTAGGACATTAAATTGTCCGCCTTGTAAAACATCAGTTATAGAACCTTTCATTTTTATTTTTTGCTCTTTTTCAACATTCACTATTGTTATTCCTTTTCTTCATCTTTAGTTAATATTTCATAACCATTTTTTGTAACTAAGATCATGTGCTCTCAATGACATGTTAGTTTTTTATTTTTTGATCTAACCGATCACTTATCTTTTTTATCAATGTAGTAGTCACTTGAACCGCTCATAATCATTGGTTCTAAACAAACAATCATTCCTTCTCTTAAAGTGGGGCCAGAATTTCTGACCCCATAATTTAAGATAATTGGATCTTCATGTAATTTAATGCCACAACCATGGCCACCAAAATCCTGTAGTATATAATATCCTTCATTTTCTACATAAGTTTGAATGGCATTTGATATGTCGCCAATTTTATTTCCTGGTTTAATTTGATTTATACCTTCTAATAAAG
Source organism: Mycoplasmoidaceae bacterium (assembly GCA_051656125.1). Taxonomy (GTDB): domain Bacteria; phylum Bacillota_I; class Bacilli_A; order Mycoplasmatales; family Mycoplasmoidaceae; genus CAMREV01. The sequence goes on from JBOGBH010000052.1 coordinate 346,473, forward strand.
ACTGATAACATACTTTACTTATTTTTTCTGCTTCTTCATTTTCTCCAATGATCAATGTGAAAGCTGAATCACAAACATAATTATTGTATGTTACTCCAATGTCTAATGAAAGCATATCACCTTTTTTAAGAATATATTCAGATGGGACTCCATGAATGACTACATCATTCACTGATAAACATATGTTGCCTTTGAAACCATGATAATCTTTGAAGGTACAAATAGCACCCTTTGACTCAATTATTTCTTTAGCAAACTCATCAATTTGATTTAAAGAAATTCCTTCTTTAATATATTTGATAAGTTCTTTTTTAGTGTGCTTTCAAATATCACATGCTTTTTTGATATTAGTAATATCAAATTCTGATTTTATATAGATCATTTATCCTTCTTAAAAAAAGATTCTCTTTTCAATATTTTTTACAACTTCTTCTGATTCCATTCCTGAATCCATTTCAAATAAACATTCTTTATTTTTATAAAAATCTACTAAAGGAAATGTTGATTCATAATAAGTTTTTAATCTATTTTTAATCGTTTCTGGATTATCATCAGATCTTTTAACTAGTTTTGTTTTATCTATGTCACATATTCCTTTTTCTTTTGGTGGCATAAAATGTTCATTGTAAATTTTGTTACAAGTAGGGCAAGTCATTCTTCCAGAAATTCTTTTTATAACAATATCATCAGATATTTTTAAATATATTGCATAATCGACTTTAAAAAATGTGTCTAAAAATTTTGCTTGCTCAACATTTCTAGGATAACCATCTAAAATAATATTTTTATCATTGTCAATATTTTTTAGTTTATTTTTCAATAATTCATTAGTTATTTCATCTGGAACTAAATCACCTTTTTCAAGATATGAATTTATTTTTTCAGAAAGCGGGCCTTTGTTGCTTAATTCTTCTCTAAAAATTTCACCTGTAGATAGATGCAAAATATCATGTTTTTTTACTAATTTTTCAGCAACAGTTCCTTTACCTGAACCTGGTGCTCCTAAAATAATCATTTTTAAATTTTTAATCATATAAATTCCTTATCATAAATGTGAAATAGTTGAATCATCTTCATTTTGTGAATCAATATATTTTTGTTCGATACTTTTTTTACTTTTTGAATATGAGTAATTAGTTTCAGCACTACATAATGCTTGTCAGAAATCTAATGATCCAGAAACAATAATAATAATACCTGTTCCACCAATGGCAAGTCCACTTGGTAAACCTGTTGTTATGGATAGAATATATGGTATTGCAGCAATCAATGCAAGAAATGGTGCACCAATACAATTTATTCTAATAAGAACTCTTGAAATATATCTTTCTGTAGTTAGTCCTGCTTTAACACCTGGAATATATTTTCCACTCTTTTTAAAATTCTCTGATATTTGTTCAGGATTTAACTGAATATATGAGTAAAAAAATGAGAATAATAAAATAAGAATTACATATAGTGATAAACCTGTTCAAGAAGTTAAACTAAAGAAATCATTAATAACTTGAGAGACATCTTGGGAAACAAATTCAGCAACTGTTGAAGGAATCGACATTATTGAAGATGCAAATATAACAGGTATAACACCAGCAGCATTTACTTTAATTGGTAAATAAGCTAAATCTTCTGAAGATGTAGTTAGTGCTTGTCCAATTTGTTGTATAGGTATTTTTCTAATTGAATTATAGATAAATACTACTCCAAGCAATAGAATAATAAATAATAATATGTATCCAATAAATGATAAATATCCAAGCAGAACTTGGTTAGGTGAAACCCCTTCAGTTTGAACTAATACAAAAAATACATTTTGAAAGTTAGGAATTAATGAAGAAAGGATACCTGACATTATTAATAGAGATATTCCATTACCAATACCTTTTTTAGTTATAATATCAGCAATAAATAATGATATTAATGAACCAGCAACAAAACCAATTAACATTTTTAATACTGTGTATCATTGTAATGAAGTCAAAGTAGTTTGGCCATCAATCTCAAATCTTCCAGTAGAAATACTTAAACTTAAAATTGCATAACCTTGAGCTAGTGAAAAAAAGACAGTTAAAATTCTATTAATAATTTCAATCTTTCTTCTACCCTTCTCACCACTTTTAGCTAGTCTTGCTAATGGCTTAATTATATCTGATGATAATAATTGAATAATAATTTGAGCAGTAATATAGGGGGATATACCAACAGAAAATATTGATAGTTGTGAAGCGCCACCACCACCTAATAAATTCATAATATCTAATAAAGTATTTCCTTCAGTTTGAGAATCCTCAATAATTTTCACTCCTGGCATTGCAATTAGAGCACCAAATCTAAAAAAAATTAATAGTGATAATGTTGCAACTAATCCTATTCAAACTTTTTTACTTGTAAATACTTTTTTTGATTCCCTAAAAAAATTGCTATTCATTTATATAACCTTGAAAGTACTTTTGCTTTTTTCTAAAGAAAGAATTGCTCCTTTTGAAAATTTGTTCGCTTCAATTTTAATTGAATCTTTTAACTCAGTGTTACCAATAATTTTTAGTGGTAAATTATTGTTTTGAATGATTCTTTTTTCAATTAATATTTCTTTCGAAACAGTTTTCAATTTTAGATCAATTATTTGTTTTAATGAAATGACATTGTAGTTATTTTTAAAATCATAGTTGTTAAATCCAACTTTAGGTATTCTTCTATATAAAGGAGTTTGTCCACCTTCAAATCCAATTCTTACCATACCAGATTTTCTAGCTTTTTGACCTTTAGTACCTCTAGTAGAAGTTTTACCCATACCAGATCCAATACCTCTACCAACCCTTTTAGGTTTATGATTTCTTGAACCTTCTACATATTCCATTTTTTCTAATTTCATTTTTGTTCCTTAATTAATATTAATTATAAATTTTTAATATCTTTATCTCTTAGTGAAGCTACTTCTCTAGGAGTTTTTTGATTTTCAAGACCATTTAGAGTAGCTAGTACCATATTTAGACTTGTATTTTTTCCTAAATTCTTAGAATAAGCATCTTTGTAACCAGCCATTTCTAAAAGAACACGAATAGGTCCACCAGCAATAATACCAGTACCTTCAGGAGCTGGTTTTAATAAAACTTTACCAGCACCTTTTCTACCAATAACTTCATGGAATAAACTACCATTTTTATTCATTTTAACTTTTACCATATTGTTCTTAGCGTCTTTTAATGCTTTTCTAATTGCGATTGGAACTTCAATAGATTTTCCTGTTCCATATCCGACCATACCATTTTTGTCACCAATAATAACTAAAGCAGAGAATCTCATGTTTCTACCACCTTTAGTTGTTTTAGATATTCTTTTTATTCTAACAACTTTTTCATGGTATCCAGTGAAACTTTGTTTTGGTATATTTTTAGAATTCCCTTTTGGCCCGTTTTTCTTAAAGTTGCCTTTTTTGAAATCTTTTTTAGGAAAAGATTTTTCAGAATCATTTCCTTCAATATTATTTCTTTGTTGAAATTCTTTATGAGGTTTTTCAGTAGCTAGCTTTTGCTGGAACTCTTTTTTTGGTTCTTCAGCTATTGGTTTAGCTTCGAATACTTTTTTTGGTTCTTCAGCTATTGGTTTAGTTTCAGCTACTTTTTTAGGTTCTTCAACTATTGGTTTAGTTTCAGCTACTTTTTTAGGTTCTTCAACTATTGGTTTAGTTTCAACTACTTTTTTAGGTTCTTCCATTTTTTGAGAAGCTACTGAATTATTTGAAAAATCTATTTTCTCTTTTGCATCTAATTCAATTAGATCACTATCATTTGGACTATCTATTGTGTTAGCAATTTTTGATAGTTCTTTAATTTTTTGAGAGTAAATTTCTGACTTGATATCTTCTTCAGTTGGTTCTTTTACAATTTTAGCTTTTTCTTGCTCTTCTTTTTTTCTAAGTAAAGCTTCTTTTTCCCTAATTTTTTCTAGCTCTTTTTCTTTATTCTCTTCTATAGCTTCTATTTTTTTAACTTTTTCAAGTTCGATAGTTTGTTTTTCTTTAACTCTGCTAATAGATTCTTTCGTTAGAGGTTTATCTGAGATATTAACTCTTGATTTAACATCATCTCATTCTTTGAATACAACTTCTTGATTGATTAATTCTGCTAATTTTTGAGCTTGATCTTCTAAGACATTAATGTCTTCTTTTACATTCAGAATATCTTTTTCTGATGTCGATTGTTTTTTGTTTTCACTCATTTTATTTTTTCCTTGTTTTAAAATTTAATTAATATTAAATTTATTAATTTTCACCTTCAGAATCTTCATTAACAAATTCTTCAATTAAGTCTTCGTGACCATCTATTTGATCATGACTACTTGTTTCATTATTTAAACCAACAAAAGGGTCTTCAAGTTCTTTCTTTTGTTTATTTAAACTTTCAATATCCATGTTTAGATTGATATCATATTTTGAAGCTTGTTCAAGTCTTTTCTTCAACTCATCATATCTTTCTTTTGTAGCTTCAGCTTGTGATCTATGTAAACTTGCAAGTTCAGAAGTTCTTTTTGCAGTTTCTTGAGCGATTTTTGCTTCTTCATCTTTTTTAGCAGCATGTAATTCCTCAAGCTCTGATTCAAATGCTGCTTTAGCAGTTTCTGATTTAACTTTTGAAAGTTGTGCTTTAATAACAAATTGTTTAGCATGTACTAATGAATTGTTAGCTACTTCAGATATTTCAACAGCTTTCTTTCTTGCACTATCTGATTCTTCTTGAGCTAAAGAACAGTCTTCAATTTTTCTAGCATATCTTTCTTTTGAAAGAGCAATTTTTTTAATTAAACTTTCAAGATCAGCTTCTTCCTTTTGTAATTGAACAAAAAGCTCATCTCTAACTAAAATTTCTTTTTCTAAAATAATTGTTTTTGTTTCAGCTATTTCAGTTACTGCTTTTGCTTCTTTAATTAATCTAGTTGCCTTTTCTACTTCATCTCTTGCAATGATATCAAGCTTTCTAGTCTCTTCTTCTAATTCAAGAGCTTTAATACTTTTTTCTTTAAGATCTGGAGTTAAAGAAATTCCATAAGCATCTAATTCATCTATTTTTCTTTGAAAGTCATTCATAATATTTTTCCCCTTTTATTTATTAAAACACTAACCCATTTTTTCTTGCACTATCAGCAAGGGTTTGGACTCTGCCATGGTATTTAGAACCACCTCTATCAAAATTTATTTCCTTAATATTTTTTTTAAGAGCTTTTTTAGCAATATCTTCACCAACTTTTGATGAGTTTTCTTTGTTACCGTTCTTTAAACCTAATTGTAATGAAGAACTTGAAACAACAGTAACATTTTTATTATCATCAATTAACTGTGCATAAATATGTCCATTTGTTTTAGTAACTAAAAGTCTGTGTAAACCATTATCAATTCTTTTAAATTTTCTAGCAATTTTTAAATGTCTATTTTTTCTATTTTCTTTTTTATTTAAACTTAATCTTTTCATATTTAACTAGTTCCTATTTCTTCCCACCGTCAGCAGTTTTACCAACTTTTCTAATAATGTGTTCATCATGATACATCACACCTTTTCCTTTATAAGGTTCAGGTGGTCTTTTACTTCTTATAATAGAAGCAAATTCACCGACAACAGTTTTATTAGAACCAAAAATTTCTATTTCTGTGGGAGTTATGCAAGTAACTTTAATATCTTTAGGTATTTCTAATTTAATATTGTGAGAATGTCCTAAATATAATTCTAGATAATTACCAGAGATAGCAGCTTTATAACCAACACCAATTATTTTTAATTTTTTTGAATGTCCTTTACTTACACCAATTATTGCATTATTAATATTTGAGTTTGTAGTTCCATGAATCATTTTAGTAAATTTTTCTTCATTGTTTCTTTTAATAATAACTTGATTATCATTTAAAGAAAAATTAAGTAAATTGCTATGAGGATTTAATTCAATCACTCCATGTGTTCCTGAAATTTTCATGCTATCTTTTTCTAAACTGATTGAAACACCAGCTGGTATTTCTAATACTCTATTACCAATACGTGACATTATTTTTCTCCTTTTATTAAATTATCATACATAAGCGATGACTTCACCACCTAAGTTATTTTTTCTTGCATTTTTGTCAGTCATTATTCCCTGACTTGTTGAGATGATAGCTATACCTAAACCATTTAAAACAGTTGGTAATTTACTAACCTCACTATATATTCTTAAACCAGGTTTAGATATTTGTCTAACTCCTGATATTGATGAAACATTACCTTTATATTTTAATGTTATAAGAGTATAAGGGATTTTTTTTGCATCTACTTTTTCTTCGTAATTTTCAATGTATCCTTCTTCTTTAAGGATTTTTAATAAATTACTAGTTAATTTTGATTTCTTAGATTGAATTTTAACTTTTTTTGATTTTGTTCCCATTCTAATTCTAACTAGTAAATCTGATATTGGATCTATGTACATAAATTATTCCTCCTTATCAAGAAGCCTTTCTTACTCCTGGAATAGAACCTTTGTAAGCTAAGTCTCTAAAGCAAAGACGGCAAATTCCAAATTTTCTATTAACAGCTCTTGGTCTACCACATTTTTCACATCTAGTATAATTTCTAACGCCAAATTTTTGGTGTTTTTTCTGTTTTTCAATTAATGATTTTTTTGCCATAAATTACTTTTCTCCTTTACTTTTTACAAATGGTATTCCTAAATGTTTTAATAATGCAAATGCATCTTCATTTTTATTAGATGAAGTAACAATTGTTATATCAAAACCTCTAATTCTTTTAACATCATCAAAATTTACTTCTGGGAAAATAATTTGTTCTTTTATACCCATAGTAAAGTTCCCTCTACCATCAAATGATTTTGTTGATATTCCTCTAAAGTCTCTAATCCTTGGAATTGCTATAAAAATTAATTTATCTAAGAAATTTCACATTTGATCATTTCTTAAAGTAACTTTGACACCAATTTCTTGACCTTCTCTTAGTTTATAAGTTGCTAAAGATTTTTTTGCCTTTGTTTTAATAGGTTTTTGTCCAGTTATTACACTTATTTCATTATAAACAGAATCAATGTTTTTACTATCTTGAGTTGCATCACCAACACCAGCATTAATAACAATCTTTTCTATTCTAGGAACTTGCATAACTGATTTGTATGAAAATTCTTTCATTAAAGCAGGAGCTATTTCCTTTTTGTATCTATCTTTTAATAACATAATACCTTCTATTTACTCACAATTTCTAAGTTAGTTTTTTTTGAAATTCTAACTTTCTTATTGTCTTTATTTAAACCATATTTAACTTTTGTAGTATTACCTTTTCCTTTTGGATCTAGTAATGCTAACTTAGATAATGGAAGTGGTTTGTTGACTTCAATTATTCCACCATCTTGATTTTCTTGACTTGGTTTTTGATGTTTTTTAACCATGTTTACTTTTTCTACAAAAGCAGAGTCATTTTTGTTATCGATTTTTAAAATTATTCCTTCTAAACCTCTATGCTTACCAGATATAACTCTAACTTTATCGCCTTTTTTTAATCTTTTCATAGTGACTCCTCTCTTATAAAACTTCAGGAGCTAAAGAAACGATTTTAGGAAAACCTTTATCTCTTAATTCTCTAGCAACCGGGCCAAATATTCTTGAACCTCTTGGTGTTTTGTCATCTTTAATGATAACACATGCATTTTCATCAAAACTTAAGTAAACACCACTACCTCGTCTAATTGATTTTTTCGTTCTTACTACAACAGCTTTAAAAACTTGACCTTTTTTAACGTTACCGTTTGGTTGACATTTTTTAACTGAAACAACAACAATATCACCAATTGATGCATATCTTCTTTTAGATCCACCTAAAACTTTAATAACTCCTACTTCTTTAGCACCAGTATTATCAGCTACAGCTAATCTTGACATAAATTGAACCATAATATATTCTCCTTAATTTAGCTTATTTAGCTTTTTCTACTATTTTGTAAAGTCTTCATCTTTTAGTTTTACTTAAAGGTCTAGTCTCTACAATTTTTACTTTATCACCAATTTTACAAACTTCTTTTTCATCATGCGCATGATATTTTTTGTGAGTAATAACAAGCTTGTGGTATAGTTTATGTTTACTTCTTGTTTCAACATTTACCACAATTGTTTTAGACATTTTATCAGATACAACAATACCTGAAAGTATCTTTTTATTAATAACTGTTGGTTGCATAGATATTAAACTCCTCTTTGCGCTTTCTTAACGATGTTTGTTTTTTTAGGTTGACTATTGTTTGATGTAGTAACAATTTTTTTAGGTGCAGATTTAGTAGAACTTGAATCTGTCTTAGTCATTTTTGAAATTTCATCTTTTTCATTTGATGAAACTTTTGTTTTTGATTTGTCTTTAGGTTTTTCTTCAGTAGCATTTATAACTGCATCAGGATCAAAAGCTAAACCCTTTCCAATTGAATTAGTAATTCTTTTTCCATCTTTTCATTCAATTAAAGCATAGTTATGAGATGAAACAGATAATTCAACATTTCTTTCTCTTAATACAAAGAATGAAACAGCAATAGTTTTTTTAACTAGCTTAACTTTATGTGTTTTTTCTAATTGTCCTGCAGCAGCTTTGAATCTATATTCTAATAAATCATTTTTTAGTTTGATTATTAAATCAGCTAATTCTTTATTACTTTTTTTTCTTAAATCATTAACCATTTGGATTCTCCTCTTTATGAATTATTTTTCATGTAACACATAATTTGTTCCCAGCTTTTCTTAAAGCCTCTTTCATTTCCTCAGGTGGTATGCCAGCAATTTCAAACATAACTGTTCCTTCTTTAACTACTGCTACCCATTTTTCAGGAGAACCTTTACCAGATCCCATACGAACTTCTAATGGTTTTTTAGTTAAAGATAGATGCGGGAATATTCTTATTCACATTTTACCTGTTTTACCTAAACACTTTGAAATTGCAATTCTTGCAGATTCAATTTGTCTATCAGTAACTCAAGCACCTTGTGTAGAAACTAGTCCATATTCACCAAAAGCAACATATCTGTTTCCTTTTGCTTTACCTTCATATTTAATTCTATGAGGCTTTCTATATTTTGTTCTTTTAGGTTGTAGCATTTTTAAGCCTCCCTAGGCGCTTTCTTGTTTTGTTTTTTAGGATCAAAACTAGCTCTTTTTGATTTAATTAAAATTGGATTTTCATTAACTAATTTGTTACCAAAAATTTCTCCCCTATTAATTCAAACTTTTACACCTATTAATCCATAAGTTGTATGAGCTTCTTCTAATGCATAATCAATGTCAGCTCTAATAGTTGATAGTGGAATAACACCTTCAGAGTAACCTTCTACCCTAGCCATCTCTACTCCACCTAGTCTTCCTGAAACTTTAGTTTTTACACCTAAAGCTCCTGCAGCTAAAACTTTTTTAATTGACATTTTTTGTGCATTTCTGAATGAAACTTTTTTCTCAATAGCATCAGCTATTTCTCTTGCAACTAATCTTGCAGATAATTGTGGATTTTCAATAGTAATAATTTTAGTATTTACTTTAATTTTTTTGCCAACTATCATGCTAATTTCTTTTTTGATTTTTTCTAAATTAGCGCCTTCTTTTCCAAATAAAAAACCTGGTTGAGAAGAGTAAATAAATAATTCAATATTTGTCTGTTGTCTTTCAATTTCAACATTTGAAATTTGAGCATCTTTATATTTTTTAATTAATAGTTCTCTGATTTTGTGATCCTGAACTAATCATTTAGCAAATTGCTTTCTATCTTCAGCAATTCATCTTGATTGTCAGTCCTTGTTAACACCATATCTTAAACTATTAGGATTTGCTTTTTGACCCATAATATTATTTACTTCCCTTGTTTTCTATTTTTGAATTTTTAATTGTTTTTGACTTAGTAGTTTTTGAAACCTTATCTTTTTTAACAACTGGTTTTTTTGCTTTAGAATCTTTGCTAGTTTTTGACAAATTTTCTTTTCTTTGTTTTGCACTATAGCCTTTATTTGCTTGTGCTCTTTTTGTTTTTAAATCTTTAATTTTTTTAAGATCTTTTTTCATTTCCTCAGGATCATCTGAAAGAGTTATTTCAATATGAGAATATCTTTTCTTTAATAAATCTGCTGAACCTCTTGCTCTTGGATTTGTTCTTTTTAATGTTGGAGCTTGATTAGCTACAATTTTATAAATATATAATTTAGAACCATCCATTGCATGATTGTTAGTAGCATTTGCTATTGCTTGAATTAATAATTTTTTAACAATTGGTGCAGCTTTTTTATCTGTGTTATCTAAAATAATTAAAGACTCGGTAACTGGTTTATTTCTAATTAGATCAACTACAAGTTTAGCCTTTTGACTAGAAATGTGAATATATCTTTGTATTGCTGTTGCTTTCATAATTATCCTTATTTCCTATTACCTGTATGACCTTTGTAAGTTCTAGTAGGAGAGAATTCTCCTAATTTATGACCTACCATGTCGTCAGTTACATAAACATTAATAAATTGTTTACCATTATGCACTTCAAATGTTAATCCTACAAATTCAGGGAATATTGTACTTCTTCTAGATCAAGTTTTAATATTTTTCTTTTTATCTTGTGCATTCATGCTTACAACTTTTTTTAATAAGCTAGGTTCAACATAAGCACCTTTTTTTGAGCTTCTTGACATAAATTAATTATTCTCCTTAATTTTTTCTTCTTCTTACAATTAATGCACTTGAAGATTTTTTCTTATTTCTAGTTTTAACACCCATGTGTCTTTTACCTCAAGGAGTTCTAGGAGCATCCATACCAATTGGTTGTCTACCTTCCCCTCCCCCATGTGGGTGATCATTAGGGTTCATTGCTGAACCTCTAACTGTTGGTCTTATACCTTTATTTCTATTTTTACCAGCTTTACCAATATTTACTAAGTTATGATCAATGTTTGAAACTCTACCTATAGTTGCAAAACAGTTGTTCATTACTTTTCTAACTTCGCCTGAAGAAAGTTTTACAATTGTGTAATCACCAGTTTCATCTTTACCCAAGATTTGTGATGCAGTGCCTGCAGATCTTGATAATTGTCCACCCTTACCATGAATTAATTCAATATTATGAACAAATGTACCTTCTGGAATCATTGAAATTGGCATTGAATTTCCAATTTGAATATCGCATCCATTTTTACTAGAAACTATTTTGTCTCCAATTTTGATTTTTTCTGGAGAGATGATATATCTTTTATCACCATCTTCATAAGATACTAATGAAATGAAACAAGTTCTATTAGGATCATATTCAACAGTTTTAACATAAGCAACTTTGTCATATTTATCTCTTTTGAAATCAATTATTCTATATTTCTGTTTTTGTCCGCCACCTTTGTGTCTTACAGTAATTTTACCTTGGTTGTTTCTACCAGATTTTTTGTTTTGACTAACAAGTAATTTTTTATAAGGTTCATTAGTAGTAAGAGAAGCTTTATAATCTATTACTATAGTTTGTCTTATACCACTACTTCTGGCCTTGATTCTTTTTATAGGCATTTTCTCTCCTTACCAATTATTCCTTTTTTTCTTCTTCATCAAATACAATTTCAGTTCCTGGTAACAATGTTATGATTGCAATTTTTTTAGCTTTCTTAACTCCTGGATTTCTAGTACCTGTCTTTGTTTTTTTTTCAATTTTGCTTACAATGTTTACTTTTTCACATTTAATTCCATAGATAGCTTGAAAAGCTTCTTGCACTAATTTTTTAGTTGCTTTTTTATTAACAACAAAACAGTATTTCTTTTTATCTAACGAATTCATTAAATATGTTTTTTCAGTATTGTAAGGTTTGATTATTACTTCACTTAAATTCATTATGCAAATACCTCCGATAATTTATCAAAAGCATTTTCTTGACATATTGTAATATGACTATTAGCAATATCTCTAGTTGAAACTTGATTTCATTTTTTTGAACATACTTTTTGAATATTTCTACAAGATAAGTTGAAATTCTCATTCTTATCATCGTTTAATATAAATAATATTTTTTTATTATTAATTTCTAATTTTTTTAATAAAGTATCAATTTTATTAGTTGATGGAGTTTTCATATCAATGTCATTTACCATTAAATAAATTTGATTTTCTTTAAGTTTAAATGTAATTGCTGATCTAATAGCTAATTTTCTAACTTTTTTATTTAATTTTATATCATAGTTTCTATTTGGTTTTGGACCGAATACAACTCCACCACCAACTCATTGTGGAGATCTTGTTGAACCTTGTCTAGCTTTTCCTGTATGCTTTTGTCTTCATGGTTTTCTACCACCACCTCTAACTTCAGCTTTTGTTTTAGTTGAGTGAGTACCTTGTCTCTCACCAGCATTTTCAGATAGTATAGAATCAAAAATTGCTTGCTTACTAGGTTTAGATTCAATTAAACTAGTATTTTTTAAATCAATTTTTTTTATGTTACCAGCTAAATCTACTAAATTTACTTTTTCCATTTGTATAACCTTTCTTCTTATTTACTATGCTGCTGCATCAATATTTTGATTTTCAACTTTATTGTTCTTAACAATATTGCTTATTTTTTTGAAATTCTTTACTCTATTTGTAGTTTTAATAACAACTAAAGAATTTTTTGGACCAGGAACTGATCCTTTGATTAAAATTAAATTTTTTGATAGATCGATATCAACTATTGGTAAGTTATGAATTGTAACCAATTCTTGTCCGTAATGTCCAGACATTTTTTTACCCTTCATAACTCTTTGACCTTGGCTACCACCCCTACCAAAAGATATTGAACCTTGGTATCTATGAGGGTAACCAGCACCATGAGATTTAGGACCGCATTTAAAGTTTCATCTTTTAATTGCTCCTGTAAAACCATGACCTTTTGAAATAGCTTGTACATCTACATGATCACCAATTTTAAATGTGTCAACTTTAATTAAATCACCGACATTGTATCCATCAACATTTCTAAATTCTTTAATATGTTTTTTTGGATCACAATTTGCCTTTTTGAAAATACCTAATTCACTTTTGCTTATATTTTTTTCACTACAGCTTAAGAAGCCAACTTTAGTAGAAACATATTTATGTTTTTCTAAATTCTTTGTTTCAAGAACAAAATTTGGTTCAGAATGTATAACTGTAACAGGAATCATTTTTCCATCTTCTAGAAAAGAAGATATCATTCCAATCTTTTTACCTAATATCATTTTCATATTCTTCTCCTAATCTTATAAAGAAATCTTAATTTCTACACCAGTAGCTAGTGAAAGTGTTTTAAGTTTTTGAATTGACTCACCAGATGTATTAGTTATTATTAATAATCTTTTGTGAGTTCTTCTTTCAAATTGTTCCATTGATGGCTTATTTACATGGGGAGATCTACATATAGTAAATATTTCCTTTTTTGTTGGTAAAGGTATTGGACCCTTAACATTTGCTCCTGTATCTTTTACAGTTTTAATTATTTTTTTAATTGATGAATCTAATAATCTGTGATCATAAGAAAATAATTTTATTTTCAGTTCATTCATTTTAAAAACTCCTTTTTTTCATATATAAATTTTGTTAACAACTTGTATCGGTGTATCATAAAAATAAAATTACACTTTGTAATTATACTATTAAAATTAAAAAATACAAAGAAAATTATTCTTCTCTATTTGAATCGAAAAAGTCAAAGTCTTCTTCATCATCAAATGAAGAAGTTTTTATCTCAGGAAGTTCAGATAAATTTTTTATTCCAAAGACATCATAAAATTTTTCTGATACTTTGTATAGGAAGGGTTTGCCTTGTGAATCTGCTCTACCAATTTCTTCAATTAAGCCCAATTCTAAAAGTTTCATAATTTGTTGTGTTGGATCTATTTTTTTAATATCATGTATTTTAGTTCTAGTACATGGAGAGTTATAAGCAATAATTGCTAAAGTTTCTATTAATGAAGAATTTAAAGGATTTTTTACAATATGATTTTGTTCAGGAAATAATTTATCATGAACATTGCTTTTAGTAACTAGTAAGTATTTTTTACCAAATTTTTTAATTTCTAAACCTCTATCTTCATGTTCAAAACTTGAAATAAGTTCACTCATTTCATTTTCGAAAACACTTTCCTCAACATTTATAATTTCTAGTAACTCAGCTTGTTCTATTCCCTTTTTTCCTCGAATAAAAAGAATAGCTTCTATCAATGGCTTAATATTTTTCATTTTATAATCCTAAATCTATTTTTTTAATAATGATATCAACATCGTTATTTATTTCTTGCTCTAAAACAATATTACCATTTCTAACCAATACAAGTAATGCTACAAATGTAACAGCTAAATATTGTTTAGATATTTTAGAACTTGGAAAAGATGAAAGTAATTCAAATAAAGAAATATTATTTGAATTTAATTTCTTTAAAAAGTTTGTTATTTCATTAGTTACATCTTCAATTGATAATTCTGAAATATCAATATTAATTATATCATTCTCATTTTTCTGTAACTTTTTAAATATATTCCTCATTGATTTTAATAAAACATTAGGAGAAATACTTTCAGGCATTTCCTCTTGAACAATATCATCTAATTGAAAAAAATCTACTTCTTTAGTATGCATTTTTTCTCTTTCAGCCATTCTATTAAAAAGATTTGGAACTAATTCTCTAAATTGTTTTTGTAATAAAATTCTTTGAATAAACTTATCATCTTCCATTTCATTTTCTAATTTTTCTTGACTTGTTGTTATTCCTAAAATTTTCTTTGATTTCAACTCGAAAAAATAAGTAATCATAGAAAGATACTCTGTAATATCATCTATTTTCATATCATGAAGGTGTTTTTGAACATAGTTAACATATGAAACTGAAACATAAAGTAAGTCAATGTTTAATATGTCAAACTTTCTTTCTTTAATTAAACTAAAAAGAAGATCAACTGGACCGTTGAAATCTCCAATAGTTAATGATAAATTATCAAAATTACTTAAATTTTTAAAGTCGGACATTAATTGGCCTTTTCTTCTCTTCTTTTTTTAAGAATCAAATATTCTTTTTCAATGTTTTCTCTAATTCTTTCTGCTAGAATCTCTTTATTTTTTCCAGCATATTCAGAATGTTTTATTGGTTTTAAAAAAGAAACATCCACTTCCTTGTAACGATATCTTCTTTTTTCATCTTTTGACATAACACCTAGTGTGCCATATACAGCAACAGGAACTATGGTAGTTAAATTATTAATTGCAGGAGCCAAACCAGCACTTTTAATTTCCCCAATAACTCCTTCTTCTTCAATTCTTTGACCTTCCAAAAAAACAACCATTGAGTCTTTTTTTATTATTTCTTCTTCCTTTGATAAAACTTTTATTATTTCTCTTGGATTTTTTCTATCCAAAAATAAACAATCAATTAATACTGCTGCTCCATAAGCTAACTTGTTTTCAGACATTTCTTTTTTGGCAACAAAACGATAGTAAGGATAACCTTCATGCTCATATAAAAGTTTTATAAAAATAAGAGGATCAATATTAGATTTGTGGTTTGGAACATACATCACTGGTCTTTTAGGAACATTTTCAAATCCAGTAACATTTATTTTTACATTGAATAAAAATAAAGCTTTTTTAACTACTTTGTAAGTCCTAAGAAATCTTTCATCAATTGGATAAAAATCTGGATTATTCTCATAATCTTTTGCTTTTCTATTACAGATTTGTATTGAAATTCATAAAGATGAAATTACATATGGAAAAGCTAGTCAGTGTCCTACATTTCTAAAAAAAAGTTTTAAATTCATTTTAAATAAAATTCCTTATTAAAGTACATATGTAAATTATAATAAATTTTTTAATTAATAATACACATTATATAAATAAAGTCCACAAGGATTTGCTTTATGAATTGATGAACCTTTTAATGGATTTAAAAGTAAATTTTTTATTGAATTAATATCTTTTTTACCTTCCAAAACTAACAAAGAATAACTAACAATCATTCTTACCATATATCTTAAAAAACCATCTCCATTTATTTTTATTTTTACTTTGTCACTATTTTTTGTAACTTTGATTCAATATATTTCTCTTGTAGTATTTTTTAGTATTGAGGTGCTAAAAGATAAGAAATCGTGTTTACCTAAAAAAGTATTAAGTATTTCTTGAAGTTTATCCAAATCTATTTCTTTATTGTATTGTAATTCTTTACTGCACATAAATGGATTTTTTTTGGACGTATTGATTACATATAAGTATGTTTTATTCTTAATTGAATATCTTGAATGAAAGTCTTCATCTACTAATTTAATTTTCTTTATATATAAATCTTCATTTATAGATTTATTTAATATAAAAACTAATTTTTCTGTATCAATTTTCATATTTGAATCAAAATGAAAGTATTGATTCAAAGCATGAACACCCTTGTCAGTTCTTCCGCTACAATGAATTGATATTTTTTCCTTGAATATTTTTGATAAAATTTTTTCTAAATGATCTTGGATTGTTATTTCGTGTTTTTGTTTAGATCAACCATAGTAGTTTGATCCATCATATGATATGTTTACTAAATATCTCATTAGCTTTGAATCATTAAAGCATCTAGTATCCCAAATGGGGTTATTAGAATGGGATTACCTTTGATGAATATTAATGTAATTACAAAACCAAAATAAATCAATACCAAACCAAAGAAAATTATATCTAGATACTTAATTGAAAATATTCTATATCTAGTTCTGATACTTCTTGGATCGTAAGCTCTTGCTTCCATAGCATTTGATAATTCATCTGCCTTTCTAAAAGCAATAGAGAATAAAGGAACTACTAATGAAGCTAAAGATTTCATTTTATCAAAACCATTTCCATTTCTAAAATCTACGCCTCTAGATGCCTGAGCATTTAGAACTCTATTTGCTTCGTCTAATAGTGAAGGGATAAATCTTATTGATAAAGAGATAGTCATTGATCATTCACTTATAGGAGCCTTTAAGTATCTTAAAGGACTTAATATATCTTCAATTGCATATGTCATCTCAATAGATGAAGTTGTCGAAGTAAGAATTGTTATTACTAAAATCATTGCAAATATTTTTAATGTAACATATGCCATTAAACCTAAAGAAAATGATGAAATTGCATATCACTCAGTTGAATATGAAAACATATAAAGCTGTCCTGATTCAATAGCAAATTCATTTATTATTGTTTTACCATTTGATCCAATAATTCCATTTAGTAATCTTTCTATATCATTAACATTCGCAGAATTTATATCTATGACATAAAAACCATTACCAGAAATATTTAGTGATGCTCCGGTTCCAGCAAGAATCTCATTTATTTGAGACACAAGATTAGTTTCTATTGTTCCACCCCAAATATCTCCATGACCAAATCATTTTCCATCTAAAAAAACTATGTTTGGATTATTTTCATTTAATCAAAAAGGATTTTTAAAAATAGCGAATGAACTATTAAAATTGAAAATAGTTCCTGGTGTTTTATAACTAACCCAATTAATCAATGTCAAAAGTAGAGCCATAAATAAAATAGAAACAAAAATTTTTCATAATCTTCTAACTGGTAATTTAGCAGCAAAATATATTCCAAATATTATACTTATAAGTATTAATTGAAATAAAAAACCATAAGGAACAAAAATTAATATTATAAAAAATATTACTGAAATCATTTTTATAGATGGGTTAATTTTATGGATAATTGAATCTTTATAAATATAACTATCTTGTATCATTAAATTTTCCTTTCAATTACTTGAATTATACAACTTATTAAGTCTTTATCATTAGTAGGTTTTAATTCATATAGCTTCTTAAATTTAGTATTTTTCTTTACTAATTCATCTATGAATTCTATCACTTTAGGCTTTTCCATTTTTGTTTTAGAATATAGTATTGGGTTAGTGAAAACTTCATATGGTTCGCCCGTTAAGAGAATTTTTCCCTTTTCCATTACAGTAACTGTGTCACCATTTAAAAGAACTTGATCCATTGAGTGAGTAATAACAAAAAGTGTTTTACCTTGCTTCTTTAAATTAGAAATTATTTCCATTGTTTCATGTTCACCAGAAGGATCTAATCCTGCAGTAGGTTCATCAAAAACTAAAATTTCAGGATCAATTGACAATATACCAGCAATTGCAACCCTTCTCTTTTGACCGCCAGATAATCCAAATGGATTTCTTTCTAAGAATGAGTCATCTAATCCCATTTTGTTTAAATATTTTTTACCAATTTCTCTTTGAATTTCATCTATAGATTTTTCTTTTAAAAAATGAGTAAATTTAAAAGTGAAATTATTTATTCTTAATTTTAAATTAACATGGTCATTTTTAAAATTTCATTTTAATATTTTATAATTTTTTAAAAATGTTTCTTTATCAACATTTTCTTTAAATTTTTTAGAAAATGACAATAGTACAGTGTCAATATTTTCTTTAATCATTCCCTTGATATGTTTTAAATTTATATCATTATAAAATATTTTTGGAGTCCCTAATGCTTTTGGTCCAAATATAATATCGTTATAAATTGTATCCTTAAATAGTTGGTATTCAGGGTATTGAAAAACTAAACTAATTTTTCTTCTTAATTCTTTTACTTTTTTTATCTTTTTCTTTTTAGCAAGTATTTCAATATCATCTATTATGATATCCCCGATATTTGATTTTAATAAACCATTTAAATGTAAAACTAGTGTAGATTTTCCAGACCCAGAGTCACCAATAATGTAATGGATATTTCCTTGAGAAAAATCAGAAGAAAAATTATCAATAGCTTTAATTTCATTAATTGTGTTCTTACCAAAAATTAATGTTAAATTTTTTATTTGAACTATTTTATCATTTGACATATATTTTTCACCAATTCATTTCTATCAAGCGTTCTTTTAATTTTAGAATTTTTATTATTTAAGCCGCAAGCAACTTTTAAAATAAATGGAAAATCTAAAGACATTTTTTGTAATTCATTTTCATTTGTAAAAATTACTTCTGGTCTTCCTTGAGATACAATTCTTCCATTATTCAAAACAATCACTTTATCAGCATTCACTACTTCTTCCATATCATGTGTAATAGAAATAATTGTTTTATCTTTTTTATCTCTTAATAAGATCATAAGTTCTTTTAATTCTTTTTTACCTTTTGGATCAAGCATTGAAGTAGATTCATCAAAAATAATAATCGATGGATTGATTGCAAGTATTGAAGCAATTGCAACCCTTTGCTTCTCACCACCTGATAATTTTTGTGATTCCATAGATAGTAATTTATCTACTTGAACACTTTTTGCAGCTTGAGTAATTATACTTTTCATTTTTTCTTGTGGTATTCTTCTATTTTCTAAACCAAAAGCAATGTCATCTTCTGCTGTGATACCAATAAATTGGTTGTCAGGATTTTGAAATACTATACCAATATTACTTCTTATAAAATTAATGTTGGATTGATCAATTAAATTATCTTTAACATATAATTCACCTTTTAATGGTTTTAAAAGACCTGTTAATATTTTAGAAATAGTTGATTTTCCAGAACCATTATGACCAATAATACAAACATATTCATTTTCTAAAATTGAAAAATTAACATCATTTAAAACCATTAATTCTGGTGTATAACCAAAAGTAATATTTTTAAATTCAACTATAGCTTTTTTCTCTTTATTCATATTATTTTTTGCCTTATTAATAATTAATTATATATTAATTATCTTTATTTATATTTTTTACAATTTCAAAACATCTATTACAAATGTTTTTATTGGGAACTAATTCACTAAAAAAATTTCAACATCTTTCACATTTTTCATTTTCTGTTTTATCAACAAAAATATCGTCACTTAAATTTGGGTCAATAATTAATTCAGAAACATTTAAATATTTTTTAACAATTTCAATATCAAATAATAAAGTATTAAAATTCTTAACTTTAACTCTAGCAGCATTATTTTGATTAATAATTTTATTCTTTCTTGCTTCTTCTAGTTTTGCAAAAACTTTTTCTTTAAAATCAAAAAATAAATCCCATTTTTTATTATCTATTTTTAAATCAACATTTGGAAATTCGATTTTTTTAAGTATTCTTTCTAAATGAACACTTTCCTCTTTCTTATCTAAATGAAAATATTCATATGCCTCTTCAGTTGTGTGAGGTATTATTGGTGATAGAATTGTTAGAAATGATTTTAATATATGAAATAATACTGTTTGGATAGCTCTTCTTGACATATTATTTTCTTCATCACAATATAATGAATCCTTTATAAATTCAAAGTATCATGTCGATAATTCTAGAATCATTTTATTAACAGTTTTAATAATATTCTTAAAGTCATAATCTAAATAATATGAATGAACAAGCTCAAGCATATTGTTCATTTTATAAATAATTAATTTATCTGCTTCAGAAAAATTAAAAGAAAAGTCTTTTTCAGAAAAGTTATTTAAGTTTCCCAAAATAAATTTAAAAATTGTATTTCTAATTCTTCTATATATTTCACTTGATTGATCTAAAATATCATTTGATATTCTAACATCATCTGTGTAATCAGTAGAAGCACATCAAATTCTAAAAACATCAGCACCATATTTTTTTAATATCTCTTCTGGTTTAATAACATTACCCAAAGATTTTGACATTTTTCTTCCTTGAGAATCAAGTACAAAACCATGCGATAAAAGTTCTTTATATGGAGCACAATTTTTATAAGCAACACTTGTAGTAAGTGAAGAGTTAAATCAACCTCTAAATTGATCTTTACCTTCAAAGTATAAGTCAGCTGGAAATTTTAAATTACCAATAATCGTATGAGAAGTTCCTGAATCAAATCAAACATCCATGATGTCTTTTTCCTTATAACATTTCTTGTTTTTATATTTTGCAGTTAAAAAATATTCAACATCTTTTGAGTATCAAGAATCAGTACCTTCTAATTCAAATATTTTTAAAATATTTGACTGTAATTCTATATCCGTTATTGGTTGCTTTTTTTCATCATAAATAATGGGAATTGGAACACCTCAATATCTTTGTCTACTAATACATCACTCTTGTCTATTTTCAATCATTTCTTTAATTTTTTGAATGATTAATGGTCCTTGTTTCGAAGAAACTTTATTTAAAGATTCCACTAAATTATTTTTAATTTTAGAAAGATTGACAAATCACTGATCAGTAGCTCTATAAATGACTGGTTTCTTTGTTCTTCAGTCATGTGCAGCAGAGTGGGTAATTTTCTTATATTGGATTAATGAATTACTTTGTTTTAATCTATCAATAATTATTGGATTAGTGTCAATATAAAATTTGCCTACTAATTCTTCATCATTACATTCGTTTGTAAACTTGCCCAAAGAATCAATTGGACAATAAACATTTATTCCATATTTCTTACAAGCTAAATAATCATCATTACCAAAACCAGGTGCATTATGTACTAATCCAGTGTTATCAGATAAAACATATTTTGCTAAAATTATTTTGTTAATTTTTTGTGGATAAAGGCAATGATAATATTCATCATTTTCTAAATCTTTACCTTTAAATTCTTTTAAAACTTTTTCAAATTTAATTTCTAACTTATCTAATAATTCTTCAAACTTTTCTTTAATTAAAATAATATTTCCAATATCTGATTTAACTTTTACATATTCAAAATCTGGATGAATTGCAATAGCTAAATTTGAAGGAATAGTTCATGGCGTTGTAGTTCAAATAAGTAATTTATCATCCTTATCTAAAATTTTTGAATTATGAATTTTAAAAGTAAAATAAATACTATCAGATTGAACATCAGCATACTCAACTTCTGCTTCAGCCAAAGCTGTTTGACTAGATCATGATCAGTAAATCGGTTTTAAATCTTTGTAAATTAATCCATCATTCAACATCTTAAAAAATATTTTTATTTGATCTACTTCAAATTGTTTATCAAATGTTCTATAAATTTTGTCAAATTTAGTAAGAAGTCCCAAAGATAAAAATTGTGATTTTTGTTTTTCAATTCATGAAGTAGCAAATTCTTTACATTTAATTCTTTTTTCAAAAACTGATAGGTCATTTATTTTATCTTTTTTTTGCAGTGCAATTTCAATAGGCATACCATGAGTGTCTCAACCACCAATATAAGGAGAATAAAAACCTGTTCCACTTTTATAACGAATAATAAAATCTTTTAATATTTTGTTTAAACCATGACCAATATGAATGTCACCATTTGCATATGGTGGCCCATCATGTAAAATGAAAACTTCATTATTTCTATTTTTATCATTAATTAATTTTTCTAAGTCTAAATTGAATCATTTTTTTTGAAAAATAGGTTCTTTTATATTAAGATTAGCTTTCATTTCAAAACTAGTTGAAGGCATTCTTAATGTAGTTTTATAATTCATTTATTTCAACCTTTTTTAAGCATTTTTATTAATTATAAACCTTATTTATTAAAAAAAATATGTATGTTGAATTATAATTAATATTGATATGGAAACAAGAAAAGTAATTTATAATTTTATTTTAGATTCCACAGAATACCAAAAATATAAGGATAGAAGAAGATTGGTTTCTATTTCATCTTCAATTATATTCTTAATTGGTTGCATAATGTTTTTTTTCATGATGCATTCAACATGAAATAGTGATGATTTTCTAATTGCTGGAATTTTAATCATTGTTGGTGATATTCTATACATCCTTATTTCGATACAAATTTTTTTAAATTTATTAAAAAAGAATATTTATAAACAAATAAATGATGACATTGATAAATGAATAAAAGAAGAGAAACCTGATATCAAAATTTCTGATGAAAAATTAAGAGAATTTAAAATTAATTCAAAAATTAAAAATTATAATTATAGAAAAACTTATTTGTCACTAATATCTGATGATATTAGCGATAAAATAAAAGAATTAATGAATACCTTATAGGTTTTTCATTAATTCTTTTATTTCTCTTTTAAATTGAAGAAAGTTTTCTTCGGCTTTTTCTAAAGTGCTTCCATACATATTGAAGTAAGCTTTAAATTTAGGTTCTGTACCAGATCTTCTGAATCTAACACTATTGTCATTTTCAAAAATTCATTCTAAGCAATCACCTTCATCATTTCATCTACTTTCTAAAAGTTTCATTCCGCAAATTTCATCAATTTCAGTATTTTTAAATTCTTCCATCATTGCTTCTGATTTTTCAACTCAATTTAAATCTTTAATTAAGAATGAAATAGTTTCACCTCTTCAATAACCATATTTAGGGTAAATTTCATTTTCTAATAATTCTTTAAAATCAATATTTTGTTTTCTATAGAAATCAAATATCTCTAATGCTAATGCCGAAGCTTGATATGCATCTTTATCTCTATTTATTGTTGAATTAAGTGAACCAATAGCCTCTTCAAAAGCAACAACTAAATCCATATCTTTATGTTTATCTTCAATTACTGAAGATAAACATTTAAAACCTGTCCCTGTTCTGAAAACTTTACATCCATAATCAGCAGCTATTCTATCTATTAGACTAGTAGAAACAAAAGTTGAAACTATAAAGGGAGTTTTTTCATAATTTTTATGTTTTAAACAATAATAAGCAAAGATTATTCCCATTTCATTACCAGAAATATATTTAAAAGATCCTTCTTTAGTTTTTATTGCAACAGCAAGCCTGTCAGCATCAGGATCAACACCAAGCATTATATTTGCTTTGTGAGTTCTAGCATATTTCAAAGCAAGTTCAAATGAGCTTTGATCTTCTGGATTACTATTTGGTGAATTCTTAAAATCACAGTCAGGATAACATTGTTCTTTAACTTTGATTACTTTTGTATAACCAAGAGTGTAAAGAAAGTGTGGTAAATCATCTGAAGCTGTACCATGATGAGAAGTAAATATTATTGGAAAATGTTTTGTATCGATTGTATTAGTATTTATTAAACAAGATTTTGCTTGATTAAAATATTCTAAAATACTTCTTTCATCAACTTCACTTATTAACTCATGATTTGGTTCATAATTAATATTTAATACTTTGCTATTAGCAGGCATTTTTTTAATAATTGATTCTGCATCATCATTTAATATTTGACCACCAGTTTCTTTATATACTTTAAAACCATTGTAATCTTTAGGGTTATGACTTGCAGTTATTATTATTCCACCATCTAATTTTAAATATGAAATCAAAAACGATATTATTGGAGTAGCTTTTAATAAATTATCTTTAATAATTAAAACTTCTATTCCAAAAGAAGATAAAACATTTGCACATACCATTGTAAATTTATCTGAACAAAATCTATTATCATGTCCAATTATAACTTTAGGTTTTTTGTATTTTTTTAATATGTGCTTAGCATATCCTACAGAAATTTGTTCATATGTGAAAGTATTGAATCTTCTGGTTCCAGCACCCATTTTTTGTCTAATTCCTGCAGTTCCGAACTTTGCTTTCTTATCAGAAAAATATAAGTCTATTTCTTCTTTTGAAAGTTTTTTCATTTCTTTTTTTAAATCTTTAGAAACTCGATCACTATTTAATCAATCATTAAAAATCTTATTCATTTGTTAAATCCTTTTTTATAAATGGAGCCAATATTAATTCAGATAATTTATATTGTTTATATTCTTTATTTTTTGTAAAAATATAAATTAAACCATCGGGGTGTAAAAACTCTGAAATAAATTGTAAGCAAATTCCGCATGGATAAATAAATTTATCAACATTTGTTAATAAATAAATCTTTTTTAAAGATTTGTTACCATTAGAAATGCAAGCAGATACTGCACTTCTTTCAGCGCAAATAGTTGCGCCAATTGAAGCATTTTCTATATTTACACCTTGGTAAAACTTTCCATCTTCACCCTCTACAATAGCAGCAACCGGAAAATTTGAATATGGGCTATAAGAATTATTTAATAGATTGTTTAAATCGTTAAAAATTTTTTCAATTTCCATTATCTAACTTCTCCTAAAACCATTTTTTCTTTTCTTACTTTTTTACTTGCAATAATGAAACTTTTCTTAATATTTTTTATAATATTGTCAGAAATTTCAGAATTTGAGTAAACTTCAATAATTGGTGTCCCTTTTTTAACTATATCACCATTTTCTTTTAATAAAAGTATCCCAGCATCATTATCTATAGAAACATCTTTATTTATTCTGCCTCCACCTAAATCAAAAACAGCTTGTCCAATCATTAATGATGATAATATTTTGAAATATCCAGACTTAGTTGCTACAATAGTTTTTTTATGTTTTGGAGTCAATTTTAAGTTATCAAAATCTTCTTTACTTAAGTTAGAACCTTGATCATGGGCTCAACTAATAAATTTATCATAAGGTCTCAATGATTTAATCATTTTATCAATTTTTGTTTTTGATTCTGAATAAGATTTAGATTTTTTAAAATCAATTAAAATATCAGAAATCATTACGTAGATTAACTCCTTTAAATTTTTTGACTCATAATTTCCTCTTAAAAAATTTAATGATTCTATAATTTCAATTTTATTTCCAATTGCGTTACCTAACGGTTGATTCATATTTGTAAAATGACAAATAACATTCACTTTTTCTCTCTTACCGATTTTGATACAAATTTTTCCAAATTCTTGAGCAGATTTTATATCTTTAAATAAAGCACCCGTGCCAACCTTAACATCAAGATAAATATTTTTAGAACCTAAAGCTAATTTTTTAGACATTATTGATGAAACAATTAATGGGAGCGACATAACAGTTTCTGTATCATTTCTTAAAGCATAGAATATTTTATCAGCAGGAGTAAGATTTGATGATTGTTCAATAACAACCATATTGTTTTTTTTGAATATTTTTTTTGCTTCTTCAATTGACAAAGCAGTAGTAACTCCGATTGATTCTAATTTATCAATAGTTCCACCTGTAAATCCTAAACCTCTTCCTGACATTTTGAAAACAGGAATATCAAAACAAGCTAATATTGGAGTAAGAATTAATGTTACTTTGTCACCAACTCCTCCAGTTGAATGTTTATCGATTGTTCTTGGAATTGTTTTTAATGTAAAACCAGAATTTTTCATTGCAACTGTCAATCAATATGTTTCATCAAAAGACATACCATTAAAAAAAATTGCATTAAGCATTGTAGAGATTTGATAATCTTTAATTTGCTTATTGCAAGACATATCAACAAAAGAAAATATTTCTTCTTTTGTTAGTTCTTCTTTATTTATTTTTTTATTTAATAGAGTATTTATACTAATTTTGTTTTTCATAAAAATTGATACCTATATCTAATGATAATTTTACCATTTTAGAAAATCCAATTTGTCTTTCTTCTGCAGGCATTGCTTCGTGTGTAACTAAAGAATCACTACAAGTTAGCAAACATAAAGCTTTTTTATTTAAAGTAATTGCATTTGCAAATAAACCAAAAGACTCCATTTCAACAACTTCTGAACTTGATTTTTTAAATCATTCTTCACATGATAAACTACTATAAAACACATCAGCAGAGTGACAGTTAACTTTTTTAACATCGATACTGCTTTCTTTTGAAGTTTCATATGCTAGATCAACCATTTCCTTATTTGCAGGAATCATTTTGTTTTTAACATCTAAACCTAGTATTTCTGCATATGTAGAATCAGAATAGGCATTATTAACAATAAGAACATCTCCTAATTTTATATCTTTAACATAAGTTCCAGCAGAACCAACTCTAATGATTAAATCAACATCATAGAATTTAAATAATTCATATGAATAAATTCCAACTGATGGAATCCCCATACCATGTCCCATAACTGTAATTTTTTTATCATTATAAGTTCCAGTAAAAGCTAACATACCTCTAACTGAATTAACTTGAACAGCATCTTTTAAAAAGTTTTCAGCTATTCATTTAGCTCTTAGTGGGTCTCCTGGCATAATAACAACTTTTGCTATTTCATTTTTTTTTGCGTTTATATGTGGTGTCATAAATATCTCCAATTTAAATTTGCTTATATAACTATAATAATTTTACCATTATATGTAAAAAATGTTTTTTTTATATTTAATTTTAATAGAATATAGTAATACAAAAAAGAGAAAAAAATGATGATTTCGAAAGATGTTTTAATAATTGGTGGCGGACCAGGTGGGATGTACGCAAGTATAATTGGTGCATTAATAAATGTATCTTCAATAATAGTTGAATCAAATGATAACCTTGGTGGGCAACCAATGCAACTATATGCTCAAAAAGATATACATGACTATCCTGGTTTTTTAAATATAAAACCATACGTTTTTACAGAAGGAATGTTAAAACAAATAGAATCAAATTCAAATAAGATTATTGTTTTTACAAAAACCACAATTTTAGAAATTCTTAAAGATGGAGACTACTTTTTAACAAGACTATCAAATGATGAAATAGTTAAAACAAAATTCATTGTAATTGCTACAGGTTCAGGTTCCTTCTCACCAGTAAAAAGTGATTTATTAAAAGAAATAGACTACTCTAATGTTCACTATGTATTTCAAGGTGATAATCATTACAAAGATAAAAAAATAGTAATTCTTGGCGGGGGTGATTCTGCTCTTGATTGAGCTAATTATCTAAAAGAAAAAAATGTTACTGATGACGTAGTTTTGGTTCATAGAAGAAATGAATTTAGAGCTAGACAAGAAAAAATAGACAAATTAAAATCAAACAAAACTAAGAAATATTTAAACTATGATTTATTTAAAATAACAGAAGATAAAATTATTATTAAAGAAATTGATTCAAATGAACAAGAAACATTAAAATATGATTTCTTATTAGTTCAATATGGTCAGGAAATAAAAAAATTAGGTGATATTGAAATTTTAAAACAAATTGAAAGAAATAAAATTAATAAAATATTGATAGATATTAATTGCAAAACTAATGTTGAAAACATTTATGCAATTGGGAATTCAAATCATTTTGAATCTAAGCCAAACTTAATTATTTCTGCAATGGCCGAAGGTGCAACAGCAATGTATAGCATAAGAAATAAAATTAGGGAAAGTATGTAAAAAAATAAGGTGTAAAACCTTATTTTAATTTATCTACAACTTCATAAACTTCTTCAAATTTCACTGGTTGTCCAACATCTTCATTATATGCAGCAAGAGCTATTTTTTTATTTCTATCAATTACAAAAATTGATCTATATAAAGTCATATAAGGGTCCATTAATACACCATATGATTTACCAAAGTTATTGTCTCTATAGTCACTTAATATTATTGCATTTTTATTATTTGATTCACATCATCTTGAAAAAGCAAATGGTAAATCAACTGAAACTGTTAACACTACAACATCTTCTTCATTGTTATATTTCTGATTAAATGTTTTTGTTTGAATATCACATACTCTTGTATCAATTGAAGGAACAACAGATATTATTATTATTTTACCATCTCAATTATCAAGAGTTCTTTTTTCCATATGTTCATTATATAGTTCAAAGTTAGGCGCATCATCTCCAACATTTAATTTTTTACCAATTAATTTAAAATTTTCTGCTTTAAAACTAGCCATTTTTTTACCTCTTTATTTATTTGTCTTTAAATAATAACATATTTAATAATTATTAAAACATTTTAATAATATAATTGAAATAATGTAAAAATTAAATGAGTTAAAAATGAGTTTATTGGATGAATTAAAGAAAAGAAAAATAATAAATAATATTACAAATGAGGAAAAAGCAAAAAAGTTTTTCGAAAATAAAGGTAGCTTGTACGTTGGTTTTGATCCTTCATTTCATTCGCTTCATGTTGGAAATTTAATTATGATTATTTTACTTAGAAGATTTAATAATGAAGGTTTTAAAACTTATGCAATATTAGGTGGAGCCACTGGAATGATTGGTGATCCTTCTGGAAAAAAATCTGAGAGAAATCTTTTATCTGAAGATATCCTAAAATATAATGTTGATGGTGTTGCAAAACAATTAAAAAAATATACAAATTCAGAAGTAATAAATAACTATGATTTTTATAAAGATTTTAATGTATTAGACTTCTTAAGAGATGTAGGTAAGTATATTAACATTAACTATATGTTAGAGAAAGATATGATTAAAAGTAGATTAGAAACAGGAATTTCTTACACAGAATTTTCTTATTCTATTTTACAAGCATATGATTTTTATACTTTATGAAAAGAAAAAAATATTAATTTACAAATGGGTGGATCTGATCAATGAAGTAATATTACATCAGGTATTGATTTGATTAAAAAGTTTGATTTAAACAATGATGCATTTGGAATAACAATAAACTTATTAACAAAAAAGGATGGAACAAAATTTGGTAAATCTGAAAAGGGTGCAATTTACCTAGATAGCGATATTTCTTCACCATATGAAATGTATCAATTCTTTTATAATCAAAGCGATGAAGATATAGAGAAAATATTTAATTTTTTTAGTTTTAAAAATATTAACGAGATAGAAGAAATAATAAAGAAACATAAAGAAAATTCTAAACTTAGAATTGCTCAAAAAGAAATTTCTTATGAGATAGTTTCTTTCATCCATGGAAAAGATGCTGTGGAAAATGTAATTAAAATGAATGAATTAATTTTTAATAAGGAATTTAATAATCTTTCAAAATCACAATTTGAAATGATAGCAATTAAAACTATTACATCAGAGATTAAGGATGAAAAAATAAAATTATTAGATGCAATAGTTTTAGCAAATATTTGTGAATCTAAATCTCAAGCTAAAAGTTTAGTATCACAAAAATCAATAAAAGTAAATGGTGTTGATATCGAAGATATTAATTTTGAAATTAATAAAAATGTTTCTTATCATAACCAATATACTGTTATTCAAAAAGGGAAAAAAGATTTCAAAATCTTAAAATGAATTTAAATAGAAATGAATAAAACAAAAATTGAAAAAAGTTACATTGTTCACAATGGAAAAAACATATATTTTACCATTACATATAAAAATGTAAAAAATATGACTTTAAAAGTAAAAGATACAATTCAGGTCGTAACTCCCTTTTTTGTTTCTAAAGCAGAAATAAATAATTTTGTATATAGAAACATAGATAAGCTTTTATTTGTTTTAGAAAAGAAAACAAATAATAAATATTTTAATTACAAAAAAAATGTTATTCGAATGATGGGTGAAGATTACAAACTAGTAGTTAATATTTCAAATTCAAAAAGCACTTGAAAAATAATTGATAATTTAATCTACATGAACTTAAAATCTATTGATGATAAAGAGCTGGTTTTAAGAAAAATTTTTAAAAAGAAAGCAGAAGAATATTTAAAGAATAGGTTAGATGAAATATCTAATGCAACTAAAATAAAATATAATTCAGTAAAGTTCAAATGAATGACTGCTAAATGAGGCTATTGCGATAACAAAAATAATATTGTTATCTCTACAAAGACAGTAATACTAGATAAAAATATGATTGATTATATTCTTGTACATGAACTTTGTCATACATTAGAACACAATCATTCTCAAAATTTTTGATTACTAGTTTCAAAGATAATGCCAA
Organism: Mycoplasmoidaceae bacterium; assembly: GCA_051656125.1. Classification (GTDB taxonomy): domain Bacteria; phylum Bacillota_I; class Bacilli_A; order Mycoplasmatales; family Mycoplasmoidaceae; genus CAMREV01. The sequence continues at coordinate 376,995 of JBOGBH010000052.1, forward strand.
ATTATAAAGAGATGATAAAAAAAATCAAGTCAATTAACTTGATTTAATTATTTCTTTTTTTAGATATTCATTGATATAAACACTTTCAACACCAACAAAAACATTAGTAGAATTCTTTTTAAGTTCTTCATGTGCACTATCAACAGTAATTGCTACAAAAGATTTTCTAAATATTCCGATATCACTTAATGAATCACTAAATGACATAATTGCATTTGTATCTAATTTATATTTCTTATTATTGATAATATCCATAGCAGCACTTGGACTAACACTAGCTGCAGTTATGATAATCTTTCTATTGCTAATTATTTTATATGAAAGAGAATTATCTAAACCTTCAAGCAATTTGATAACACTGTTTAAATTAACATTTTCCAAAAATGTAACTGATATGTTTAAAAGATTTGTATAAGCATTAATATCATCAATTACTTCAAATTCAGTATTCTTATTTAGTCTTTGATACTCTTCTAATTTTTTGTTAAACATCTTATATTTATTATTTCATATGTAAACATCACCATTTTTTTCAGAAACTTCAACAAAGATTTTTTGACAAAAATCAAAATCAATTCTTCTTACAGTTTTATCTGCTTCTTTAATCGATTTGTTATCCATTAAAAATCTTGAAATAACTTTTTTCTTTTTAAAAGAATAAATTTCCCCACCATAAGAACATATTAGGTAAGAATCTCCAGGCATATATATATTTGAAGCCATTTGAGAAGCAATTTTAGAATGATAACCGCTAATTGAAGTGAAATTAACTCCACTATCAATTAAGTGATTTATTGTTCTTCTGATTTCTCCATTTTCAACTATATTGTCTTGAATATTCTTTCAAATGCTATCAATGTTCATTAAAACTCATTTTATTTGTCCCATAATTAACTCCTATTTGATTTCCTTTTTTGCTTTAATTATATCCCTTTGTTTCTCCAAAGCTTCTTTAGGAAGCTTCAGTTCTTTATGAATATAATCAATTTGACTTTTTGTTATTGTTTCTAAAATTATAAGAGAATCCACGATTAAATCTAATTCTTTTTTATTTTTCTTAATAACATTTTTTGCATATTCGTACTGAGTAGCAATAATTTTTTCAACTTGTTTATCAATTAATTTAGCTGTATCGTCAGAATATAATTTATTTTGATAAGGGTTTGATGTACCTTCTGAAGGGATGAATTGTGTCATACCCAATTCACTCATACCTAATTGTGTAACCATTGATCTTACAATGTTTGAAACTTTATATAGATCATTTGATGCACCTGTTGATACATTCATTGATCCATAAATAACTTCTTCAGCTGCTCTACCACCCAATGTACTTGCAATAATTCCAAGTAAATCACTTTTTCTTTGAATAGATAATTCTTGTTTTTCTGGAGTTGATAATGTATAGCCAGCTGCATTACCTCTTGGTATAATAGTAATTTTTTGTACTACATCTGATCCAGGTGTATGAAGACCAACTAAAGCATGTCCAGCTTCATGGTATGCAATTTGTTTTTTCTCATGATCAGTAATAATTCTAGATCTTTTAGAAGGCCCACCTATAACTCTATCGATAGCTTCATCTATATCTTTTGTTGAGACAACAGTTTTATTTTCTCTAACAGCTAAAAGAGTTGCTTCATTTAAAACATTTTCTAATTGTGCTCCAGAGAAACCTGGTGTTCTTCTTGCAATATCTTCTAAATTAACATTTGCTGAAATATTTTTGTTTCTTGCATGAATTTTTAAAATTTCAGTTCTTTCTTTAATATCTGGAAGGTTAACAGCAATATGTCTATCAAATCTACCAGGTCTAATAACTGCAGGATCAAGAACATCTAATCTATTTGTAGCAGCCATAACAACAACACCATTGTTTGGTTGGAAACCATCCATTTCAGAAAGTAATTGGTTAATAGTTTGATCACCAACACCACCTGAGCTATCAAACTTACCTCTTTTAGAAGCAACAGAATCGATTTCATCAATGAATATAATTGAGGGTGCAGCTTTAGCAGCTTTTGAGAATAAATCTCTAATTCTTTTAGCACCAACCCCTACAAGCATATCTTCAAATGAAGAACCTGAAGCTTGGAAGAAAGGAACATTAGACTCACCAGCAACAGCTTTAGCCAGTAATGTTTTACCAGTTCCAGGAGGACCATAAAGCATTACACCCTTTGGAGTTCTAGCACCCATTGTTGCATATTTATTTGGTTCTCTTAAATAATCAACAATTTCCATTAATTCTAATTTTTCTTCTTCAATACCAGCAACATCACTAAATTTAACTTCTGAATCATATACTTTTTGTTGGAATTTACCAATATTGAATACTGATTCATTTGAAGAAGAACCACCTGACATTTTTTTCATTGATCAAAATAAAATACCAATTAATATAATCATTGGAAGGAAGCTAATTATAGTAAGTAATGGATTAAACTTAGCCATTGGAGCAGTTGCATTTAATATCATTTGAGTAGATAGTTGATTAAGTAGCGTATTTTCAATTTTATCACCGCCATCAATAGAAGTACCAACACCTGTTAATGCATTAAAAGTATAATTACCAATTTGGATTTGATCACCATTAGAAATATATCTTGCATTAATTATAAAACCTTGGAATAAAAAAACATCAATGTGTAGAGAAAGTTGGGCAGTTGTTGCACCTCAAAATACTTGTACATTAGTATTTTTTGATAATGTGAAAGTATTTTTTGGATCATTATTAAAAGTAAATTTTACATTAGCAGGTTCTTCTTCAGTACCAACACCAACAGTTTCTATTTTAGTAACATTTTTAACAGGAGGCGTAAATACACTTAAAGCTTGTCAAAAAGCAATACCACCAATTATTAACAATGTGAAAACAGATCAGAAAGCAATCTTCTGTCTTTTTTTCATTCTTTCAGCAACTGCTGGATTTGTTTTAGCTTTGTTATCGTTTTTTTTGTTGTCTGTTGATGGCTTATTTGAAGGACTAGAGCTAATTGGGGGAATAGGAGCGGGTTTAGGAACATTAGCATCATTTTCATTTTTTTTGTTGCCACTTGTTTCTATATAAGTTATCACACAACCCTTTTTATTAAAATTAAGGGTTTGTTTTACTTGCAAAGCTCTTTTTGTTTGTGATGTTTTCTTCATATTTTTTTCCTTAATCCAAGAATTCTTTTTTAAGAACTCCAATAAACTCGTAGTTTCTATATTTTTCTTTGTAGTCTAATCCAAATCCGATAATAAATTTATCTGGAATAGAGAAACAAGTGTAGTTAGGTTCTAAGTCAACTTTTCTATTTCCATCTTTGCTTAATAAAGTAATGATTTTAATTGAAGCAGGTTGTCTTTCATTTAGCTTATCTATAACATATTTAATTGTATATCCAGAATCAATTATATCTTCAACCAATAATATATGTTTTCCCCTTACATTTGTACTTATATCTTTTGTAATTTCTGGAATGCCTATTGCGCTTTGCGTTCCTTTAAAACTTGAAACAATCATAAAATCTAATTCAACATCTATTTCTAATTTTGTTGTTAATTGACCTAAAAAAGGAATGCAACCTTTTAGAATACCAATAAGTAAAATAGGTTCGTCTATATCTTTGTATTCATTATCAATTCATTTAGATGCTTTTGAAATACCATCATTTATTTCTTCTTTTGAAATAAGTATTTCAGAAACCTTAGAATAATATGATTTTTTCATTTATTACCTTATTTCGAAACTATACTTTCCAATAAGATTACACAATTACATTGAATCATGTTCTTATCTTCTTCTCATCTTGTAGCCTTAATATTAATATAATTACAATCAGTTAATTTCTTAATAGATTTTGAAATATTTTCTTTATGATTTTTCATAATTATTTTTTCGCAAATTAAACTAATATCAGCATTGCATATTTTGTAATTTAAGGCTTTCATTTTTTTTAAAGCATCAGATAGTATTATTTGAGAAGAAATATTTTTATTTTTCTCATCTTGATCACTAAAATGATCTCCGATGTCGCCTAATCCTAAAGCGCCATAAATAGATTCTGCTAATGCATGTAAAACAATATCCCCATCTGAATGTGATACTATTTCATAATTAGAGCTGATCTTTAAACCACCCAAATAAATGAATGATTCTTTCTTTTCTAAAGGATGAATATCATTGGATAAACCAATTCTATACATATGTGCCTCATTTATAAAATACAAATTTATTATATAATATAAAGCATTTAAAAAATATAAAATAATAATTATTTAAATGAACAATTTTTTGAAGTCTTTTAGTGGTTTATTATGCTTGTCTAAAATAATTTTTCCGTTGCTAATTTCGATAATATGATCAGCAATTTGAGCAACTCTTGGATCATGTGTTACAAGTACAATTGTTGTTCCGCTTTTATTAATGCTTTTTAATGTTTCTAATACATTGTAGCTAGTGTATGAGTCTAAAGAACCTGTTGGTTCATCTCCAAAAATTATTTTTGGATTTTTTACTAAGGCTCTAGCTATTGAAACTCTTTGTTGTTGACCACCAGATAATTCATTAGGCATTTTTTTTAATTGATTTTGCAAATCTAAAAAAGTAATTATTTCTCTAACTTTTGATTTTAATAATCTATTTTTTGCTAAGTAAATTCCAGTTCTAATATTGTCAAGTACATTCAAAGTTGAAAGTAGACCATAATCTTGAAAAATAAATGAAACATTTTCTCTTCTAAAATTTATTAAATCAGAATTAGAATAATGACTTAAATTTGAATGCGCAGAAACTAATTCACCACTAGTGCATTGAGTCATTCCAGACATAAGATTCATTAGAGTTGTCTTACCAGATCCAGATTTACCAATAATCACAGTAAAAGAACCTTCTTTAATTTTAAGTGAAATATTTTCTAAAATTACTGTTTCAGTCGATTTTGTTTTAGCAATTTTCGAAACATCTTTTAACTCTATTATGTACCCTGGGGTATTTTCTTTATATATTAATTCTTTTTTTTTCATAAATTCTCTATCTTACTTAATATTTTTAGTTAAGTCTAATGTTTTAATTTTTCTTCAATTTAGTAAGAATGCTAGAAAGAAGAAAGCTATAACAGACAATGTTGCAATTGCATAATCTGCAAGTAGTACTGGGGCAACTAGTAATATGCTTGTTGCATCAAAAATTATTTTAATATAAATGAAATTAACAAAGAATGATAAAGGAATTGAAATAATAATACCTGCGATAATTGCAACAAAGTAAATACTCATAAATGAGAATGCATTAGTTGTATTTTTTAAACCTAGTATTTTCATCATACCTGCAATTTTTAATGAATCACTAATCAGCATATAAATCATTAAACCTATTATTATCGTAGAAACTAAAATTATAATTAATAAAATGGTAATTTCTATAAAATTAGAAGCATCAGAAACATTTTGAAATAAGCTTAATAAAGCATCAATAGATATAATATTATCTATTATTGAAACATAAGTTTGTTCTCCATATTTCTTCACAATTTTTTTCTGAAATTCTTTAGCTATTTCTAATTTTTTTTCTTCTGATGTAGTATCAAAACTAGGGCTATGAATTATTTCTTTATCTATCCCTGTAATTGTTGATGCTTGTTTTAAATTTGAATATCTATCTTTTTGAAGAATTTGAAGAAAAGCATTATTATCTGTTCTATCTTCTTTTGGATATAAACCGCTAGGAGAATAAAGTGAAATTGTATTTGTAATTTGAATAATTTCTTTGCTATTACTAAAAATAGCATTGAATGGCTCATCAGAATTTAATTCTGGATTATTAGGGTCCTCAAAATTCTTTTTAAGAGTGTTCATACCAGTTAATTCATTTGCATATTCTTGCAATGTAAAAAACTCATTGTCTTGGAATGATTGGCTAATACCAATAACCTTTAAATCAAATTCAAAGTTTGAAGTTGGCAAATCTTCATATCTATCCACGTGATTATTAACACTTATTTTGATAATGTCTTTTTCTCTTAGATTAAATTCTTTCGCAGTAAATTCATTAATTACAATAGGATATAAATTTTTAGTTTCATCATATTCAAATTTAATTAATCTATCTATTAAGTCAATATTCTTTGAATTTAATAGTGAAACAAATTTTGTATCTTTTTTTATTCCTTGAATTGAAAATTTATTATTTGGTATATCAACAACCTGTTCTTTATTTTCTTTAATAGAGAAATCTATATTTGTATATGTTTCATCTAAAATATTTTCACCATCAGTCATTAATGGAATTTTATTGTAATTTAATGTGTAATTTTTACTAGCAAAATTTATATTACTATATGCATGAAGCAATAAACTAATAAATTCATGGTTAATTAATAAAGGTGACAAACCAGACATAATTTCGTCTTTAGAAAGAATAAGATAGTCATTTTCGTCATCTTCATCAACAACTAAATTTTTAAAAGCGTTAGGATCTGATTCTGTAGAATTTTTTACAAATTTTTTTAATGAGTCAGAAGATCTTTGTTTGTCATTAAACACACCTTTTTCGGATTTGCCCTCCAATTCTACAATTTCAAATGTTGTATTATCAATAGTAAGACTTGATAATAATTCCTTAAAAGCATTATCTGCATAATTCTTTTGATTACTTGGCATTAATCTAGCTGCAATCTCTCAAGGGTTGTTACCTAAAATAGAAACATCAAGAAGAGGTCTATTTTGAGTTTTTTCCTTTAAATAATCAATTTTATTTTGATTTACAACATCTGCAGTAGATGGAAGGTGTCAGTTACCATTCTCATATATTGTTTGAAATGTAGGGTCTTTTTTTGTTGTATCAACAATATCTGTAATTTTATCAAAAATTTTGTATGGCCCATTTACATCACCTATAGTAATAAGAGAAGAATCTGGATTTGCTGCAACAAAACCATCTAATTGCTCAGTTGTGTAACTTTTTGCATTTTGATATTTTCCCTCAACTAATGTCATACCTATACTATCAATTGGAACTCCATAGTACTGACCCGAAACATTTGTAGGGCTAAATAATTTTAAGTCATATTTATATTGTTTAGAATTAAAAGTACTAATTCTAGCATCTTCAAATTTACCATATGTAGAAGAAGCAAAAATTAATGATGTCATTACTAGAGATGTCATAATAGAAAGTAAAAGTAATTTTGAGATAGAATGGTAGGCTAATGAAACTCTAAATTTATTAAGCGGGTTTGAACTCTTAAATATTTTTTTAGAACCATCAGAAAGAAGATTACCTTTATATTGAGCATCGCTTTTCATTAAATAAACATTGTCTCCCCTTAAAGAGAATAATGTAATTATTGATGTAATTAATGAGTAAAATAATACTAAGCCAATTACAAAAATTGAAAATGAAGCTCCATTAAATGCTGTATATTTTACAGGCAATGTTCAAAAGCTTTCAAAAATAAGCATTGCCGGGCTTTGTAAAATAAGTCCCAATGTGAAACCAACAGCAGTACCTATGACAATTAACATTCCCATACAAATAATCATAGGTAATACAATGTCTCATTTTTTATAACCATTTGCTTGTAACACACCTAAATTAACTTTATTAAGATCTAAGAATCTTTTAATGAATAATATTGAAATAACTATTGAAATGAATGTAATAAATGATGTTAGGAAATAAGAAACCAATGTAATGATGTTCATTACATTCGGAATATAAATAACTCTTAAAGCAGATGGAGTAATTGTATTACTTAAATCATCAGCAAAAAAAGCTGCTTGCATGTTGCTTGGTCAATCCATTAACGTTCTAGAAAGATTATTAATATCTTGAAGTACTGCAACTTTGTTTGTAACATTTTTATCAAATTTTCCAAGAATCATAGTTTCTAGTTCAGAGTTTCTAAATGAATCTTGGACTTTTAAAAATCCTGCACTATTTGTATAAAAAAAAACTTCTGTTTCAAGATTTGGAATCATTCTTTGATTTGACAAAACAGGATATATAAAGTCTGGAGATATACCAGATCCAAGTATAATATAGTCAATGCTATCAATACTTATTTTAAATCTTTCATCTATTGATGAAAATCATTTTAAAAAATCGCTTTGAGAGTCATTTTGATGTCGCATTCATTCTGAATAAGAAAATATTTCTTTTTTATTTTTTGAAAGATATTGAGGTGTAACCACTGCTTCATAAGAACTTTTGTCTTCTATTAATCCAGACGTTAGTATGTCCTCACTAAAAGTAATAGAGAAGCCTTTTTCTTTATATGATTTATTGTTTATAATTTTTTTAAAATTGGTTTGCCCCCTTCTAGCTAATGAGTTTTCGCTACTAGGCAAACCTGGAGAAATAGAAATTGTTCAAGGATCAGCATCTAGATTTTCTTTTAAAATTTTATTAAAAGCATTATATTCATTATTTTTTGAAATATTTGTTCAGTCAACATTTGCTAATATATCAACAATTTTTCTTCCTGCCTTAATATCATTAGATTTATCATTTAAGTCCGAATAATAAGAAAAAACTCCAGAAAAAGCTGGGTTTGCCTCAGAAAGGTTATTACCTTCAAATAAAACTATATTATCTATTAAATTTTTTCTATCACTCTCAATTACTTTATAAAAAATATTTTGTTTATTTGTTGGAATATTTATTGATTTGAAGTTTCTTAAAGATGTTGGGGTTTTACTTTCAATATCATTAATATATTGAACGGGCATATATTTGGAAGTTAAGTCCTCTAATTTTAGTAATTGATCAGCAATTGAATCAGAAACTAATTTATCAAAATGATCTTTTAGCTCATCGGGAAAGTTTTCTTCGGGAGAAATGTTTCCTTCTGGACCAATTTCTTCAGGAACAACTAAAACATAAGTATTTTCTTCAAAAAGAAACTTGTTTTGTGAAAAGAATTGATTAGTATTTTCACCATTTAATTTTCAGGATTGATAATCCTTAAAAATTTTCTCATATGAATTAGTTCAAATGTTTTCATTGTTAGGTCCTGTATTTGGAGTTATTTTATAGGTAAGAGTTTTTTCTGTTTCATTATATGAGCCACTACCAGAAACAAGAGCATAGTTTGAATTACCAAGAGTGAACCTTTCATTGATTACAAAATCATGTAGATTACCATTCTTAGTTACTCTCTGATAAGATGCATTAAGATTATTAGTTGCATTGTTCAAGGTCGTAAATACTGCAGACGAAAACAAAACTAACATTATCATCCCAAGAACAGACAATAAGTTTTTAGTGAAAAATTTAATTATTGATTTTGTTATTATCTTTTTCTTTTGCATTTCAAACCTATGTAAATAAATAATATCATTTTTTTAGGTAAATTATACAAAAATATTGTAATTTTTTAACTATTACTATGTAATAGTTAAATCTTATTGTTTTTTAGACCATATAAATCATAAATTAATCAGTTTATTTTTTGTTCTATTTTTGCTTAATAATGCTATTATTACATAATTAATTATGTAATTAATTACACATATAAATAAATTGCAAAGTTTTATTTTTGATATAATTAATTACGTAATTAATTATATAAGTATTATTTAAATAAATCATTATATTTTACATAACTAATTACGTAATTAAAAAATATTTTTTAACTGATTTCTAAAAAGCATTTATGATAGTGTTGTAATTAATTACGTAATTAAAAAATATTATTTTTGTTATTAATTATATAATAATGGTATAATTAATTACGTAATTAAATTAAGGTAAATAATGATTATAAGCATAGTAAATAATAAGGGTGGTGTACTAAAAACTACACTGTCAACAAATGTGGCAGCGGCATTTTCATTGAATAAAAAAAGGACTATAATAGTAGATCTTGATGGGCAAGGAAATGTGTCTGCAACATTTGGTAAAAACCCATACACATTAACTAAAACAGTAGTTGAAGTTTTAAAAGGTGAATGTGAATTAGAAGAAGCAATAATAAAAGAAAGAGAATTTTTACATATATTACCAAGTAATGATGAATTGAATTTTTTTGATATATTTATATCAAATGGGGAATTAAAACCAGAATCTTTAAAAAGAGTCATACATAAATTAGAAGAAAAATATGACTACATAATAATAGACACACCACCAATGATGTCTACAATTGTGTCAATCGTATTATCAGTAAGTAATGTTACATTGATACCATTTGAACCAGATCAATATGCAATACTAGGACTTAGAAGAGTTGTTGAAGCATCTAAATTAATTATTGAAAAAGGTAATAAAGATTTAATTGTTATTGCTATACCTACTAAAGTTAACCAAAGAGTTACTATTCATAATGAAATAATAGAAAAATCTATTAAACCTAAACTAAATTCACAAGGAATACCTGTGACAACTAATTATGTAAGTCAATCTACCAAATCTACTGCAGCTGTAGGATATGAAAGGGTGCCAATAACATTAAGCATACAAAAAAGTAAGTTTCAACTTGAATACTTAGAAATAACAAGAGAAATAATGGAAATTATAAGAGGAATTAAAATTGAGCAAAAGAAAATTTAAATTTATTGATTTAGCAGATGATGAATATGTGGAAGAAGCAATTGTTAATCAAAAAGATACAAGCAATATTAATATAGAAGAAACTAAAGAAGTTGTGGAAGAGAAAATAATTCAAAGTGAACCTAATCATGAAGAAAAAAAAATCGAAATGATTAAAGAACATGAAATAATTATTGAGCCTAAAATTGATAGTTTTGCGGAAATAAAAAATATTCCAGATTCAAAGCCTGAAATATTAGAAGTCAAAAAAAATGTTAAAAAAACTAAAGATACAATAAATAAAAATGAGAAAACAAGTGTATTTTTTAAAGAAAAAGAAAAGCTAGATGTCAAAACAAATATTTATTTGAAAAAAGATAATTATGCAAGGATAGAAGAGTTATACAAATCTACTGGCAATAGTAGATCTTCTATAATAAATAAATTGATTGAAATAGCATTAAATAAAATTGATGAAAATTAATCATTATCTACAAAAATTGTTGCAGATAATAACTTTTGATCATTATCCATATTAATCATTTTTACACCAGAAGTTGATCTTCCAATTACTCTAATTTGAGATAATGAAATTCTATTTATTTTTCCAGATGATGTTAACATTAATAAATCTTCATTTCCATTAACAACATTAGAAAAAATCATATTTCCCGTTTTATCATTTATTCTCAATGATATAACACCTTTTGATCCTCTTTTTGTTAACCTATAAGTATCAATACTTGACAATTTACCAAAGCCATTTTCACCAATAGAAAGCATTAAGTTCCCTGAGCTTGATGATGATGCGCCTGTAACTGTATGATTAGGTAATAGTTTAATACCTCTAACACCAGCAGCTGTTCTACCCATTACTCTACAATCTTTTTCATTAAATCTAGCTAAATGACCACTAGTTGATCCAATGAAAATTTCCTCATCGCCATTTGTTTTGAAAACATATTTTAATAAGTCATTTTCTTTTAAAGTAATAGCTATTTTACCATTTGATCTTATTAGGGAATATTGACTTAAATCTGTTCTTTTAATAACTCCATTAAGTGTTACAAAGAATAAGAAACTGTCTTCATATTTTTCTATAGGAAGAATTGTTAGAATTCTTTCATTTTTCTCTATATTCATAATATTTAAAGCTGGCATACCCTTGCCTTGTCTACTTCCCAAAGGAATTTGATGGGCTCTTATTCTATAAACTTTACCTTTATCACTAAAGAATAATAAATCTATATGAGTATTAGTGTTGATAAGTAGTTTTACATTATCATCATCATGAGTAGATAAACCTTTAACACCAACACCACCTCTATTTTGGGTTTTGTAAGTATCAATTGGAATTCTTTTTAAATATCCATTTTCAGACATGGTAATAACAATGTTTTCTTTTGGAATTAAATCTTCATCATTAATGTCTGATGATATTCCATAAAGAATTTCTGTTCTTCTTTTATCTCCATATTTTTCTTTAATTCTTGTCATACTTTCAGAAATAACTTCAACTTGTTTATTTTTAGAAGCAAGAATTTCATTTAATTCAGAAATGAATTTTTTAAGATTTGCTAACTCTTCTTGAATTTTATTAATCTCAAGACTAGATAAATTTCTTAATCTCATATCTAAAATTGCTTTTGCTTGTTCATTAGATAGTTTAAATTTAGTAATTAGTTCTTTTTCAGCAGCTTCATTACTTTCAGATTTTCTTATAATTTTAATAACTTCTTCTATATTATTAATTGCAATTAATAAACCTTCAAGTAAATGTTCTCTAGCTTTAGCTTTTCTTAATTCAAAATTAGTTTTTCTAATTAAAACATCTATTTGATGAGTTAAATAATATACTAAAGATTCTTTAATATTTAATTGTTTAGGGACACCATTAACTAGTGCTATAAAATTAACACTTACATTTGTTTGTAAATCAGTCATTTTAAATAATTTATTTAATAAAATTTCAGGAATAACATCTCTTTTTGTTTCAATGTAAATTCTTATTCCATCTCTTGAAGTTTCATCCCTTAAATCAGCTATTGAAGTAATAACTTCATCTTTAACTAATTTAACAATCTTTTCTATTAAATTAGATTTATTTACTAAATAAGGTAATTCCTTAATAATAATTGCAGATTTTCCATTACCTAAATCTTCAATTTCATATTTAGATCTAACAGTTACAGAACCTCTACCAGTATTAAAATAATCATTAATACCTTTCTCTCCAACTATTTCCCCATATGTTGGGAAATCAGGACCTTTTATAAACTGTTTAATATCTTCAATTGAAGCATCTTCATTTTTAGCTAAATGAATTGCAGCATCAATAATTTCACAAAGATTGTGTGGTGGAATTACAGTTGACATACCAACAGCAATACCAGTACTACCATTAGCTAATAAATTAGGAAAAGCACATGGTAATACCGATGGTTCAATTTCGCTACCATCATAATTTTCTATAAAATCTACTGTTTCTTTTTCAATGTTATTCAATAGTTCAGATGAAATTTTAGAAAGACGTGATTCAGTATATCTCATTGCAGCTGCTGAATCACCATCTATCGATCCGAAGTTACCATGTCCATCAATAAGTGGGTATCTTAAACTAAAGTCCTGTGCCATTCTTACAGTTGCTTGATAAACTGCACTATCACCATGAGGGTGAAACTTACCTATTACTTCCCCTACTAATCTTGCAGACTTTTTGTAAGGTTTATCATGAGTCATTCCTAAATTATATGCAGCATATAAAATTCTTCTATGAACAGGTTTTAAACCGTCTCTAATATCTGGTAAAGCTCTTGAAGTAATTACTGACATTGCGTAATCTAAAAATGAATTTTGTAACTCATTGACAATAGAAATATCACTTATCTTTGTGCCAATAAGCGAATCTTTTATTTTATCTATTGTGTTAATATCTTTTTTTGACATAATAAGTTACCTTTCTAATTTATGCATCTAAGTTTTTTACATACTTAGCATTTAATTCTATAAATTCTTTTCTAGTTTTAACATCTTCACCCATTAATTCAGAAAAAGTTGCATCAGCTAGTATTGCATCTTCAATACTAACTTTAAGTAGTAATCTATTTGTAGGGTCCATTGTTGTTTCTCATAGTTGGTTAGGATTCATTTCTCCTAAACCTTTATATCTTTGAACATTGAATTTACTTTTTTCAACTTCTTTTTTAAATTCTTCTAAAGTTTTTTCATCGTAAGCATATTTAACAGTTTTGCCAACTGTAAATTTAAATAAGGGCGGTTGCGCAATAAATACATTACCATTCTCAATTAATGGCAACATATATCTAAACATAAAAGTTAATAATAATATTCTAATGTGAGCACCATCTACGTCAGCATCAGTCATTATAATTATTTTGTTGTATCTAAGTTTCTCTAAATCAAAATCATTAGCAACACCAGCACCAATAGCAGTAATTAAGTCAATAATTTCATTATTGTTAAAAATAGTTGTTGTTTGAGCCTTTTCAACATTAATTATCTTACCTTTTAGTGGAAGGATAGCTTGAAAGAATCTATCTCTGCCAATTTTAGCAGATCCGCCAGCTGAATCACCCTCTACAATATATAATTCTGAAATTTCAGGATCTTTAGTTGTACAATCTGCTAATTTACCAGGTAACGAATTTGATTCAAATGGAGATTTTCTTCTAGTTGCTTCCCTAACTTCTTGTGATTTCTTTCTAGCTTCTTTTGCTAAAAGACATTTTTTAATAATTAAGTCAGCATCATCTGGATTTTCTAATAAATATTTTTCAAATATCATTTGAGTTAAATCACTAACAGATGGTCTGATATCATTTCCACCTAATTTTCTCTTTGTTTGTCCTTCATATATTGGATTTGGATGTTTAATTGAAATAATTGCAGTTAAACCTTCGCAAACGTCTTCTTTTGAAATTTTATCATCTTTATCTTTTGTGTATTTTTTACTAAGTGCATATGCATTAATAACTTTTAAAATAGCAAATTTAAAACCATCTTCATGACTACCACCTTCAGTAGTGTTAATGTTATTACAAAATGAAAAAATAGACATGTTATAAGTCTTATTATATTGGAAAGCTAATTCGACCATAATGTTCATATGATCTTCTTTATTTTGAATTTTAATTTTTTTAGAAACTTCACCACAAATAATGTTGTTAGTTAATGGCTCTTTTTTACTATTTAATTCTTCAATTCAAGTTTTTAAACCACCATCATTTTTAAATTCATGTTTAGAACCATTTAGCTCATTAATAAAAATAATTTCTAAACCTTTATTTAAGTAAGATAATTGTTTAAGTCTTGAAGCAATACTTGCTTCATCTCAATCATGTTTTTCCATAATAGTGAAATCAGGGAAAAAAGTAATTGAAGTCCCTTTTTCTATTTTTTCAACATTATCAACTTCTTTTAAAGGAGAAGCAACAGCACCACCCTTTTCAAATCTAATATTATATTTTTTACTATTAATTCAAATATCTGCTTCTAATCATGAAGATAAAGCATTAACAACTGATGCACCAACACCATGCAATCCACCAGATACACTATATGAATTATTATTAAATTTACCACCGGCATGAAGCTCAGTAAAAACCATTTCTACACCGCTTTTTTTAGTTTTAGAATTTATACCTACAGGAATACCTCTACCATCATCAATTACAGAGAAAGAGCTATCTTTATTTATTCTTACAATAATCTTTTTTGCATGACCAGCCATAGCTTCATCAATAGAGTTATCAACTATCTCTCATATAAGATGGTGTAATCCTCTTGAATCGACTGATCCGATATACATACCTGGTCTTAACCTTACAGGCTCAAGTCCTTCTAATTGGACTATACTATCAGAATTATATTCATTACTCATATCGATACCTTTTTTTAACATATAACAAAAGTTATTCCATTTATTTCAACAGTATAATTTTTGTACAGTTTTTTCCCTCTTCTATTTTCGTTTTCACCATTAACTAAAATTACGTTTTCACTCAAAAAAAACTTAGCATCTGAACCTGATGAAATTGTTCCAGTAACTTTTAAAAATTGCCCTAATTTTATATATTCAGTTGTTATTGGAATAAGTTTTTTTTCGTTCATAATTAATATAATAATTTTAACACATTTTAATGTGTTTTATGTTTATAAAAAAACTAGTTTTTAATTAACTAGTTTTTTCTTAAAGGTACTAAAATTTGTGTAAATTTAACATCGTTTTCATCTTTCAACATTATTGGTTTATTTACGTCTGAAATATAAAATGTTATCTCACTTTTTTCAAATGGTTTTAATAAAGAAATTAAATATGAAGCATTGATTTCAAATTCTAATCTGTCTATGTTATTTGACTCAATTTCTAATGTTTCACTAGCCGAACCTATTTCATTACTTTTAAAAGAAATAAGAATATCATTTCTGCTTATTCTAAAATTAGCAATAGGTTTGTTGTCATTTATGATTAATGATAATCCCCTATTCAAAACATTTTGCAATTTATACTTATCTACTTTAAGACTACTAATATAGTCTTGTTGAATTATTTTATCAATTGAAGGAAAATTACCCTCAATGTTTTTTGTAGATATTATTACATTATTAAACTTAATAATTATTTTGTTATCTCTTTTAAAAAAGTGAAATTGAGTATCGCTAGCAATATCTAAAATAGTTCTAATAATTGATGGTTCAATTATCATCTTAATTTTATTTCCATTAAAGTGGTACTTAATTAATGATAATTTAAATGTATCAGAAGCAACTGCTCTTAATATGTTCTCTTCTGTTTCAGAATCAATTAGAACACCATTGAATACAGATTCTTTTTCAATGTTTGTATTAACTGAAGGAGCTACTTTTTTACTTATTTCAAATAATTGCTTAGCAGATAATACAATAGTATCTCATCCACTATTATCAAATTTAAGATTTGGGTATTCTTCTACATTCATGATGTTTATATTTGAATCAAATCTACCTGATTTTATTTTTAGTAAAGAGTTGTCTATTTTTTCTAATAAGATATCTTCATTATCAAGTTTGGAAACTATGTTTAGTAAAGTTCTTGCTTTTATTAATACAGTTCCTTCTTCAAATATTTGTAATCCTTCAGATATTTTGTATATTGAAGAAGAACTTCCATTTGAAGAGGTTAATCTAATTCTATTATCTTTAACTTCTAATAATAGAGATTGTAAAACAGGGTAAATAATATTTTGTCCAATTATGCTATTACAAAATTTAATTCCATTCAATATTTTATCTTTTTTTACTATTACTTTCATGTTTTAACCCTTATTTATTTGTTGTTTTTATTTAAATTATATTATTATTAACAATGTTGGAACTGTTATATGTGTGGGAAACTATATATTGTTTATTAAATTATTAATAAATTTATTTAAATCGCTATCAGTTTCTATCATCTTTTTTATTTTTTTATATGCTTCTAAAATAGTTGAGTGATCTCTATTTGAAAAAAATGTCCCAATCTCAGCATATGACATATTCATTTTTTCTCTCAATACATATATGCATATTTGTCTTGCAAATGCCACTTCTTTTGTTCTTATTTTAGAAACAATTAATTCTTTACTTACACTATAAGTCATGGCAACTGTTTCTATTATAATATTGGGACTAACTTTGTAACCAGAATTAACTAATCCATTGTCTAATTCTATATCCAATAATTCTTTTATTTTTTCTTCATTAATTGTAAAATTTTCTTCTTCTTCGATACTCACTTGAAAAATTATTTTATTAATAACTCCTTCTAATGATCTTATGTCTGAATTAAATCTATTTGCAATAAATTTAATTGAATTATTTGAAAATTTTATACCGTTAATATCTTTATCAATTTTATGTTTTATTATTTCACAAATTGTATCCAAATCTGGTTTATCTAATTTGATAGTTAAACCAGAATTAAATCTTGATATCATTCTGTTATCAATTTTAAGTTCATTTGGATTTCTATCTGAACTTATAATGATTTTTTTATTGTTTTTAATATAGTAATTAAATATATTAAAAAAAATTTCATTCATTTTATCTTTGTTAGAAAGAAATTGTATGTCATCTACTATTAAGACATCATATGAATCAAATGATTTTTTATATTCTTCTATCTCTTTTCCACCATATGACATATATTCGTATGATTCTCTTACAAAGTCCTCAATATTCATATATTTAACAATTAAATCTCTTTCTTTTTTTAGTTCAATTCCAATGGCATTAATAATGTGCGTCTTTCCTAAACCTGTGTTTCCATAGACAAAGAAAGGATTGTATTTATTTTGTTCATCATCACATATTTGCTTCGCTGCTTTTAATAACTTTTTATTAAATTTTCCAACAATAAAATTATCAAAAGTTAATTTGTAATTAAGATTATCTTTTACTTCTTTAATTTTTTCTATTTTATTTTCATCTTGTTTTTTAACTTCGCCTTTATATGAATATTTAATTATCATATTCTGATTTGTTAATTCTAAAAATAATTCATAAATTTTATCTGCAAATTCTTCTTCAATTATTTTTTTTGAAAATTCATTTGGGGCTTCAATAACAACATGATTATTTTCAATCTTCGTTATGTTGGTTTTTAAAAAAAAATTTTCATAAAAATTTTGATTTTCAATGAAATTTTGCATCTTAATTTGAATATTAACCCAAACCTTTTTTAAAAATTCTTTATTTTGCATTTATTAGCCTATTTAAGTATTATAAATAATTAGTTTTATTATAACCTATAATGTGGTAAAATATTTAATGCTTGTTATTTAGTAACATACATATATATTTAATGGGCTTATAGAGGAAAAAATGAAAAGAACTTATCAACCTAACAAGAGAAGAAAATTCAAAAAACATGGTTTTTTATCTAGAAGTAAGTCAACTGCTGGTAAGAACGTAATTAGTAGAAGAAGACAAAAAGGTAGACACAACTTAACTGTTTCTGATGAATAAAAAATATCGATTAAATAAAGTTTTGTTTAATGATGTTTTTAAAGCTAGCAAAATTTCTCATTCTGATAATTTTATTATTAAATTTAAAAAGAATTCAGAACAAAAAGCTAGGATTGGAATATCTACATCAAAAAAGTTTTTTAAGAGTTCTGTTTTAAGAAATAAAATTAAAAGACAAATAAGATCAATGTTGCAACCAATTGTTTCTCAAATGAAAAATTTTGATTTAATAATTATTGCTAAAAATGAATACAATATTAATTCTTATGAAAAACAAAAAGAAGAATTAATATCTTTAATTAAAAAAAATAATATTTTAGATTAGGAAGGGATAAAAAATGAGAGAGTTTATACTTAAAAATAATAATATAGTTAACAACTCTGTTTTTGTATCTTCTCCTGTTTGAAGTAGAACTATTGACACAAAAGAAAAATCTAAAAATGATGTTAAAAAAGTTTTTAAAATAATATTAAAGTCATTTAAGTTTTTAATTTATTCTTTTTTGTTACTTATGGGTCTTTGAGGTTGTTTTCAAACTATGGCTGAAGGTGAGACACAAACTAGTGTTATTCTTGGAAATGGTTTAGAGTTTGGTTATTTATTTGGAACTACTGGAGATGTGAGGTATGACCTAAGCGGTAGGTTGGATGCCAATTATTACACATATGCAATAAATCAATTTAATTTTAATTATGGTCCCTTTTATGCCTTGTTCGTCTTTCCTGGAGCTTCACTAGTTTTAACTATTATGTATTCAATGAAAGATGCATGAGGTGGATTAAATGCCTTATTAGCCATTTTCTTATTACTATTAATTATTAGGGTAATTACTCTTTTAATCTCAATTAGATCTACTATTCAAAACGAAAAGATGCAAGAGATTCAAGGTAAAGTAGCTGAAATTAATGCAAAATATAAAGATCTCAAGGATGCAGAATCAAGGCAGAAGAAACAAATAGAAGTCTCTGCAATTTATAAAAAACATAGTGTAAAACCATTTGCTGCTTTTGAACAAATATTTATTACTATGCCAATATTCTTAATTGTATATAGAGTTATTACAATAATAAGACCCTTAAAGGACACTAGCTTATTTAATATTTGAAACTTATCTGAAACTCCTATGGAACAAATCTTTAGCAATATAGCAGATGGTGGTTGAGTTTATATTTTCTTCTTATTACTTGTTGTTCCTGTACAAATATTTTCGCAAAAATTACCTCAGATCTTATCTAAAAAAAGAAGTTCAGCTGCTAAAGCTATTAGTAGTAAAGGTAATGACCAAATGAAAAAAATGAAAACTATTCAAACAGTAATGATGGTATTCATGGCATTCATCTTAGTAACATCTGCAACAGGTATTGGGCTTTACTGGTTCCTGAGTTCAATATTTAGTATTTTGCAAACACTATTCTTGCATAAATTAATAATGAATGGCAAAAAGAAAAATAGAAAAACAAGTAAGATTCTTGAAGAGCTAGGTATTCAAACTTAATGAATAATAAAGAATTAATAAAACATTTAAAAGAAACAAATTTTATTCCATCTAAAAAGATGGGACAAAATTTTTTAATTTGTAATAACTATAAGAATTTAATTGTTGATAGTTTAGATATTCAATCAGAAGACAATATTATCGAAATTGGTCCAGGATTTGGAGCTCTAACTTCATTAATACTAAATAAAACAAATAAACTTAAATTAGTAGAATTAGATAAAAGAATTCATTCACATTTAAAAGAAAAATTTTTAGAAATAGAAATTATTAATAACAATATATTGGATATAAATTTGGATGATCTTTGTGTTAAAGATGAACCTAATAAAATTATTTCCAATTTACCATACTCGATTTCTTCCAAAGCGATTGTAAAAATTATTAAATGCAATTATATTAATTCTTCTATTTTAATGATTCAAAAAGAAGTAGCTGAAAGAATTGTAGCTAAAGAAGGTTCGAAAAATTACAATGGATTTTCAGTTTTTATTCAATTAGTTTGCGATGTTAAAAAACTATTTGATGTTCCTAATACTGTTTTTTATCCTAAACCAAATGTTACTTCTTCAGTTATTAAATTATCTAGAAAAGATAATTTAGATTTTGATATTGATAAAATGGAAAAATTTATTAGAAAATGTTTTGGACAAAAAAGGAAAACAATTTTTAATAACCTTAAAGAATTTTTTAATCAAGAAGATATTACTAATGCCTTATTTCAATTAAAAATTGACAAAAATAAAAGACCTGAAAATTTATTACTGGAAGACTACCAAAAATTGTTTTTACTAATTATATAATACAACAATTTAATTTTTTATATATAATAAATTTTAAAACTATAATTAAAAATATAAAAGGAAAAGTTATGAATAAATTTTTACAATCAAAAATTGGTTATGGAACATATAAAGTTACAAATCAAGATGAACTAAATAATGCAATTAAATGAGCAATACTTGCTAAATATGATTTTATAGATACTGCTGCTTTTTATAAAAATGAGACACAAATAGGCAAGGCAATTAGAAAATTTAAAAAAGAATTTCCAAAAAAAGAAATTTTACCTATTCAAACTAAAATATTTCCTAATAATTTTAATAAAAATATTGTTTCAGAGCTTAAAATATCTTTAAAAAAATTAGGTAATTTACAATCTATTGAAGCTTGTTTGCTACATAGACCTCATGTGGATAATACAATGAATGTTAAAGCATGAAAAGAATTAATTAAATGTCAAAAATTAGGATTAGTTAAATACATTGGTGTATCTAACTTTGAACCTGACATGATTAGAATTTTATACAATGAAACAGGTGTTATACCTCAAATCGTTCAAGATGAAGCAAGTGTTAATTCAATTAGAAATGATAGAATAAAGTTTTCAAAAGATAACAACATAATGATGCAAGGCTGAAGACCAATGGGTTTATTAGAAAAAAATATTAAATCTCAACTATTAAAAAAAATGGCTAAAAAATATAAATGTGATATCTCTGATATATTAATTGCTTTCTCTGTTGCTAAGGGTTATGTTCCAGTTGTTAAATCATCAAATGAAAAAAGAATTTATGCTAATGTTAAGGCTTTAAAAATTAAATTAAAGAAAGAAGATGTTATTGAATTAGAGCTTAATTTAAATGAACATCAATCAACTATTTCTTCCGGAACAGATAGCTATGCTTTTTTATCTTTAAAAAATAAGGCTTAAAACCAAAAGTGTTAATTAAATCATACTCAAAAGTTAATTTATTTCTGATTGTTAGTAATAAGAAATATAAAGATCTTCATAAAATAAAATCATTATTTCTTTTAAATAGAGATATATATGATGAAATAGAAATTAATAAATCTGATTCATTAAAAATAAATTATTTTAAAGAAAACAAAAAAATATCTATTAATAATTGCAATGTTAATAGAATTCTTTTATTTATTAAAGAAAAATATTATATTGACATTAATTTTGATATAAGAATTAATAAAAAAATTCCTATTGGATCTGGTATTGGTGGTTCTTCTTCTAATGCTGCATATGTTGCTAAATATATTTTAGATTTAAATAATATTGATTATAAAAATGATTATGAATCATTTATAGAAATAGGATCTGATATACCATTTTTTTTATCTGGCTTTGAATGTGCATATGTTTCTGAATATGGTAATAAAATAATTAAAAAAAAGAAACCTAAGATAAGTTATGAAATTATTTTTAACGATATAGAAATATCAACAAAAGATGTATATGACAATTTTTATAATAATAAGAATCCCAATATATTTAGAAACTATTTTTTTCAAATGTTCTTTATAAAAATAAAAAAATATAATTTATTAATAAATGATCTTCAAGAATCGTGTTTTAGCCTAAATTATGATTTCAAAAAAAAATTTATGAAAGAAAAAAATGATAATAAATTTACTTTCTTAATTGGTTCTGGTTCAAGCTTCATAAGATTAGTAAAATAATAACTCATCACTTGATGTATTTATATTTTAACTTGTATATTTTTAACAAATTTTAAATATAATGAATTTATAAAATATTTAAGATATAACAAATATTTTTGTAAAGAAAATTAGTTAGAAAAGAAAGATAATAATGAGTTTAATAAATAATACAATGGTAATTACACCAATGAAACTAAAAATAAGAGATTTAGTAGTGGGTTATTATTGAGATACAATAAGTGATGGTAAGGACATATATGGTTGAAATGGTAAATTAAAAATTCAACCAAAATTTCAAAGAAATTTTGTTTATGAAGAATCTAGGCAAGAAAAGTTAATTATTTCAATTTTAAAAAATTTTCCTATAAATGCCATTTACTTCTACCAACCTAAGAAGGGCGAAGAATATTATGAATTATTAGATGGACAACAAAGAATAGTCAGCATATGTAATTTTTATATTGGCAATTTATCAATTAATATAGGGGGGGATGGAAAGGACAAGACATGCCTTCCTTATAAAAATATTGGAAATGACTTGCAAAAAATTTTTTTAGATTATGAATTAGATATTAACATTTGTAATGGCTCCGCCAATGATAGAATAGATTGATTTAAAACTATAAATATAGGTAATGAACCATTAAAAGATCAAGAAATATTAAATTCTAATATTTCTCCTAGTGATTGATTAGAAGACGCAAAATCATATTTTAGTTCAACAGATGGTGGAGGCTATAAAATAGGGAAGCATTATATTAGCGGAGAAGTTAAGAGACAAAAATATTTAGAAACTGCTTTAAAATGACGTGTTACTTATGAAAATAAAATAAATAATACAAAAAAAGATATTCAGGAGTATATGTATTCTCAACAAGAAAAAAACAATGCTAAAGATTTAATAAATTTTTTTGAAACTATAATTGATTGAATAAAAGCAACATTCCCCTTAGTTTCTCCTTTGAAAAATATGGATTCTGTTGATTGAGGAAGGCTATATAGTGAATATCACAATAAGGACCCTAAATTTAGTAGAGAAGAAATAATAAAATTATTAAAATATTTTCCTACAGTTAAAGACATTAAAACAATAGGAGTTTATGAGTATTTACTCACAAAAAATGAAAAATATTTACAACCTAGAAAATTTGAAGATGCAGATAAGGAAAGGAAGCTTCAAGAGCAAGGAGGTATTTGTAATATCTGTGGAAAAGAGTTATTGGATATTAACCAAGCAAAAGGAGATCATATAAAACCATTTGCTGAGGGAGGTAGAACTGAATATTCTAACCTGCAAATACTTTGTGGTTATTGCAACGGAGAAAAAGGAAAAAAATATTTTATAAGTAAATTAGATTTAAATTTTCTAGAAAATAAGGAAAATAGAAATGGGTAGAGAAAATTTAGGTAATGCAAAGAAAAATCAAAATGATGAATTCTACACAAAATATGAAACAATTTGTAAAGAACTAAGAAGTGATGAATATAAAAAACAATTAAAGGGCAAAGTTATTTATTGCAATTGTGATGATGCTAAGCATTCTGAATTTTGAAGATACTTTGT
>JBOGBH010000053.1:0-1295 GCA_051656125.1 Mycoplasmoidaceae bacterium
TAGAAGTAGTAGCAACCAAATAGAAGTAGTAGCAACCACCCAGAACTAGTAGCAACCACATAGAAGTAGTAGCAACCATTTAGAAGTAGTAGCAACCACATAGAAGTAGTAGCAACCATTTAGAAGCAGTAGCAACCACATAGAGGTAGTAGCAACCATTTAGAAGTAGTAGCAACCACATAGAAGTAGTAGCAACCACATAGAAGTAGTAGCAACCACATAGAAGTAGTAGCTACCAAATAGAAGTAGTAGCAACCAAATAGGAGTAGTAGCAACCACATAGAAGTAGTAGCAACCAAATAGAAGTAGTAGCAACCTCATAGAAGTAGTAGCAACCATTTAGAAGTAGTAGAAACCACAAAGAAGTAGTAGCAACCATTTAGAAGTAGTAGCAACCACATAGAGGTCGTAGCAACCATTTAGAAGTAGTAGCAACCACATAGAAGTAGTAGCAACCACATAGAAGTAGTAGCAACCACAGAGAAGTAGTAGCAACCACATAGAGGTAGTAGCAACCATTTAGAAGTAGTAGCAACCACATAGAAGTAGTAGCAACCACAAAGAAGTAGTAGCAACCACATAGAAGTAGTAGCAACCAAATAGAAGTAGTAGCAACCATTTTGAAGTTGTAGCAACCACATAGAAGTAGTAGCAACCACATAGAAGTAGCAGCAACCACATAGAAGTAGTAGCAACCAAATAGGAGTAGTAGCAACCACATAGAAGTAGTAGCAACCACATAGAAGTAGTAGCAACCACATAGAAGTAGTAGCAACCAAATAGAAGTAGTAGCAACCAAATAGAAGTAGTAGCAACCACATAGAAGTAGTAGCAACCACATAGAAGTAGTAGCAACCACTTAGAAGTAGTAGCAACCAAATAGAAGTAGTAGCAACCACATAGAAGTAGTAGCAACCACATAGAAGTAGTAGCAACCACATAGAAGAAGTAGCAACCACCCAGAACTAGTAGCAGCCATTTAGAAGTAGTAGCAACATCATAGAAGTAGTAGCAACCATTTAGAAGTAGTAGCAACCATTTAGAAGTAGTAGCAACCACATAGAAGTAGTAGCAACCACAAAGAAGTAGTAGCAACCACATAGAAGTAGTATCAACAACTTAGAAGTAGTAGCAACCACATAGAAGTAGTAGCAAGCACCCAGAACTAGTAGCAACCATTTAGAAGTAGTAGCAACCAAATAGAAGTAGTAGCAACCACCCAGAACAAGTAGCAACCACATAGAAGTAGTAGCAACAACATAGAAGTAGTAGCAACCACATAGAAGTAGTAGCAA